>JBFWXN010000022.1:0-72902 GCA_050187415.1 Hyphomicrobiaceae bacterium | reverse complement strand
CGGACTAGCAACGATGCTAGCATCGCAGCGCGCGCTGTTCGATATCCCCCGCCACGTCGCCTATATCAACGCAGCGGGCTGGAGCCCCATTCCGAAGTTGGTGGCCGAGGCGGGTGTCAGAGGTGCCGCAAGGAAGGCGCAACCGTGGTTGCTGGCCCCCGATCTGGCGACCACCATGAACGAGCGGGCGCGTGCGGCAGCCGCTGCCGTGATCAACGCCGATCCAGGCGATATCGCGTTGATCCCCTCGGTCGGCTACGGCGTTTCGAGTGCGGCCAAAGTCCTCAAAGTCGCCAAGGGCACGCGTGTTCTCGTGCTCGAAGACGACCATACGGCACCGGTGCTCGAATGGATGAGCCGGGCCGGCGAGCAGGGCTTCACGCTCGAGACGATCCGGCGGCCGGCGAACGGCGACTGGACCAGCGCCGTGCTCGAGGCGGTGGACAGGGCCTCCGCGCCGCCGCTCGCGGTGGTTTCGATCTCCTCCGTTCATTGGTCGGATGGCGGCATCATCGACATGGACCGGGTGGCGCCGGCCGTGCGCAGGCAGGGTGCCGCGTTGCTGGTCGATGCAACCCACGGCGCCGGTATCAACGATCTCGATGTCAAGCGCCTCGATCCGGACTTCATGGTGTTTCCGACCTACAAGTGGCTGCTCGGGCCTTATGGCCGGGCCTTCCTCTACGTCGCGAAACGGCACCAGGAGGGGATCCCCCTCGAGCAGCCGTCGCTCGGGCGCCGCGGCGTCAATGCCGAACGGCCGGTTTACTTCGCGGATACGCGCTATCTCGACAACGCGCGGCGTTTCGATATGGGCGAGCGGGACCACTTCGTTTCGATGGAGATGGCGGCGGTCGGTATCGAGACGGTGAGCCGGCTCGGCCGGGACGCGGTAGAGGCGCGGCTCGCCTATCTCACGAAGGCGATTGGCGAAAAGGTCGCCGTGCTGGGAAACAGAGTGGCCATCTCCGATGAGCGGTTCAGGGCCCCGCAACTCATCTGCCTCGGCTTTCCCGGCGGCATGCCGGATGGACTGGCGCAGAGGTTGGCCGCCCGCAACGTCCATGTGGCGCCGCGCATTGGCCGTTTGCGTATTTCGCCTCACGTCTATAACGACGAGGAGGACGTCGATCGCCTCGTGACCGGGCTTGCCGAGGCGCTCGACTGAGCCGTCCGCGTGGGGGATATCGCCGGGCTTATCCTCTTTTCGGCCGAAACGCGGCCTGCGGCGATCTGCCGAATGCTGCGCATTGTCTTGAAGCTTGAGGCGCTCTGCGCTAGCAGACTTCCTTACGGCGCTCAGTCAGCAGCGGGAGGGAGAGATGTCGGTCGACACGTCCGGGGGCCATCCGGCCATGGACTACAAGGAACACCTGCGCACCTATGACGGGTTTCTGCGCGCGACGGTCGTGCTGGTGGTGCTCTGCGCGCTCATCCTTCTCGGCATGCTGTTTTTCCTCGTCTAGGCTGGCGGCACTGGCCGGCCCTGTGTCTCGGCGGCTCATCCCCTCCAATCGACAAGACTCGGATTTCGGACTGTCGGGGCCTGTTCGCGCCGTCCGGCGCCAGCGCGCAATTCATGAGGAGAGTTCGATATGGTGACGGTAGCCGTCACGCCCGAAGCATCCGGTGAAACGCGCGCAGCCATTTCGCCCGAAACGATCAAGAAACTGGTTGGGCTCGGCGTGGACGTGCGGGTCGTCGCGGGCACCGGCGAGGCGTCGGGTCTTTCGGACGACGCGTTGAAAGCCGCGGGCGCCGCGATCGTGCCGAGTGTCGCGGAGGCCATTGGCGGCGCCGACATTCTGCTCAAGGTTCGTCGCCCGGCCGCGGAGGAACTGGCGGGGATTAAGCCGGGTGCGCTCGTTATCGCCATCCTGTCCCCGTTCGACGAGCGACCCGGCCTCGAAGCGTTAGCGGCAACGGGTGCGTCGCTCTTCGCCATGGAGTTCATGCCGCGTATCACGCGTGCGCAGTCCATGGATGTGTTGTCGAGCCAGTCCAATCTCGCCGGCTACAAGGCCGTGGTCGACGGCGCCTCGATGTTGCATCAGGCGATGCCGATGATGATGACGGCGGCCGGTACGGTGCCCGCATCGAAGGTGTTCATCATGGGCGTCGGCGTCGCCGGGCTGCAGGCCATCGCCACAGCGAGGCGCATGGGCGGGATCGTGTCGGCGACCGATGTCCGCCCGGCCACGAAGGAGCAGGTGGCCTCGCTCGGCGCAAAGTTCATTGCCGTCGAGGACGACGAGTTTCGCGAGGCGCAGACGGCGGCGGGCTACGCCAAGCCGATGTCCGAGGCCTATCAGGCCAAGCAGAAGGACTTGGTCGCAGCGCATATCAAATTACAGGATCTCGTCATTACGACGGCGCTCATTCCGGGGCGGCCGGCGCCCAAGCTGATCACGGCCGAGATGGTGGCCTCGATGAAGCCCGGCGCGGTGCTGGTCGATCTGGCGGCCGAGCGAGGGGGCAATTGCGAGCTGACCCGGCCCGGCGAGGTGGTCGACGTGCATGGCGTCAAAGTCTGGGGACCACTCAATCTCGCCGGTACGGTCGCCGTGAACGCGACGTCGCTTTACGCCAAGAACCTCATGAACTTCCTGGACACGATGTTCGACAAGAAGACCAAGGCGTTCGCCGTCGACTGGGATGACGAGGTCGTCAAGGGCACGCTCGTGGCCAAGGGCGGGCAGATCGTCCATCCGAGCCTCGCGCCCAAGGGAGCCTGAGAAATGTGCACCGCCGCGATCCAGCACCGCTCCCCGTCGCCGGTTGTTGCGACCCGGAGGCGGCCACCCGCACGGGGCCTGCGTTCGGTTGCCGTCGGTGGCGCGCTGGCGATGTTCGCCTCCCCGGCCGCAGCCGCCGTCTCGGGCGGCGAAGTGTCGCCCTTCGTCTACGAGCTCATGGTTTTCGCGATCGCGATCTTTGTTGGCTACTACGTTGTGTGGTCGGTGACGCCGGCGCTCCACACCCCGCTGATGAGCGTCACCAACGCTATCTCGTCCGTGATCGTCGTCGGCGCCCTGCTCGCAACCGGCGTGGCGCTCGTCTCGGCGGGATCGTGGCTGGCCAAGCTGTTCGGGTTCCTGGCGCTGGTGATGGCGTCGATCAACATCTTCGGCGGGTTCCTGGTCACGCAGCGCATGCTGGCGATGTACCGGAAAAAAGAAAAGCGATGAGCCCGCGCCAGACGATCGCGCCGCCACCGGCGACCGCCGGTCGAAGCCCCCGTAACGGAGCCCGAGCCCGATGAACGCTGCCCATACCTACGCCGGCGTGCTCTCGCCCGATATCGTGGCCATTCTGTACCTCGCGGCGGGCGTTCTTTTCATCCTGGCGTTGCGGGGCCTGTCGAGCCCGGACACGTCGCGTGCCGGCAACACGTACGGCATGATCGGCATGACCATCGCGATCGTGACGACGCTGTTCCAACTCGGCGCACCGGGCAGCGTGCTGACGTGGGTGCTGATCATCGCGGGCATCGGCACAGGCGCGGCGATCGGCGCAATGACGGCCAAGCGCATTCCGATGACGGCGATGCCGGAGCTCGTCGCAGCGTTTCACTCGCTCGTGGGCCTTGCAGCGGTCTCGGTGGCGGCGGGCGCGCTCTATGCGCCGGAGGCGTTCGGCATCGGCACCGCCGGCAACATTCGCGCGGCCAGTCTGCTCGAAATGTCCCTCGGCGTCGCCATCGGCGCCATCACATTCACCGGCTCGGTGATCGCGTTCGCCAAGCTTTCGGGGCGGATGTCCGGCAAGCCGATCATCCTCCCGGCGCGGCACGCGATCAACGCCGCCCTGTTTCTGGCGATCGTCGTGCTGATCTGGCAGTTCTGCCTCTCGGGCGGCAACCCGTGGCTGTTCTGGCTGATCACCGTGCTGTCGCTGGCCTTTGGTGTGCTGATCATCGTGCCCATCGGCGGTGCGGATATGCCGGTCGTGGTGTCGATGCTGAATTCGTATTCGGGCTGGGCCGCGGCCGGCATCGGCTTCACGCTCGGCAACATCGCACTGATCATCACCGGTGCGCTCGTCGGCTCGTCGGGTGCGATCCTTTCCTACATCATGTGCAAAGGCATGAACCGTGCCTTCCTGTCCGTCATCGCGGGCGGCTTCGGCGGGGAGACGGCCGGCCCCGCGGCCGATGGAGGCGAGCAGAAGCCGGTCAAGCTCGGCGGCGCCGAGGATGCGGCCTATATCCTCAAGAACGCTCAGAAAGTGATCATCGTGCCGGGCTACGGCATGGCGGTCGCCCAGGCCCAGCACGCGTTGCGTGAGATGGCCGACGCGCTCAAGCGCGAGGGGGTCGAGGTGAAGTATGCGATCCACCCCGTTGCGGGGCGCATGCCGGGCCACATGAACGTCCTGCTGGCCGAGGCCAACGTGCCCTACGACGAGGTGTTCGAACTCGAGGACATCAACTCCGAGTTTTCGCAGACGGATGCGGTCTACGTGATCGGCGCCAACGACGTGGTCAATCCTGCGGCTGAGGAAGACAAGTCTTCGCCCATCTTCGGCATGCCGGTGCTGCAAGTGTGGAAGGCCGGCACCGTGCTCTTCAACAAGCGCTCGCTCGCATCGGGATACGCCGGCATCGACAACTCGGTGTTTTATCGCGACAACACCATCATGGTGCTCGGCGATGCGAAAAAGATGACCGAGGAGATCGGCAAGTCGATGTCGCACTGACGGCTGGTCTTTGTCCGGCGCCGTCGCTTGGCCTGCTCAGTTGCCGCTTGGGCGCAGGCCTGCCGTTTTGTCTATGCATCTGGTCGGGCGCGCGGCGTCGTTGCCCGACAACGACGGCGAGAGGGACGAGGCGGCAATGCCAACCGATGGCAGAGGTGGGGAGCGCGGCACGCCGCCTCGTCTCGCCGCTCGCTTTCTCCACCCGCTGCGGACCGTCGGAGGCGGTCCTCGCGCTGGGCTCTCGCCCGGACAGCGGCAGGCCGAAGGCGCTGGGCGATGGGACGATCCTTTCAGGACGTTGGCCCATACCCCTCTTCGGGAGCGGCGCCTGCCTCCACTGCCGAACGCCTCCGGCAGCGCCCTTTCGTCGAAGCAAGCCTGCGAAGCATACCGCTGTGCCGCTCGACGGGGATAAGTTCGGCGCTTCCGGTCCCCGCACTCACCATGGGGCGTCAATCTTCTTCTCGACGTCACCCTTCACACTGCCGGTTTGGCGGGCTAGCGTTGCCTGAAAACGGGGCATCGGTGCCTGGAAGCGAAGGACTCCGACGAGAATGAGCACGAGTTTTGTCACCACCACTCGCGGCCTCGGACCCGAGGGCCGCGTCGCGCTGGTGCGTTTCGATCGCGGCAACCGGGTGAATGCACTGTCGCCCGAGGCGATGCGCCAGCTCCGGGCGGCGGCACGGCAGTTCGAGGACGATCTCGAGACGTCGGTGGTGGTGTTGACGGGCAACGATCAGGCGTTCTCCGCGGGCTTCGACCTGAAGGACACGGAGCGTCGCGAGAAGGTCGCACTCGGCCTCGGCGAGCAGCGAAAAGCCTATCGTGTCGGGCCGCTGATGTGCCGCGCTTGGGCCGAAATGGACCAGGTGACGATCACAGCCATCGAAGGCTTTGCGATCGGCGGCGGCGCGGCGCTGGCGGTCTCGACCGATTTCCGCGTGCTGGCGCGGGGGGCGCATTTCCGCATCCCCGAGATTGCTCTCGGCATGAACATGAGCTGGGGTTCGATCCCGCGCATGATGCAGCTCATGGGGCCGGCGCGCACGAAGCAGGCCGTCATCCTCGCCAACGAGCGTATCGAGGCGGCGCAGGCGCTCGCCTGGGGCCTCGTGGAGCATCTCGCCGACGATGGAAAGGCGCTCGACGTCGCCATGGATCTCGCCCACCGCATCGCCGCGATGCCACCGATCCCCGTCAAGATGACCAAGGCCACCGTCAACCGCCTGGCTGGTGCGCTCGACGACCTCGCCAGCCACATGGATCTCGACCAGTACACGCTGACCACCATGGGTGACGACAGCACCGAAGGCGTCGCCGCCTTCATGGAGAAGCGCGATCCCCGATTCCGCGGGCGTTGAGAGAAGGCGGCTCCCGTGAGTGCCAATCCGTTCAGCGCCGCCGGACAGCTCTTTCGAATCCCCGACTATCGCCGGCTGTGGATTGCGGGTGCGCTCAGCGGGATCACGCGCTGGCTCGAATTCATTGCGCTCGGCATCTACGCCTACGAGTTGACCGCCTCTCCGCCCCTCGTCGCCCTGCTGGCGGTCATTCGCATGGCGCCCTACGTGCTGCTCGGCTTTTTCATCGGCGCGCTGGCGGACCGGTACGATCGGCGCACGTTGCTGATTGCGACCACCTTCGTGCTGGCGCTCGTCACGATCGCCATGACGATCCTGACCGCCACCGGGCATGCGACCTACACAGCCGTGGCGATCGCGACCTTCCTTTCGGGGGTGTTCTGGACCATCGACATGCCGGTGCGGAGGCGTCTGGTCGTCGATGCGGCCGGCGAGGGCAACATTGCGACGGCGCTCGGCTTCGACAACGCGACGAACTTCGCGACCCGGGCGATCGGGCCGTTCATCGGCGGCGCCACCTACCAGTTGCTCGGTATCGCCGGCATCTACGGATTGATCGCGCTCTCCTATCTGACCTGCGTCGAGATGGCCCTGCGATTGACGCCGGCCGATGCCGCCCCGCGCGTGCAATCCAGCGCTCAGGGATGGCGCGCGGCGTTCTCGATTCCGAGCGGCCTCATCTTCAATCGTCGCTTCGCGATCATCATGGGTGTGACGCTGGTGCACAACCTGTGCTCGTTCCCCTTCCTGACCATGGTCCCGGTGATCTCGCAGAAAGACTTTCTGCTGCAGCCGTATCTTGTGGGGGCGATGTCGTCGCTCGAAGGCATCGGCGGCACCGTCGGCGCTATTCTGGTGGGTGTCCTCGGCACCGAACGGACGTTCTTTCGCTTCTACTACCTGGGCACGGTGGCGCTGTTGACCATCGTGATGGCGCTGTCGTTCCACCTGACGGTCGCCGCCGCCATTCCGTCGCTGCTCCTGATGGGCATGTGCGCCGCGGCGTTCTCGGCGACGCAGTACGCGCTGGTGCACATCAGCGCGCCGCCCGAGCATCGCGGACGCGCGACCGGCGTGCTTTCCATGTTCATCGGCTCGGCGATGCTCGGCCACTACATCGCGGGGCAACTTTTCGGTACGTTCTCGTCGCCGATTGCCATGCGCGTCATCGCGAGCGGTGGGCTGCTTTCGATGGCGGTGCTCGGTTTCCTCTGGATCACCACGCCGGGGCGCGATGCGCGCGGCGTGCCGGCATCCGTCTGAGCGCCGGCAATCGGCCACGATCGGGGCGTACGCGCCCTCCTCAATCGATCTGCGAGCGCGAGCCATGAAGAAATCAACGCCTGCCGAAGGCATCTCCAAACCGAAGCCCGAGAAGCCCGGAGCTCCTGTCTCGCAGTTGATCGATCAGCGGATCGCGGAGCTCGGCGACTGGCGCGGGGACATGCTGGCCCGCGTCCGCGCGCTGATCAAGGAGGCCGACCCCGAGGTGATCGAGGAGTGGAAGTGGCGCGGGGTTCCGGTTTGGTCTCACGCCGGCATCATCTGCACGGGCGAAACCTATAAGAGCGTCGTCAAGCTGACCTTCGCCAAGGGCGCCTCGCTGGACGATCCCTCGGGGCTGTTCAATTCCAGCCTCGAGGGCAATGTCCGGCGCGCCATCGATATCCGCGAGGGCGACAAGCTCGACGGCCGGTGTCTGAAGGCGCTGGTACGCGCGGCGATCGCTCTCAATACGTCGAAGTCGAAGCGCTAGCGCCCCGGTGCGCACGGTCGGCGAGCATCGACCCGGTTCCCCCGATTACGCCTTGGCCGCATCGCCGAGCAGCATGTCGGCGCACTTCTCGCCGATCATGATCGACGGGGCATTGGTGTTGCCGCCGACCACCTGCGGCATCACGGAGGCATCGGCTACGCGCAGGCCGGCGACGCCGTTGACGCGGAGCTGCGGGTCGACTACGGCGTCCGACCCGCGACCCATGCGGCAGGTTCCGACAGGATGCAGGTTCGAGACCCCGCGATTGCGCAGGTCGTCGATCATCTGCTCGTCCGTGGTGATGGCCGGGCCGGGCGCCACTTCCTCGGCGACCAGGGAGCGGAGCGCCGGCTGTGCCCCAATTCTCCGGGCGAGGCGCATGCCGAACAGCATGGCGTCGATATCTCCAGACGTCTCGAGAAAGCGGAACTCGATCTTCGGTGGGGCAGCCGGGTCGGGCGAGTTCAGCGAGACGCGGCCGCGGCCCTCGGGTCTCAGGTGGACCGGCGCCAGCGAGAAGCCTGGCCACTTGTGCGCGTAGACCCCGCTGGCGTCGCGTTTTTCGATCGACCACAGGAAGATATTCATCTGCAGGTCGGGCCGGTCGAAGCGCGGATCGGTCCGCGTGAAAATGCCGCCGACCGTCGAGATGCCGGCCAGCGGCCCGCTGCGGGTCATCATGTACTGGATGCCGGCGGAAAGCTTGCGCAGCGGCGAGCGAGCGAGATCGTTGAGCGTGCCTTTGCGGGTCGATCGGAAAGCGACGTACGAGTTGAAATGATCGTGCAGGTTGGCACCGACCGGCGCCAGATCGCGCACAATCGGGATGCCCATCTCTTGCAGGTGAGCGCCTGCTCCGATGCCCGAGAGTTGAAGCAGTTGAGGCGATCCGTAGACGCCGCCCGAGACAATCACCTCGCCCCGGCAGCGCGCCGTCGTCAATCCTTTGGGCGTTCGATATTCGACACCCACGGCGCGGCCGTTCTCGATCAGGATGCGTGTCGCGAGCGCTTCCGGCGTGACGACGAGGTTCCGCCGGCCGCGGGCGGGCTTCAGGTAGGCTGTGGCTGTGCTCCAGCGGCGCCCGCCTCCCACCGTCGTCTGATAGTAGCCCACGCCCTCTTGTTGGGCGCCGTTGAAGTCGTCGTTGCGAGGGATGCCGGCCTCGACGGCCGCCTGCATCACAGCGTCGGCGATGGGGTTCTTGAAGCGGCTGTCGGACACGTGCAGGGGGCCGCCGACCCCGTGGAATTCGTTCTCGCCACGCTCCTGGTGCTCGGCCTTGCGGAAGTAGGGCAGCACCGACTGGTAGTCCCAGCCTTCGCAACCCATCTGGCGCCAGCCGTCGTAGTCGCCCGGTGTGCCACGCATGTAGACCATGCCGTTGAGGGAACTCGTTCCACCGAGCATCTTGCCCCGCGGCTGGTAAGAGGTCCGGCCATTGAGCCCGGGAACGGGCTCGCTCTCGAACTTCCAATTGTAGGTCTCGTGCGTATAGAGCTTGTGGTAGCCGATCGGGATGTGGATCCAAGGGTAATCGTCGCGCTTGCCCGCTTCGAGCAAGAGCACGCGGTAGCGTCCACTCTCCGAGACCCGCGCGGCTATGGCGCAGCCGGCCGAGCCCGCCCCCGTGACGATGAAGTCGAACGTTTCCTCGTGCATGTGGCCCCTCGAGATGTGCTGCGGCGCTCTGCGGCGCCTGACCCCAAGGCTACACATATCGCGCGCCTTGCGGGAAGCGGCGTGGCTGGTTGCTTCGATGCGAAGGTGCCGGGTCTCCTGTCGGCCCTGACGCGTGCCGCGCGAAACCCGACGGAACTTCACTCGACGCTCAAAATCTCTAATGTGGGTCGCCAGCCAGCCGGAGATCGTTCATGCCCGATGCGTCGCCCTACACCCCACCCGCCGACGGGCTCGCGTGGGAGCGAACCGAGGCCGGTCGTTTCGATCGCCACGCCCTGATCCCTGCGGTTGCCTTCGCGGAAGCCTCGGAGAGCCCGTGGCCACGAACGTTCCATTATCCGGACGGTCGTTTCGTGGGCATCGTCGAGTGGAACGAGAAGGGACCGTGGAGCGAGGTTGCCGGTGTCGTGCGCCATCGCGGCGGAGCGGCGGGCCTTGTCGTCGACGGCGGCAGGATCGCGGCCCAGTGGGGCGATATCGGTCGGGCCGACATGACGTTCTCGGTGGCCAAGAGCTATCTCGCCGTGCTGGCCGGCCTCGCGGTGGGCGACGGTCTCATCGGCGATCTCGACGAGCCGGTCGGCCGGACCGTCGAAGGGCCATGGTTCGAAAGTGCACATAATGCCCGGATCACCTGGCGGCATCTGCTGCATCAGGCCAGCGAGTGGGATGGCGTGCTCTGGGAGAAGTCCGACCAGGTCGATCACTATCGCAGCGTCGGCGCCGGCACGGACAATTCGCGCAAGGGCGACTTGCGGCAGCGACAGGTGCCCGGCACCTACTACGAGTACAACGACGTGCGCGTGAACGTGCTTTCACTGGCCCTGCTCATGCGGTTCCGCCGACCGCTGCCCGAGGTCCTGCGCGAGCGCATTATGCAGCCGATCGGGGCGTCCGGCGAATGGGAGTGGCACGGCTACCGAACGTCGTGGATCGAGGTCGACGGCCGGCGCATCCAGTCGGTGTCGGGTGGGGCGCACTGGGGCGGCGGCATGATGATCAGTGCGTCCGATCTCGCGCGGCTGGGGTTGCTCGTCGCGCGTGGCGGCGCCTGGGGCGGCAGGCAGCTCCTCCCCACGACCTACGTGTCCGAGATGCTCGCGCCCTCGCCGACGAACGGCGGCTACGGCTTTCTCTGGTGGCTCAACCGCGGCAAGGGTCAGCGCAAGGGCTGGGGCGAAGGATGCGTGTCGGCGATGGGTGCCGGCTCGAATGTGGTTTGGGTCGATGTCGAGCGTGACATCGTCGCCGTCATGCGCTGGATCGACAAGGACGCAGTGGGTGGCTTCCTCGAGCGCCTGGCAGCGGCCATTCGATCGTAATCCGTCTGGTTGAGGTTTTGCCATGACTGCACGTCACGACCCGTCCGCCGGCACCGGCATCCTTTCGATCTGGAACGAGTATCCGGCCGACGATAGCGCCTTCTACGAGCGCTGGTACATGACCGAGCACTTCCCCGAGCGGCTCGGCGTTGCCGGGTTCCTGCGCGGTCGCCGTTATCGCGCGGTCGACGCCGACCGGACATACTTCACGTTCTACGAGCTGGCGAGCCCGGAGGTCTTGTTCTCGGGCGACTATATCGCCCGCCTCGACGATCCGACGGCCTGGACGCAGCGCATCATGCGGCGGTGGTCGTCGATGTTCCGCACGGTCTGCCGGCGGGTCGCGCGCGTCGGCGCGGCCGTCGGAGGTTTCGCGGCCGTGGCCCGATTCGAGCAGCCGGTCGGCATTTCCCGCGGGCAGGCGCGCGAGTTGATGGAGCGTCTGGCCAATCCCTGCGTGGTGGCTGTCGACATCTGGCAAGCGACATCGGAACAGAACGGCGAGTCGACCGAGGCCAGTTCCCGGTCCGAGGCCGACCGCTGGATCAGCGGTGCGGTCGTCGTCGAGACGACGAACGAGGCGAGCGCGCGCCGTGCAAAGGCCATGCTTGCCGAACTTCTCGGTGTCGACGCCGCATCGGCCAGCATCGGCATCTATGCGCTCATTGCGATGCAGGACGCACCGCCTCGGTAGCGATCGGCCGGAGGGACGGCGAGCTCCCATCGGCCTCGCACGCCTCAAGCCTTCTTTTTCGCCTTGTCGGGATAGCTGACGGCCATGCCGTCGCGTACGTCGTTCTGGATGCCGTATTGCGGGAACGGGTAACGGAAGCCGTTCTTGGCCAGGCTTTGCATGCCCAGGATCGCCTTTTCGAGCTGCTCGGGCGGAATCGCCATCAGCATCTCGTCGTCGAGCACGCCACCGTAGCGGCGTTCGGCAAAGCAGGGGATCGAGAGCGACGGCTCACGCTTCGACAGGGCCCGGCCCCAGCTATCGGCGCAAGCCGTTTCACCCACCACGCCCCAGTCGAACTTCTTGTAGCCGACGTATTGCATACCGTTGATGAAGTACATCATAGCGCCGGGCGTCGCGTAAAAGAGCGCGATGTCGGGCGGATCGAGGCGGCCCGCAGCGAGAGGCGAGACGACCAGCGCCTCGTACTTCCCGTCTGGAACGCAGGTCAGCGCAGCCTGGCGCGCGGCGGCATCCTCGAGCGTGCCGTGCCAGACACCCGCCGTCGACTTTCCGGAGGCCCACTCGGTGCCCTTCTGATTGCCGAGTCCGACCACGGCCCGGCACTGCGCGCCAACGAGGTTTTCCGCAGTGACGCCAACCGTCCAGCCGAGGCGCGCAGCCTGGGCCACGACCTGGTCCAGGGTGTGGACATGCTTCGGGCGGCGCAACCGGGGGATTTCCTCCAGCTCGGCCGCATTTTCGAACAGCTTCATGCCGAACGGGACCGATTTCAGCTTGAGCAGCCGTTCCAGGTCGGCGGCAAGACGTGGCAGGTCGATTTCGGACATGGCGGCTCTCCTCAGATCGTTCGCTGTCCGAATCCTGCGGCCCGGCCGTCGCGCCGTCAATGGGCCGGTCGATCAGGCCGACGGATGCGTGACTTCAGGAACCGGGCCTCACGGGTCGCGTTCCCCTCATGAGAGCCACAAGGCGCCGAAACCGATGCCGCGCCGCGGAATGAGGAGAACGACATGGTCGACCTGACGAAAACCCGGCAACAACCGATCGAGCAGTTCTGGGAGATGACGGATGACATCCGCGCAGGCATGCTGGGCGTCGACGGCAGCGGGCAGCATATGCAGCCGATGCACCCTAACTGCGAGCGCGAGGGACGAAGCATCTGGTTTTTCGGAAAGAAATCCTCGGATCTTGCCCAGGCGATCGGCGCCGGCGGGCACGGGCATTTCTGCGTCGTCGGACGCGGCCACGACTATCACGCCTGCGTGTCGGGCAAACTGACGCTCGAACACGACCGAGGTATCATCGATCG
This sequence comes from Hyphomicrobiaceae bacterium, assembly GCA_050187415.1. Taxonomy (GTDB): domain Bacteria; phylum Pseudomonadota; class Alphaproteobacteria; order Rhizobiales; family Hyphomicrobiaceae. The sequence goes on along the minus strand of JBFWXN010000022.1, from coordinate 60,073 downwards.
CTTTTGGAACTCTGTCACGGCAGCGTGGTACAGTGGTAAAGACGACCCTGATTTGACCTTGATCCGGATGGCGCTCGACGAGGGCGTGGCGTGGGCCTCCGTCGGCACAGTCAAGTTCGGGTGGGAGATCCTGAAGGCGAATATGTCGGAGCGCGATCCCGACATCGGCGCGCGGAACCATTTCTCGTTCGTCCACAAGGTCGATAACGGGCGCGACGCGCCACGTCCTTCCGCGCAGAACCCGTCCGCTTTTGTCCCCCGCCAGGAGGGGCAGGTCTGACGAGAGCGACCGCCAGAGGCGAGTTGCAGAACGGTGTCCTTCGTGCAAGCCTCCCGCAAAGGCGTCCCTGACAAGGGGGCGCCTTTGCTACGTCACTAGCCGATCGGGGAGCGAGCCGAAATGGCGACCAACATCAAACGCATCATCTATTTTCATTATCGCATGGACCCGACGGCAGCGAACATCCGGGAGCGCAGGCCCGATATCGACATGTTCCGGCGGCCGATGGAGGCCGAGGTCGCGGAGAGCTGGAAGGAGCTCGAACGCACGCACTGCTATCACGTCTCGGGCCGCACGGAGCTGCGCGAGCCGTGGTTCCCGGACAGGCGCCTGTTTGCAAAGGCCCCCAACCTGCTCGCCATCTGCTCGCTGGGGGCGGGCTACGACACGATCAACCTCGACGATTGCAACGAGGCCGGCATCATCGTTTGCAACCAGTCGGGCGCCAACAAGGAGGCGGTTGCCGAGCACGCACTCGGGCTGATGCTGTCACTCTCCAAGAAGATCGCCCAGGCGAATGCCGCCATGCGACGGCAGAAGGACGTCGAGCGCTTTCACTTTGCGGGCAACGATCTCCTCGGCAAGACGGTGGGCATCATTGGCATCGGCAATATCGGCGGCCGCGTTGCCGAGCTGTGCGCCGGCCTCTTCAAGATGACGGTGCTCGCCTACGATCCCTATCTGTCAGCGGAAAAGATCGCGGCGAAGGGGGCGACCAAGGTCGGACTCGAGGAACTGCTCGAGCGTGCCGACTACGTCACCATGCACACGCCGCTCAGCGACAGCTCGAGCAACCTGATGAGCTACGACCAGTTCAAGAGCATGAAGCGGTCGGCCTACTTCATCAACACGTCGCGCGGCGGCACCTACAGCGAAGACGGTCTTGTCCGCGCGCTCAACGAAGAACTGATCTCGGGGGCCGGCATCGACGTTTTCATCGAGGAGCCGCCTCCGACCGATCATCCGCTGATGGCCTTCGAGAACGTGATCGTATCGCCGCACAATGCCGGCATCACGGCGGAGGCGATGGCCAACGTGGCGATTTTCTCGGCCGACCAGTGGATCGATATCCTCGACGGGCGCGTGCCGCCCCGGCTGATCAACCGCGAGGCGTGGCCCAAATACTGCGACCGCTTCGAGAAGATCCTGGGCTTCCGGCCGCAGCCGCTACCGAAGGACTAGCGATGTTCTTCGACGGCTTCAGGCTGGAGCGCGTTGACGTCAGCGACGGCGCGCTTCGCGTCCGGATCGGCGGCAACGGCCCGCCGCTCGTGCTGCTGCACGGAAATCCGCAAACGCACGCCATGTGGCATCGCGTGGCGCCGGAGCTGGCGCGCTCTTTCACGGTCGTCGCACCCGATCTCAGAGGCTACGGGCAGTCGTTCAAGCCGGCGCCCACGGCCGACCATGCGCCTTATGCCAAGCGCGAGATGGCGCGCGATGTCGTCGAGCTGATGCAGGGGTTGGGGCACGACCGGTTTCTTGTTGCCGCGCACGATCGGGGCGCGCGCGTCGCACACCGCCTCGCCATAGACCATCCCGATCGCGTGCTCAGGCTCGCCGTGCTCGACATCGTGCCGACCATCGAGCACTTCGAACGGGCGGATATGGCATTCGGGCTTGGCTACTATCATTGGTTCTGGTTTGCGCAGCCGCATCCCTTCCCCGAGGATCTCATCTCGGCGGCACCCGAGGCATGGTTCCGGGCCCATACATCGCGCGAGCCGAAGCCGCCCGACTTCTTCGCACCCGAGGCGCTTGCCGACTACCTCACAGCAGCGCGGACGCGCGAGATGATCACCGGCATGTGCGAGGACTATCGCGCGGCGGCCAGCATCGATCTCGTGCACGACCGGGAAAGCCGGGCCGAAGGCAGGCGTATCCGCTGTCCGCTACATGTGTTGTGGGGCTCGAATGGCAAGATCGGCGCCTGGTATGACGCGCTGGCGCTCTGGTCGGCCTACTGCGATGGCGACGTGACCGGCCGTGCGATCGAGACGGGCCACTATCTCGCGGAAGAAGATCCCGCCACCGTGCTCGCAGAACTCAAAATATTCTTCGGCGATCGGCCTCGGCCTTAGATTCTGGGCGACGTAGACCGCGACGGGCGGCGATCGCTTGCCGCCCGCCCCTTCGCGTTCGGGGCCGCGCTCAGGCCGCCGCTTTTGCCAGCGCCTGATCGAGGTCGGCTATGATGTCAGCTGCATCCTCGATGCCGATCGAGAGGCGGACCACGTCGTCTCCGGCACCTGCGGCCGCACGCTGCTCGGGCGTGAGCTGGCTGTGCGTCGTCGAGGCCGGATGGATCACCAGGCTGCGCGTATCGCCGATGTTGGCCAGATGCGAGAACAACTCGAGGGCGCCGACGAACTTGACGCCTGCGTTGTAGCCCCCCTTCAGCCCGAACGTGAAGACGGCGCCCGCGCCGGCGGGGCAGATGCGCTTGTGCACCGGATAGTACTTGTTCGTTTCGAGGCCGGCGTAGTTGACCCAGGCCACGCCCGCGTGCTTCTCGAGATGGCGCGCCGCCGCCAGCGCATTGGCGCAGTGCCGTTCCATGCGCAGCGGCAACGTCTCGACGCCGGTGAGGATCATGTAGGAGTTGAACGGCGAGATCGCTGGCCCGAGATCCCGAAGGCCCATCACGCGGCACGCGATAGCGAAGGCGAAATCGCCGAACGTCTCAGCCAGAACCATGCCGTTGTAGCTCGAGTTCGGCGAGGTCAGCGTAGGATACTTGCCGCCGGCCTTGGCCCAGTCGAAAGTGCCGCAATCGACGATGATGCCGCCGATCGAATTGCCGTGCCCGCCGATGAACTTCGTCATCGAGTGCAGCACGATGTCGGCGCCGTGCTCCTTCGGGCGGCACAGGTAGGGGGAGGCCAGCGTGTTGTCGACGATCAGCGGAATGCCGGCCTTGCGGGCGATGGCGGAAATGGCCGCAATATCGACCACGACGCCGCCCGGATTGGCGATCGATTCGATCATGATGGCTTTGGTTTTCGGCGTAATAGCCTTCTCGAACGACGAGGGGTCGGTCGAATCCGCCCACACCACGTTCCAGTTGAACTTCTTGAATGCGTGATTGAACTGGTTGATCGAGCCGCCATAGAGCTGGCGCCCGGCGACGAAGTCGTCACCCGGATCGAGCAGCGTGTGAAACGTGACGAGTTGCGCCGCGTGTCCCGACGCCACGGCCAGCGCTGCGGTGCCCCCTTCGAGCGACGCGATACGCGCTTCGAGCGCGCTCTGGGTGGGATTGCCGATGCGCGAATAGATGTTGCCGAAGGATTGCAGCGCGAACAGCGAGGCAGCGTGCTCGGCGTCATTGAAGACGAAGGAGGCGGTCTGGTAAATCGGTGTCACGCGCGCGCCCGTAGCGGGGTCGGGAGCGGCGCCTGCGTGGATTGCTCGGGTGGCGAAGCCCGGCACGGTATTCGTTGTCATACGCATATCTCCAGCTCACTCGAAGAGAGCCATGAATCGGATCACGCCCCTGGAAGTCAATGGAAACTCGTCGCTGCAGATGCGAAAAGCGGCACCGTTCCGGGCTGGCGCGGGGCGGCGAAATTGCGCTATCGATGCAATATCATTCGTTGCAAATCCATACCTGCGGGAAAGTGCCGATGCGGCCCCTCGAGTTCGGTTGGTACCTTCCGACCCACGGCGACACCGTTCGCTTCAACGATCCGGCGAGTGACGTCACGCCCTCGCTGGAGTTGTTCGAGCGCGTGGTCGGGGCGGCCGAGGGGGCGGGTTTCGAGTATCTTCTGATCCCGGTCGGCGTTTCCTGCTGGGAGGCCTACATGGCCGGAGCCTACATGGCCGCGCGGCACTCGCTGATCCGGCCGCTGATTGCGGCGCGGCCCGGCTACATCAATCCTGTGATGCTGGCCAAGATGATCTCGACGCTCGACCATCTGTCGAAGGGGCGCATCTCCGTCAATCTCATCGCCGGCCAGAACGAGACCGACGTCGAGGCCGAAGGAGTGACGCTCGGCAAAAGCGAGCGCTACGAGCTGATGGAGGAGGAGGTCCGCATCCTGAAGGCGCTCTGGACGGCTTCAGGGCCGCTCCATTTCGACGGGAAGTTCCATTCGCTGAAAGGCGCCGAGATCAGACCGCGGGCCTATCAGAAGCCACACCCGCGCTTCTATCTCGGAGGGGGATCGAAGCAGGCGTGGGACATCTCGGCCCGCCATTCGGACGTACACCTCTTCTGGGGCGATACGCCCGAGCGCATTAGCGCGAATGTCGCCGCGATCCGGTCACTTGCAGCGGAGCATGGGCGGGGCGACCAGATCGGCTTCGGCATGCGGCTGCAGATCATCTGCCGCCAAACCGAGGACCAGGCGTGGGCAGCGGCAGAGGCCTTGATCGCGCAAACCAGCGAGCACGACCGGGATCGCGTCATCCAGCGTACGGCGACATCCGAGGCGAACCGCCGTATCCAGGACCTCGCCCGTGAGAAGGGGCCGCACATTGCGCCGCACCTGTGGTCGGGGCTGACGCGCGTCCGGCAGGGCGCGGGCATCGCCATCGTCGGTGATCCGAGCCAATGCGCGAGCGTGATCCAGCAGTTCATCGATGCCGGCTGCCATTCGTTTTGTCTTTCGGGCTATCTCCACGACGAGGAGGCGGAGAGGTTCGGCCGCCTGGTCCGCCCGATCATTGCCGAACGCAATCCGGGGCGCCTTCGAGCGCCGCTGCCGGCAGTCAACGCAAAATCCGGGTCTGGAGGCCACGCCCGGAATTGAACCGGGGTACGCGGATTTGCAGGCCATCTGCTATTCGCGGCTTTCAATGGCTTAGCTGTAAAAATCGTCTGATCATGCCTATGGCATATCAACGACTTACGGGCGCATCGTAAAACGCTCGGCTTGCACCTTCCAGGCAACTGGAGGGTAAAATGGCACGGGAAAGTGCAGACTACGCGTGTTACGGGGCGATACCCTTTAGGGCGCTTCGCGACACGCGCCTAGCCGGCATCCCCTTGGCGTTGCTGGGGGTGATCGCGGCGCACGACAGGTTTGGACGCAATGGGCTCGGCTGCACCGCTAGCCAAAGCCGGCTGGCCGAGCTGGTCGGCTGTCGCCGCGAGGCGATCAATGCGGCGATTCGACTGCTGGAGCTGCACGGGTACATCGAGTGCGGCATCGACACGAAGACCGAGCGGCGGTTCTCGTACTCGGTTGTGTATGACAATGAGGCCGATAATGCCGCCTTTGCGGAAGGGCGCACGCAACGTCGCGGCCCGAAGCATGTGAGCAAAGCACGTGCGCCACAGCGCACATCCCCGGCGCATAAGCAGACCGGCAAAGTATGTGCGTCGGAGCGCACATCAAAGGCGGCACGTCGTGCGCCACAGCGCACATCCCAAAGCACCGCAAACAGGGCTGAAAGCGCCGAAAACTCTGGCTTCTCCGAAGCTCCGCAGGAAGCGCAATATATTCCGCGAAGCGGGAATATATCCGTTGAAACGGGCTTCGCGACTATCGAGCCAGGGTCAATCGTCGGAGCCGAACACCGACCGCCACCGCCTGGTCCACTTCCCGATCCCGAGGCGATCCGGCAGCAGCTTGAGCAGCGACAGGCAGCCTTCGCGAAGACTGGCTGGAAGCGAGCCGACCTCACCGGCGGGGTGTTTCGATGAAGCCGTCTCACACCGGGCGCCGAGTGAAGCGCGCCGAGCGGCGCTGGCGCAAGCAGACACCGAAGCGTCCAGCACCAGTGCAAGCGCATTGGCTCAACCGACACGAAGCCGAGCGCGAGCAGGCTGACGAAGCCCTGGCCAAGCGCCTGAAGGAGGAAGCTCGTCATGGGTAGCAGCCTCTACTCGACGCGCCGCTGGCGAAAACTGCGTGCCGCGAAGCTCGGGCTTCAGCCGCTCTGCGAGCCGTGCTCGAAGCGTGGCCGCGTCGCCCCTGCCACCAGCGTCGACCACATCAAGGCAGTCGCTGCAGGTGGTGATCCTTACCCGCCGCTCGAAGGCCTCATGTCCATGTGCACCAGTTGCCACAGCGTGAAGACCAACGCCCGCGACAACCCGCACGCCTTCGGCAAGGGCTGGAAGGCTGCTTTCAAAGGCTGCGGCCTCGATGGCCGACCGCTCGACCCCGATCATCCCTTCCTCGATCGATCAGAGGGGTAGGGGGGATCAATCGCCAGGACGGCCGGACGCCAAGCCGGCGGCTGTCCTCACAAATTCAGTAAGTTCCGATTCCCAAAGGAAAAATCATGGGGACGCGTGGTCCTGGAGCCCGAAAAAGTTTGCAGCCGGCGCAGCAAGGCGGGCCGCAGACGACACTCGGTTTGTTTGACGAAGCCGAAAAGGCCAACAAGAAATCCCCGCCGTGGGAAGCGCCAGGGCTCACTCGCAGCGAGCGCGTGATCGCATTCATCGAAACGCTGACGATCACCGCAGGTCCGCTCGCCGGGACGAAGCTCGAGGTCCGCGACTGGCAGCGCACGTTCCTCCGCGATCTCTACGACCCGGCGGCCGAAGATGGCACGCGGCTCGTGCGCACCGCCATCCTCTCGATGGCGCGCAAGAACGGCAAGACGGGCCTTCTCGCAGGCCTTGCCCTGGCGCACCTGGTCGGACCCGAGGCCGAGTCGCGCGGCCAGGTCATCTCATGCGCCGTCGATCGCAAACAGGCTGCGATCCTCTATGACGAGATGGTCGCCATGGTGCTCGCCCACGACGACCTGGCGCCCCGCGTCAACATCCTCGCGACCCAGAAGAAGATCGTCGACGCCTCGACCGGCTCGACCTATCAGGCCCTCTCTGCCGACTTCCGTAGCATGCACGGATTAAGCCCGACGTTCGTCGTCTACGACGAATGTGCCCAGTCCCGCGACCGGCGCCTATGGGATGCCGTCTCGACCGCTGGTGGTGCCCGTGCGGAGCCCCTGAAGGTGCTCATCTCGACCCAGGCCGACAGCGATCTGCACTGGTTCAGCCAGATGGTCGACTATGGCCTCGACGTGCTCGAGCGGCGCATCACGGACCGGAGCTTCGTGCTTCGCCTCTACGCGGCCCCGGAGAAGGCCGATCCGTGGGACCCGGAGACCTGGCGGCTTGCCAATCCGGCCTTGGGCGACTTCCGATCGGACACCGACATGGCGGAGCTCGCCAACCGGGCAAAACGCATCCCCGCCTTTGAGGCAGCCTTCCGCAACCTCAATCTCAATCAGCGGATCGACGCCAACGAACGCTTTATCCCGGCTGTCGAATGGGACGCTTGCGCGGCAACTGTCGACGCCAGCGACCTCATGGGGCGCGAATGCTACGCCGGCCTCGACCTTGGCTCGACCAGCGACCTCACGGCGCTCGTGCTGGTCTTTCCCGACAAGGCGGGCGGCTTCGATGTGCTTCCGTTCTTCTGGTGCCCGAAGGAGAAGCTGAAGGAACGCGAGGACACCGCCGGCGTGCCCTACTGGTCATGGTCGCAGCGCGGCCTGATCGAGGCTACGCCAGGCCGCGCTACGGATCACGCCTATGTGGTTCGCCGCCTCGGCGAGCTGGCGAGCGACTATCGCATCAAGGGCATTGCCTTCGACCGCTGGAGGATCGACGGCTTCAAGCGCGACCTCGGCAATGAGGGAATCGACGTGAAGTTGGTCGAATGGGGCCAGGGCTTCAAGGACATGGGGCCGGCCGTCGATGCGCTCGAAGGCCTTGTCCTGCAACGCAAGCTCCGGCACGGCGCGCACCCGGTCATGCTCTGGTGCTGTAGCAACGTCATCGTCGCTCGAGACCCGGCCGGCAACCGCAAGCTCGACAAGGAGCGCAGCCGTGAGAAGATCGACGGCATCGTGGCGTTGACCATGGCGCTCGGCTTGGCCCGGAAGTTCGAGGAAGAGGAAGAGTTCCGCCCAGCATGCTTGTCAGCGGGACCGCTTGTTCTTAGTCGATGATTTTGTGCCGTGCGCTGCAAACCTATCAGCGATGGATCTAGTCCATTTTTCAAAGTCTTCCCTGCGCCATCCTCGCTGAGCGAGTTCGTCGTCCGTGATCCCGCCCCGTTTCTCCAATTCCTCCAGCACTTCCCACACCGCTGGCGTGTGCTTGACGACCGCTGCTGACGCATTCGCGCGCTCGACATGTTCCTGCAGCACGATCTCGACGTACGACGCTAAGCTACGCTTGTCGGCTTCGGCCAGCGCCTCAAGGGCGGCCTTCAAGTCGGGTGTGATGCGGACGGAAAGCGGCGCTGTTTTTTTCATGAGTGCAATTGTACGCAAATGTAATTGACACCGCAACAGCTTTCATGTACGCAAATGAGTGTACAATGCGTTTATCTGGAGTATGTGAAATGGTGAGCCCGTTCGCGATGACCGAGGATCGAGCGTCGGAGCGAAACTACAACGCGCACGTCACAATCGGTCAAATCGAGGCGCTGGCAGCGGCCATTGCTGAATTCGCCCACAGCGCCGACAGTGGCGGTGCAACCGGCCGTGGGCGAGCATTGGGGCATCTGATGGCGACGGTCGAGGTTCTTGAAGACCGCTGCCGCGAGTTGCGTAAGACACTCTACGGAAACGAGAAAGGCCCGTAACAGTAGACGGCCCCGCTCGGTGTTGGAAGCACCGGGCGAGGCCTGATCAACCCCCTTGAGCGAACAAGGAGATCGACTATGCAGACCCGTACCACTGTGCGGAGCTGGCCAGCAATGGGCCTCGCCGCAGTCTTTGTCGGCGGCACGTCATTCGTGCTTTTTGCCGACGTTCTGGACGGTGCCCGGATCACGACCGGTCACGTCCTCACGGCCCTCGCGCTGATCGCCGCGACGGCCGCCGGTCATCAGATCGTTAGCGCCTGGCGCGCGCGCCGCTTCGGCTTGCTGATCGGACTATCCATCCTCACCGTTGCCTCGCTCGCCTATGTGGCCACCATGAGCGGTGCGAGGAACGCCGAGAGCGTGAGCCTGAAGGCAGAGCGCCAGACGGATGCTAATGCCCGCCGCGAGGCGATCGAGGCGGAGCGCAAGGCCGCTCAAGGTATGCTCGACGCCGCCCGTCGCGATGTCGCACGTGAATGTGCGACTGGCGAAGGCCCCCGCTGCCGTGGGCGTAAGGCAACCGAGAGCGTCTACAGCGCGGCCGTCGCCGGCCACGATGCTCGCCTGGCAGCGCTCGCCCCGCCAGCGACGCCGAACGCCGGCTATCGCGCAACCGCCGAGGCGATCGCCCTCACCGGCCTGACAAGCCGTCCTCAACCTGAGATCGAGCGTGCGCTCGTGGCACTAATGCCGTGGCTGGCAGTGCTTATTAGTGAACTGGGAAGTATTGTGTTCATGAGTTCCGCGTTGGGCCACAAATCCCATGTGGAACTGGTTGAAATTCCGGTGGAACCGGAGCCGGAACCGGGCAATCGCGCCGAGGTCATCGATTGGGTCCGGGAATTCAAATCCCGGAATGGGCGGAACCCGCAAATCCCGGAATTACAGGCCCGGTTCCGCGTGCCGAAAACCACCGCCTGGCGACGGATCAATGCGGCCTAGTAAAGTTGGTCCGGGCGGCTATGCCGGCCCGGACCGTCTGTTGTGATCAGCGACAGCAGTCGTCCATCCGTCGAAGGCCGCACGATAAAGATCTTTCGGAAGCTGATCGAGCAGTTGCAGGAAAGACTTCCATCCGGCCTGGTCGTCGGGCTGAAAACACTCGTAGCCCTTCTGCCAAGCAACGCGCTCGTCTGAGGTCTGTTGACTCATCCATAACTCCGTCGACGTGAGGGTTGACGATATGACGTAACACGTGTTACGTCATCCTGCAACAGACGGGAACGGGATATGGCAACCATGGTACAGGCAGCGCAGATCGCCGGCATCCAGCCAGCTTTGTTGCGGATGTGGTTCAAGCGCGGCGTGATCGTCGCTGGCACGTCCGATCGGCGCGCGGCGGAACCGGGCGACAGCAGCGATCTGTCGCCGCACGCGGTCCTCGCTATCGCCATCACAGCAGCACTGGCGCGTGCGCACCTCCCGTTGGATAGGGCTGCTAAGGCAGCAACCCTGTTCGCGCACACCAACAGTGGACGGCCCCGGCGGCGGCATCCTGGTGCGCTGTATCGGGCGCCAGGACCCGCTATCCAGACGCTGATCGTGGTGCCCGTCGAGGCCCGCCCAGTGATCATGCCGTCGACCGCCATTACAGACCTGCTGGTGCACATCCAATCGCCCGGAGCCACAATCATCGCGATCGATGACGTGGTGGATCACGTCGAGGCGGAACTGGCAACGATCACGGGGGCGAACTCCAGGCCGCGCAGGCCGGCCTGATCCAACCTGGGGCCGCCGCTCCCGTGTCCCAGCGTTGTGGGCACTTGGCGGCACCGGGAGCCTGCTGAATTCGCCCCATGGGGGCACCGCGTGCTGGCGTACCGATGAAAAGGAGCAGTCATGCGACTGCACGAAATGATAGAGAAGCGCGCGTCCGCCGTCACGGCCATGCGCGTATTGCAGGACCTGGCGGACAACGAAAACCGCGATCTCACCGAGGACGAGGGCAGGCAGTTCGCTGACCACAAGACGGCGATTGTCGCCCTCGACAAGAGGATTGAGCGCACCCGAGAGTTGGAGACGATCGAGCGCGCCGCACCAGCTGTCATCACTCGCACGGGCGATGGTAGCTTCGAGAAGCGTGCCGGCGAGTTCCAGGTCACGAGAGCGATCCGGGCGCACCTTCCGCGAGATATGGGTGGCGGGGATGTCGACGCCGGCTTCGAGCGCGAGATGAGCGCCGAAGTTCAGCGGCGGTCGGGACGGAAGTTCGGCGGAATTGCCGTGCCGGATGAAGTCTTCAAGCGCGAGCGACGCACGTTGCTCGTCGGCTCATCTGCGGCGGACCTGGTTCCGACGCAGCATCGCGATGACTTGTTCATCGATCGTTTGCGGTCGGCGGTCGTTGTCGAACGTCTCGGTGCGACCACGATCGATGGCCTGGTTGGCAATGTCGACATTCCGCGTCAGACGTCAAGCTCGTCCGGTCAGTGGGTCGGAGAAGATGGTAGCCTGACCGAAACCGACGCGGCCTTCGACGACGTCAGCCTCGCGCCAAAAACGGTCGGCGCAATGACGAGCTACAGCAGGCGGACGTTGCTGAACACAGCGCCTGGTATCGAGCAGATCGTCAGGAACGATCTGACGGCCGTTCTCGCCAACGCGATCGATCTCAAGGCAATGTTGGGCGACGGCACGAGCAATACGCCAATCGGCGTCATCAACGTCGACGGCGTTCATGAGATCACTGCTTCCGGCGGCCTGCATTGGTCAAAAATTCTGGAGTTCATCGCCGAGATCGAGCACTCCGACGCGGCCACCGGGACGCTCGGCTGGACGTTCAACAGCTGGGTCTCGAAGACGCTGCGAGGCACGACAAAGCTACCGGACTCGGACGGCACCGCCGGCTTTCTGATGGACGCTCCGGGGCAGCTCGCCGGCTACGCGGCGGCCCTCACCAACGCGCTACCGGGGAACCCGAACACGTCGCCAGCAACGCCCGCAACGATGATCTTCGGCGATTGGTCGCAGCTGTTGATCGGGCGCTGGTCCGGCGTCGACCTCTTGTTGAACCCCTACGAGTCGACGGCCTACGCGAAAGGGCGCGTCATCGTTCGCGCGATGCAGGACATAGACGTTCAAGTTCGGCATCCCGAGGCGTTCTCGTTCGCTGAAGACGTGTCGGTGACCTGACATGGAACGACGGGCCGCCATCGAATTGCGTGTTGCTGGGGGAAAGGTCCCGCGTCTCGTCGGCCATGCCGCCGTGTGGGATGCCCCCAGCGACGATCTCGGCGGGTTCACCGAGATCATCCGGCGCGGTGCCTTCAAGCGCTCGCTGGCGGCCAACGCCCTCGACCCGTTGGCGCTTGTGCATCACCTGCCGCATCTCGTGCTCGGTCGTCGTTCGGCCGGCACGCTGAAACTTTCGGAGGACGAGCGTGGGCTCGCCTTCGAAGTAGATCTACCCGACACACAGACCGCGCGCGAGCTGACTGTGAGCGTCGAGCGCGGCGACATTCGCGGTGCCAGCTTCGCTTTCACTGTCGCCAAAGGCGGCGACAAGTGGACGCCGACCGAGAGCGGTGCACTCCGGGAGCTGCTGGACGTGGACCTGCACGAGATCAGCGTTACGGCGACGCCGGCCTACCCCGACACGGACGTGGCCCGGCGCGCCCTTCTCAGCATCGCGCCGCGCCCGCGCCTGGCACAGCTACGCCGCTTCCTGGAGACCTGCAAATGAAGGCCTTGCTCAAGCGGATCATGTCGCGCCGGCCGGAGCTGCGGTCTCTGAGGACATTCGACTATTGGAACAACCGCTCGGCCGCGATCGCAACCGGCGGCTACACGGGCCCCGATGCGGCCAGCGGACACGCCGTTGCCGCCCGCTGCATTGCGCTGATCTCTGAGAACCTGGCTATGGTGCCTTGCCGCCTATACCAGCGGGATGGAGACGGCGGTCGCGCCCCGGCCGACACGCACCCCCTTTACGGTGTGCTGCAACACCAATTCAACGACCAGATGACGGCCTTCGATGGCCGCGAGTTTCTGATCGCGAGCATTCTGGTTCACGGCAATGCTTACGCGCGGATCGAGCGCGATGGCAGCGGCCGGGTGACGTCCCTCCATCCCTATGCTGCGCCAAGCGTTGCCGTCGATCGCCGCCCCTCGGGTCGTATCCTGTACTCCGCCAGCAAGTCTGACGGGACGGTCGATCGCCTTCTCGACGGCGAGATGCTGCACCTTCGATACCGCCGCGCTGGCGACGGCCTTATGGGCTTGTCGCCGATCGGCCTCGCTCAACAGACGTTTCGCGTTGCTGTCGCCCAGCAGACCCAAGCCGTGGCCCAGGCCGAGAATGCTTTTGCGCCGGCCGGTGCCCTGGTGTTCCCCAACCCGGTGAAGGATGAAATTCTTCAGAGAACGAAGGCAGCTTTCGCCGAGAAGGTAATCGGTGCAACACGAGCCAACGAGATCATCGTTCTCGACGCCGGCATGGAATGGAAGCCGTTCAACATCTCGGCGAAGGATGCCGAGTTCCTTGAGAGCCGGAAGCTTTCCAACCTTGATGTCGCCCGCATCTTCGGCGTTCCGCCCACGGCCGCCGGCATCCCCGACCATGCGACCTACAGCAACGTTGAGCAGGAATCGACGGCGCTGGTGGCGCGGTGCCTATCGCCGATGGCGCGGCGGATCGAGCAACAGCTCATGTCTGACCTCTTAAGCCAGGACGCGCGGCGCGAACTGTTCGTCGAGCACGATCTGCAAGGCCTGTTGCGAGGCGATCAGAAGGCCCGCTATGAGAGCTACAACATCGGCCGCCAGGGCGGCTGGCTCTCTCCGAACGAAATCCGCGCATGGGAGAACATGCCGCTGATCGATGGCGGCGATGAATACCTGTCGCCCTTGAACATGGCCCCGGTCGGTGGCCGTCAACAGGAGGGCAGCCCCGGTGCCTAGGTTGCAGACGGAAGCCGCTGCCGCCAAGGCGCTCGGGCTCGACCTCTCCACCTTCCGCCACCTGGTCGCGTGTGGCCGGCTGCCGAAGCCGCTCGCCGAGTTGGGCAACCTCTACGACATGAAGGCCGTCGACGCGGCCCTTGATCGCCTGTCGGGCATCGGCAGCTCGAGCAATGCGCTCGAGCGCTGGAGGGAGACCAGAAAGTGCGCATCGAGCTGAAGGGCATCCATGCGGTGCGCATGCGCCTGAAGACAGGCGATGTGACGTACTACTACGCTTGGCGCGGCGGCCCACGATTGAAGGGCGAGCCCGGGTCGGCTGAGTTCCTGGCAAGCTATCAGGCAGCACACCGGTCGCGCCGCGAGCCGAACTCCGACACGCTGCATTCGGTCATCGTGGCCTACAAGCGGTCACCCGACTTCAGTGGTCTGCGCGATAGGACGAAGGCCGACTATCTGCAACACATCGCCAAGATCGAGACGAGCTTCGGCGATCTTCCGCTCGCCGCTTTGGAGGACATGAGCGTCACGCGCGACTTTCTTGAGTGGCGCGATGGCATGGCGTCGAGCCCTCGCCAAGCCGACTATGGCTGGACCGTTCTCATGCGGTTGCTGTCGTGGGCGCGCGGGCGAGGTCTCACCCGCTACCGGCCGCCCGAGCGAGTCGAGCGTTTGTACCATGCCGATCGCTCGGAGAGGATCTGGAGCGAGAGCGACGTAGCAGCATTCATGGCCGTTGCTCCATTGGCGCTTCAGCGTGCGCTCGTTCTTGCTTTGGAGACCGGTCAGCGGCAAGGCGATCTGCTGGTGCTTCCCTGGAGTGCTTACGACGGCACCTGGTTGAGGATGCGCCAGCAGAAGACCGGCCGGCGTGTAAGCATCCCCGTGACGAAGCGGCTTCGGGCCGTCCTGGAGACGACGCCGCGAACCTCGCCTGTGATCCTGACAGGCGTGCGAGGGCGACCATGGAAGGCGAATGCCTTCCGCGCCGCGTGGGGACCTGTAGCGAGGAAAGCCGGGTTGGTTGATCTGACCTTCCACGATCTCCGAGGAACGGCCGTAACGCGGCTCTCAGAAGCGGAGTGTACTCCGCAAGAAATCGCGACCATCACGGGGCACAGCTTGCGTGACGTGGGCGCCATACTTGATCGCTACTCGGCCCGCACCGACAAGATCGCCATTGCCGCGATTGCCAAGCTGGAGCGGGGCGGATCGAGAACGTGATCTGTAAAAGAAGATGTAAAAGGGAAGGCGCGAGCGAGCTAAGTGCTGGAGGCCACGCCCGGAATTGAACCGGGGTACGCGGATTTGCAGTCCGCTGCGTCACCACTCCGCCACGTGGCCCTCCGCCTCGCGATTGCCCGCGAAACAGCGAAGCGTGTATCACACAGCCGCGACGGAGCGCAATGCGCATGCCGCAGGCGTGGGGCCGCGCGGGCGCCACGCGGGCACTTGCGTCGTGCCGCCGCAGGAGCGATAGACGTCGCACGGTGGTCTCGCGGCGCCGTCTTGGCTAGCTTGGCGCAGCTTATTCGCGCGAGGCTGCGCAGGCCGGCGCGGAAGACCGCCATACGGGAGGACGCAGGATGGACAGCGCAGTGCAGCGCAAGAACATGGTCGACTCCCAGGTGCGGCCGAGCGACGTGACCGACCGGCGTATTGCGCGGGCCATGCTCGAAATCCCGCGCGAGGATTTCGTGCCGAAATCGAAACGTGCCGTGGCCTACATGGACGGCGACCTGATCGTCAGCGGTGAAGGCGGGCGCTCGCCGCGGGCGCTGCTGGCGCCGCGCACGCTTGCCAAAATGATACAGAACTTCGCTCTGGATCCGGATGCGACCGTGCTCGACGTGGCGCCGGCCACCGGCTACTCGACGGCCGTACTCGCGCACATCGCTAAGCGGGTGGTCGCACTCGAGTGCGACGAGGCGCTTGCCGGGGTGGCGAAGGCGGCGCTTGCGGACCTTTCCATCGGCAACGCGGAGGTGCACGTGGGCCCGCTCCGAGACGGTTTTGCCGCGCGCGGTCCCTACGATGCGATTTTGCTCGGCGGCAAGGTAACCGAGGTGCCGTCGTCGCTGCTCAATCAGCTCAAGGACGGCGGGCGGCTGGTCGCCATCTTGGACATCAACGGCGTCGGCAAGGTGTATCAATGGCGCCGCTTCGCCATGAACTTCGATCGCCACGCCCTGTTCGACGCCGAGGCGCACGTGCTGCCGGGCTTTGAACGTGCAGCCGAATTCGTGTTCTGAGGCAGGCGCCCAGGGTCGGCGCCTGACACCTTCTCAATCCAGATCGCGGGCGAGGCGGAAGCCGACACCCGGCATGTGCGCATTGCGGTCGATGGGCCGTCGTGCAGAAAGCCGCGCCATCGCAGCCGTCTCGCCCGCGTGCCCGTCGCGCAGGACGCGTTGCGCACATCCGGTTGCAGACGTCACTGCCTTGCCGTCGCCCGGCACCTCGGATGGCGATGCGACCCAGCAGCCGGCCACGATCTCCGCCGCGTTGCCGTGCATGTCGTTGATGCCGAAGTCGTTCGCCGCGAAGCTGCCGACGCGCATCGTGTGGCCGCCAGCGTTGTCGATGTTGGCTTGGCCTCGGCCCAGATGGCTTCCAGTGACGTAGGGCCCCGTCGCTCCCGCGCGGGCCGCATACTCCCATTCGGATTCCGATGGCAACCGGAATGACCGGCCGGTACGCGCCGCGAGCCACGCCGCATAGGCATCGGCATCGCGAGCACTGACGCATGTGACGGGCCGACGCTCGTCGTCTGCGCTCCTCACATCCGGGCAAGCCGGCACCGGCCTCCTCGTCGCTTCGGCGAACGCGACGAACTCACGGATTGTCACCTCATTGCGGCCGATGGCGAACGGCGCAGCGAGGCCGATGAGGCGTGCCGGACGCTCGGCGTCGGTTGCGATCTCGTCGGCCGGGTTCGCGCCCATGCGGAATACGCCGGGATAGAGGACCACCATATCGGGGCAATCGGCGCAATCGAGACCGTTCAATATCTGGCGTTCGGCTTTGCTGCCGGTGCGGGCGTTGAACGATGCCAGCACGATGGAACCCTCGCCGTCGGCGCCTTGGCCGCCCAGACCTCCGGCACCGCTTCCGCCGTGTGCGGCGTCCGTGCTCGTCTTATCGTCGTTCTCGAACTGGAACACGCCGCGCTCGCCGGAGCGTGCCCTCTTGATCGGGCCGGGACGCTCGTAGACGACTTCGGGCTCGCCGTCATAGGCCACGATGAGGAGGCTGTTGGCGGCGATCACGGTCAGGATCGCCCCGATGGCGCACAGCCGACCGGTCACGATATAGCGGCGTCCCACTGCATAAGCGAGCAGCACCGCCGTCAGCAGGTAGAAAGCCGCCGACAGGAGCTCTGTGAGCGTCATGTCGCTTGGTATCGTCATGGCACGTCCAATCGAAACAAACTGTTAACGATTGGGTTTGGTGCAATGTCGGGGCCAAGCGGAGCGGCATCTCGATCAGCCGATGCTGTTGGTTACTGCGTGGCTCAGCCTTTCGCCGCGGCGAGGCGTTCGAACCCTGCTGTCAAGTCGGCCTTCAGGTCCTCGACATCCTCGAGACCGATGTGGATGCGCACGCACGGGCCTTCGGGCTCCCATTTCGTCGCGGTCCGATACATCGACGCGTTGAAGGGCAGCACGAGGCTTTCGAAGCCACCCCATGAGGCACCCATGCCGAACAACTCGAGGCCCTCGAGCATCGCCGCGACCGCCGGCTTCGGGACGGGTTTCAGGATGAACGCGAAGAGGCCCGAGGCGCCCAGGAAATCACGCTTCCAGATCGGGTAGCCGGGGTCGCTCTCGAGTGCCGGATGAAGGACGCGCGCAACCTCGGGACGAGCCTGGAGCCAGCGCGCCATCTCGAGCCCCGACCGCCAGTGCCGCTCCAGCCGCACATCGATCGTCCGGATGCCGCGCATGCCGAGGTAGCACTCCTCGGTGCCGACGCCGATGCCGAGCGCGTGAATCCGATCGGCCATGAGAGCCGTCGCCGCCTCGTTCATCGTAATCGAGCCGAGCATCGCGTCGGCGTGCCCGACAATGTACTTGGTGGCCGCCTGCACCGAGACGTCGGCACCATGCGCGAACGGCTTGAAATAAAGCGGCGAGGCCCACGTGTTGTCGATCATGACCAAGGCTCCGCCGGCGTGTGCCGCCTTGGCGATGGCGGGGATGTCCTGCACCTCGAACGTCTGCGAGCCGGGGCTCTCGGTAAACACAACCCTGGTGTTCGGTTTCATCAGGCCGGCGATGCCGGCGCCGATCAACGGATCGTAGTATGTCGTCTCGACGCCGAGGCGGGCGAGCACGCTATCGCAAAACTTTCGGGTTGGCTGATAGGCGCTGTCCGTGACCAGCACATGGTCGCCGGATTTGACGATCGCGAGCAAGGCGTGGGTAATCGCCGCCAGGCCGTTCGGTGCAAGGATCGTCCGGTAGCCGCCTTCCAGATGGCAGATCGCGGCCTCGAGGGCCTCGGTCGTCGGAGTGCCGCGCCGGCCGTAGACGTAGCGCTGCTGGCGCTTCTCGAACGCCTCGAGCGACTTGAAGAGGACCGTCGAGCCCCGATAGACGGGCGGATTGACGAAGCCGTGGTGCGCGAACGGATCGCGACCGTGATGCACAATATCGGTTGCGGTGCGCCGCTTGCTTTTCGATGCGCCGGGCCGGTCGTCGCTCGTTGCCATATAGTCCTCGAGGCTGCTGGCCCGCATGGGCACGAGCCGTCGATTTAAAGTCAATCAGCCGGTGCAGCAAGTCGCGAGGCAGGCGGCCGCGTCAAGACCCCTGCCCGCACAGCCGGTTGAACTCGCGCCGGGTGATGCCGGAACCGGATCGGTGACCGGCGGCGCAATCCGAGGCCGTCGGGTAAGGCTGTGTCGGCCGGTTGCGCGGTTCGCGGCTGACGCCGGGCGTGCTCGGCAGCGCGGGGGTGAAGCCTGGCGTCTTCAGGAGCGGTCCGCTCGACGTGCCTGGGTTGGTCTGGTCCGGAGCGGCGTAGCTGCGCCCGAAGCGTGCCGGCGGCGAGAGCGCCGGGTTGGTCGATTGCGCAAGCTCGACATGGGGGCGCGCGGCCCCGTCGGACCCACCAATGGCTGCGATCAGCACGGCGACGATGGTCAATGGCATATGGGGCTCCGAAAAGACCATGGGTGATAACGCGCCGGCGGCGGCCTTGGTTGCAATCACGCGGCATCCGCGCGAGCCGTGCGTCGCCCACGCCGGCTTTGGGCCTCGGCCATGTCCGTCATGCCGCCGATGCAACTCCAGCATGGGTGCCGGTCGCGAGCGCGCGTTGCAGAAGGTCGCGCGCCGTCTCGCTCTCGCCCGTTTCGCCGGCGAGCGGATCATGGGCCGAGAGCTTGTGGCGGACCACCTGCTCTGCGAGAGCCAGCCGGTCGCCGCGATAATCGTTGCTCTGCTGTCGCAGTTTTGCGTCCTCCCACGCCATGAAGACTGCCGAGGTGGCATTGTAGAGCGCGGTTGCCGCCGCCCGGGTCTCGATTTCGCGATCGCGGTCTGCGGCGACCGCCTCCATCAAGGCGGCGGCGCTTGCGAAGCGCTCGGCGACCATACCGCTGGCTCGCGACGAAGAGCCGGCTTCATCGAGGAGGCTGCGCACGTGCTGCCGGAGGGCATCCAGCGCGCCCTCCCGGCGTGCGGCCCGCGCGACGTCGAGGGCGACGATATTGCTCGTGCCCTCCCAGATCGAGCCGAGGTGTGAATCGCGCAGGACGCGCGCGTCGGACCATTCCTCGATGTATCCGCAGCCGCCCCGCACCTCCATGGCGTCGCCGGCGACCTTGCGCGCGTCGCGACAGGTGCGGAATTTGATGAGCGGCGTGAGAATACGCAGAACGCGTGCCATATGCGCGTCCCCCTTGTCGGCCTGCTCGAGGACGCGGGCCGTATGAAACACCATGCTGCGCCCCTGCTCGGCCGTGACCAGCATCTTGGCGAGTTGGCGCTGCATGAGCGGCAGCTCGATCAGGCGCTTGCCGAAGGCCTCGCGGTTGCCGGCGATAAACAACGCCTCGTTGACCGAGCGCCGCATCAGGCCAGCCGAGCGCACACCGTTGGCGAGACGCGACATGTTGATCATGTCGGTCATCTGCTTGAAGCCCTGCCCGGGATCGCCGACCAGGTAGGCGACGGCGCCCTCGAGCTTGACCTCCCCGCTCGCCATCGAGCGCGTGCCGAGCTTTTCCTTGAGCCGGAGGATGCGATAAGCATTCTTGGCGCCGTCGGGCAGGTGCCGCGGCAGCAGGAACAGCGACAGCCCCTTCGTTCCCTGATCGCTGCCTTCGGGGCGGGCCAGCACCATGCTGAGGGCGGCATCGGGGTTCGAGCAGAACCACTTGTCGCCGTAGAGGTGCCACTCGCCGTTTTCGAAGCGCGCGGTGGTGCCGATCGCGCCGACGTCGGAGCCCGCAACCTGCTCGGTCATGAACATGGCGCCCTGGAACAGGGTGTCCATGTCCTGGCTGGTGAGTTGCTGGAAATAGCGGTCGACCAGGTCTTTCGAGCCGAACTTGACGAGCGTGCGGGTGAGCGAATCCGTCATGCTGAGTGGGCAGCACAAGCCAAACTCGGCCTGCACGAAAAGATAGACGAGCGCGTACTTGACGAGCGGGGGCAGCTTGCTGTCGGCGCCGAAAACGCCTGGGCGATGCGACATGGCGGCGAGCCCGAACTCGCCGAACGCGTAACGCTCGAGCTCTTCGTACGCCGGGTGCTTGTGCACGATCTCCTGGGGCGCGCCGTTACGGGCGCGAATGCTGAGAACGGGCGGATTCTTGTCTGCGGCGAGGGCAAGCCCTTCCAGCCGATCGCCGACCAGAGCACCCATGCGATCGAGCTGGGTCGACGTCACGCCCAGAAGATCGGGATCGAGGTAGACCGTCAACAATTCCAGCATGGCCGGATCGGCCCGAAAGACATTGAGACCGGCGCTGTCCGGAATGTTCTCGTACACGGTCGACATTGCTGATCGCTCCTTTGCGGGTTGCTCCAGCCTTCGCAGGCTAATGGTTTGTTGATTGCAAATATAATACTATAAATTGATGTTTTGATACTGTTTAAAGTATGAAAGGCAGCTCATGGCCATCACATTTCGCCAGCTCCGCCAGTTCGTGGTTCTGGCTGAGGAGTTGCACTTCGGCAAGGCCGCAAAGCGGCTCAACGTCTCGCAGCCACCGCTCAGCGCCGGTCTCAAGCAGCTCGAGCAGGATCTCGGCTACGCCTTGATGATGCGAACGCGAAAGTCCGTCGAACTGACTCCCGCTGGCCGGGTGTTTGCCGAGCAGGCGCGCCAGATCCTCGATCAGCTCGTGACTGCGACAGCCATGGCACGGGAGATCGCCGCCGGCTCGCGGGGGGCGGTTTCGGTCGGCTTCGTCCCATCGATGCTGTTCCGCGGCCTTCCGGCCCTGCTCCGCCGGTTCGAGGCGACGCACCCGCAGATCGCGCTGACGCTCTGCGAGAAGAATACCGCCCAACAGATCACGGAGATCCAGCGGCACAAAGTCGATGCAGGGTTCATTCACTCGGTGCCGCTTCCGGAAAGGCTCGTCGAGCATCGCATGGGAACAGAAGGCCTCGTCTGCTGCGTCCATCGTAGCCATCGGTTAGCCGGTCTTCGTCGCATCGAGCTCGGCCGGCTTGCCAACGAGAGGGTGATCGTTTTCTCCCGCGAGTTCGCCCCGAACTACCACGACAGGATCGTCGCCGTGCTCAAGGCCTCCGACATCGAGCCGTTTCTCGGCTTCGACGTGCAGCATTGGCTGACCGTGATCGCGCTGGTGTCGCAGGGGCTTGGCGTCGCGCTTGTTCCGCGCTCGCTGGCGCTGACGGGACTGGGCGACGTGAGCTTCATCGATATCGTTGCGCGAAGCATCGAGCAGGCCGTTTCGCTCGTGTGGCACAAGGACGCCGGCAACGATGCGACGGCCTTGTTCGTCGAGTTCGCCCGGAACTTCGGGCTGTTGGCCAATGCCGGCCCCATGCGACCCTGAACGAGGACTTATGGCATGCGCATTGCGATCCAAACTCTTGGCACGCGCGGCGACGTACAACCTTATATCGCGCTTGCCATTGCGTTGATGCGGCGGGGGCATACGGTTCAGCTTGCCGCGCCCGTCCAGTTCGAGGGCTTTGCGACGACATGCGGGGTCCCGTTCGCCGCGCTCCCCGGCGAGTTCCTGGCGCTGCTCGATACGCCCGAGGGCAAGGCGGCTGTCGCCGGCGGCAAGGGTTTCAGCGCGGGCTTCAAGCTGCTCAAGCATGTGCGGCCGCTGATGCGGAGCCTGCTGGACGAGGAATGGCACGCCGTCCGGTCCTTTGCGCCTGACATGGTCATCTATCATCCGAAATCCATCGCCTCGCCGCACATGGCGGAAAAGCTCGGCAAGCCCGGCATTCTTGCCTCGCCGCTGCCGGGCTTCACGCCGACCACCGCGTTCGCGAGCCCATTGCTGCCATTCCGATCACTTGGGCCATTCAACCGCGCGAGCCACATGCTCGCGATCAAGGGCGCGGGGCTCCTGTTCGGCAAGCTCATCAAGGATTGGCGCGCGTCTACGCTCGGCTTGTCGCGGAGGCGGGAGAGCGGACGTGCCCCTGCAGCCACGATCTATGCCTACAGCCGGCATGTGGTGCCCATTCCCTCGGACTGGGGCGACGACGTGCTGGTCAGCGGCTACTGGTTTCTCGACAGTGCGCTTTGGGCGCCGCCAGCGCCGCTGCAAGCCTTCCTCGATGCGGGCGATCCGCCGGTCTACGTCGGCTTCGGCAGCATGCCGGGCGTCGATGCCGGACATATGACCGCGGTGATCATCGAGGCCCTCGGCCGGTGCGGGCGGCGCGGCCTGTTCGCGACAGGTCGCGGCGGGCTTCGGGCCGAGCACGTGCCGCCGCATATCCACCTGATCGAGCAGGCACCGCACGATATACTGCTGCCACGCGTTTCAGCGACGATCCATCATGGTGGCGCCGGGACGACGGGGGCGTCGGCGCGCGCCGGAAAGCCGATGGCGATTTGTCCGTTCTTTGGCGACCAGCCCTTCTGGGCGCGCCGCATGCACGAACTTGGCGTCGCGCCGCCCCCCCTCGATCGCCGGCGTCTGAGCGTCGAAGATCTGACGTCGGCGATTGCCGACATGCATGCTCCCATGATGCGCGGTCGGGCGTCCGCGATGGGTGCCTCCATTCGGGGAGAGGACGGGTGCGCGGAGGCCGTGCGCTTCATCGAGCAGCAAAGCCGGCCTGCGTGATTCAAGCTCGATAACCACCGTCACGCAGCCGGCGCGAGCAGCGGAGGCGGAAATGTGGACAGATTGCAGTTTGTTGCGGCTAAGTCGTCACAAGGGTTGTGCGGCGCAACACGATCGCCTCATACTTCGCCGTCCGTGCTGAAGGCGCCTCTGCCGGTGCCGGCTTCCTGACTTTATCCCGGTGCAAGATCAGGAGGTCGCGTGCTTCCGGTTGCCTTCATAAGAGCCCACTGGCCGATGCTCGCATACGGCTGGCTGATGACATTTTGCTCAGGCTTCGGCCAAACCTATTTCATGTCGATATTCGGAGGGATGATCCGTGCCGACTTCGGGCTGGACCACGCCGTTTATGGGCTTTGCTATGCGATTGCTACGCTTTCGAGCGCCGCTGTTCTGTTGTGGGCCGGACGACTGATCGACCGCGTGTCGCTGCGGATGTTCTCGCTGGCGTCAGTCGGGGGCTTGGTTTGCGCAACCGTCGCGATGGGTCACACGGTCGGCATCGCCAGCCTTGTTCTTGCGTTTTTCCTGCTGAGGTTCTTCGGTCAGGGCCTGATGATCCATTCGGCGATGACCGCGATGGGGCGAAGCTTCGTTGCCGAGCGGGGGCGCGCCGTCTCGTTCTCGATCACCGGCCACGTGCTGGGCGGGGCGTTGTTGCCGCTCGCGGGTGTGTCCCTCATGAGCCACCTCTCCTGGCAGCAGGTTTGGCTTGCGGGAGGTGCTGCGCTTGCCGTCCTGGGGATACCCGGGATCTTGCTGCTCCTGCAGCGGGCCGAGCCATCGGATATCGTCACGCAGCGCGCTGTCGATCGTTCCGGATCGGCCCCATCCGAAGCTTCGGTCCACCATTGGACTCAGGCAGAAGTCCTGCGCGATCCGGCATTCTATGTCTGCATGTCCGTTCTTCTGGCACCCTCATTCATCACGACGGGGCTGATCTTCCATCAGGCGTATATCGGGTCGCAAAAGGGCTGGAGCCTGCTGCTGATCGCAACGGCCTTGTCGGCATATGCGGTCGGATCGTTCGTTGCGACCATGTTCAGCGGGCAACTCGTCGACAAGCTCTCTGCGCGCCGGCTCGTTCCGGTGGCCCTGATCCCCATCCTGCTGTCCTGCCTTTGGCTGCCATTTGCCGGCACGTCTTACGGAGCTTTCATTTTCTTCGGATTGATGGGGTTGGGCACGGGACTGGTTCAAGTCATTTCCGGCGCCATCTGGGTCGAAGTGTATGGGAGCCGGCATCTCGGCGCGATCAGATCACTCGCTGCATCGGGAAGCGTTTTCTCGTCGGGTTTGGCTCCAGGTATTTTCGGCGTCCTGCTCGATAGGGAATGGAGCGCCGATACGATCGCCGTGTCGTGTGCCGCCTACTGCGCCGCGGCATCACTGCTGGCGGGGTGGTATTTGCAGAAAGCCAGGATCGGTCGATCGTCGCACGTTCGATAAGTCCGCCCCCTCGGTGGCTCGACGGTGCGCGGTGCCGGCCACCGCAACCTCCGCGCCGATACCATTCGGCGGCTCAGTTCAAGGCCGTCGGCAACATGCCGAGGGCGCCGGCTGCCGCGGCAGTCAGAAGCACCACGAGCCATGGCGTCACGTTCCACATATAGAGGGCGAGAAAGGCCGCGATGCCGAGTGCGAAGTCCGTCGGGCTGCGGATCCCGGACGTCCAAACCGGGCTGTAGAGAGCCGCGAGCAGCAGACCTACGACCGCGGCATTGACGCCCCGCAGCGCTGCCTGCGCCCACGTGCGGCGGCGCACATCCTCCCAGAAGGGCAAGGTGCCGGCAATCAGCAGAAACGACGGCACGAACACCGCCGCCAGGCAGACGACGGCAGTACTCCACCCCCCGATCACGGCACCGAGATAGGCGGCGAACGTGAACAGCGGCCCCGGCACGGCCTGAGCGGCGCCGTAGCCCGCGAGGAACTGATCGTTGGTGACCCAGCCGGGTGGAACGACTTCGGCTTGCAAGAGCGGCAACATCACGTGACCGCCGCCGAAGACGAGCGAGCCCGAGCGATAGAAGGCATCGAAGAGGTCGATCGAACCGGAATCCGTGGCGGCCGCGACTAGGGGCAAGCCGATCAGCAAGGCAAAGAACAAGACGAGCCACATCCCACCGGCGGTGCGTCCGATGGAAAGCGGTAGCGTCGCGTGCTCGGGCGAGGCGGGCGGGGCACGCAGCACGCCGAGACCGACGATGCCCCCGAGGACGATGGCGCCCACCTGCCCCCAGGCCGACGGTATCGCGAGTGCGACGATGGCCGCCGCGACGGCGAGCGTTGCCCGTTCCCTGTCGGGCGCGAGCGAGCGCATCATGCCGAGCACGGCCTGAGCGACAACGGCGACGGCGGCAATCTTCAGCCCATGCAGCCAGGCGCTGTCCGATGCCCCCCCCATGGCGGCGATGCCATAGGCGAACAGCACGAGTGCAACCGCCGAGGGCAGGGTGAAGGCCGTCCACGCCGCCAGCGCGCCTGGATATCCCCCCCTCGTCAGTCCGATAGCCATGCCGACCTGGCTGCTGGCGGGGCCCGGCAGGAACTGACACAAGGCGACGAGGTCGGCGAATGCGCGCTCGTCGAGCCACTTGCGCCGCACCACGAACTCCTCCCGGAAATAGCCGAGATGAGCGACCGGGCCTCCGAACGAGGTCAATCCGAGACGAAGGAAAACGAGGAACACGTCGCGCAGGCTCGATGGCTGGCGGACTGCTTCGGAAGGCGTCTCAGTCGTCACGATGTTTTCTCTTGCCGGCTGTTGGAGCGACCGGCAGGCCGGTTCGGTGGATTTGACGTTCGCCGCATCGTTTGCCGCAAGCCGGAAGCGAACTTCAAATCCGAAACCAAACCAGAAACACCAGGTTGCTAGTGTCCGTACCGATTCCGAAGTTCGTCCGGAGCTTGCCGCAAGGTATGACGAACTTCGGAATCAGGACACTAGCGCAGATTTGTTCTGCCATGACACATGATCCTACGCCGCCGGCGGAAACGCTCGGATCGAGCCCGCGGCCGACAGGATGGAACGTGGCACAGCGACCGGTTGACGACACGGGCTGTCGACCGATCTGCCTCGCCGGACCGGCGCGTCGGCCGGGGTGTCGTTCCGCCAGGAACTAAGCCGCGGTCACGAGCTTCACGTCTCCATGAAAGGATCGTCCGGAGCGTGTCGCGGCAACAGCGCCTATGCGTAGGACGAAATCGCCAAACCGTTCGGTTCTCTGCCGTTCGGTGGCGTAGCGCTCGAGCAGGGGTGCCAGAAGCCCGATGATCCCGGCCTCTCGCACGTCCTCGGCGTAGAGCTTCGAGAGCCGCGAGCCGTCGAACGCCGCCCCGAGATAAAGATTGTAGGTCTCGGGGCCACGCCCGACGAGACCGATCTCAGCCAGATAGGGGCGTGCGCAGCCATTCGGACAACCGGTCATGCGAATGACGATCTCGTCGTCGGTCAATCCCACCTTCGCCAGAGTTTCCTCGAGGCGTGTTACGAGCGACGGCAGGTAGCGCTCGCTTTCGGCCAGTGCGAGACCGCACGTCGGCAGTGCGACACAGGCCATGCTATTGCGCCGCAGGCCGGACGTTGTCGTGACCTGGACGCCGTGCTTGGCCAGAATGGTGTCGATGCGGCGCTTGGCCGAGACCGTGGCGCTTGCGATGATCACGTTCTGATTGGCCGTGCAGATCATCTCGCCGTTGTGCGCTTCGGCGACCTCGCGCAGCGCCGTGCGCAGCCGATGGCCGGGCCTGTCGGCAATTCGGCCGTTCTCCACAAAAAGTCCCAGATGCCAGCGGCCATTCGAACCCTTGTGCCAGCCGAGGCGGTCGCTGGTCCGTTCGAAGTGATAAGGCCGCGGCGCGCCGAGCCGGGTCCCGAGCCGGGCTTCGACCTCGGTCCGGAACGCGTCGAGGCCACGATCCTCGATCGTGTACTTGAGGCGTGCGCGCTTGCGGTTCTCGCGATTGCCCCAGTCGCGCTGGACGGTCAAGATTTTCTCGGCCACATCAACCGCTTGCTGCGGCGTGCAGAATCCCAGCACGTCGGCTGTGCGCGGGAACGTGTCGGGCTCGCCGTGGGTCATGCCCATTCCGCCGCCGACGGTCACGTTCCATCCGATGACTTTGCCGCCTTCGACAATCGCAATGAAGCCGAGATCCTGCGCGAAGATGTCGACGTCGTTGTCGGGCGGCACCGCGACCACGGTCTTGAACTTGCGTGGCAGGTAGTGCCGGCCGTAGATCGGCTCCTCCCCATGGTCGGCAAGAGGACTGGTATCGGCGACCTTCTCTCCGTCGAGCCAGATCTCACGGTAGGCGCCCGTCTGCGGCAACAGGTGCGCACTCAGGGCGCGGGCCAGGTCCAGCGCATCGGCGTGGGCCGCCGACAGGTGCGGGTTCGACGTTGCGAGCACGTTCCGGTTCAAGTCGCCGCAAGCGGCGAGTGTGTCCAGCAGCGCCGCGTCGATGGCCTGCATGGTGGCGCGCATGTTCGACTTGATGACGCCATGGAACTGGAAAGTCTGGCGCGTGGTGAGACGCAGGGTGCCGTTTGCGTAGTCGCTCGCGATACGGTCCAGCTCCAGCCATTGCCCCGGCGTCACCACGCCGCCCGGAATACGCACGCGCAACATGAACGAGAATGCCTTCTCGAGCCGCTTCTTGGCGCGCTCGCCGCGCACGTCCCGGTCGTCCTGAAGGTAGGTGCCGTGGAATTTGACGAGCTGCTGGTCGTCCTCGGAAATGGCGCCGGTCGCTTGCGCGGCGAGCCCATCGGCAATCGTTCCGCGAAGCTGGCGACTGGCTTCCTTGATGTGCTCGTTGCGCGCGCGATTGCCGGCGGGTGTGTTGTCGGCCATGTCGGGACCCTTCTCGCTCGCGTCAGTAGACGTCGCGTTGGTAGCGGCCATCCTTGGCCAATGTCTTCAACGCGGCACGTCCCGCCTGGGCATCGCCACCTGGAGGCTCGGCCAAAATGCGCACGAGCGTTTCGTCGACGTCGCGGGCCATGCCTGTCTCGTCGCCGCACACGTAAATATGGGCGCCGTCCGCGAGCCAGCCCCGGATGTCCGCGCGATGCTGCCAGAGGCGATGCTGGACATAGACCTTTTCGGGCTGGTCGCGCGAGAATGCGACATCGAGGCGAGAGAGCACGCCGTTCGCCAGCCAATCCTGCCATTCGAGCTGATACAGGAAATCGTGGGTGAAATTGCGTTCGCCGAAAACGAGCCAGTTCGGCCCCGTCGCGCCCACCGCCTCGCGCTCGGCAACGAAACCGCGATAGGGCGCGATACCGGTCCCCGCCCCAATCATGATGATCGGACGATGCGGGTCTGCGGGCAGTCGGAAATGGCGGTTCGGCTTGACGTAAATCTTGAGCGCCTGCCCAGGTTTGCGCCGGTCGGCCAGATAGGTGGAGGCGACACCTTTGCGGTTCAGCCCGTGCGATTGCCAGCGTACCGCGCCGACGAGCAGATGGGTTTCGCCCGCATGCGCCGCAGGACTCGATGCGACCGAGTAGAGGCGAGGCGGCAGCGGGCGTAAAAGGCCTTTCAGTTGCGCCCCGTCGAGACGTGCCGGATACCGCGCGAAGAGATCGACGATCTGGCGGTCGGCGGCGAAGGCCTGGAAGGCTCGCGGATCGCCGGCGAGGGCGCCGACATCGACGCGACCTGTGAGCTTGGCGTACCTTTCGGCCAGCGAGCGCGACAGCGTGGTGATGTCCAGGACATGCGTCAGGTCGTGCGTCAGAGCTGCGTCCGGCGCTGCACCCGCTGCATCGATCAAGGACGCGACCGTCGCGGGGTCGTTCTCTGCGACGACGCCAATGGCGTCGCCGGGCAGATAAGCAAAGCCCGGCTGGTCGGTCGCCAGTTCCACGGCCCAGGTCTCCCGAGTCGATCCTGTGCCGCTCAGGTTCACGAGGCCCGTGATCTCAGCCTCGAGCGGGGCTTCCGGCGAGAATGCCGGACTGTCGCTGGCGGCGCTTTCGGTGGCGTGATGAAAGTCGACGTGAACGACGGTTGCGGCAGGCTTGTCATCCGCCGGTACCAGGGCTTCGAGGGTCGTGGCGGTCCACTGTGCGGCGGGCTTCGCGAAATCGAGATCGAGCTCCAACCGGTCTGCGGCGCGCGTGGCGCCGAGTTCGGCCAAACGCTCGTCGATGCGTCGTCCGGTTTCGCAGAAATTGACGTAGGCGCTATCCCCGAGCGCCAGCACTGCAAAGCCGACGCCATCCAGGCGGGGCGCGTCGGGCGCCATCAGCGCCCCGTAGAAGTCGGCGGCGCGTTGCGGCGGGTCGCCCTCGCCCCATGTCGCGGCGTAGACCAGGAGATTGCGAACCTTGACGAGAGCCGCGGGATCGGTGTCGGCCATGTCGAGGACACGCGCATCGAAGCCCAGCTTGGCGGCCGACTTCCTGGCCGCGAAGGCGAGACCTTCCGAGTTTCCGGATTCGCTTGCGTAGAGGATCGTCAACGGCACGCGTTCGCGCGGCGGGGTTATCGTTGCCGGCTGGGGTTGGGCGGCTGCGGCACCGAGCCCGGCGAGATACCCCGACAACCACGCACGCTGCTCCGGGCTCGATCGGCCAACGACGGTGTTGAGCGCGCTGATCTCCGCCGCGGAGAACGGTGCCGAGTTGGGAATGATCGCAAGCGAGGTCATGGGCACCGCTCTCCTTGAAAAGCCCGGATTGTGCGAATCGGCATCTGGCGTTTGCCGTCAGCCGGCGACCCAATGGGTCGTCATTGCGATCTCTTCGGGCGTTTGCGGCCGGCCATGGAGCTGGCCGTTCCAGGGCGAGGGGGAGGCCGCGCGCTCGCCATTCGGCTCCATGACCACACGAGGCGGTGGGGACAGGTGTGCGTCGGCCCAATCGAGACCGACGAAGATGATTGCCGGTCCCTTGATGGCGTGACGGCTGAGCGCCTCGGGCAGGCCGGCGAGCGTGGTCTGAAGCACGCGTTCGCCGGGTCGAGTGCCATTCTCGACCACGATCGCGGCGAGGTCCGGCGAGGCGCCTTCCGCCAGCAGTCGCGCTGTGATGGCGCGTGCGCTGCGCACACCCATGTAGATGGCGAAGGCGTGACCCGGCCGGGCAAGCGCCTTCCAGTCGAGGTCCGGGAGGCCGGAACCCGTCTGGCCAGTGACGACCGAGAAGTGGCGAACCTTCTCGCGCAGCGTCAGCGGCAGGCCGATGCTCGCGGCACAGGCGTGGGCGGCTGTGATGCCCGGCACCACGTCGACGGTGATGCCGGCCGCCCGCAGTGCCGCCATCTCTTCCGCCGCCCGGCCGAACACGGAGGGGTCTCCACCTTTGAGGCGGACGACCTTCTGTCCCTTGGCTGCCTCGCACACGAGTATCCGATTGATGTCGGCTTGATCGGCAGAGAGGCCATAGCCTTCCTTGCCGGCGAAAATGCGGATGGCGTCGCGGCGTGCGTGCTCGAGCACCGCGTCCGGCACAAGGCCGTCGTAGACGATGACGTCGGCCTCCTGCAGGCGCTGCTGGGCGCGCAGCGTCAGCAGATCGGGGTCCCCCGGGCCGGCGCCGACAAGGGACACCCGGCCGGGTGCCTTGGCGGTTTCTGCGGCGCCGGCAAGCTCGCTCTCGAGGCGAGCCTCGGACGACGCGCGATCGCCGGCAAGGACGTCATCACGCCAAGGGCCGGCGAGCAGTCGCTCCCACAGGCGGCGGCGTAGAACCGGATCGCGGACGGACCTCTGCACACGATCGCGAAGGGCCGACGCCTCTCGGGCGACCTCGCCGATGCGCGCCGGCAGCACGGCTTCGATCCGGGCGCGGATATCGCGGGCCAGCACGGGCGCCGCGCCTTCGCTGCCGATCGCCACGACCAGCGGATCGCGATCGACAATCGCCGGCACGATGAATGAACTGGCTTCGAGCTTGTCGACGACGTTGACGTGAATGCCGCGCACGGCGGCGGCCGTCGAGACCGCAACGGCGAGTTCAGGATCGTCGACGGCGACGACGACAATTCTGGCGCCGTCGAGCAGGTGGTCGGCAAAGGGCGCTTCGATCAGCGTCACCGAACCGGAGCCGGCGAAGTCGCGTAGCTCGCGCGACACGACCTCGCTGACGACGGTGATCGTGGCTGGCGACCTTGTCAGCAGCCGCAATTTTTGGAGGGCCTTCTCACCACCGCCGACGATGACGACGGACTGGCCGGCAAGATCCAGGAAAACTGGGAAAAAGCGCATTTGAGAGCAGCCTCGACACATGGGCCGGCCGTTTGAGGATCGGCGGCGGCGAGGCGTTGAATTAGCGTGTTCTGGAATATTTTTCTATATAAAATGCAAATATATCGATATTTAAGAATTATAATCTATAAACTCGAATATGCGGCGATCCTCGTGCTCTACCTGGCGGGTTCGACGCACGGGCCTGCCTCCAGGCCGGGTCGTGTCGGCAAGTTCTATCGCTCACCTCAGTTCGTGCGCCCTTTCCCACGCCGGCAGGCTTCCGGCATTGTCATGCGGCGCCGAGGGGCATGCCCGCGTCGAGCTGGACAGCTCTGGACCTTCGACGCACTGTGCACAGCTGGATGTCCACTGCCGCCGGACCAGCCCACCATGCCGATGATCCTTGCCGCGAACGCGAACGCCCAAGGCAGTCATGTGGGCGAGTGGCGTCATCGAGATGCATGGGATAATCCAGCCGCGAACATCGCCAACGCGGTCCGGCTCGCCCAGATCGCCGAGGCCGGCAAGATGGATCTTCTCTTTCTCGCCGACGGCAACGGCGTGCGGCAGATGGACAAGCCGGATCTCTTTGCCGCCACTTCGCCGTCCGACCGGCCCGGCGTGTTCGAGCCTGTCACGCTGTTGTCGGCTTTGGCGATGGTGACACGGCATATCGGGCTCGTCGCCACGACCACCACCACCTACGACGAGCCGTTCCACGTCGCGCGGCGCTTCGCCTCGCTCGATCACATCAGCGGTGGCCGCGCCGGCTGGAACCTGGTGACCACCTCCAATCCGGGCGATGCGCTGAACTTCAGCCATAGCGAGCACGTTGCTCGCGAGGCGCGCTACGAGCGTGCCAACGAGTTCGCCGACGTCGTGAAAGGTCTCTGGGATTCCTGGGCGGACGACGCTTTTCCACAAGACAAGGCGACGGGGCTTTTCCTCGATCGGGCAAAGGTCCAGGTCCTGGGCCACAAGGGCCGGCACTTCCAGGTCGCAGGGCCCCTCAACGCGCCACGCCCGCCGCAGGGGCATCCGGTCGTGTTTTCCGCCGGACAGTCGGAGGCCGGTCGCGAGCTTGCGGCCCGCCATTCCGACTGCATCTTCGCCATCGAGGCGACGCTTCCTGCGGCGCAAAAGCTTTACGCCGACTTCAAGCATCGCCTCGCGAGATACGGGCGCGAGCCGGACGATCTCAAGATACTCGCCGGTGTCACGATCTTCGTCGGCGAGACGGAGCAACAGGCGAACGATCTTGCCGGAGAACTCGATGATCTGGTTCCGCCAGCCGTCGGGGTCGACTATCTGTCCAAGATGATCGGACGCAATATGCAGGGCTATCCGCTCGACGGTCCGATGCCCGATTTCTCAGAGCAGCATGTCGGCCCGACCGGCATCGGCCGCGCCATTGTCCAGGTCGCGAAGGAGCAGGGGCTCACCGTGCGCCAGACCTATCGGCGGATTCTGCCGCAGATGGCCGGCAACATGTTCAAGGGCGATGCGGTCCAGGTGGCCGATGTCATGGAGGCTTGGTACCGGGCCAAGGGGTGTGACGGTTTCATGATCGCCGCGCCGGTGGTGCCGACCGGCCTCGAGCGCTTCACGCGCCTCGTGGTGCCCGAACTGCAGCGCCGAGGCCTCTTCCGTCGCGAGTACGAAGGCCGCACGCTGCGTGAGAACCTCGGCCTGAAGCGCCCCGCGCGCCGGATCGCTGACTAGCCATTCTGGCCGGAGGCCAATGTTCTCCGCGCCTGGCGCCACATTTCTGGAGCGACACCTCGCATCGGAATTGCGCCGCCGATAAAGCGTTACGTCACGACCAGCGCAATCGGTTGACCCCGTCGGGATCAAACTTTAGAATATTTCTAATGTTTATTCTGAAGAGGCGCCCGTGCTATCGGATCGGCTTACGTTCGGTGCTTTCGGCAAGCGCCGCTTCAAGGACCTCAATGAGCAGGAAGTGCTCGCGCTCGCGATCTCCTCCGAGGAGGAGGACAGCAGAATATATGCGGCCTATGCCGCCAAGCTGCGCCTGTCGTATCCGGCCACGGCGGCCGTTTTCGACGGCATGGCTCTCGAAGAATCCGAGCATCGCCGGCGCCTCATCGAAGCATACCAGCGCCAGTTCGGACAGTTCATCATTCCGATCCGCCGGGAACATATCGCCGACTTCTACACACGCCGCCCGATATGGCTGGTCGAGAACCTGAGCATCGAGCGCGTGCGCTACGAAGCCGCCGATATGGAACGTCAGGCTCGGGATTTTTATGTGGCGGCGGCAGGTCGGTCTACCGACGCCGAAACACGAAAACTGTTGGGAGACCTTGCCGCCGCCGAAGCCGGCCACGAGGCGGCAGCCGAGAAGCTCGAAGACAAGCACCTGGGCGGGGGCGAGCGAGAAAACGAGGATCGCGCCTGGCACCGCCAATTCGTGCTGACGTGGGTCCAGCCGGGCCTTGCGGGTTTGATGGATGGTTCGGTCTCGACCCTTGCGCCCATCTTCGCGACGGCCTTTGCCACCCATGATCCCTGGACGACTTTTCTCATCGGCTTGTCTGCATCTGTCGGTGCCGGCATTTCGATGGGTTTCACGGAGGCGGCCCACGACGACGGCAAGCTTTCCGGGCGTGGTTCGCCTTGGAAGCGCGGGATCGCGTCCGGTTCGATGACCACGGTCGGTGGCCTCGGGCATGCTTTGCCGTATCTCATTCCATCGTTCTGGGTGGCGACGACGCTGGCCCTTTTGGTCGTGTTCATCGAGCTGTGGGTCATCGTTTGGATTCAGCATCGCTTCATGGAGACACCGTTCCTTCGCGCTACGTTCCAGATCGTGGTTGGAGGCGGTCTCGTGCTCGCCGCAGGGATCTTGATCGGCGGCGCCTGAAGAGGGTGCTTCTGTCTGACAGACATCGGCCGGAGCTCGGTGCGGGATGCGCCGGATCGAGAGCACCTGGCTGGACATGTCGAAGCTCGAGGGTCGACGCGACGCAGTCGTTGCCGTCAGCGTTCGACAGGTAAGGCTCAGCGACCGTTTTCCGTCAGGATTTGTTTACCTTCGGGTGTCGCAATCACAAGAAGTCCCCTGCCGGGATCTAACTCGCGGCGCACCCAGCCGCGGTCGACCGCGTCTTCCCACACCGTCAATCGCGGACATGACGTCCGCCAGGCGTCCATCACGTCCGCGTAGGCCCGCGGCTGCTTTGCCACCCATTCCACCAGGTCCAAGATCAAAGGTTCGATGGTCGACGTCATTGCAGCATCCCTTTGCTTGCGGTGCTTGCCAGTTGATAGAGGCCCTGCGCGATGTAGGCCAAGGCGATGGTCGTAATGATATGATTGGCCCATCTGCGGTATTGGGCGTCGCTGAGACGCTCGAGAACGGGTTTCGCCAGTGACGTGCCTGTCACGGACGCGACCATGGCCAGCCCGGCGAGCCATGGATCCAGCGATCCTGCTCGCTCCACGATACCGCCAAAGTAGGCGAGCTTGGCTCCGTGACAGAAAACCTGACACGCAGCCTTGGTCGCGATGATCTGACGCCGCTCGAACTTTCCGCCTAAGAAAAACGTATCGATGAGCGGTCCGGAAACGCCAGCCAGCAGCATGAGTATCATCGAAGCGGCACCAACGAGAACGCCATGGACGGGACGGTCCGGATCGGGTTTGCGGCCGGCGGGCAGCATCCGGACCATGAACGGTGTGGCGCCCAGCAGGATGAGGGTGAGTGGTTTCGAAGGAACGTACCGCCATATCGACCAGACCGCGAAAGAGGCGGCGCATCCCAACAGAAACCAGCTGGCAGCGCGCCAGCGCACGTGGCCCACCCACAACACGCCGCGCCAACCGTTGGATGCTATCTGGGTGACGGCATGCAGGGCCATTGCTTCCGGCAGCGTAAGCAGGGCGAGGAGGACGCCGAGCAGGATCATGCCGCCCGCCATGCCGAAGATGCCGGACAGAAAAGACGTAGCCACCATGGTGGCGGCGAGCACGGCAAGCAGAGACGTTGTCACGGCAAGGTCACCTCGATTGCGGTGAAACTGCTTCAGATTGCATCATGCGTCCAATACATTTATTCTCTCATTATCGATGCATAAACGTGATTGTTATGGACCTCGTGCAACTTCGCGCCTTCGTTGCCATAGCGGACGCCGGCGGCGTGACGCGCGCCGCGAGGCAGCTCAACGTCAGCCAGCCGGCGCTGTCGCGGCAGCTTCAAACATTGGAATACGATCTCGGCGTCGCGCTATTCACGCGAGAGCAGCGCCGCCTGCGTCTCACTCCGGCTGGTGACGATCTCCTTCGGCGGGCGCGCGCGCTCCTCGTCGACGCCGAGGCACTGGCCGAGCGAGCCCAGGCCTTCCGAAATTGTGATGCCGGCGTGATCAGGCTGGGTGCCACGCCGCCGATGATCGAAGCGACCCTTGCTCCGTTTCTGAGTGACTGGCGCCGGCGTCATGCTGGCATCGATATTCATATCATCG
Source organism: Hyphomicrobiaceae bacterium (assembly GCA_050187415.1). Classification (GTDB taxonomy): domain Bacteria; phylum Pseudomonadota; class Alphaproteobacteria; order Rhizobiales; family Hyphomicrobiaceae. The sequence goes on along the minus strand of JBFWXN010000022.1, from coordinate 24,340 downwards.
AGGACGGAGGCTCGAATCTGGCACAAAGACTGGACGATGGAGACGTGCACATCGCCTACGTGCCGGGAGGCGACAGTCGATTCGAGTGTCGGCTGCTTTATCCGATCCATGTCGTGGCGGCGGTTGCGAAAGGGCACGCGCTGGCCGGTCCAACCCGGCTGGAGTTGAATGATGTTGCCAAAGTTCCTTTGCATATCCTGAAAAAGGGTTTCGGCTCGCGCGACTGGTTTGACGATGCGTGCCATGCCGCAGCCGTTCGCCCGACATTCGCCATGGAGAGTGCGTCGCATAACGCGATCTTCGCCCTGGCATCGGCCGGATATTGCGTTGGAATCCTGCCCTCGGCCGTCGCTCCGAGACGAGACGTCGCTCTCATTCCGCTCGCCCACAACGGCGTTCCGATCGGGCGCTGGACAACGCTCGCCTGGAGCAAGCGGCGATACCTTCCGCCGTACGCGCGCGCATTCATCGATGAGTTCGGCGCATATGCCCGCGCCCACTTCCCCGGACGCGACCTTGTGAAGAGGGCGCCGAAGATTGCCGAGCCTGCACTGGGCGGCTACCGAAAGGACGCTGCCGCAGCGTCCCGCCGGAAGTCCCGACAGCAAACGTCTGACGTCTAGTCGGATCGCGCCGCTGATTTGGTCTCCGCTGGACCGACCGCCGTCAGGCCCGTTACCGGCCGTCAGGGCGCCGGATCGAGATGTCGACACGTGCGCTCGACGTGGTCGGCAGCCTCATCGACCGGCGATCCAATTGCCGCGTGTCTCTCCTGATTGCCGATAAACACGGCATGATCCGCTTCCGGACCATGCCTTGACGTAGCTATCGAGGCCGCCGATTGTGTTGTTGGCCCATTCTGCGGGGACAACGCATGACGCAAATTCTGTTCCGGAATTTCGAGCTGCTCGATCCCGAGCAGGATGAGCTGAGGGGCGGACACGAACTCCTCGTGGAGGGCGGGCAGATCAAAGAGGTCTCGCCAAAGCCGATCAAGGCCCCCGAGGCGACCGTGATCGACTGCGGCCGGCGTACGCTGATGCCGGGGCTGATCGATGCGCACGTGCACGTGACGCTGTCGGAGGTGTACATCCGCCAGCTCGAGAACGTACCGCTCACGCTCATGACCGCGCGCGCCATCGACCTGATGCGCGCCATGCTCGACCGAGGTTTCACGACCGTGCGCGACACGGGTGGCGCGGATTGGGGCCTGAAGACCGCCGTCGACCAGGGCCTCGTTGCCGGGCCGCGACTGTTCATCGCCGGGCGCGCGATCGGCCCGACCGGCGGCCACAGTGACGGTCGGCGTCGGACGGATCGCGGCGGCGGCTGCTACTGCTGCAATGCGCTGAGCTTCACGATGGAGGTGTCGGACGGGGCCGACAACGTCCGCCGCTCGGCCAGGGAGCAGATGCGGCAGGGCGCCGATCAGATCAAGATCATGATGTCGGGCGGCGTGGCCAGTCCCTACGATCCGCTGGACAGCATCCAGTTCTCGATGGGTGAGGTGGCGGCGGCGGTCGAGGAGGCGCACGCCTTCGGTCGCTACGTCTGCGCCCACGCCTACACGCCCGAGGCGATTTCGCGCGCCGCCAACGGTGGCGTAAGGACGATCGAGCACGGCAACCTGATCGACGACGCCTCGGCAAAGCTGATGGCCGAGAAAGGCATGTTCCTGATCGCCAACCTCGTCACCTATTACGAGATGCGCGACAAAGCGAAAACGTTCGGCATGTCGGGCGAAATGCTCGAAAAGAACGACCTCGTGATCGACGGCGGATTGAGATCGCTCGAGATCTGCAAGCGCGCCGGCGTTCCCGTCGCCTATGGCACCGACCTGCTCGGCCAATTGCAGGTGGCTCAGTCGCGCGAGTTCCTGCATCGCTCCGAGGTGCAGACGCCGATGGAGATCATCCGCGCGGCAACGCTGATCGGCGCGCAGGTGGTGCGCCAGGAGGGCAAGCTTGGTTGCGTTCGCCCCGGAGCCTTTGCCGACCTGATCGTCGTCGACGGCAATCCGCTGAACGATCTCGGCCTCTTCCAGGATCGCGGGCAGCATCTCGCCCTGATCATGAAGGGCGGCCAGCTACACAAGAACCGTCTCTAGCGGCGCGCCAGGCACGGGTGCGCGACGATCACCTTATCGAAGCTTCTGCCGGTGGCGCCATGCCGACACCTGACGACGACAATGCCGGATGCCATCGATGAGCCAGGTGCTGTTCACGAACTTCGAGATGCTGGAGCCATCCACCGGCGAGCTCCGCGGCGGCCACGAGATCCTGGTCGAGGGCGACCTCATCCGCGAGGTTGCGGCCAAGCCGATCAAGTCGGGAGCCGCAACGGTGATCGACTGCGCCGGCCGCACGCTGATGCCCGGCCTGATCGACTGCCACGTCCACGTCATGCATTCGGAAGTCAACGTGCGCTTCCTCGAAGCCATGCCGCTCACGCTCTTGACCGCGCGGGCGGCAGTCCGCCTGAAAGCCATGCTTGATCGCGGATTCACCACCGTGCGAGATACCGGTGGCTGCGACTGGGGCGTGAAAACGGCCGTCGAGCAAGGCCTCATGCAGGGGCCACGCCTCTTCATAGCCGGCAAGTCGATCGGCCCGACGGGCGGGCACGCGGACAGCCGGCGGCGGACCGACAGGGGGGGCGCATGCATCTGCTGCGATGGCCTGCAATTCAAGTCGGCCATGGCCGACGGCGCGGACGAAGTGCGGAAAGCTGCGCGGGAGCAGATGCGGCAAGGCGCGGACCACGTGAAGATCATGATGTCGGGGGGTGTCGCGTCGCCCTACGACCCATTGGAGAGCTTGCAGTTCTCCGTCGACGAGGTGACGGCTGCCGTCGAGGAAGCGCACGCTTTCGGCCGATATGTGTGTGCCCACGCCTATTCGGCCGAGGCGATCACGCGCGCCGCGCACCTTGGTGTGCGCACCATCGAGCACGGCAATCTGGTCGACGATCCTTCCGCGCAGCTCATGGCCCGGAAGGGCATGTTCCTGGTTGCGAACCTGGTCGCCTATTACGCCATGAAGGACCGTGCGGCCCAATTCGGCATGTCACCCGAAAGCCTTGCCAAGAACGACATGGTGATCGAAGGCGGTCTCAAGTCGCTTGAAATCTGCCGGCGGGCCGGCGTGCCGGTGGCGTTCGGGAGCGATCTCCTGGGCGAGCTGCACTGGGACCAGTCGCGCGAGTTCGAGTTGCGTTCGGAGGTCGTCTCACCAATCGAGATCATCCGCTCCGCAACGACTATCGGCGCGAAGGTTCTGCGCCAGGAGGGAAAGCTCGGCACGCTCGCGCCCGGCGCCTTCGCCGACATTCTCGTCGTCGACGGCAATCCACTGACGTCGCTTGCGGTGCTTTCCGGCCAGGGTGAGCGCCTGGCGCTCATCATGAAGGGCGGACGGCTTCATCGGAACAATCTTTGCTGAAGCGCCAGGAGCGGCAGGAAAGAGAGACGGGGAGATGGTATCGACAGCCGAGCATCCGACGCCACTTCCGACGCGACGGCGCTTGCGCGTCGGCCTTGGCGGCATTGCGCTCCGCGCGGTCGCCGGTCTGGCGATGGCCTACATTCTGACGCCGCTATTCTTCGTCACCTGGCTGGCGTTCTTCGCGCAGGAGGTCCCGTCTTTCCCGCCCGAGGGTTACTCGCTCAAGTGGTTCAAGGCCATCCCCGGCAATGATCGCTTCATCTCGGGGTTTCTGCTCAGTCTCGAGGTTGGCGTGATCGCGACCGTGATCGGGCTCGCCGTCGGCATCCCTGCCGCTCTTTGCCTGTCCCGGTTTCGCTTTCGCGGCAGGGAGGGGCTCAACAACCTCTTGCTGCTGCCGCTGGTGGTGCCCGGGATCGTGCTCGGCATGGCGATTTACGTGTTCCATGTCGAGACCGAGATCCATACCGGGCTGCCCATCCTCGGCTCGCTCGGCGGCCTGATCGCCGGTCACGTTCTCGTTGTGATCCCGTGGACGGTCCGCCTCGTCACCGCGACCTTGGCCGGCTTCGACCGGATCATCGAGGAGGCGGCGCAGAGCCTCGGCGCCGGACGCTGGACCACGTTCCGGCGAGTGACATTGCCTTCGATCCTGCCGGGCGTGGTGGCTGCGGCGCTGTTCGGTTTCGTCTCCTCGTTCGGCAATCTGGAGATGAGCCTTTTCCTCGTCGGGCCCGGGAGAACGACGCTGCCCATCGCCATCCTGCAATACCTCGAATGGAAGATCGACCCGACAATCGCGGCGGTGTCCGTACTCCAAATTCTGCTGATCGGGGGCGCCATGCTGGCGACCGATCGCTTCGTCAAGCTGGCGCGGCTCGTGTAATGGCGGATCTCGTCCTCCAGCAACTGACGAAGCGGTACGGCGACTTCCACGCGGTGCGCAACTTCGACCTGACTTTGGCCGACGGCGAGTTCCTGGTCCTGCTCGGACCGTCGGGCTGCGGCAAGACGACGACACTGCGAATGGTCGCCGGTTTCATCGAGCCGACATCGGGACAGGTCGTCCTCGGTGGCCGCGACGTGACCGGCCTCCCGCCCTGGAAGCGCAACGCGGGTCTCGTTTTCCAGAGCTATGCCCTCTTTCCGCACCTGACCGCCGCCCAGAACGTGGCGTTCGGCCTCGAGATGCGGAAGGTGTCGAAGCCGGAGATCGAGACCCGGGTCGCCGAAGTGCTGCGTCTCGTCCGCCTCGGCCATCTGGGGGAGCGGTTGCCGCGCGAGCTCTCAGGCGGCCAGCAGCAGCGCGTCGCATTGGCGCGTGCCCTGGTCATCAATCCGGACGTGCTTCTGCTGGACGAGCCGCTGTCCAACCTCGATGCGAAGCTTCGTCAGGAGGTGCGCATCGAAATTCGCGAGCTGCAGCGCCAGCTGGCGCTCACGACCATCATGGTGACCCACGACCAGGAGGAGGCCCTGACGATGGCCGACCGCCTCGTGGTGATGAATGAAGGCCGCGTCGCCCAGATCGGCTCGCAACAGGATCTCTACGAGCGCCCGGCCGATCGGTTCGTTGCGGGCTTCGTCGGCCGTTCGACGTTTCTCGAGGGGAATATCACGGCGCCGGGGCGCTTCGTCACCGACGGCGGCCTCGAGCTCAAATGCCTCGAGTGTGCGCCTGGACCGGCAGCGCTGGCGCTCAGGCCGGAGCGGATTGCGTTCGGGTCGGCCGAGACCCTGTCGGGCATGGACAACGTCATTCCGGGCGTTCTTGAACTCGCATCCTACCTCGGTCCGAGCATCGACCTGCACATCCGCGTGTCGCCGACCGACCGTATCGTCGTGCAGATGCAGAACCCCATCGCCGGCGACGCGCCTCGGGTCGGCGACCGTCTTCACGTCGGCTGGCCGGCGACATCCGCTGCGATTTTTCCGTCAACGATGCACGAGAAGGCGACGTAGGCTGGCGAGAGAAAATCTCCGTCAAACAAGGGAGTGGTAGATGACGCGTTCATGGAAGTCTGCACCGAGCCGCAGGCAAGTCGTGCAGGGAGCAGCCGGACTTGGCGTAGCCGCGGCACTTGGCGCGCCGACAGGCGCGCAGGCGCAATCGAAAGGCCGCATCGTGGTCGGTACCTGGGGCGGCGACTATGCGCGACTGCTCAACAAGAATATCGAGAAGCCCGTGCTGATTCCCGAGGGTTGGGACGTGGTTCAGGATCAGGCCGGTGACCCGCAGCGCCGGTCCAAAATGCTGGCCGAGGCGCGTTTGCCTCGAGGCACGACGGACGTGCAGGGCCTTTCCGCCGTCAACATGTTCCAGATGAACGATGCCGGTGTCGTTGCGCCGATCGACTATGGGAAACTCAAGAACGCCGCCAACCTCATCCCGTCGATGAAGTATCCCTACGGGGTCGGGCACATCTATTCGGGCAAGGTCGTCGTCAACAACGATCACGTCGTGAAGGAGGCGCCGAAAAGCTACAAGGAAACCTTCGATCCGAAGCATGGCAACAAGCTCGCGATCATCGACATCCAGTACCAGTACACGCTCGCGTGCGCCTCGCTCGCCGCTGGCGGCAGCGTCGGCGATTTGGAGCCCGGCAAAAAGCTGCTGCTCGAGTGCAAGAAGGCAGGCATGCGCATCTACCCCACGAACGAAGCGTTTGCCCAGGGCCTCAAGGCCGACGAGTTCGGTGTCGGTGTGATGTGGAAGGCGCGCGTGGTCCAGTGGCAGAATGCGGGTATCAACGTCAAGGCCATCACGCCTACCGAAGGTGCGATCGCCTACGTCTCCGGCTTTGTCATCTGCAAGAATTCGCCGAACAAGGACGGCGCCTATGCCTTTCTCGACGCCATGCTCTCGAAGAGCGCGCAGGAGGCCTTTGCGATCGACATGGGCTACAACCCCACGGTCACCAATGCGGTCGTCGCTCCCGATCTCAATAAACGGATCGGTTTCACGCCCGACGAGGTGAAGCAACTCGTCGACCTCGACTATGGCTACATGACCAAGAACGACGTCGCGCTGAAAGACTGGTGGGACAAGGAACTGAAGAGCTGAGTAGCGCGCCGACATGACCAGCACCACGGCGATCGGCGGGTCCGGGAGAGTGCGCGCATCATATGCCGCGGACGGCGGCGGCTCGCTGCTCTCCGCGGGCTCCCTGATCGGCCCGGCAACGGCCGTCGTGGTGCTGGGCCTTCTGCTTCCCCTCCTCATCCTCTTTCGCTACAGCCTCAACCAATTCAAGCCGCGCGTCATGATGGTCGAGGCATTCACGATCGAGAATTACGTTCGATTCTTCACCGACGCCTATTATCTCAACATTCTTTGGACCACGTTTCGGGTGGCCTCGATCTGCACCGCCGCCTGCCTGCTGCTGGGCATGCCCCTCGCCTATGTGCTCGCCCGCACGGGAAGCCGGTACAAGAACGTGCTGATCCTGCTCGTCGTGCTGCCGCTGTTCGTCGGCAATGCCGTGCGCGCCGCCGGCTGGATGACGCTATTCGGCAGCAAAGGCTTCCTCAACGTCATGCTTATTCGGTTCGGCCTCATCGATGAACCCGTCCAGATCATGTTCACGGAAGGCGCGGTGATTGCCGGCATCATCGCGGTCAACCTGCCCTACATGGTGCTGACCCTGCAAAGCGTCATCGAAGGCATCCCGCGCAATCTCGAGGAGGCGGCGTACTCGCTCGGTGCCGGCCCGATGGGGATGTTCCGTCGGGTCCTTTGGCCTCTGGCATTTCCCGGAGTGATCGCGGGGATCATCCTGACGTTCATCCTCGGCATGAATGCCTATGCGACGCCTGTGCTCCTGGGCGGTCCGAAGTTCAAGATGATGGGACCACTCGTCTACGGCCAGTTCCAGCTCAACAACTGGCCATTCGGCGCGGCTATCGCCTTCATTCTGATGACCGCGACGCTGGTACTGACCGCGCTCGCAAATTTGATTATTCAGCGCCGCTATCGACGGTAGCGGAGGCCCGTTGCGGCTGCCTCCACCCGATGATCGGTGGCAAAGTAAACCGAACTGGCAGGCGTCCCCCGATGCCACGCGGCAGGCCGCCGGTTGCGAAAAACGTATGTGATCTAGCCGTGCACGCTCACGCACCAACCGTGTCGGGGCGGCGCGTAGGACTTGGCTCATCCAGGGGTGCAAAGCTGCTCGTGTCGAGGTATGGCGCCAGGACAGCGCTTGTCGACGACGTGACCATCGTGAGCAGCGGCGAAAGCACGAGACCCAGTACCGTGGGAATCAGCCAGAGAAAGGCGTGCCACGACAGCATCCAAGCCGTTGCCGCGAGCGCCAATCCGACAGCAAGGTGCGGAGCATGAAAGCGCAGCGCGTCGGTGGCGTCGATGCCGTTTCCGCCTCGGTTTTGCGCCTGCCAGCCGGAATCCCGGCCGATCAGAATTTCCAGAAGTCCCCTCAAGTGCAACAGCATGGACACTGGAGCCATGAGCGCGCTGAAGATGACCTCGATCCACCAGCCGGTATGCAGGCGTCGCACGTCGCCCAATCCGTGACCGCGTCGTATGGCGGTCACCACGGCCATCGCCAACCCGATGAGCTTGGGGAGGAATACAATCAGAAGGGTGCCCATCAACAGGCGCAGGCCAGCCTCCGGATCGAACGTCGGCCAAACCGGAAACAGCGTCTTCTGATCCGCGAAGTAGGTGATGGTCCGCTCCTGCTCTTGCCAAATGAGGAGCAGGCCAAGGCCGATCATCGTCGCCCAGAGAGCAGAGGAAAGGTACGACAGGATACCCATCGCCAGATGCACGCGGCTGATGGAATGAATGCCGTCGGCGGGAAGGATCGCGCCGTGCTGCAAGTTGCCCTGCATCCACCGGCGATCTCGTATCGCCATGTCGAAAAGGGTCTGTGGCGAGCCTTCGTAACTGCCGGTCAGGCTGGTGACCAGCGCGACGCGCCAGCCGGCGCGACGCAGAAACGCCGCTTCCACGAAATCGTGACTCTGGATATGTCCTCCGAGCGGCGCCCTGCCCGGGAGCACCGGCAGACCCGCACACTCGGCAAAGGCTCGCGTTCTGATAATCGCGTTATGGCCCCAATAATTGCCGCTCGCGCCTTGCCACGCCGCATATCCGGCTGCCGCAAGACGCCCGAACAGCGCACTCGCAAATTCCTGCATGCGCCCGAAAGTGGTGACCGATCCGATCAGCCGCGGCACGGTTTGAATGAGGGCCGTGTGGGGTCGCTCCTGCATGGTGGCGACAAGACGTGAGAGCGTGGTCGCCGACATGCGGCTGTCGGCATCGAAGACGGTGAAAAACGGGAAGTCATGTCCCCATTGCGAAACCCAATCGGCAACGTTCCCGGCCTTCTTGCCGATGTTTTCCTTTCGATTGCGATAGACGATACGTATCCTCGACGACAGTGCGTCCGCCAATTTTCCAAAGACCATTTGCTCGGAGCGCCGGTTCGTTTCGCGTTGGCTGTCGCTCAGTACAAAAATCGAGAAACTGGAAAGCACGCCGCCGTTGTCGAGCTCATCGACGAGAGACGCGATGCTCGCAGCAATTTCGTCGGGGTTCTCGTGATATATCGGAAACAAGAGTGCCGTGCGCTCGCGCAGGCTGCTCCCCGCGCCGGCGAGTGTAATGGTGTCCATGTGGCGCGCAGTGGCAAGGACGCAGGCACCGAGACAGGCATTGGCTGCGCCAAATGCCATCCAACTGAAACCCATTGTCGATACGGCCAGGAATGCCACGTGCAGAACGCTTAGGCTCTCGGAACTGATGGCGAGCGCGCGTGTGAGGCCCCAGGCGAACAAGGCCGTGATGGCGCACGTCATGGCGATCAGAAAGATGCGTGCCGAGAGCGTGCTGACGGTCAGATCGCGAGTATCGTCTCGGAGTTCGCGACGCACGGCGCCCGATCCGTAAAGGGGTTGCGGCGGCATGGACAGTCGCGCCGCGGTGTCGGCGCCAGACAATCGCTCCCGCTCCCATGAGCTGTGCTCAGTCATTTTCGTTTGGTCCATCGATAAAGCCAGGTCTCGGGGGTGCGTCCTTTCGTCGAGCTCAGCGAAAGTTTCAATTCCGCAAGCTCGGCCTTCTCCGGATAAAGAACGAAACTCACCCTGAACCCGCGGATTTCTGGGTTGGCGTGAACATTCACGTCGCTGACTTTGCCGGCCGAAGAGGAAACTTCGGCAACGGGAAGCTGATTGTCCGAATAGCCTTCATCGCGATAGTCGACGACGAAGCGGTAGCCGCTGGCCTTCTTCGACGTGACGAGCCCGACCCGTGTCGCCGCTACCCAGGGGCCGGCGGATTGAGTGGGCGCGTCGTCGCGCCATCGCAACCGGTAGGAAAACGCAAAGGGTTCGGTATTCGCCTTCGGGGTGGGACGAAAGAACGCGACGATATTGTCGTGAATTTCTTCTTCCGTCGGAATTTCGACGAGCATCACTGTGCCGTTCTCGAAGCCGGAGACCGGTTCGACCCAGACGCTCGGCCGTCGCTCGTAGTGGGCCTCGAGATCCTGATAGCCCGAAAACGCGCGGTGGCGTTGAATGAGGCCAAATCCTCGAATGGCGGCATCGGTGAATTGGCTGACCTGCAGCGATCGCGGATTCGACAGCGGCCTCCACAGGCGCTCGTCTTTGCCGTTGAGAATGGCGAGCCCGTCGGAATCGTGCACGCGGGGGCGGAAGTCCTCGACACGGGTCGAGTCGCTCGGGCCGAGCAAGAACATGCTCGTCAGGGGCGCCAGGCCCAAGTCTTTGATCTCGTGTCTCGGGAACAGCGTTGCCGTAACTTCGACAACCGTTTCCTTCCCCGGCGAGATGGTGAAGGTATAGGCACCCGTCGTCGAGGCGCTGTCGAGAAGCGCGTGCACCTTGATCGCATTGGCGGTCGGCGAAGGTCGCTCGATCCAGAAATGGCGGAACTCGGGGAATTCTTCGCCGGCCGATGTCGCGGTGCCGATGGCGAGGCCCCGTGCCGACGCTCCGTAGATATGTCGTTCGCCGAGCGCCCGAAAGTAGCTCGCCCCCTGGAACGCGATCATCTCATCGGCTTTGCCGGGCGCATTCAGCGGACCGTTGATGCGAAATCCCGAGAGCGGCACCGTAGGCGGAAGCGTACCGTTCGGCTTTTCTGCGCGATTGTCGATGAATGCCTCGGGGCCGAGCATGAGTGGTGTCTGCACACCATTTTCCACGATCGTCACTTGGATGGCGTGATCGTAAAGCCATCCTGCCGGCAACGGATGAATCTCGAAACGCGGTGGGTCTGAAACCCACAATGCGCTTTCTCGTCTTAACACGAGACGCTTGTAGTCGTCATAACCCTTCGCCAGCCAGCCGATCTCCAGCGGCTTGGGCACGACATATGGCTGTGCGGCCAGCCGCTGTGCTTCGGCCACGACGTTATCTCGGCCGAACGCGGGCGGCGTCGGGGGGGTGGCTGGTGCTACGCTTTGCGCGGGGGTGTCGGTCCGTGCTTGGGCCATGCAACTGCTGGCGGCAATGCCCGAGACGGCGAGACTCAGACAAGCTGACACGAGCATGGCGAAGCGCTTGCTCACCTGCGCCGGCAAATCCTTCACTCGGTGGCCTCCGATCGCGCCTATGGACATGCAGTCTAACGCCCTTCCCGCCATCGAGGTTCCGGTAGAGCGGGGGACCCGGGCTGGGGCTTGGGAGCTCGTGCGCTCAGGCGTTGTGCGTCCTCGATGCCCCGCCACCCGTGACGCAATCCTCCAACGCGATGTCACGACCCCGTTGGCCTGCCGGATGCGCCAGCCTGCGGCATATGGAACGCGATCGGCGGTGGGCCAGTTGTTCCCGGTGAATTCGGCACCGGTAATGGGGTCGAGCCAGGGAGCAATTCAAGCCAGCGAGATAGAGACGTGGATGAGCATGTCGTGAAACGAATTGGTAAGGCATTGAGCAAGGCTTACGGCCGGGTCGACACCAAGCCTCTGCCGTGGAAAATCATCGACGCGCTCGAGACGTTACGAGAAGTCGGCGCGGATAAAAATTTGTCCACCAAACCCAAGGGATCCAACCGAACGCCGCGGTGCGGCGATCGATAACCGCTGCAATCGAGGATCGATCCGGCTTCTGCTCGCCGCCCGTCGCGGCGACGCAAGTGCTCGACCTTGCGACGCCACCGCCTAGACCGGCTTGGGGGCGGCCTTCAATTCGTCGATCAGAATCTGGGTTTCGTGCGCTCTCGGTTTCGAGATCGGTGCGAGGATGCGGTAGAGCACGGGCGTGAGGAACAGCGTGAAGATCGTCGCGAATCCGAGCCCGCCGATGATGACCCACCCGAGAGCCAGCCGCGATTCGGCACCTGCCCCCGTCGCGAAGATGAGCGGCAACGCGCCGAGCACCGTCGAGGCCATCGTCATCATCACGGGTCGCAGGCGAAGGATCGAGGCGTCCCGAATGGCTGCGGCCACGCTCGCGCCTTCGTCGCGCCTCTGGTCCGCGAACTCGACGATCAGGATGCCGTTCTTGGCCATGATACCGACGAGAAGGACGAGCCCGATCTGGCTATAAACATTCAGCGTGCCACCGGTGAGCACGATGGCGAACGCCGCTGCCGCCAAACCGAAAGGTACTGTAAAAAGAATGACAAGAGCGCTGATCACGCTCTCGAATTGGGCAGCAAGCACCAGGAAGACGACGAGAAACGCCATGCCGAAGACGAAGGCGGTGCTCTGTGTCGTGTCGCCGAGCGTCTTGGCCTCGCCCATGAGCACGACGGACATTTCTGCAGGCAGCACCTGGGCGGCAACCGTGCGCATGCTTTCGACGGCCGTGCCGAGGTACATGCCTTCATCGAGCTGGGCGGTAATCGAAACGGCTCTGCGCCGGCCCTCACGCGCAAGACGGGGCGCGATGGCGACTTCCTTCATCTCGACCAGAGTGGAAAGAGCGACGAAGCTTCCGCTGGCAGTCTTGACGAACAGATTGTTCAGATCGGAGGGGTCGTTGATCGGACGTCCACCGGCCTTGACCTGAACCTCTACAATCTCGTCGCCAATGAAGAGATCGGCTGCCTTGCCGTAGTCGATCATGACGTTGATGAGGCTGGTAAGCGTTTCGATGGAGACGCCGAGCTTGGTCGCCGTTTCGCGGTCGATGCGAACGGAAAGCTGGGGTTGCGTCGTATCAAAGTCGGTACGCGCGCTGCGGAAGCCGGGCGTCTGCTGGAGGCGCTGCGCGAGGGCGGTCGCAGCGTCTGCGATGCGGTCGTAGTCGGTTCCGGCGACGGCAAAACGCAAGCCCTGGCCGCCGCCGCGAATGCCCAGGCTGTTGGGCGACAGGACGGATAAGGAGACGCCGGCGACATTGGCGAGCTTGGTCTCCAGCTCGGCCTGGATTTCCTGCTGGCTGCGGCTGCGTTCCGACCAATGGGCGAGTGGCGCGATGATGAAGGCACGGTTGGCACCACCGCGTCCGACCATGGACAGCACGTCGGTGACCTCGCCACGCGCCCTCAAGTCGGCCAGCGCCTCCTCGACGATCTTGGCCTTCGACAGCATGTAATCGAGATTGGTGCCCTGCTGGGTGCCCAGGCGGATCTGAATGACGCCGCGATCTTCGGTCGGGGTGATCTCGCTCGGGATCTTGACGTAGGCAAGCCAGGCGAAGCCGGCAAAGACAAGACAAACCGCCACGATCAGCCAGCGTCCGGCGAGGCACCAATCGAGAAGGCGTGTGTAATAGCCGCCGATAGCGTCGCCGAAGCGCTCGAACCGGCTGGTGGGCCTATCGGATGTACGAATTGCGCTGCCCGTGCCGAACCGCGAGGCCAGCAGCGGACACAGCGTCAACGCGACGAACGACGACATGGCGACGGCGAAGGCCAGCACGAAGCCGAACTCCGAGAACAGATTTCCGACGACGCCGGGCATGAACGACACCGGAACGAAAACGGCGGCGAGCGTGGCCGTGGTCGAGAGCACCGCAAAGACGATTTGTCGTGTTCCGAGAACGGCCGCCGCGCGAGGCCCCGCACCCATTGCGCGGTATCGGGCAATGTTCTCGATCACCACGATCGCATCGTCGACGACAATGCCGGTGGCGACGACAAAGGCGAGCAAGGTGAGAATATTGATCGAAAAGCCGGCAAACCACACGAGCGCGAGCGTGCCGACGAGCGAGATCGGGATGGCAACCGCGGGGGCGATCGTGGCGCCGATCGAGGCGAGAAATACCAAGATGACCACGATCACGATGGCGCTGGCGATGAGCAGGCTCGTGGCGACCTCCGTGACGGCTTCGCGGATGAAGATGGCGTCGTCGGAGACGATCGAAATTTCCGCGCCGGCCGGCAGTGCGGTCTTGAGATCGGCCACCGTCCGGCGCACCGCATCCGAGATTGCGATCGTGTTCGACTGCGCCTGCCGGATGATCTCGACGCCGATGGCGGTTTTACCGTCGAGGCGGGTAATGGCCGTGGCTTCCTGGAAGGACCAGCGGACAAAGGCGACGTCGGAGACCCTGGTGGTCGAGTTGAGTTCGAGTGCCCCGACATCCTTCGGCGTTTGAACGGGCGCCTCGGCCCGTACGAGGAGCTGCTGTGTCGCATTCTCGAGAGCACCGGAGGGCGCGCTGACAGACGCCTTCGCAATGGCCGCCATAAGGTCCGAGACGGCGAGGCCTCGTGCGCCGAGCGCGATCTGATTGGCGCGGACTTCGATCGTGCGCGGCCTGAGACCGTAGGAGGTCGCGGAGGCGACACCTTCGACTGCGGACAGGCGATCCTCGATGACGCCCCGGGCGAGGTCGGTCATCTCGCTTTCCGAGAGCGATGCCGACGAGACGATCAAGCGCATGATCGGGGAGGCATCGTCGTCGGCCTTTACGACGCGCGGTTCCTCGCGCATGTCGCTTGGCAGGCGGTTGCGGATGCCGGCCACGGCATCGCGCACGTCCATGGCCGCGGCATCGAGATTGGTCGCGGACGAGAACTCGATCGTGACGCGGCTCGAGCCATAAGAGGAGTTCGACGAGATATTCGAGACGCCAGGCACGCGAGATACCGCACCTTCGATGATCGAGGTGATTTGAGCATCCATCGTCTGCGGTGTGGCGCCTTCGTAGGTGGCGCGGACGGAAACGACCGGCCGGTCGACGTCGGGCAACTCGCGAACCTCGATGCCTTGCAGCGCCGCGATACCGGCGACGATGATGAGCAGGTTGATCACCACCGTCAGCACCGGCCGTCGAATGAAGGTGCCGACCCACCCGCCATCGTCGGGAGGCATCGCGTCTGACCGAGGCGGGCTGGGCGTCATGGCAACAAGTCCTCAAGTCGGCAAAATGGCGAATCGCCGGGGAGTGGGGGGATGTGTCGGATTGCGGGCCCGATCACGTGCCTTGCGGCATGACCGTCTGGCCGGGGCGAAGCTGGTCGCCGCCCTCATGGATCACCTTGTCGCCGCCCTGGAGCTTCGCATCGACCATCACGCGGTCGCCATCGCGCGAGATGATCGCGATCCCGACACGCTCGACGGTGTTGCCCGCCGTCAGGCGCCAGACGTAGGCGCCCTGGCGGTCCCACTGCACGGCCAGGCCCGGCACGAGAGGCGCCTGTTCTCCAGGCAGTCGGACGCTGATGGAGAATGTCGAGCCCGGAATGAGCGCCAGCGTGGGATTGGGAATTTCGCCGCGCACGTCGAGCGTTCGCGTCTCGGGATCGATCCGCGTGCCTACTGCGCCGATCTTGCCCTGGTAGACTTCGCCGGAGCGCGTGACGAGGCTTGCCCGAATCGCAAGGCCGGGCTTGACCAGTGGGGCAACCGATTCCGGCACGGTGAACTCGACCAGTATAGATGTACGGTCGTCGAGCGACGCAATCTGAGTCCCGACGCTGATGTAGTCGCCGACCTGGATGTTGGTGAGGCCGACGATTCCCGCGAAGGGCGCGCGAATGGTCATGCGATCGAGTTCCTCGCGGGCGCGGCGCAACGCGGCATCGGCAACCTTGAGCGCTGTGTCCGCCTCGGCGCGAGCCACACGCGTGACGGCGCCGTCAGTAAGCTGCTTCAGCCGGTCGACTGCGTCCGCCGCCTGCGCGCGCTGCGCCGCCGCCGTCTCGACGGTGATTTCTTCGGTTTCGGCGTGCAGCTGAATGAGCGGCTGGTTCGCATCGACCATTTTGCCGCCTTCGAACAGAACCTTCTCGACGATGCCCGCGGATCGCGTCGCGATGGTCACTTGACGCCGTGCGCGACCGGATCCGACCGCTGCAACACGCTCTCTGATCGGAACGAGCTCAACGTCGGCGAGCGTCACCGGGGTGGTCTGCGCGCCCCTACCTTTGCGTCGTTGCGCGTCGGCCGGACCCGCGGCGATCAGCAGGATGCCACAGGCGGCGATCAGCGCGCCAACAAGTGGTCGAGGGGCAATGGCTTTCATGTGTGTGCGGCTCCCCATAAGCGTCCCCCCGTATAGGGCGCATGCCCAACCGGAAACGCAACCGGCGCCGATATCCGTCGCGGGTACGGGGTCAACGTCCCGGTGCTGGCAGTTGCGCGGGATCGAAAACGTCGGTGCGTCTGGCGCAGGCAGCTTGCTCGGCGCACCCAGTGGACGCGAAAGCGCCGCCGCCGGCAATCGCGTCAAGGCTGCAGCCGAGGTGTTGCGACGCTTCGCAGATGCGCCACCAGCCGTTGCGCCGCGACCGGCAATTTCTTGAGTTGCCTCACACAAATCACCAGTTGCCGCTCCGCCCAAGGATCGCGCAGTCGCACGATGTCGAGCTTCATGCCGCCCCGGCAACGCTTTGCCGAGCTTTCCGGAACGATCCCGATCCCGGCCCCTGCGTCTACCATCGCGCATACGGCATCGGAGTTTGTCACACGCGCCCGAATGTTCAGCGTCGCGCCAAGTCTGGTCGCATGTCCAGAGATATGCCGCTGCAGCGCACTGTCGCGTGGAAGTCCGACGAATGCGCGATCCGTGATGTCGGCCAAAGCGACGCGGCGTCTGCGTGCCAGTTCGTCGCCACCCGGGACCACGATGACCAGCAGGTCCCTGCGGAATGGAAACTGCTCGAGGGTGTCCGGTAATGCCGCTCCAGACGCGATGCCGATGTCCGCGAGCCCGGACGACATGGCCGATGCTATGTCGGAGCTCTCCCGTTCCTCGATCTCGAGGCTGATGGTCGGATTGGATGCGAGAAACGCGGCCAGGACCGTCGGAAGGTGCTCGCTGAGCGCCGCGGTATTGGTGAGCAATTTGATGCTGCCCGCTATGCCGCGCGAAAACGAGCCGAGATCACCACGCATCCGCTCCACCTGCTGCACGACAAGGCGCGCATGCTCGGCGAGGCACTGGCCGGCCGCCGTCAGCCGCACGCCACGGCGATCGCGTACCAGGAGGGAAACGCCGAGAACGTCCTCCATGCCGCGAATGCGTGAGCTTGCCGAGGCCAGCGCCAGGTTCGAGCGTTCGGCACCGCGCGTCATGCTGCTCAACTCGGCGACATGAAGGAACAATCGAAGATCGACGAGGTCGAAGCGCACAAGCCTATCCGGTCCAGTCTACCTTTGGATAATCCGAAGCCTAACTTCATAACCTCCGAATTGCCACGGCTGCGGTGCTGCGCCACCTTGAAGCCCATGCTCGATCCAATTCTCGTTTTCGTCGCCCTCGTCTTCGCCCTGGCGGGAGCCGTGAAGGGCGTTGTCGGTCTAGGACTGCCCACCATTGCCATGGGATTGCTGGCGACTGCGATGACGCCTGTGCAAGCCGCCGCCATTCTGCTCCTGCCGTCGTTCGTGACCAACGTCTGGCAGATGATTGCGGGTCCTGCGCTTGGTATCGTGTTGCGCCGGCTCTGGAGCATGCTGCTCGCCTCGTGCGTTGCCACGTGGGTCGGACGAGGCCTGATGACGGGAGCGTCGGCCCAGCATGGAACCGCGCTGCTCGGCGCGGCGCTGGCGCTCTACGCCACGACCGGTTTCGTCAGGCTGGAGCTATCGGTTCCGAAAAGCTGGGAGACCGTTCTGTCGCCGGTGGTCGGTGCGATGACCGGGCTGGTCACCGCGGCCACCGGTGTCTTCGTGCTCCCGGCCGTTCCTTACATGCAGGCGATCGGTCTCGAGAAGGAGGCGCTCGTCCAAGCCTTGGGACTGTCCTTCACCGTCTCGACGCTCGCGCTTGCCGTGAACATCGGCGCGGCGGGCGGCTTCGACATCACTTTGGGTGCCAAAGCCATGACAGGACTGCTGTTCGCATGCGCGGGGATGTGGTTCGGGCAACTTGTCCGCCGGCGCCTCTCTCCCGGCGGGTTCCGGCAGTGGTTCTTCGCCGGTCTCTTCTCGCTCGGTGTCTATCTGCTCGCGCGGCCGCTCATCTGACCGATCTGTCGCCGGATGCGCGTGTTCCTACGCTTTCACCGGCCGGATGCGCTCGCGCGCAGCACGCACGGTCGGGTCGAACCGGTCGGGATCCTGATCCAACAATGCAAAAAGCTGCGCGCGCATTCGGGGCTCCCAGAAATTCGAAATGTGCTCTGCCGTCGAGGCGACAGGGTCTTCGCCCGATCGTTTGCGGAAAGCGGCGGCGATCTGGTTGGCCATATAGACGAGCTTGTCATGCGACATCGGGGGCGGCTCCGGACGTGAGGCGGTGTGCGTGAGTGAAAACCTCGAAGGCATTGCCGCGAACGACCGCGACGATCGTCACATTCGTTTCTTCGCCTGCGCGAACCGCATACGCGGTGGGCGCGGAAATTGCCGCAAGCAAGCCGCCGCCTGCGGCCGCGATCTTTTGCACAAGCTCGACGGAGACGCGGCTCGTGATGACAAATCCGCCGGCATCGGCCTTGCTCCCGGCGCGGAACAGCGCACCGATGAGCTTGTCCAGCGCGTTGTGCCGGCCGACGTCCTCGCGAACGAGGCTGACGTCGTGACCTGGAAGAAAAAAGCCGGCCGCGTGCACGGCTGAGGTGGCACGATTGAGTGACTGGTGCGTTTCCATCGAGCGCACGCCGCGGGCAATATCTGTGGTGGAGAAGGCTTGGTCCGCCGTCACAGGGTCGAGCTTGCGGGTGGCCGCCTCCAGGCTCTCCAGGCCGCACAAGCCGCAACCGACCGGACCCGCCATCGTGCGCCGCCGCTTGGCGAGGCGCTCGGCGATGTCGTCGCGCACTCTCAACTGCACGTCGTAGCCGATGTCGAAGGCGACGACCTCGATTGCCTCGATGGCGCCGATGCTGTCGATGATGCCTTCGGTCATCGAGAAGCCGATGCCGAGATCCTCGAGATCGGCGGGTGTCGCCATCAGCACGGCATGCGTGGAGCCGTTGTAGCTGATTGCGATCGGCTGCTCCTCCGCCAGGGTGCGCGTGCCTTGCAGCGCCAGCCCATCGCGCCATTCGATGCGCCGGACACTCCGTGTCGTCTGCACGGCGGTCCTTTCACTCGGCAGCGTCGGCGGGAGCGATGCGCCGCGCGCGCACGCCGAGCTCATCGTAGTCCTCCTGCCATTGGGTCGGCCCGTTCGAGGGCGAGACCTGCACCGCGGTGACTTTGTATTCCGGGCAGTTTGTCGCCCAGTCCGAGAACTCCGTCGTGATGACGTTTGCCTGCGTCCCTGGGTGGTGGAAGGTCGTGTAGACGACGCCGGGCGCGACGCGGTCGGTGATCTCGGCCCGCAGAGAGGTTTCGCCGACGCGGCTTGCCAGCTTGACCCAGTCGCCGTGCTTGATGCCGCGCACCTCGGCATCGTGAGGATGGATTTCGAGCACGTCCTCGGCGTGCCACACCACGTTTGCGGTGCGCCGCGTCTGGGCGCCGACATTATACTGCGAAAGAATGCGTCCGGTCGTGAGCAGCAGTGGGAACCGCGGCCCGGTCTTCTCATCGGTCGCGATGTACTCGGTATTGATGAAGCGGCCCTTGCCGCGCACGAAACCGTTGACGTGCATCACCGGCGAACCGTCCGGCGCCGCGTCGTTGCATGGCCATTGCACGGAGCCGCGCTCGTCCAGCATCTCGTAGGTGATATTGGCGAAACCCGGCGTGGTGGCCGCAATCTCGGCCATGATCTGGCTCGGATGCGTGTAGTGCCAGTCGGCGCCCATGGCGTTGGCCAGAAGCTGTGTGACCTCCCAGTCGGCATACCCGTTCTTGGGGGCGATGACGCGACGCACGCGGTTCACGCGCCGCTCGGCGTTCGTGAACGTGCCGTCCTTCTCGAGGAAGGTCGATCCCGGCAGGAAGACGTGTGCATAGTTCGCCGTCTCGTTCAAGAACAAGTCGTGCACGATCACGCAGTCCATAGCCGCGAGGCCGGCCGACACGTGTCGCGTGTCGGGATCGGACTGAAGGATATCCTCGCCCTGGATATAGATGCCCTTGAAAGAGCCCTCGACCGCCGCGTCCAGCATGTTCGGGATGCGCAGCCCCGGCTCATCGGAGATCTCCACATCCCAGGCTTTCTCGAAGATCGCGCGCACGTCGGCGTTCTTGACGTGGCGATAGCCGGGCAGCTCGTGCGGGAACGAGCCCATGTCGCACGAGCCCTGCACGTTGTTCTGCCCTCGCAGCGGGTTCACGCCAACGCCCTTGCGCCCGATGTTGCCTGTCAGCATGGCAAGGTTCGCAATGCCGATGACGGCCGTCGAGCCCTGACTGTGCTCGGTCACGCCAAGGCCGTAGTAGATGGCGCCGTTGCCGCCCGTCGCAAAGAGGCGTGCTGCTTGGCGCAGTTCGTCGGCGGGGACGCCGGTCAGTGACTCGACCGCCTCCGGGCCGACTGACGGATGCGACACGAACTCGGCGTACTCGAGGAATTCGTCCCAGTCGCACCGCTCGCGGATGAAGGTCTCGTCGTAGAGCTTCTCGGTCACGATGACGTGTGCGAGGGCGGTCACCACGGCGACGTTGGTGCCGGGCTTGATCTGGAGATGGTGCGCTGCGGCGATGTGGGCCGAACGCACGAGATCGATACGGCGCGGATCGACGACGATCAGCTTGGCGCCCTGGCGGAGGCGCTTCTTCAGGCGAGATGCAAATACCGGATGGCCATCGGTCGGATTGGCACCGATCACGAGCACGACGTCGCTGTGCTCGACGCTGTCGAAATTCTGCGTGCCGGCCGAGGTGCCGAAGGTCTGACCGAGGCCGTATCCGGTCGGCGAATGACAGACGCGCGCGCAGGTGTCGGTGTTGTTGTTGAGGAATACGGCGCGTGCCAGCTTCTGCACGAGGAAGGTTTCCTCGTTGGTGCAGCGTGAGGATGTGATGACGCCGATCGCCTCGCGCCCATGACGCGCCTGGATGTCGCGCAGCCGCGTCGCGGCGAACGACAGCGCTTCGTCCCATGAGGCTTCGCGCCAAGGCTGGTCGATCGTCTCGCGAATCATCGGATGGAGGATGCGATCCTGGTGGCTGGCATAGCCCCAGGCGAAACGGCCCTTGACGCACGAATGCCCGCGGTTGGCCTCGCCCTCCTTATAGGGGACCATACGGACGAGTTCCTCGCCCCGCATCTCGGCCTTGAACGAGCAGCCGACGCCGCAATAGGCACACGTCGTGACCACCGAGTGCTCGGGCTGGCCGATCTCGATGACCGACTTCTCCTGCAAGGTGGCCGTCGGGCAGGCTTGCACGCAGGCGCCGCACGAAACGCACTCCGAGCTCAGGAAATCCTCGTGCATGCCGGCCGAAACGCGGCTGTCGAACCCGCGCCCCTCGATGGTCAGCGCGAACGTGCCCTGCACCTCCTCGCAAGCCCGCACGCAGCGGGAGCACACGATGCATTTCGACGGGTCGTACGTGAAATAGGGGTTGGACTCGTCCTTCGGCATCCATTGCATGTTGATGCCGTCGATCCCGGCGCGGGGCTTGACGTGGTTGCCGCCGTCGTAGCCGTAGCGCACGTCCCGCAGGCCGACCGCGCCCGCCATGTCCTGCAGCTCGCAGTCGCCGTTGGCGGCACACGTGAGGCAGTCGAGCGGATGATCGGAGATGTAGAGTTCCATGACCCCGCGACGGATATCTTTCAGGCGGGACGACTGTGTTTTCACGACCATGCCGGGAGCGACCGGCGTCGTGCACGATGCGGGCGTGCCCGGACGCCCTTCGATCTCGACGAGGCACAGGCGGCACGAGCCGAATGCATCGACCATGTCGGTCGCGCACAGCTTCGGCACCTGGATGCCGGCTTCCATCGCCGCACGCATGATCGATGTGCCCTCGGGCACCGTCACGTCGAAGCCGTCGATGCGGAGGGTGACGGACTTATCGGACTGCTTGGCAGGCGTACCGAAGTCGATCTCGTGTACCAGTCCCATGACAACTACTCCGCGGCCTGAAGCCGGTTGGGGGATCGGAAGTCCCCTGGAAAATGTTTGAGCGCGCTCATCACAGGATAGGGCGTGAATCCGCCGAGCGCGCACAACGAGCCAAATTTCATCGTCTGGCAAAGATCGGCGATCAGGGCTTTCTGTTTCTCAGGCTCGACCCCGTCGCGGATCTTGTCGATCGTCTCGGCACCGCGCACGGCGCCGATTCGGCACGGCGTGCACTTGCCGCAACTTTCGATGGCGCAGAATTCGAAGGCGAAGCGGGCCTGGGCCATCATGTCGACGCTGTCGTCGAAGACGACGATGCCGGCGTGGCCGATCAGGCCATCCTTGCCGGCGAAGGCCTCGTAATCGAACGGCGTATCGAACAGGTCACGGGGGAAGTAAGCACCGAGCGGGCCGCCGACCTGCACGGCCCGGACCGGTCGCCCCGTCAGCGTGCCGCCGCCGACGTCGTCGATCAGTTCCCCGAGTGTAATGCCGAAGGCGGTCTCGAAGAGCCCTCCATGACGCACGTTGCCTGCGAGCTGGATCGGGATTGTTCCGCGCGAGCGGCCCATGCCGAAGTCGCGATAGGCAGCGGCCCCGTTCGCGAGGACAATCGGCACTGACGCGAGCGTGATGACATTGTTGACCACCGTCGGCCTGCCAAGAAACCCCTCGTGGGCCGGCAACGGCGGCTTGGCGCGAACCACGCCGCGCTTTCCCTCGAGGCTGTTCAGCAGCGACGTTTCCTCGCCGCAGACGTAGGCACCGGCCCCGACACGCACGTCGATGTCGAAGGCTTCGCCACCGTCACGCAGCGGGAGACCCAGAATGCCCGCCGCCCGCGCCGTCCGAATGGCCTCGTGCATCGAGGCGATCGCGTGCGGATATTCCGAGCGAATGTAGACGAAACCCTGCGTTGCCCCGGTCGCCAATGCGGCGATCGCCATGCCCTCGATGAGCACGAACGGGTCGCCTTCCATGATCATGCGATCGGCGAATGTGCCGCTGTCGCCTTCATCGGCGTTGCACACGATGACCTTCGGCGCGCCCGGTGCGTCGAGCACGGTCTTCCACTTTATACCCGCGGGAAAGCCGGCGCCGCCGCGCCCGCGAAGCCCCGAATCGCTGACCGTGGCGACGATCTCTGCCGGCGTCATGGCGGCTGCCTTGCGCAAGCCTGCCAGGCCGCCGTGCGCCTCGTAATCGGCGAGCGATCGCGGATCGACGATACCGCAGCGCGCGAACGTCAACCGGGTCTGCCGTTTGAGAAAATCTATCTCCTCGACGACGCCGACACTTTTGGCGTGCCGGCCACCGGAAAGGAAGCCGGCATCGAAAAGCGCGGCGACGTCCTTCCCCGCGACAGGACCATATCCGACGCGTTTACCGTCGACGACGACCTCGAGCAAGGTCTCCAGCCAATAGAGGCCGCGCGAGCCGTTGCGCACGATGTCCACCTCGAGGCCGCGCCGGGCGGCTTCGGCGGCAACGGCTTCGGCTACGCCGTCGGCCCCGACCGCGCGGGCGCCTGAATCGCCCGGAATGTAAACCGTGGCTCTCAACGCTGTGCCTCCACCAGAAGTGTCTCCAGCATCTCGCCGTCGACCCGCCCGACGGGCCTGTCGTCGATCATGACTGCCGGCGCGCATGCACACATGCCGAGGCAATAGACCGCCTCGAGTGTGGCCGCGCCGTTCGGCATCGTAGCGCCCATGCCAATGCCCAGCACCTCCTGAGCCCGACGCGCATTTGCTTCGGCGCCCATCGACTGGCACGCCTCGGCCCGGCAGATCTTCAAAACGTGGCGCCCGGCCGGCGCATCGCGAAAGTCGTGATAGAAGCTGACCACCCCGTGCACTTCGGCGCGGCTGAGGTTGAGAGCTTCGGCGATCTGCAACTTGGCTGCATCGGGCACGTAGCCGAGCTCGTGCTGGACCGCGTGAAGGATTTCCAGGAGCGGCGCTTCCACGTTGGCGAACGAAGCCAGTACATCGGCCACGCGTGAGGCGACCTCCGCGTCAGTGTTCGCCATTCGCAATCCTCCGTTCGAGCCCCACCATTGGCGAAGCGCTACTTTTGATCAATAAAGTCATTCCGTTGACCGATTGCAAATGCTGATCGAGCGGGGTCGTCGTCAGCGGGCCCGTCGTTGGTTTCGTCCGACGACGAACGATTTTTCGGCCGACACGGCGAAGCGCGAGACCATGGGCGTCTGGGTGTTGCGATCGGGCAGGATCAGGCCGATCACGTGGCGCACGTCCGGCTCCACCAGCGGGATCGCGCGCAGTCGCCCGGGTTGCGGGAATTGTTCGGTAAAGCGAACGGGCATGATGCTGGCCCACTCGCCGGTCCGCACGTGATTGTAGAGGATCAGCATCGAGTTCGATTCGAGGCTGCACAGCGCGGTGGCGCCGGCTTCACGCAGGTGCCGGTCGATCAGCCGCCGGTTCTGCATGTCGGGAGATAGCTGGCAAAGCGGGAGCTGGCCGGCTTCGCGCCACGTGACGGTTTCGCGCGCTTCGAACGGGCCATCTGGCGGCACCAGCAACGCATAGCGCTCCTCGTAGAGCGGCAGGCCCCGGAAGCGACCAAGAGG
>JBFWXN010000021.1:0-73253 GCA_050187415.1 Hyphomicrobiaceae bacterium | reverse complement strand
CCTTCGGCCGGGCCGGATTGGTGCCGGAGTTGGGAGTGTTGTCAGTCATGTTTGTGTGCGTCCCCTCAGGCGGCCTTGCGCTGTTCGACGACGATCGCGTTTGCGAACAGGAAGAAGGCGATGATGGACAGATAGAAGAAGAGACCCGAGAATGAGATGACGCCCCGAATGATCTGGTCGAAATTCGTGAGGAAGCTCAGGCTCGATATGGCATCGATCAGGATGCGCGGGGCCCATCCGCGGAAGAAGTTCAAAACCAGATCGCTACCGCTCATGACCAGCAGGAAACAGATCGTGGCGGCAACGATGAAGGCGATCACCTGGTTCTTCGTCAGCGCCGAGATGCACGAGCCGATGGCGAGAAATGCGCCGGCCATGAGGAAGCTGCCGATATAGCTGGTCAGGATGACGCCGTTGTCGGGCTTGCCCAGGTAGTTGACCGTGATCCACATCGGCAACGTGAGAAGCAGCGCAAAGCCGATGAAGGCCCACGCGGCCAGGAACTTGCCGACGATGGCTTCTCCGGTCGTGACGGGTAGCGTCATCAAAAGCTCGATGGTTCCCGTCTTGCGTTCCTCAGCCCAGAGCCGCATCGCCACCGCAGGCACGAGCAGCAGGTAGAGCCACGGATGATACTGGAAAAATGAAATCAGATCGGCTTGACCGCGCTCGAAGAAGTTTCCGATGAAGAAGGCGAAGGCCCCGGTGAGGGCCACGAAAATGACGGCAAAAACGTAGGCGAGCCCGGTGCCGAAGTAAGCGGCCAACTCGCGCTTTGCGATGATCCAGACGTTACGCATGATGGCGCTCGGGCTCCTCGCTCGTGATCTTGCGGAAGACATCGTCGAGACGACCTCGCTCGACGTAAAGCTCGGCGACGGGTAGCGAGCGCTCGGCGAGAGCCGCGGCCACGTCGGATGCAATCGATTTGCCGTTTTTCGGCATGGCACGCAGTTGGATGCGCCCATTCTCCTGCGCCAGCCGTTCGACCGATTGCACGCTCGCCAAAGAGGTCAGAGCATTTGTGACGGCTTCCACGCGAGCGCCGTCGACACTCAGAGCGACCGCATTGTGGTAGGGCATGCGGCGTTGCAGATCCTCGGCGGTTCCGTCCGCGACGATGCGCCCGCGATCGATCACCACCGCCCGGGTGCATACGGCCTCGACCTCTTCGAGGATGTGGGTCGACACGATGATCGCCTTGTCCTTCGCCATCTCGGCGATGAGCGAGCGCACATGATGCTTCTGATTGGGATCGAGACCATCCGTCGGCTCGTCCATGATCAGCACCGGCGGATCATGGAGAATGGCCTGCGCGAGCCCGACGCGCCGCTTGAACCCCTTCGATAGGGTCTCGATCGGCTGGTCGATGACCCGCTCGAGGCCGGTGCGTGCGACGGCGGCCGTGATGCGGTCCATCCTGTCCGAACCGTCGAAGCCGCGGATTTCGGCAATGAAACTGAGGAAACTATTGGGTGTCATGTCGCCGTAGGCCGGCGCGCCCTCGGGCAGGTAGCCGATGCGCGCCTTGGCCACTTTAGCCCGCTCGGCCATTGGTATTCCGCAAATCCGCGCAGTGCCGCTGTCGGGCTCGAGAAAGCCTGTCAGCATCTTCATCGTCGTCGATTTTCCGGCGCCGTTCGGGCCGAGGAAGCCAAGCACTTCGCCTCTCGCGACTTTCAGCGAGATTTCGTCGACGGCGACAATGTGCCCGAAGGTCTTTCTCAGTCGATCGGCATCGACCAGAACATCCATGGAAACCCTCCCCGATATGACAGTTCCGGCACGGCTTTCCCGAGGCCGGACCGGCTCGCCGGGGGCGCGCAACGACTGCGTAGCTTTGCGGTTCCGGCCGAGCAGGTATGCGCTGCTGTTGCCAGTGTCAAGTTACGGTTGATCCTCGAAGGTTACCGCGCCCGGCCACTCAAGCCGACCTGCCAGGCATCAATGCCACCGCTACATCGGCACCGGGAGACGGGCCGAAGCGGTCTGGCGCGTACGGCGCGAGGTCGAGGTTGAGGCGCTCCCCAGATGCGATGGATGCGACGATCCGGCCCGTATTGGGCCCGCCGGTCAAGCCGAGGTGACCGTGTCCAGCAGCGATCAGAATGTTGGGAAATCCCGGCAGGGACCCGATCGCCGGCAGGCTATCCGGGGTTCCCGGACGCGGTCCCATCCAGCGCGTGCCGTCGACGAGGCGCGCATTCGGGAACATCACCCGGGCCTGGCGTTCGAGCACCTCGGCTCGGCGCCACGCCGGCGGATCGTCGGCACGCCCAAGCTCCTCGGTCCCGGCGACGCGCAGACCCATTTCCATGGACGTCACGGCGAAGTGCCGCTCGGCCTCGCTCAGCACGTGATTGAGGGTGATCCCCGGATCGGCGTAGGTCACGTGATAGCCGCGCTCGGCAATCAGCGGAAGTTTCAAGCCGAACGGGCGCGCAAGCTCCATCGACCAGGACCCTGCCGCGATCACGATCGTCTCGGCGGCCATCTGCCCGGCCGACGTTTCGATACCGGTAACGGCGCCCGCGGGCCTGAGGGCGCGAACCTCGGCCCTCACTACGTGCCCGCCCTCTTTCTGGAAAAGGGCGGCATAGGATTGCGTCAGTCTGAACGGATTGAGCGTGTAGCCGATCGGCCCGAGCCGTACGCCGCGCTTGTATTCGCGCGAGAGTTCTGGCTCCGCCTCATAGAGAGCTTCGCCGTCGAGGACTTCGATTTCGCCACCACGCTCGCGCCTGAGCCGCCACCCGAGCCCGTTCTCGACATCGAGGTTCTTCGGATCGCGCGCGATGTAGAGATACCGGGTTGGCCGGACCAGGTCGGGTACGCCGGCCTGCCGCGACAGCGCCTCGTGCAACTCGAACGAAGTCGCGTAAAGCGCTTTCATGGCATCAGCCGACGCAATGACGCGATCCATCCGAGCCGACTTGCGGAAGTTCCAGAGCCATCGCGCCGTCCACGGCAACGAGCCCCATCGGACCACCAGGGGACTTTCCCTGTTGAGCAACATGCTGGCGGCTTCCCGTTCGATGCCGGGCAGCGCCATAGGGACCACCGACTGGGCCGCCAGTATCCCGGCGTTGCCGAAGGAACAGCCCTCCCCCGGCGCCAGCCGATCGATGATCTTGACCTCCCACCCGCGGCGCAGAAGCTCGATTGCACTGCAGACACCGACGATGCCGGCACCTATCACGATGGCGCGCCGTCGCCCTGCGCTGCGCATGTCTGGTCTCCTTTCGATGGCCCCAACTGCCGTTGCCAGGGGCTTCGGGGCATCGTCGCATGCGCCCAACGCCCTGCCAATCGGGTCTCCACCCGGTCCCTTGACCTTGGCCGCGAACAGGCCGACGTTCTGGTGCCAGGGTGAACGACATCGAAAGGACCGGGACCCATGCAATCGCCCCTCGAGATCACGTTTCACGGCGTAGAACGCAGCGAGGCTGTCGAGGCAAGGGTCCGGGAAAAGTTCAAACGTATCGAGGCTCATTTCGATGGGATCACCCACGCTCGGATCGTCATCGAGGCTCCGCAGCGACGCACGGCAGTTCCGAAATTCTTTCATGTTCGCATCGACATCGCCATCCCGGGTCATAAGTCTATCGTGGTCAAACACGAGCCTGACGCGGCCCACGCCCACACCGACCTCACACTTGCCTTGCGCGATGCGTTCGCCAGCGCCCAGCGGCAGATCAGTGAGCTGGCGAACCGCTTCGATAAACACGCCCGCAACGAGAAGGCTCGTCGCCGTCCGTCGCCCGAACGAGAGCAGGGCTGACGCTTACCCCCGCCGGAGAGATCCCGTCAGGGGCGGACGTGCTCACTCGTTGGCCGGATCGAGCATGCAGCGATAGGCCTGCTCGATGCCATCTTCGACATGCTGTTCGGTGAAGCCGTCGAGGACGCGTCGACGCGCGGCGGCTCCAAGGCCGGCCCGCAGCGCCGGATCGAGGGCAAGCCTCTGGAGCGCATCGGCGAGGGCATTGGCGTCGCCGGGCGGTACGACCAGTCCTTCGATGCCGTCACGGACGAACGTACGGCACCCGGGAACGTCCGTGACGACGGCCGCACGGGCGCATGCCGCCGCTTCCAGCAGCGCGCGGGGCATGCCTTCGCGGCTGCGCGCCGGCAAGACGAAAATATCGGCATGGCGCCACACCGCGGCAACATCGCGCGTAAACCCCCGATAGAGACGGTTTCCGCCGTTGGCCCAGGCTGTAAGCCTGTCGGCGGTTATGGCCTCTGGATTGCCTTCGTCCGTTTCCCCATAAAGCTCGATCGTCAGCGGGACCCCTCGCCGCGCCAGCAAGTCGCCGGCCTCCATGAGCACGTCGACGCCCTTCGGCCGGATCATCCGGGCGACATAAGCTGCGACGGGAACGGGGTTCTCCAGGTGCGCCGGAGGCGAAAAGGCCTCGGGATCGATGCCGGCTCCCCCAAGCATCGTGAACCGCGTGCCGGCATCGACGCCCCCCGCCTCGAGAAACGCCAGGTCCTCGGGGTTTTCGATCAGCAGCCAGCTTCCCTGACGCCTGAGCACGCCACGTATGACACGCAGCGCCGCATTGCGGGCGAGGCGTGCCTTGGCTGTTTCCGAGATGGCGAGGAATCCCAAACCGGTCAGATGAATGACCGTATGCGGCGGCCGGGTCCAGGCTGTTGCCAATCCTCCGAGCACGATCGGCTTCATGGCGATCAGGTGCACCACGTCCGGCTTCTCTGCAGCGACGACCGAGGCGAGATGGCGCACGGTTCTCGCCTCGCGCACAGGGTTCATCGAGCTGCGCCCGTAGTCTAGCGCGACCGTCCGACAGCCAAGGCTCTCTAGCTCAGCCATTCGCCCCGATGACCGGGCCACGACGACCACCTGACGCGCCATCTTGCGAAGGCGTCGCAGAAGTGGCTCGAAGTGTGACAGCACGAACCAGTCTTCGGTGCAGGCGACCAGCACTTTTCCGATTTCGCGCTCGATCACGCCTTGCCGCTCCACAACGTTGTCCCCGGCGGTCTTCGTACCGGCTCGCAGGCCGTGCAACACCTCGGTACGTTGGTCCGGTCCCCTTGGTTGTCGCGCAAGCCTAGCCGACCGCCTGGCCACGCGCCACGCCGCGAAGGCAGCTCGGGCTCAGCCGGTCGGATTGCCGTTTGGCAGGGACATCTGCGGTTGCTTGATGATGATCTCCCTGTGCGGGAAAGGAATCTCGACACCAGCCTCCTTGAAAGCCGCCCAAAGTCCAAACAGGATCTCGCTCTTGACGTTGCCAAGCCCATTCTCGGGATCGTCGATCCAGAACAGCAGAGCCATGTCGAGTGAGCTGTCGCCGAAGGCCCGCAACTGGCATCGGGGCTGGGGTGCCGCGAGGACCCGCTCGACGCCGCGCGCGACGCGGATCGCAATGTCGCGAACCTCATTCGGATCAGAGCCGTAGTCGACGCCGAACGGAATCTCGACCAGCATCCGCCGGTTCGAATATGACCAGTTGACCACCGTCTCGGTGACGAAACGCTCGTTGGGCACCAGCAGCTCGGCGCCGGTCAGTGTGAGCACCGAAACGTAACGCGCGTGCAGCGAGCTGATCGTTCCCCGCATGTCGCCGATCGTAATCGTGTCGCCCGGTTTGATCGAGCGATCGGTGAGGATGATCACGCCGCTGATCAGGTTCGAGGCGAGCTTCTGCAACCCGAAACCGACTCCGATACCGATTGCGCCCGAGAGCACCGTGAAGGCCGTGAGATCGACCCCGACCGCGCCGAGGGCCGTGACGACCGCGATCCCGATCAGCCCCCATCGAATGAGCTTGCCGGCCAGGACCTGCATGGCCGGCGTCAGCTCGAGGCCATTGCCGATGCGGCGCTCCAGGAAATCACCGACAACCGTGGCCAGCCAAACGAAGACCACCAGCAGGATGCCGCTCTTCAACATGAGAAGCAGCGAGAGGCGACTTGCTCCAAGCGTGATCGAGGTATCGTCGAGAAGATTGACGGTTGGTTCGAGCCAGCCGAGCACGCTCAGCGCCGCAATCGTCCAGCCCACGACCGAGAACACGACTTGCAGCAATCTGTTGCGAATGAGCCGCGAGATCGTCGAGACGACGGCGAGCGCCAGCGCGAGATGCGCTGCAAGACGCACCATATAGGCGTTGCTCGGCCATGTGCTGCGAAGGATGATCGTGCCGGCGATCGCGAGGATCAGTGCCAGCAGCATGAGGTCGATGCGGCGCAACAGGATGACGAGGATGCGCAGCAGGCCGGGCTGGCCTTTGATCTGGCGCAGACGCGACTCCAGCTGCGGTTCGAGATACTTGGCGGCCGATTTCGCGATGAAGAACGCCGCAACGATGATAATCGCCTGATAGAGCGTCCAGCGCGAGTTGAGATTGGCCAGCTGCGTACCGAACGTCGAAGTCAACTCGTCGAGCAGCTTCTGCCAGTCACCGGGGACGCCGCCTGCCGCGGCGGCGAGTAGCTCTGCGAGTTTCATATCGGCTCCATTCGTCAGGGCGTTCTATTGCGAGATTCGGTCATCAGAGCCAAATCACTCCCAACGGCAGGTGTCGGAGTGTTGAAAGAGGCCGTTGACCACAAGAGCGCACGCGTGCCCTCATGCCTGCCAACGGCCTTGCCCAGCCTCACTGCGGGCCCTGTCACTCTCAAAAGGAGCAGTTTCATGTCCACTATTGACCACGACCCGGTCGTCATTGTCGCGGGTGCACGCACGCCTATGGGCAGCTTTCAGGGGAGCCTTTCAAGCCTGACGGCCCCTCAACTCGGTGCGGTTGCCATAAAGGCGGCCGTCGAACGGGCTGGAGTGAGGCCCGAGGACGTTTCGGAAGTTCTCATGGGCTGTGTCCTGCCGGCCGGGCAGGGCCAGGCGCCGGCACGCCAGGCGGCGCGCTACGGCGGGCTCCCGGACAGCATTCCGTGTACCACCGTCAACAAGATGTGCGGTTCGGGCATGAAGACCGTCATGATGGCTTTCGAGGCGCTGCACGCGCGACCCACGGATGTCATCGTCGCCGGCGGCCTCGAAAGCATGACCAACACGCCGCACATCCTGCCGAAGCTGCGCGGCGGCCAGCGGTTGGGTCATACCCAGATCTATGACCACATGTTTATCGACGGCCTCGAGGACGCCTACGACAAGGGCCGCCTGATGGGCACCTACGCCGAGGACACCGCCGAGGCCTATCAGTTCACCCGCGAGCAGCAGGATGCCTTCGCCATCGAAAGTCTGGCCCGTGCCCGACGTGCAAACGAGGACGGCTCGTTCGCAAAGGAGATGGCGCCCGTGACGGTGAAATCCCGCAAGGGCGAGGCCGTGATCGATCGCGACGAGCAGCCATTCGCTGCCGATCCATCCAAGATTCCGGGATTGAAGCCGGCCTTTCGAGAGGGCGGCACGGTAACGCCTGCCAATTCATCATCGATTTCGGACGGTGCCGCCGCCCTCGTCTTGATGCGCGAGAGCGAGGCCAGGCGGCGAGGTCTCACCCCGCTCGCCAGGATCGTCGCGACCTCGAGCCAGGCTCAGGAGCCGGCGTGGTTCACGACGGCGCCGATCGGCGCCATTCGCAAGGTCCTCCAGCAGACCGGCTGGAGCCACAGGGATGTCGGACTTTACGAGATCAACGAGGCCTTTGCGGTCGTGACCATGGCCGCCATGCGCGACCTCGACCTGCCGCACGACAAGGTCAACGTCAACGGCGGCGCTTGCGCGTTGGGCCATCCCGTCGGTGCGTCGGGCGCAAGGATCATCGTCACCTTGCTCAATGCGATGGAAAAGCGCGGCGAAGCAAAGGGTATCGCCTCCCTGTGCATTGGCGGTGGCGAGGCGACTGCGGTGGCCGTCGAGCGCCTCAACTGACGAGCCGGCGAAGGCAGAAGGGGGTGCTTCAGTCGGCGTGTCCCCATCTGCCGTGCCGTCGCGGCAGGCAACTGGCGGAGCTTTCCGAAAATTAACCAAGTTGCCTGACCAGCGCCACGATCGAACCGCATATAGTCGATTGACGACAAAGGCGGGGTGAACCCAGGCCGCCGAGAGTGAGGGGGCATGCTGCAACTCCAGTTGAATGGAGGACTGAGCGGGCTTGTTGCCCAATTGGGTGACAGTGGCCTGATCATTGTTGCGCTTGTGATATTCTCAGCGGCCGTCGCGATGCTGCGCCGCCGCCCCACCACCGGCCAAGCACGGGGCCCTGGCCTGCGCACGCGCGTCGGCGCGATGATCTGGTCGGCTATCACCACGAACTGGCAGCTGAGCCTCCTGGCGACTGCGGCCGCGCTGCTGTCCTTCGCATCCGGATGGCGGACGTGGGACGGTATGAAGAACTTCACGGGCGAGCCCGTGGCGTCCCTTCTGATGACGTTCGGCGTGCAGGCGGTCATGCTTATCATCGCGTGGCTGATCGGCGAGAGTTTCGCGTCCGGGCTGCGCACGCGCCGTAGGACCGCCGCGACCGGTGCGTGGGGCCATTACGAGCCCGCGGTCGGTGGTATCGTCGGCATGCTTTGCGCCATCGGTCTTGCTGCGGCCATTGCGAATTCCTGGGGCGTGTTCGGTCAATCGGGCGGGCCGGACGGCCGAAGCGCCGGCTGGCTCGCATTCGCCGACAAATCGCTCTACGTGGGGGTGGGCTTACTCGCCCTCGCAACGCTGCTGATCAATCATCGCAGTGACGTCGTCCAGCCCTACGTTCAATCCGCTCGGTTGATTGCAAAGAACGCCATTCTTTGGGTGATGTTGCTCCTCTGCATGGCGACGGCGACCTTCTTTTCGTTCGACTCCTTCTTCAATTCGATCTTCCCTCAGAGCGAGCGGGCGCGCTCCGCCGAGATTCGCTCACAGCGGCAGGTGGCAGGTGTCGTCAACGACATTGGCGCTCTGGTCTCGCGGCGTCAGACCGAGGAATCGGAGCAACTGTTCCAAAGCCCTGGCTGGCAGGCGTACGAGAAGCAGCTGTCGGCCCTCGCGCAGGCTAGTCTTGGCGCCGAGCAGGTGATCGAGCGCTACTTCGTCGACCAGATGGAAGCTCACAAGAGCGCGATGGCGGCCCAGCAGGAGCGCATGGCAACCGCCCGCAGCGGCCAGGCCGGTATTGTCGCGCGCAAGAATGTGCTTGTGGATGAGCTGACACGCCTCAAGGCAGAGCGGCCGGCTCTCGCCGGAGAGCTTGCAGAAAAGAAGTCCGAGCTCGATACGCGCTCGCGGGGCGTCGATGCCAAGCGTGTCGAGATGATGGCTGAGGAACGCGGCGCGGAAGGGACGCTCAAGGTCGGCAAGGGTCCCATATACCGGCAGCGTCAGGCCGAGCTTCAGCAACTGCAGGACGCCTACAAGATTCAGGAGCAGCGCGTCGGCGATGCGCAAAAGCGGCTCGAAACCCTCGATAGGCGGGTCGCCCAGATCGAGCGCGAGATCGCCGCCGTTGATGGCGATCTCGCCAAGCTGAGAGGTGAGGCCGACACCGCTGCCCAGCGAATTGCCGCCGCCGAGAGCTCCAAGGGCGGCGCGGCGCAGGCGCCGCGCGTTGATCCCGCGCGCGTTCGTTCCGCATTCGAGCGCTCGGTCAACCAGTTCCGCCAGGAGCCGACAGTCGAGCACCTCGACGCGCTGACCTCGCAATGCGCCCAGCTTCTGGGCGCTATGACCGCGGCCCCCGCGACCCGCGACAGGGTTCGCGGCATCGATTGCGATCCAAAGCCCGCGACGGAAGCCGCAGCCCGCGTCTTTGCACTCAATGCCGGTCTGTTGTCCTTCACACGGAGCTGTGCTGGTGGAGACAAGCTGCCGACTTCGGGCGGCACGGATGCGCTCCTCGAATTCGGACGGCGCTGCTTGCAGGATTCCGGCCTGCCGACCGCCGATTCCAGCGAGATGGCGGCGCGCCTCTCGTCGATTGATCTCAATCGCGACGACAAGGCCCACCGGTTCGTCGTGACGTGGAATGCGTTCCTCGATGGCAATCGCCTCGCCTACCTTGCCTTGGCGATCGCCATCGCCCTCGAGAGCCTCGTTTTCATGTCGGGGCTGTTCGGCGCGAATGCCGTTCGTTCGCCATTGACGGAGGTCGAGCATAACAGTGAGATGTCGGCCGATCAGCTCAACGCCACGATCGACGCGACGCTTGGTCAGACGGTCGATCCGGCCGCGGTTCTCTCCGCCTTGCTCGGCGCGCTCCAGCCCATTCGCAACGTCGATGGCTTCTCGTCCGAGATCGTGCTCGACGAGCAGGAGCCGTTGCTGGATGAAATGCGCAAGGTGCTGAATGCCGGCTCGAACATTTCGGCTGTGCATCCCGTGGATGGGCAGCCGAGCCGCTATCGCTTGCACTCGGGCCTCGTGCGGTATCTGACACTGGCGCAGCGCAAGCCCTGGAAAGCCAAGCCGGCGGCGCTCAATCAACGCCAACTCGTAAACGTCATCGGCGTCGCGCTTCTGCCCGAGCCTCAGGCCAATGCCGACCTGGTTCTGTCTGAGATGCACCCTGTTTCGGACTCGGAAGGTTTCGCCGCCGAGACCTACCCGTTCCGCATCCCCGACGAGGCCAAGAAGCGGCTGGTGCTGAACACATTGGGCGCGGGCGCTACGGTGTCGGGCGCCGTGCGCCGCGAGAACGAGAACGGCCGCTATTTCGTATCGACCGATTTTTATAAGACGTTGCTGCTGATGCGGGCCGGCGCGGTAACCGCCTTCCGATCGGATGTCGTTCGAGCGCGATTCGGGCATCCGACCCTCCGTGACGATGGCAGCCTGCCGCATGATCAGCCTCTGGCGCTGATGTCGAACGACGCCCCGCGGATCGAGGCCAGGACCGCGCGCGGCCCCTCGGGCGCCGAGCCGAGGCATCAGCAGCCGATACCGTTGCAGACGAACGCCGCCAATTCCGATGAACCGCGCCCGCCGCCGCGAAAGCCAGGCGCCAGCCGGCTCGCAGGCGACATTCGCAAAAAGGTCATCTCCGGCGCGCTGCAGCGTTGGGGCACCTGGGGCGACGACGAGATCGAGGCGATCTGGCAAACACGGCCCGAACCGGTCGCCGCCGCCTTGCGCAGTCTTGTCGAACGCCGAGGGCCCGTCGGTGCGGGCATTCAGCAACTGGCCGGCGAGATCGAGCAGAACATCGACGACACCTATCTCCAGCTTCAGCGGAGCGGTGTCGGCGACGTGCAGGTCCTCGAGTCCGAGGTCGACAATGTCAGGCGAATGTTGCCTGTCCTCATCATGACTGCCGATGGCCCCTATCATCAGATGATCGACGAGATGATCCGTGAATTGAAGGATCGCGGCGCCACGCTCGAGGATCAGGCCGGCAGCAGCCGTTTGAGCGAAAACGAGATCGCCCGCTTCCACATTCTCGACGAGCATCTGCGCCGATTCATGGCTCTCGAAGGTGCTTTCAATCGCGACGAGGCGATCGTCGAGCTCGTGAGCGAGCTGCGCGAGGGCGAGCAGGCCGGGTCGAGCGTCGCGCCCGACCGCGGTGCGCCCATGAGCTGATCGCGCGACAGACGCAACCGCCCCGCTGGGCGCGCCGTGCCGCCGCACTCGAGGCTCGCGCCGCGCCCCCGCCGCAAGCCCAGGTCCTGCCTACCGCCCTTTCCAGTCGGGTTTGCGCTTCTCGGCAAACGCTTTCGGTCCTTCGATGGTGTCTTCGCTCTGCGTCATCGCGACGAACGCCGGATAGCTCAAGTTGCGCATCGAGATCTCCGTCGAGGGCACATCGAGCGATCGCATCACCACCTGCTTCGTCGCCCGGATCGACATCGGCGAGCATTCGAGAATCAGGCCGGCCCAGCGGCGCGCCTCCTGCATCAGCTTCTCGTGCGGTACCACGGCCGTTACGAAACCGAGCTCGAAACCTTCCTGGGCCGGCACCTGCCGCGCCGTGAGCATCATGCCCATGGCCTTCTTCAGAGGGATCTGCCGCGAAAGCCGCTGCATTCCGCCGGCGCCGGCCGCAAGACCCACGCGCGGCTCCGGCAGTGCGAAGCGGGCCTTGTCGGACGCGATAATCATGTCGCAGGCCAGCGCAATTTCGAAGCCGCCGCCCATCGCGACGCCGTTCACGGCTGCGATCACCGGCTTGTCGAGATCGAAGCGATTGCACAGGCCCGCAAAACCCTTGGCGTTAGCCGGCGGTCGCGTGCCGTGCTTGGCTCGGTAGTCAGCGTGATACTTGAGATCGTTTCCGGCCGAGAACGCGCGGTCACCGGCGCCCGTCACGATGGCGACCCAGAGCTCGGGGTTCTCCTGGAACTCGTCCCAAACGGCAGTGAGCTCGTCGTGCGCGAGGTGATGCAGCGCATTCATCACCTCAGGCCGATTGAGCGTCACGATCATGAGGCGGCCATCAATCTCGACCTTGTAGTACGTCCCATCCTTTAGCGCCGTCATGGGTTCCTCCGAAGCTCGTTTTGCCGACGTGTCTCTCAAGGCCCAAGACTACGCTCTGCGCTGCTGTCAACGCCAAGGCTTTTGCGATGTGATCCATCCGTCACCGCTGGCCGGAGAGGCGCAAACATGACTCCACCCGACGCGGGGCCGCGTCGGGCGGTGAATCAAGAACTTGTCGCGTGGATCTCGCCTTACTGTGCAGCCGACATCCGTGTCGGCGTCACGCGCTGGACGTTGATTGCCGGGCGATCGATCAACTCGCCGACCTGGGGCGAGATTGTCGTCTTCCAGAAATCCGACTCGTAAATGTCCTTATAGATCTGCTCCCGCTGCGCTTCGCTCTCGAAGCGGCGGATCCAGAAGTAGACGCTGTCGTCGGTCTCGCCCCGGAACGAAGCCGTGATCACCGCCCCCTTCGACACTTGAAAGGGGATGATCTCTGCTTCCATCAGCTTCAGCCAAGCTTCCATCTTGCCCGGCTTGATCTTGTACTGACGCAATTCATAGAACGCAGCCATGTTTCCTCCCGATTGGATCTTCAAGTCTTATTCCGCAGCCTCGACGCTGCGGTAGCCAAGCGCCTCGTTGAGCTTGTGGATCAGGTCGGTTGCCGCGGCAGCTATGTTTGTGCCCGGTCCGAACACCGCCTTCGCGCCCGCTTCGAACAGGGCCTGATAATCCGCCGGCGGGATGACGCCGCCGACGACGATCATGATGTCGCCGCGTCCTTCCGCCTCGAGCGCCGCCCGCAGCTCCGGTACGAGCGTCAGGTGGCCCGCGGCCAACGACGACACGCCGACGATGTGCACGTCGTTCTCCACGGCCTGGCGCGCCACCTCGTCCGGTGTCGAGAACAGCGGGCCGATGTCGACGTCGAACCCGAGGTCGGCAAAGGCGGTGGCGATCACCTTCTGGCCTCGATCGTGCCCGTCCTGTCCGATCTTCGCGAGCAGGATGCGCGGCCGACGGCCATCGTTTGTCTCGAATGCTTCGACGAGCCTCAGAACGCCGGCAATCTCCTTGTTCATAGTGCCTGCCTCTGCCCTGTAGACGCCGGACACCGCGCGGATCTCGGCCCGGTGACGACCAAACACGGTCTCCATCGCGTCCGAGATCTCGCCCACGGTCGCCTTGGCGCGCGCTGCTTTGACCGCGAGGTCGAGCAGGTTCTCGTTGCCGCGCGCGCCTTCGGTCAGAGCCTTGAGCGCGGCTTGCACATCGGCCTGGTTGCGCTCGGCGCGGAGACGGTCGAGCTTCGCAAGCTGCTGCCCGCGCACGCGTGCATTGTCGACCTTCAGGATTTCGATTTCGGCCGCATTTGCGACTTGGAACTTGTTGACGCCGACGATCGTCTGCCGCCCGCTGTCGATACGAGCCTGCGTTCGTGCCGCTGCCTCCTCGATCCGCATCTTCGGAATTCCGGCCGCGATCGCCTTCGCCATGCCCCCGAGGCGTTCAACCTCGGTGATGTGCTCCATCGCCTTCAGCGCCAGCTCGTAGGTGAGCCGCTCGACGTAGTGGCTGCCGCCCCACGGATCGGCGACGCGCGTCGTTCCGCTCTCCTGTTGGAGGACAAGTTGCGTATTGCGCGCGATGCGGGCCGAGAAATCGGTCGGCAGCGCAATGGCCTCGTCGAGGGCGTTGGTGTGCAGCGACTGTGTGTGGCCCTGCGTTGCGGCCATCGCCTCGACGCACGTGCGTGTGACATTGTTGAACACGTCCTGTGCTGTCAGCGACCATCCCGACGTCTGGCAATGGGTCCTCAGCGACAGCGATCGCCGGTCCTTCGGCTTGAACTCGTCCTGAATGAGCTTCGCCCAGAGCAGGCGTGCCGCTCTCATTTTGGCGATCTCCATGAACGTGTTCATGCCGATTGCCCAGAAGAACGAGAGCCGCGGCGCGAACTTGTCGACGCCGAGCCCGGCCTCGACGCCGGCACGCACGTATTCGACCCCGTCGGCCAGTGTGTAGGCAAGCTCGAGATCGGCGGTCGCTCCGGCTTCCTGCATGTGGTAGCCGGAGATCGAGATCGAGTTGAACTTCGGCATGTTCGCCGAGGTATATGCGAAGATGTCGGAGATGATCCGCATCGAAGGCTCGGGCGGGTAGATGTAGGTATTGCGGACCATGAACTCCTTGAGAATGTCGTTCTGAATGGTCCCAGACAGTTTTGCCGCCGGCACGCCTTGCTCTTCGCCCGAAACGATGAACAACGCGAGCACGGGCAGCACAGCCCCGTTCATGGTCATCGAGACCGACATCTGCGAAAGGTCGATGCCGTCGAACAAGGTGCGCATGTCGAAGATGGAGTCGATCGCCACACCGGCCATCCCGACGTCGCCCCTGACCCTCGGATGGTCTGAATCGTAGCCGCGATGCGTGGCGAGATCGAACGCGACCGACAATCCCTTTTGTCCGGCCGCGATGTTGCGTCGGTAGAATGCGTTCGAATCCTCTGCGGTGGAGAAGCCTGCATACTGCCGGATCGTCCACGGCTGCGTCACGTACATCGTCGGATAAGGGCCTCGGACGTACGGCGCGATGCCCGGATAGCCGTCCAGAAAATCGAGGCCAGAAGTGTCGCTCCCGGTATAAAAAGATTTGATATCGATGCCTTCCGGCGTGGCGAACGTGGTCCGGGCGGCCGAGCCGCCAACTGGGCTGCTGCCTGCGGCCGATCCGGCGAGCGCGAGCTTCGTGAAGTCGGGAATTTGGGTCATTTCCGGCGTCCGTTCGTGTCCATACTCAATTTTCGCATCAATCTCGCCCACCGACAACCTTGCTCCAGCCGCGAGAAGCCTCGTGAGGCTGGCGCCATGGCGCCAGCCTTGCTTCGGCAAGCGCCTCGGAAGCCTTCGCGAGCCCCGCACCGGCAAACCAATCGGACCGTCTCCGACCGAGATCTATGTCGCAGCGCGGTATCAAACACCAGCCGTCGGCTCCGGCACGGCCGATACCGCCCTGTCGGCAATGGAAATGAACCCGCTATCTACTCGAGTAATTGGAGCGCTGATCCAACACTGATTTACGCTTCTGCCGAAATTGCCGTGGCAACCCGAAATTAATTGAAGATGATTAGACACCGATGCTGCTAGATTGGTGACCGGCATTCGCGTTTCTTCGCAGGTGCAGCATTCTCGGCTTTGGACTTCGGCCTCGAAAAGTGCGACTATTCGACGATTACGGCAGCTGCAGCGGTCTGCTAGACCGATCTGCTAGAATCGACCCGGGGGCTGAGACAGTCGTTGTGACCACCGGGTTTCGTCCGTTCGGAAGACGATCCGGAACTTTTAGAG
This sequence comes from Hyphomicrobiaceae bacterium, assembly GCA_050187415.1. Classification (GTDB taxonomy): domain Bacteria; phylum Pseudomonadota; class Alphaproteobacteria; order Rhizobiales; family Hyphomicrobiaceae. The sequence continues at coordinate 57,560 of JBFWXN010000021.1, read as the reverse complement.
GGGGTTGGTCGCTCACATCTTTCGAGCCCCTCTTCTGCCGAGGCCCCTGATCTTCCGAGAATTGAATACGCCAGAAGCAACGCGGATCCATGAAACAAGAACCTTTCGCACTTAGCGTACCGGCCAGGATCGAGCACAATCTCGGCCACGTGGAGCTCCTCGAGCTCGCCGTCCGCAGAGGCGAGGGTCAGCTTGCCTCGAGCGGCGCATTCGCGGTGGAAACCGGAGTCCATACCGGGCGGTCCGTCCAGGACAAGTTCACGGTCCGTGATGCGAGCACGGATCCGCATGTTTGGTGGGACAACAACAAGCCGATGTCGCCGGCCCACTTCGATGCGCTCTACCAGGATTTCCTGGCACATGCGGCCAAGCTCGAGCTGTTCGTCGAGGATCTCTACGCGGGCGCCGATTCCAATCACCGCCTGAACGCACGCATCTTTACTGAATACGCTTGGCACGCAGCGTTCATCCGGCACTTGTTGCGTCGGCCCGATCCATCCGAACTCGCGAACTTTGCGCCGCAGTTCACCGTTGTTTCCCTGCCGAGCTTTCGCGCCGATCCGGCGCGTCACGGATGCCGCTCCGAAACGGTGATAGCGTGCGACTTCTCGCGCCGCCTCGTTCTGATCGGCGGAACCTCCTACGCTGGAGAAATCAAGAAGTCGGTCTTTACCTATCTGAACTATATGATGCCCGAAATGGACGTGATGCCGATGCACTGCTCGGCCAACGTCAGCCATGACGGCGAGTCCGCCATTTTTTTCGGCCTCTCCGGCACCGGCAAGACCACGCTTTCGGCAGACCCCAAGCGCGTTCTTCTCGGCGACGACGAGCACGGCTGGTCGCAAGATGGCGTGTTCAATTTCGAGGGCGGATGCTACGCCAAAACGATACGCCTTTCGGCGGAGGCCGAGCCCGAGATCTTTGCCGCATCGAGCCGTTTCGGGGCTGTGCTCGAGAACGTTGTGCTCAAGGATGGCAGCCGCGACGCTGATTTTGACGACGGCTCTCTCACTGAGAACACGCGCGCGGCCTATCCGCTCGAATTTATCGCCAATGCGAGCCCCAAGGGTACGGCGGGTCATCCGAAGACTGTCGTGATGCTCTGCGCCGATGCTTTCGGCGTGCTTCCTCCCATCGCCAAGCTGTCGCCGAGCCAGGCGATGTATCACTTCCTTTCGGGCTACACGGCCAAGGTGGCCGGTACCGAGAAGGGTCTCGGTGCAGAGCCGCAGGCGACCTTCTCGACCTGCTTCGGTGCCCCCTTCATGCCGCGTCATCCCAGCGTCTACGGCAACATGCTGCGCAAACTGATTGCCGAGCATGGGGTCGATTGCTGGCTGGTCAACACCGGGTGGACCGGCGGCAAGTTCGGCGTTGGCCATCGCATGCCGATCAAGGCAACACGAGCACTGCTCGATGCGGCGCTGTCCGGCGCGCTCAAGTCCCAGCCGATGCGCAAGGACGCCATGTTCGGCTTCCAGGTTCCTACGGCGCTCGACGGCGTAGATCCGCGCATTCTCAATCCCCGTGATACTTGGGCCGACAAGGGGGCATATGACGCCACGGCTCGGTCCCTGGTCGACATGTTCAACAAGAACTTTGCGAAGTTCGAATCACACGTCGATGCCGATGTCAGAGCAGCCGCGCCTGCCTTGAAGGTGGCGGCGGAGTAGCTTCCCGGCCCATGGCGCAGGTCGAAGGGAAGGGCGGCATGAGCCGCCCTTGTCGTTTCTTTCGACATGGCGTCTCTAGCCAGCACCGAAGCGGCACGCGCGCGGTCCCAGCCACGCAAGCGTCGAAAGAGTTGCGATGCGCCAACGATCGAGGCCCGAACCCTTGTCCGATGATCGGACGGCCGCGTGGGCACTGGCGATTCCGGTCGCGATCTATCTCTTCGCCTTTGCAGCCATGACGGCTCCTTGGATACTCGGCCGGGTGTCCATCCCCTGGGATTCGAAGGCACACTTTCTCCCCCAGATCCAGTTCCTGGCACGCAGCCTCTGGGCCGGCGAGTTGCCCTGGTGGAATCCTTATGTCTTCTCCGGGCAGCCGCAGATTGCCGATCCGCAGTCGATGATCTTCTCGCCGCCCTACCTCCTGCTTGCGCTCGTCAATCCGTCGCCCGGCCCCTGGGCCCAAGACCTCACGTTGATCGCGGCGATGGCTGCGGGCGGCGTCGGGCTGATCGTCTGGTTCCGCGACAGATCCTGGCACTGGGCGGGCGCGATCGTCGCCGCACTCGCCTTCTCGTTCGGTGCCGCCATGGCATGGCGCATCCAGCATACCGGCCAGGTCTTGAGCCTCGCCTATCTTCCGTGGGCGCTCGTGTTCCTCGATCGGGCGGTCGAGCGCGGGTCGGTCGCCGCAGGCGCCGCCGCAGGGCTCTTTGCTGCCTTCATCGTGCTGGGGCGCGATCAGGTGGCGCTTCTCGTCGTCTATCTGCTGGCCGCACGCACCGTTTGGCTGTGGGCGACCGGCGACACGCTGCGAAAGCGGATTGCGTCCAGCTTCATGCCGCTCGCCGCAGGGGGCATCGTCGGTCTCGCGCTCGTCGCTTTTCCGATCCTGATGACCGTACTGCTGGCTGCCCAGTCGAACCGTCCTACGATCGATCTCGCGGGCGCCGGCGCCGGCTCTCTACATCCAGCCCTTCTCGTTACGATTGTCATTCCCCAGATATTCGGCGCCGCGGGCGATATGGCCGATTTTTGGGGTCCACCGAGCTTTGCATGGGTCGGCACCGGCCTTTTCACGGCCCAGAACGTCGGGCAGTGCTACGTGGGCGCGATCCCCTTCCTGCTGGTGGCCTTCGCCGCCGTCTCCGGGCGTCTATGGGATAGGGAAATCCGCTTCTTCGCCCTGGCACTCGTGGTCTCGCTGCTCTACGGGCTCGGCTGGTATACGCCCGCGTTTCGGGTGCTCTATGCGCTGCCGGGCGTCGACCTCTACCGCCGGCCCGCGGACGCGGTCTTTCTGATCGGCGGGCTCACGGCGATATTGGCCGGCTACGTCACGCATACGTGGTTCTCCGAGCCCTGGAGACGGCCACGGCGTCGCGACTATGCCGCAGTCGCTGCGCTCCTGATCGTCGCGTTGACCGCGGCACTTGTGTTCGCCGTCAACGTCGATCGCGTCCCGCGTGTTGGTCGTCCCGTCGCGATAGCTATTGCTTTCTTCCTTGCAGCCGCGGGCGCCATCGCGTGGTGTCTGCCGCGCGTCGCCTTGCAACCGCTTGCTGCTGCGCTCGCCCTGTCCGCCGTCACCGCCGCCGATCTTGCCTACAACAACGGCCCTTCGACCTCGTCAGCTCTCCCACCCTCGACTTTCGACATGCTCGATCCCCGAGGCGGCAATCCAGTCATGCAGGCGCTCAAGTCCAGGGTCGTCGCCACATCGACGCGCCGAGACCGGGTGGAGCTCGCCGGCCTCGGCTTTCACTGGCCAAACGCCAGCATGAGCCAGCGCCTCGAGAACACGCTGGGCTACAATCCGGTGAGGCTCGGTCTTTACACGCGCGCGACCGGCGCCGAGGACCACGTGGGCCTCCCCGACCAGCGGAAGTTCGCCCCACTGTTTCCCTCCTACCACTCGCGCCTGGCGGACATGCTGGGGCTCCGTTGGATCGCAACCGGTGCGCCGGTCGAAACGATGGACAAGAACCTGCGGCCCGGCGATCTCGACCTGGTCGGCAAGATCGGCGCCGATTATCTTTACGAGAACCGCCAGACGCTGCCGCGCGTGATGTTTGCAACGCATGCCGAACAGGCCGACTTCGAGAAAATATTGGAGACTGGGCGCTGGCCCGAATTCGATCCGAGACGCACCGTCCTGATCGAGACGCCCGCGTCGCCGGCCACGTCGCATCCCCGCCCCGGTCGATCGCGCATCGCCCGATATGGCCAGACGCGCATCGTCGTCGACGTCGACAGCCCCGACGGTGGCTGGGTTGTGCTCAACGACGTGTGGCATCCGTGGTGGCTGGCGACGGTCGACGGAGCCGCAGCGCCCATCGTGCAGGCTAACGTACTGTTCCGCGCGGTCGAGGTCCGACCCGGTCGTCACACTGTCGTCATGGAGTTCCATCCTGTCGCGGGCATCTGGAAGGAGCTGAAATCGCTCCTTTCACGGCCTTCGCCATAAAGGCGAGCACGCCGGAATGGACGCTAATCACGATTAGACTAGGTCCTGAACGGCATCGGGCCGACATATGCCGGCCCGATCGCTCAACAGACTGGCTTAGCGACACTCAGAGCAAGTGCGCCATGCGCTCTTTCTTCGTTGCAAGGTAGCGCTTGTTGTAAGGCGACGCCTGCACGATAAGGGAGCGCTGCTCGACCACCGTTATGCCTTCGGCTCTCAACGCGTTGACCTTGGCGGGATTGTTGGTCAGAAGCGCGATGCGGCTGTAGCCCAGATCGAACAGGATCTGCGCCGCAAGGTCGTAATCGCGTGCTTCGATGGGCGCACCGATCGCAACGTTCGCATCGACGGTATCGTATCCCTGATCCTGCAGCGCATAGGTACGGATCTTGTTTACGAGCCCGATACCACGACCCTCGTGGTAGGGAAGATAGATCATCACGCCGAGCGGGCTCGTTGTGATCACCTCCATCGAGGCTTGCAACTGCGGATAGCAGTCGCACCGCAGCGAATGGAAAATGTCACCCGTCACGCAGCCGCTATGGACACGAACCGCGGGCAACTCGGTCGGAGCCGGGTTGTCGCGATGAATGAGAACCATCGCCTGACAATGCGGATCGACGCCCTGATAGGCACGAGCCTCGAGCTGAAGCTCGCGGCCACGAAACTCGATCGGCATGACCGTCTGAACGGCCCAATCGATATCCAGCTCTACGGATTTGACGGCATTCGATTTCATGCGCGCCTCCCGCAGTTGATCCGCGTGCACATGGAACCCCTTGCGTGGTCTGGTGAACACATGACCATCGAAACCCTCATCTTGGCATCCGGTTCCTTCGAGGACCGGCTTTTCTACGGCGCTTTCGCACCGCGGTGGAGACCCGTCATTCCGTCACTGCTCATGCTGACAGGTCCCGTTCGCGATGCCCGATTAACGCCAGTGATGCTGAACCGAGGATGAATAATCTGAAGGCCGATCCCCTCGTAGAACGGTTCCGTGATCAACCCAAAGACAGGCCCCGCGCCCTTGTATTTTCATCTCAGTAGCGGCGAAACACCCCGTAACGCATTGAGACGTAGGCGAAGAATGTGGCGACAAATGAAGCGAGAGCGAGCGCCGGCAGACGCGGGAACGATGGCCAGGCCAGCAGCAAGACCACGAACACGCCGTAGTTGATCGCCGCAGTCGTCGATGCTGCTGCAACGTATCTGGAGAACTCTGCGACGGTGGGCCTCGTCGTTAAAGCGAACGTGAACGTCCGGTGACACATCCAGGCGGCGACCATCGCGCACCCGACTCCCGCCAGGCGAGCAACGAGCGTCGGCAGATCGAGCAGCCTGACGCCGATTTCCATGACCGTCCCGTCGACCGTGAACGCGACCGCGCCTGAGGTCAGGAAGCCGCCCCAATGGCGGGCGCGAGGTACTCCGGCTGCCGCATCGCGGCCCTTCGCTGGCGAACCGTCGCCCATGAGGGATGCCTCTCGCCTCGAACGTCCTCAGGACGTTGCCCTGCCGCGCGGTGCGGTGTCTTGCCCGCCCGCGGTGCGACGATCGAAACCGACCGACTCCGAGATGATGTAGAGGGGGCGCCCTTTCACCTCTTCGTAGACGCGCCCGAGATACTCGCCGATGACGCCGAGTGAGATCAGCTGGATGCCGCCGAGCAGGAGCACGGAGATCAGCAGCGAAGGAAAGCCGGGCACATCGACGCCGAGGATCAGCGTCTTCAAGAGAAAGTAAAGCGCATAGATAAACGCCACCAGCGAGATCATGATGCCGACGTAGGACCAGATCTTCAGCGGTACCGTCGTAAAGGAGGCTATTCCGTCGACGGCAAACCGCAACAGGCGTCGGAAATGCCACCGCGTGCTGCCATGCACGCGCGCCGCCACTTCAAACGGAACGCCGATCGATCGAAATCCAACCCATGCGAACAGGCCCTTGTTGAACCGCGCGCGCTCGTCGAGCTTGTTGAAGACATCGATCACGCGCCGGTCCAGCAGCCGGAAGTCTCCGGCTCCGTCCGGCAACTCCGTGCCGCTGAGATTGCGAAACAGGCGATAGAAGGCACGCGCCGAATACTTTTCCAGCGTCGTATTCTGGCTGCGGTCGGTCCGCTGGCCGTAGACGTTGTCGTAGCCGCGATCCCACAATTCGACGAACCTGCGGATCGTCTCTGGCGGGTGCTGCAGGTCGCCGTCCATGATGACTGCGCCATCACCCGTCGCGTGCGCGAGGCCCGCTGCGACGGCGATCTCCTTACCGAAATTCCGGCTGAACGAGATCGCCCTGAAGTTGGCGTTCTTCTTGTGCAGCGCCCGGAGCGCGTCCAGCGTGCCGTCGGTCGAACCGTCGTCTACGATGATCACCTCGTAAGGGTTGCCAAGAGTATCGAGAACCGCGGTGAGCTGGCTGGCAAGGGCATCGATGGTGAGTGCCTCGTTGAGGACCGGCACCACGATCGACAACGACCTGAGGCTCGGCGACGCCCGCTCGGGCGCGTCGACGATGAAGTCGTCGGGAGCGAGCGGTCGTGCAGGTGTCAGGTCGGACGGGCCCATGGCCGGCTCCTTATCGGAGAGAAAGGCCGCTCAGCTATAGAATTCCGTCAGTTAAAGCAAGAGAGGTGCATCGCGCCGATGCTTAACGCGCCGCGTCACTGTCGCGGTAGGCAGCCCCATTCGTGCAGACTATCCCGCATGACGTCGAAGACCGAGCGGCCGTCCGCGGTAGCAGACTGAGCCGGAAAGAAATGGCCGGCGTGCGGCACCGTCGACCATGCCACCGCGCGCTCCGCCTCCATGAATTGGCGGTGGATCTCGGGATTGAAGGCGCGGACGTAGTCGAGGTCGTTCTCGCCCGAGATCATGAGGAGCGGCGGCAGTGCGAGGCCCTGCGCCTCCGCATCGCGTGCCAGGAAGGCGGCGCAGTCGGCCGGCACGAGCGGGCCCGAGATCGAGACGACGCCTCTCACGCCGATCCGCTTGCCGAACGCGACGTACATGGCGCAGCGTCCGCCCGCGGAAAAGCCGCCGAGCACCATCCGCTCGCGGTCGACACCGAACCGGGCGGCCTCGGCCTTGATGAAGCGCACGGACGCGGCCACGTCATCGAATGCGGCCTCCATCACGCCAGCCATGACCCGGGGTGAGGCGGGCGGCAAGCCGAGCTCGATGCGCACCGGATTGATCCGCGACATGGGCACCCGGTCGGGCTCGCTGAGCAGCGGCGTCCCGGGCTCGGGATCCGATTGCGCAAGGCGATACTGAACCGAGAAGGCTGCCATGCCCAATTCGGCGAACAGTCGGCAATACTCGGCCACGGGGGTATTGGTGCCCGCAGCGTCACTGTCGTCACCGGCCCTGAACGTATCGTCCTCCTTCGACCCGCGGTGAAAAGCGCCGCCGAAGGCCATGATCAGAGCGGGTAGCTGATTTGTCGCCGTCTCGGGCAGGTAGGCATCGAGCTTCAGTTCCATCTCACGCATGCCGCCTGACGGTTCGCTAAAGCCGACGCGGCCGCGACCGAAAACGATGTCTCTCTCGATCCGCACCACCATGCACGTTGTCCGCCTCTTCGGTGTCGCCAGTCTCTCAAACGCCGCCGGCCTTCAGTGTCGAAAATGGCGCATCCCGGTGAACACCATGGCCAGGCCCTGCTCGTCGGCCGCCTTGATCACCTCCTCGTCGCGCATCGATCCGCCCGGCTGGATCACCGCGGTCGCCCCGGCGCCGGCCGCCGAGAGAAGCCCGTCGGCGAACGGAAAAAAGGCATCCGATGCGACCACTGAGCCGGCCACGGCCAGCCCGGCCATTTCGGCCTTGATGACGGCGATTCGCGACGCGTTGATGCGGCTCATCTGACCGGCGCCCACGCCGACGGTGGCGCCATCCCTGGCATAGACGATGGCGTTCGATTTCACGAATTTCGTTACCTTCCACGCAAACTCGAGATCGGCCAGTTCCGCGGCGGTCGGTTGCCGCTTGGTGACGACCCGCAGTTCGGACATCAACGCCAGATCGGCTTCCTGCACGAGCAGGCCGCCGGTCACCTTCTTCCAGTCCTGCCGACCCGGCCCTGTGTTCTCGGTCCGGCCCCCGTCCCCAGGGGGCGGCCTGTGCCAGTCGCCGACCACCAGCAGCCGAACATTCTTCTTGGCCGCAATCGCGGCTTCCGCCTCGGGCGATGCAGAAGGTGCCACGATCACCTCGACGAACTGCCGGTCGATGATGGCGCGCGCCGTCGCCTCGTCGAGCGTCCGGTTGAAGGCGATGATGCCGCCGAAGGCGGATTCGGGGTCGGTTCGGAAGGCGCGATCATAGGCGGCGGTCAGCGTGTCGGCCACGGCGACGCCGCACGGATTGGCGTGCTTGACGATGACGCAGGCGGGCCGGCCGTCGAATGCCTTGACGCATTCGATCGCCGCATCCGTGTCGGCAATGTTGTTGTAGGACAGCTCCTTGCCTTGCACCTGCCGGGCCGTCGAGATCGAGCCTGACGGTGCCGTTCTCTCCACATAGAACGCCGCCTTCTGATGTGGGTTCTCGCCGTAGCGCATCGCCTGCGCCTTGACGAACTGCACCGTGAGCGTCGGGGGGAATGCAGCACCGTCAGCGTCGCCGTCAGCCCGTGCGATCTCGCCGCCGAGCCAATTCGAGATGGCGCCGTCGTAGGCGGCTGTCAGCGCAAAGGCCTTTCGCGCGAGCTCGCACCGGAGCGCCAGCGTTGTTGCGCCGCCATTCGCCCGCATGGCGTCCAGCACTCGTCCGTAGTCGGCGGGGCTCACCACCACCGTCACCGACGCATGGTTCTTGGCCGCAGCCCTCAGCATCGCCGGCCCGCCGATGTCGATATTCTCGATGCAATCGGCAAATGGCGCTCCCTTCGCCACCGTCGCCTCGAAGGGATAGAGGTTGACCACCAACAGGTCGATCGGCGGTATGGCGTGTTCGGCGGCTGACGCCTCGTGTCCGGCATCACCCCTGACCTGTAGAAGGCCCCCATGCACCTTGGGATGGAGCGTCTTCAACCGGCCGTCCATCATTTCGGGGAATCCGGTGTGCTCGGCCACATCGATGACCGACAGGCCCTCGGCCTTGAGGGTCGAGGCCGTGCCCCCGGTCGATAGGATCTCGACGCCATCGTTTGCCAGCGCCTTGGCAAACTCCACGACACCCGTCTTGTCCGAGACGGAAATAAGGGCTCGTCGGATGCGCGGCGTCTCGGCGGTCATTGGTTGAGCTTTCCGGTTTCAGGCTGCGTTCGCAGGTTCCATTCTGCCATTTCAGGCCGTTACCATACCCGCTCGGCCGGCGTAACCGCTCAACGGTGAATTGTCTCGGGCTCTCGAACGAGTTCGAGCCGCCAGTTTATCGTCGTCTCGCCCGGTGTCGCTGTGCGGGCCACGATCTTGCGCGTGGGGCTCGGGCCCTGGCTCTGCGCGTAGTGAGTCGCTGCCTCGAGCGAGACGCGCGCGCCAGAAACTGTAAATCGCCAAACCGGTCCCGAAGCTGAATCGATCAGCAGCGCATCCTGTCCTTGCGCGCTCCATCGGGCACCGGCCGGCAAATGGAAGTGTAGCGCCACTGGGACGTCTCGCGGCAGGCGCAAGGTGCCGGATGGCGGCCGCAGGACATCGACACCCTCGAGGATAAGACCGCTCGGATCGAGCGTGAGGCGCCGCTCGTGAATGAGACCGAAGCGGCTCAGATAGCCATTGTGCTGCGCGACGAGCCGCGCTTCGCCGTCGATCTCGAGTAGACCGGCGACCACGCTGTCGGGGCCTATCAGTCCTGGACCGCCCGCCCATCTCTCGATATGCGACGAGCGGATCAGACGCGCCGAAGACTGCTCGTCGAGCACCAGCGTCGAATGGCTCGCGGTTGCTCTCGCATCCGCAGCGGCCCGGCCGTGGATCGGGGGTGGCGCTCCCGCGTTGACGATGATGCTCGCACCGGCGTGCGCCATCTCGAAGGAAAGTGCGCCGGCATGCGCCAAACCCGAGTGGAGCAGCGGCGGTGCGCGCCCGCAATCGACGATGACGGTCGTGTCGCCGCACTGGAGGCGGGCATAGCCGGACGGTCCGGCATCGGACGTCGGCGGCGGCGTGTGCACGGTGCCGAGCGCAAGCACCGTCGCCACCGCCTCGACTTGCGCCGCGCCGACGCCGTTGAAACGCGCGAGAGTTCCCGGTGCCGTGGTCATTGCCCGCACATGCTCGAGCATCCGCCCGATCGTGCCGACGAGTTCCGGGGGAACGGTCATCTGGCGCGCCATATAGCACTGCTTGATCGGCAACAGGTCGAGCAGCGCTTCCAGCACGATTTCGGCATTGCGCGATATGTGCCCGCCGTCCGGCAGGATTTGCTGCCTGAGTTCCCCGAGCAGTCGTACTTCCGCGTGAGGCAGATCCCCGCCGTGCCCGTCGGCAGCCAGGCAGGCGAGTGTAAGCGACATGGCGCAGGCGAGGCTTGGATACCCCGGCGTGGCGCGTCGGCTGGCACGGTCGAGGGCCCTGAGCTCGCTTCCCAGCGTCCGGGTGAATAGATGATAGAATTCGGGCTCGGCGTCTTCGAGCAGAAAGCCGGCGTTGACGATGAACGAGCTGACGCGCCGGGCGATAACGGCGGGCTCCGCGGCAACGCCCCGCGATCCGGGCCGCGATCTGTTCCGGCGACACCAGTCCGCGACGAGACGCCGTGCCATATCCAGCGCGAAGGCATCTTCCGCTGCCCGAAGACTTCCGAGCCACGCGAACCCGTGCAATGCACGCGCCCACGCCCGGTTGGGCGCGTTGATGGAGAATGGCGAGGCGCCGCCGAGGTTGATCATCGCGCCCCCGAGACCCATCTGCCCGGCGGCAAGCTCGTCAGCGAGGCTGGGATCGGTTGGCCGCAGGTCCGATGGCACGAACAGGAAGGTCTCGGCGCGCGCACTCACAAGTCGCCAGGCAAGGCCAGGCGCTGTCGCAAGTCGGCCCTTTACGGTCGCTACGGACCATCGTGCGGCGTGCTGCACTATGGTGAGACGCTCGCCGAGTTTCGACGCGCTCATGGACTGGTCCCCCGTGGCGCGATCACGAAGCCTGCCGGTTCCCTCCGCCGATCCGCCGCCCGATGAGACTACCGCTTAGACAACTCGTCAGGGCGGCACAAGTCGGTCGGACATGACGAACGCGATTAGTCCCCCGATGTGACGTCGGGTTGACGCAGCCCGACCAAGGTGCGCTTCTCCCCGCCGACAAGCCGAAGCACAGTTGGAGACGAACATGGTCGAGTTGCCGAGAACGCCCTCATTTCGGCTCGACGGCAGACGGGCTCTGATCACGGGAGCCGGACGCGGCATCGGGCTGGCCGCAGCGGCTGCGCTGTCCGGGGCCGGCGCCCATGTGACGCTCGCCGCGCGGACCCGATCCGAGCTCGAGGACGTGCGCGACGCGATCGTCAAGACCGGAGGCGAGGCCGAGGTGCTTGTCCTCGATGTGCTCGACGACGCCGCCGTTCGACACGCGGTCGAGACGAGCGCTCCGTTCAACGTGCTCGTCAACAACGCCGGTATCAACCGTCCCCAGCCGTTCATCGACTTCAAGACCGAGGATCTGGATCTCCTTCTCGACCTCAACGTGCGCGCAGCCTTCATTGTCGCCCAGGCCGTGGCGAAGCGCATGGTTGCTACTGGGACGCGCGGCACTTTGATCCACATTTCCTCTCAGATGGCGTTCACCACCGGACCCGGGCGCACCGTCTATTGCGCGGCGAAGGCGGCGCTCGAGGGCCTCTCGCGTGCGATCGCCGCCGAACTGGCACCGGACGGAATTCGATCGGTGACCTTGTGCCCCACGTTCGTCGAGACGCCCCTCGCGGCCCAGATGCTGGCCAAGCCCGAGTTCCGGTCGTTCGTTCTCGAAAAAATCAAGCTCGGTCGCATCGGCCAGGTCGAGGACCTCATGGGAGCTATCGTCTATCTCGCCTCGGACGCCGCGGGATTGGTAACCGGGACGCATCTTCTCGTCGTTGGAGGCTGGACGCTCGGCTAGGCGGGGGCGCCATCCCGGCATGTGGTTGATGGGGATCAGCGCGCCGCGAGTCTCGCTCATGGCCTGTCGAATACCGTACTCAGTAGCGATGACATCCACTCGTCCGAGGGCGGTGGGCAGTGCGCCGTCGTGCTTATCGTCGGGAGGATGGTTGGCCTTCGGCGCAGGGTGGGACACAGACGCGAGGGGGAGCCGATGCGTCCCGACATGCATGTCGTCTTCTGGATCGTAGTCTTCGCCGTGAGCGTCGTGCTGGTGTCCTATCTGAGCGACGCATTGCTGCCGTTCGCTTTCGGTGCGGCCATCGCTTACTTCCTCAATCCGTTGGCCGTGGCGCTCCAGCGAGCGGGTCTCGGCCGGACTCTGGCGAGTGCTCTGATCATAGGCGCTGCGGCCCTCGCGCTGACAGCCGCCGCCGTCCTCTTGCTGCCGCTCGCGGCCGATCAGCTTCGACGATTGGTCGAAGCGTTACCTGGGGATCTGGAACGAATTCGTGGGTGGATCGAAGCAATGGCCGAGCAGCACCTCGGCGCGAGCTTTCCTGGCTTCAAGGTACGGCTGGAACGCGCCCTTGGCGAGTTGGCACAAGGGTCGACGGGTCTCATCGGCGATGCGGCCAAGGTACTCTGGAGCAGAGGACAGGCGTTGATAAACCTCGTATCGCTTGTCCTCGTGACGCCAGTCGTGGCGTTCTACCTGCTGCGCGACTGGCCCGCCGTCCTGGCCCAGATCGACGGTTGGCTACCGATCCGCCGCGCGTCAACCATCCGCCGTCTCGCAAGCGACATCGATACCGCCGTCGGAGCCTTCATCCGCGGTCAAGGCACAATTTGCATCATTCTCGGAGCCTTCTACGCTCTGGCTCTGACGGCGCTCGGCCTGCGCTATGGCCTTTTGATAGGCATAGCCACGGGTGTGCTGGCATTCGTGCCGTTGGTCGGCTGGGTGCTCGGTCTTACGGTCGCGCTCGTCGTCGCGTTGACCCAGTCCTGGCCGGATGCCACCTTGGCCCTGCAGGTAATCGGCGTTTTCGGCGCAGCAATGGTCCTCGATTCGGCACTCCTTTCGCCATTGATCGTCGGCCAGAGAGTTGGGCTGCATCCCGTCTCACTGATGCTCGCTTTGTTCGTGTTCAGCGCCCTGTTCGGGCTGCTTGGTACGCTGGTCGCGGTCCCCGTGGCTGCGGCGCTTGCCGTGCTCGTCCGGTTCGCGCGTGATCGCTACCTCGAAAGTTCGCTGTATTTGGGCGCGGGTCCACCGACATCGTTGCCGGGGTCAGCGCCACGTCTGGATACGTGAGCTATGGCAGCACCTGAGCAACTCGTGCTCGATCTCGGTCACAGAACGGCTTTGGGCGCGGAGGACTTCCTGGTCGGCCACTCCAACGCGGCGGCGGTCGCCCTGGTCGACTCATGGCCCCACTGGCCTGCGCCGTCGGTCCTGGTCACCGGCCCTCCGCGCTCGGGCAAGACTCATCTTGCCCACGTCTGGCGGGCGCAGTCGGGAGCGCCTATCGTCTCGGCCGCCGGGCTCACCGACGCGACCGTTGGCCAACTCGGTAACGGAGGCGCCCTCGTCGTCGAAGACCTGCACGCCGGCATCGCTTGCGAGCGCACCCTGTTTCACCTGCTGAATGTCTCCCGCGAGCACCGGGCCAGCCTGTTGCTGACGTCGGCCGTGCCGCCAGGCGACCTGTCGGTGGTGCTACCGGACCTTCGCTCACGCCTGCGCGCATCGATGGTCGTCGAGATAGCGGCCTCCGACGATGGCCTCCTTCGTGCGGTTCTGGTGAAGCACTTCACGGACCGTCAGTTGAGCGTCGATCCAAGTGTGGTCGCGTGGCTTCTGGTCAACATGGACCGGACCATGGCCGACGCGGCCTGCGTGGTCGACGCCATCGACCGCCTCGCGCTCGCCTCGCGCCGAAAAGTGACGCGTGCGCTGGCCTCGGAGGCGCTCGCGAGACTGCGCGGCCCCAACGCCGAGCCAAGACCAATCGGTCGTCCCAAGTCCGCGCTCTGACCATGATCGCAGGCGTGGACGACGCTGACTCTTGCGTCTAACCTGTCCGGACAAAATCGGAGGACATCGTGCGCGAAGCAGGGCGTCAGGGCTACGACTATATCGTAGTGGGAGCAGGATCGGCCGGTGCTGTTGTGGCCAGTCGCCTGTCGGAGGATCCACGCAATCGCGTGCTGCTGCTCGAAGCTGGACCGGCGTCGCATTTCTGGGCGCGCATTCCGATCGGCTACGCCAAACTCATCGCCAACCCGGCCGCCAACTGGCTTTATTCGTCGGAGCCCGAAGCAAGCACGAATGGCCGTCGCCTGCCCGTGCCCCGGGGCCGCATCCTCGGTGGCTCGAGCTCCATCAACGGCCTGGCGTTCGTCCGTGGCCAGGCGCAGGACTTCGACACCTGGGCGCAGATGGGCAATCGCGGCTGGAGCTATCGCGACGTGCTGCCCTTCTTCAAGCGGATGGAGAGCTACCGGGGCGGCGGCGACGACGCCTACCGCGGTCGCGACGGCCCGTTGCAGATCACCGACCCTGTGCCCCGTGACCCTCTCATCAAGGCCATTATCGAGGCCGCCGGACAGGTCGGCATCAGGCATAACCCTGACTACAACGGCGCGCGACAGGATGGCATCGCCATGAGTCAGGCGTCCATCGCCGGCGGGCGGCGCCAGGGCACCGCCCATTGCTACCTGGAAAAAATTGGGAAGCGGCCAAATCTTGTCGTAGAGACCGGCGCGCTCAGCGAGCGGCTGCTGCTCGACGGCCACCGCTGCATCGGCGTGCGCTACAGAGTTGGCGATGAGGTGCGTGAGGCCCACGCCGGCCGTGAAGTCGTGGTCAGCGCCGGCTCCATCAACTCGCCCCAGCTTCTCGAACTTTCGGGGATCGGTCAGCCGGAACGCCTCAAGGACCTCGGCATCGAAGTCCGCCACGCGCTGAAGGGCGTGGGCGAGAACCTGCGCGACCACTTCGCGCCGCGCACCCGCTGGGCCATCGGCAAGCGCGGCGTTACGTTCAACGATCGCGGGCGCGGGTTGGGGCTCGTCAATCAAGCGCTGCGCTACGCGCTCGCGCAGGACAGCATGCTGGCCATGGTTGCGGCCCCGCTGCGCGCCTTCGTCTTTTCGCGCGAGGGGCTCGAGTCGCCGGACCTGCTGCTCGGTTGGGTGCCGATGCTCACGGAGGTAACGCCAAAAGGGCCGAAGATCGCCAAACAGTCAGGCATGACGTGCTATGCCCACGCCATGCGTCCGGAGAGCAAAGGCACGATCCACATAACCTCTGCCGACCCGAGGACGCCACCCGCGATCCGCTTCAATTTCCTTTCTGATCCGGCTGACGTTGGCTTGACCGTCCGGGCCGTTCGCATCGCCCAGTCGATCATGCACGCGCCGGCCCTTGCCCCGATGCAGATCACCGAGATGGCTCCTGGGTCGCATCGAACGACGGACGACGAGATCGTCGCGTGGGCGAAGGAAGTGGGCGAGACCACCTATCACCCGGTCGGCACCTGCAAGATGGGCCAGGACACGATGGCGGTCGTCGATGAGCGCCTCCGCGTGCGGGGAATTTCCGGTCTGCGTATCGCCGACGCCTCGATCATGCCCACTTTGACCTCCGGCAATACCAACGCGCCATCGATCATGATCGGTGAGAAAGCGGCTGACATGGTATTGAAGGATGCACTGGTGCCGGCCTAGCAGACCTCAGCCGCCCCCGCCGTCGAAGCCGTCCCAGCGTGCAAGCGCTGCGGCATCGGTGTCGCGCGCGTCGACCCAATGCCCTGTGCCGTCGGCGGTCGTTTCCTTCTTCCAGAAAGGGGCCTGGCTCTTCAGGTAGTCCATCAGGAACGCGGCCGCCTCGAAGGCGACCTGGCGGTGCCGAGAGGCAGTAATGACCAGAACGATGTTGTCGCCGGGCTTGAGGTCGCCATAGCGGTGGATGATCAGACTGGCATCGAGCGGCCAGCGTTTGCGGGCCTGCCCTTCTACGCGCTCGAGTTCGGCCTCCGTCATTCCCGGGTAGTGCTCGAGCGTCATGGCGACGATCGACTGCCCCTTGGCCTCGCCACGCACCGTGCCCGTAAACGTAACGATAGCGCCGATGTCGGTGCGGCCACGGGTGAGGTCGGCCGTCTCGCGGCTGACGTCGAAATCCTCGACCTGTACGCGAACAGCCACCTCAACCTCCCGTGACCGGCGGAAAGAACGCGATCTCGCGTGCGCCGGCGATCGGCGCTTCGGACTTCACATGCACCTGGTTGATCGCCGCTCGCACAAGCTCCGGCCGCGCGAAAGCTTCGCCATACTCCGGCCCGCGAGCCTTCAGCCATGTCACGAGGTCGCCAACCGTTACGATCCCGGGCGGCAGCTCGAGCGTTTCATCGGACCGGCCGATGCGCTCCCGGATCCACGCGAAATATATCAGTTTCATAGGCGCTTACCTTAATCCGGCTCGTCCGGCAATCGAGCGCAATCAGCGATCGAGGGTAGATCGGATGGCCGCCGTGAGATAGCCGCCCCCGGTCCAGATGGTGAGCAACGCCGCCACCCACAATAGAACCGTTCCGACGGCCATCACACCCGAGACCTGGCGCTCGCCCGCAGGCCCTGCCAGCAGCACAGCCAGCGCGATCATCTGCAGCGTCGTCTTCAGTTTCGCGAGGCGGGACACGTGCACCCTGACATTGAGTTCGGCC
The DNA here is from genome assembly GCA_050187415.1 of Hyphomicrobiaceae bacterium. Taxonomy (GTDB): domain Bacteria; phylum Pseudomonadota; class Alphaproteobacteria; order Rhizobiales; family Hyphomicrobiaceae. The sequence goes on along the minus strand of JBFWXN010000021.1, from coordinate 40,665 downwards.
AGGAACTCTCTCAAGCCGGACACCAGGATCTCGCGAGACAGAATGATCAGCGCCGCCCACACGCTGATCGTGGAGATTGTCCCGTCCTGAACAAGGAGTATCAGTGCCGCTCCCACCAGCAGCTTGTCGGCGATCGGGTCCAGCATTCGGCCGAGCATGGACTGTTGCCGCCAGATCCGGGCCAGGAAGCCGTCGAGCCAGTCGGTGAAGCAGGCCGCCACGAAGATTGCGAGCGCGATCCATCTCCGCTGATCGCCCTCGAGCAGCAGGAACACGGCCGCCATCGCGGGCACGGCCGCGATCCTGCCGTAGGTCAGCAGATTCGGGACGCTCGTTGGGCCTGCTTTGGTGATCGCGCCTTCCATAAGCGTTTGGACCATTTTCACAAATCTCGGTCAACCGGTTGACGCGCACGCCCCGGTCGTTCTCCCGAAAAACACGCCGGTTGCCGTCTTATTCGCCGGCAAGTACGAACCGGTTGCTCAGCACGCCGATACCTTTGATCTCGATATCGACCATATCGCCGGGGTTGAGATCCGGCGAGAAAAGGTCCGTCCCCATCCAGAGTACGTCGCGCGGCTGCAGCGTGCAGTATTTGCTGATGGTCGAGATGTAGAGCGCTACGCCATGGATCATGTCGTTGGTCTTGAAGCGCGTCGACTCGGCCCGATTGACGTGCACGACGGTCTCGAGCGTGTCGAGATCGACGTCTGTCTCGATCCACGGCCCCATCGGCTTGAATGTGTCGGTGTTCTTCGCACGCCAGAGTGTCCGGTCGCTCTTCTGCCAGGTCCGCTCGGAGACGTCGTTCCCGATCGTATAGCCGAGCACGTAGTCGAGTGCCTCAGCCTCGCTGACGTTCCGGCACGGCTTGCCGATGACAGCGACAAGCTCCCCCTCGTATTGAATTTTTCCTGTGGCGTCTGCAGGAATGACGACATCTTGACCGTGCGCCACCAGAGCATTGTTCGCCCGGTACCCCACGTCGGGCTGCTCCGGGAATTTCGCGGCGATGCCCAGCCGTTGTGCAGCCTGCTTGATGTGCTCCCGGTAGTTCAATCCGACGCAGTAGAACGTGGGTGGCACCACCGGCAGCTCGATGGTCACGTCTGCGAGCGCGTGGCTCGTACCCGTCGTCTCATAGCCATCGAATGGATCGCCTTCCACTTGCGTGATGCGATCGCCGTCGACGAGGCCATAGGCCGTGCGGCCATCGGCCGTAAATCTGATCCAACGCATGCGATACCTCGACTTGCAACGCCATTTGAGCCAGCCTAGACGACGCGTGGCCCCAACGCCAAGCGAGCTGCATTTGGGGGCACCGATAGACGTCCTCGTCCTGCGTCCCAGCGCGCCGGGATTGTGTTCGACCAGCTGATTCGGACCTCAAACAAGTGGCGCGGTCTCGATCGGGGCCGTTCTCGGCACGTCGCCACCGCGATCGCTCGAGATAGCGTCGCGGCGTGAAGCCGACACCATCTCGGACACCACGCGGGGCGCATGGCCGAGGCTTGCCCTGACGGCATCTTCGGCCTGGCGGGCGAGCGCGCGACGGTCCGCTCCCTTGGTCGGTATGGGCTCGAGAAACGTCAGCCTGACAACCGAGCGGCCGCTGCCGACGAGCGCCCAGATCGATCCAACGAGCGTGGCGTCGCCTGTGAACGCCGCGCGGGTGCAGATCTCGTCATTCGGTCCACGGTAGGCGATCGAGACCGGTTGGACCGGTGTGTCTGTGGCTGTGGCTGCACTTATCAGAACCGACGAGAAAGGAAGCACGACACTGCCGTTCGTCGTCGTCCCCTCCGGAAAGAGGCAGACGGCATGGCCTGCGTCCAGCGCCTCGCGGAGCTCGTTTCCGACGCGGAGCGCATCCCGAGGACGGTCGCGCTCCACGAAAATCGTCCCGAGAGTTCGTGCAAACCACCCGATCAGCGGCCACGACCTTACCTCGGATTTCGCTACGAACTTGAATTCGCCAACGCTGAGATAGGCGTAGACGTCGACCCACGAGATATGATTGCCGACGATCAGGACGGGCCTTCCGAGGTCATTGGCAAAGGGCTCGCCCACCACCTCCAAGGTCAGCCCGAAGATGTCGAGCACACCGTCGGACCAGCGCTTGATGATGCGCCGCCGGCGTGCATCTCCAATGAATGGGAATACCAACGCCATGGTTGCAGCGCCTCTGGCGAGGTGCACGACCACGCGGCCCATGCCGATGGATCGGCGGATGGCTTGATGCATCGTTGTGCCTCACGCGCCTGCGAAATGGCGCGCATAACGAGGCGCCAGCCGATCGAGCGTCAGCAGCATAGGCAGGTCGGCGGTGCCGAAAGCCATGTCGACGGCAGGCGGGCCGGCAATTTCGGCTCCGGCGCGCAAATAGCCCTTGATCAGCGGGGGCGGTTTCACGCCGTCGTCCCGTTCGACTCCATCGAGCGGAAGCGGTACGCGGGGCGCCATCCGATGCTCGGGTGCGCACATGTGTTCGTCTGCGAGCCTGAGATAGACGCTGGCGGCTTCGCGGCCTCCGTCCTGCATCGACACCGACGCGCACCCAATGAGAAAGCGGGCCTCCGTGCCGAGGATCAGGCCGGCAAGACCCGTCCACAGCATCGCGATGACGACACCGCCGCGATAGTCCGGATGCACACACGACCGCCCGATTTCGACCGTGCAGCGCCGATGCGCGGCCAAGCCACGCAGATCAAATTCTTGCTCGGTATAGAACCCCCCGAGCAGCTCGGCACGATCCGGCATCAGCACGCGATACGTTCCGACGGCCATATCGCAATCGAGATCTCGCACCACGAGATGATGACAATGCGCGTCGAAACGGTCGGTCTCGATGCCGAACGGCGCACCGGGCTCCGGGCTCGCACCCTGCTCCTCGACGAACACCTGCCAGCGCAAGCGCAATGCTTCTTCGATGTCGGCAGAGGTGGCAGCAACCTTGACTGCGAACCGTGGTTGCTCCACCGCTCGGCGTGACCGGTCCAGCTGGAGCATCTGATCCCCTCCCGACGATTTCGACGCACCGTATCGAAGGCGTGTGACGGTTCGTAGAAAGGGGCGAACCGCCTCGCAATCTTATCGGGGAATCGCATGCGCCACAACGTCACGGGCGGGACGGAACGGGACGAGGTGCGGGCGGCGCAGCCACCTTTTCTTGTTGGCGCCTTGATTTCGCGATGCGCGCTGCCGGCTCGCCTTTCCGAGCGACGCATCGATCGCCACTCGGCTGTCGGCGCATGCGCCTCGTCGCGCCGCTAAACCGTCCCCGATTTCTTGAGCGCCGCGATTTCGTCTGCGGATTTGCCGAGAACACCGCTCAAGACCTCGTCGGTGTGCTGGCCCAGCAGGGGCGGCGGCACATTGTATTCAATCGGGGTTTCCGAAAAGCGCATCGGACTGCGCACGAGCGAGACTTTGCCGGCCGTCGGGTGGGGAATCTCGACTCTGAGGCCGCGCGCGACGACTTGCGGATTCTCGAAAACCTCTTTCAGGTTGTTGATCGGGCCGCAAGGTACGCCCGCGCCCTCGAGCGCCTCGACCCACTCGACCGTGGTTTTCTTGCGCATCAGTTCGTCAAGGATCGGATCGAGCGCATCGCGATTGGTGACGCGCGTCGCGTTGGTCGCAAAGCGCGGGTCCGTCTTCAAGGACGGCTGGCCGATGAGGTCGCACAGTTTGCTGAAAAGATTGTCGTTGCCGCACGCGATGATCACGGCTCCGTCCTTGGTCGGCACCGCTTGGTAGGGCACGATGTTCGGGTGCGTGTTGCCGACGCGAACCGGGGGCTCGCCTGTGACCAGGAAGTTCGCGCCTTGGTTTGCCAGGAAACCGACTTGCGTGTCGAGCAGCGCCATGTCGATGTGCTGGCCCTTGCCGGTGCGCTCGCGATTGGCGATCGCGGCGCAGACAGCAATGGTCGAGTACATGCCCGTCATGATGTCGACCACCGGCACGCCCGCGCGCTGCGGACCGCCGCCGGGCTTCTGGTCCCGCTCGCCGGTCACGCTCATGAAACCGCCCATGCCCTGGATCATGAAGTCGTAGCCGGGCTTGGCGGCATAAGGACCCGTCTGGCCGAAGCCGGTGATCGAGCAATAGATGATCTTGGGGTTGATCGCCTTGATGTCCTCGTAGCCGAGGCCCTTGGATACGAGGTCGCCGGATTTGAAATTCTCGAGCAGGACATCAGCCGACTTCGCCAGCTCCTTGATCAGAGCCCGGCCGCCCTCGCTGCCGATATCGATGGTGATCGATTTTTTGCCGCGGTTCGCACACAGATAATAGCCCGCTTCCGTCGTGTCGTTGCCGGCCTCGTCCTTGGCCCAGGGCGGCCCGAAGGCGCGGCTGTCATCGCCTTTTTTCGGACGCTCGACCTTGATCACCTCGGCTCCGAGATCGGCGAGGTTCTGGGCACACCAGGGTCCCGCCAGCACGCGGGTGAGATCAAGGACGCGAATATGCGTGAGGGGTCCGGCCATGGCGGCGTTCCTTCGACGTGACAGTGGTGTGAAACTCGACCTTGGGTGTAGAGGCGCCACGGAAACGGCGCAAGTACCGGCTTTGGCGCCGCGTGGCAGCGACCGGAAGCCGCATCGCGGTGGCGCGCGATTCCAAGCGCGCGGGTTTGGTTGCCCGTGCGATCTTGCTGTGCCAGCCGGTCACAATTCCGACCAGTTCGGAGTGCGGCCTGGGTGGGCTGCCGGATGTTTCGCGCGAAGGAGGCCATCGGGTCATGTGGCGCGCATTGTTGACGGCGTTGCTCGCCTGGGCGAGCCTCGCCTGCGTTCCTGTTGCGTCTGCCGAGCAGCCCGTGAGGCTTGCTCGCGGGGGAGCCATCGAGATGGCCGGTCGCCAGGTTCGATGCGATCGGGTTCGATTGGAGCTCGATCGCCATCTCGACAACCTCGGTGCCGCAGCTCCCGACGATCGGCTGCTGGTGCTCAATCCGCGATTGCTCGGCAACTATAGCAAGACTGTTCAGCTCTTCGTGTTCCACCACGAATGCGGCCATCATCGCGTCGGCGAGAGCGAACTCAAAGCCGACTGCTGGGCCGTCGATCGGGGGGTGCATGATGGCTGGCTGGATCGCAACGGGCTCGCGCAGGTCTGTCGGTCCTTCGCGAACGCTCCGGAGACCGATACACATCCGTCGGGACGCCGCCGCTGCGCCAATATCGACCAATGCTTTGCCGCCGCCGAGCTTGCCGTCGCCCGCGAGAAAAAGGACGCCGAGAAGCGCATCGCGGCCCTGACTGCCGTCACCGCTGCCCGCCCGCTGCCCAAGCTCGTCTCCAAGCCGACTTTGGTGCGCGACAGCATGCTAGCCTATTGAGGCCGCGACTACCTCGTCTCCTCGAACAGCTCTCGACCGATGAGCATGCGACGGATCTCGCTGGTTCCCGCGCCGATCTCGTAGAGCTTCGCATCGCGCAGGAGTCGCCCCGTCGGGTACTCGTTGATATAGCCATTGCCACCGAGGATCTGGATGGCGTCGAGCGCGATCTTGGTCGCCTTTTCGGCCGCGAAAAGGATGGCTCCGGCTGCGTCCTTGCGAGCCGTCTCGCCACGGTCACAGGCTCGGGCGACGGCATATGTGTATGCCTTCGCCGCATTCATTTCCGTATACATGTCGGCGACTTTGCCCTGGATGAGCTGGAATTCGCCGATCGCTTGGCCGAACTGCTTGCGCTCGTGGATGTAGGGCACGACCACGTCCATCGCGGCCTGCATGATGCCGAGCGGCCCGGCGGCGAGCACGCTGCGCTCGTAATCGAGGCCAGACATCAGCACGCGAACGCCGCGTCCCACCTCGCCCAGCACGTTCTCCGCCGGCACCTCGCAGTCCTCGAACACGAGCTCCCCCGTCGACGAGCCGCGCATTCCGAGCTTGTCGAGCTTCTGCGCCACCTTGAACCCCTTCGACGAGGTCTCGACGATGAACGCCGTGATGCCGCGCGAGCCGGCAGCGGGATCGGTCTTGGCGTAGATGACGATGACCTGCGCATCGGGGCTGTTCGTGATCCACATCTTGGTGCCGTTGAGGACGTAGCGGTCACCCTTCTTTTCGGCGCGCAGCTTCATGGAGACGACGTCGGAGCCGGCGCCCGCCTCGCTCATGGCGAGTGAGCCGACGTGCTCGCCCGAGATCAGCTTCGGCAGGTAGCGGTGCTTCTGGTCTGCGCTACCGTTGCGGCTGATCTGATTGACGCAGAGGTTCGAGTGCGCCCCATAGGAAAGGCCTACCGCCGCGGAGGCGCGCGAGATTTCCTCGACCGCCACGCAGTGCTCGAGATAGCCGAGACCCGCCCCGCCGAACTCTTCTTCGACGGTGATGCCGTGCAGGCCCAACTCTCCCATCTTGGGCCAAAGCTCGCGCGGGAAGCGGTCGGTCCTGTCGATCTCGGCCGCAATCGGCGCGATTTCGTCCGCCGAGAAGGCACGCACGGTTTGCCGCAACTGGTCCGCGGTCTCGCCGAGGCCGAAATTCAGGGTCGGGTATTCGTTGGGGATCGACATGAGCGCGGCGCTCCTCGGGAATTTTGCCGTCGTTGGTGCCACGGCTGACCGCTGGCGGCAAGACACGGCTACGCGGCATTGGCCCCATCGATCCAATGGACCTTGAACCGGAGGCCTGACTGGACAACTGTGGCGGTCAATCGACATCGAACGGCAGGAGAATGTGCGTGACCGTGTTTCCGGGGAAGCGGGACGGTCTACAGGAGGACCGTCCGAGCGCGATTCCGTGGCCACCGGCCTTGTTCGCGGCGTCGGTACTGATGGCGCTGGCGCTCGATTGGTGGCTGCTGCGCCTGCCGTTCCCCTTCGCCGAGACGGGGCCTGTCCACTACGCGGGCATGCTGCTCTTGTTGGGCGCCATCGTTCTAGCCGTTTGGGCGATGCTGGAGTTTCGCCGGCACGCGACGTCGATCCGACCGGATCGTGGCTCCACGGCCCTGATGGCGACGGGCCCTTTCGCGTTTTCCCGCAACCCTATCTACCTTGCCGAGGCGATCGGACTGGCCGGCGCGGGCATCAGCTTCAATCGCCTGTGGCTGGTCGTTGCGGCTCCCATTTTCCTTTACGCGGTAACGAGGTTCGCCATCGAACGCGAAGAAGCCTATCTTGAGCGACGCTTCGGAGCGGCGTATGCCGACTACAAGGCTCGCGTACGACGCTGGCTTTGAACATTGTTAGCCAGATTTGAACGCTCACCATTGATTTGCCGAAATCTTATCCCAAGTCATTGATCAGTTAGGGAGGATTGCGTTCATGTCAACGGTTCGGGGCCCGGCGGCTTTGGCGGTCATTCTTGCTGCGGCTCTCTGCGCTGGGCCGGTGCCGGCATGGTGCCAGGCGGCTCATCGCGATGCCATCGCCGAGATCCTGACGCGCTCTCCGGCGAAAGACGGCCGCGAGTCGCCCGGGCCGGCCACCAAGCCCGCTCCGGCGCTGGAGCCGGCGCCGGCCGCCGATCCGCGCGCCGGTGATGCGGCCTACGAGCAGGCGCAACGCCTGATGCGCGCCATCGACTCGATCCTGCAGGACACCGCCCGCAGTCGTGGCGAGGCCAGGAAGCTGCCGTCGCGTGATGAGTTCCTCGTTCCTCCGATATGGACCGAAACACGCGAGGACCGCGAAGCGAAAATCAAGAATCTGCTCGACTCGACCCTCAGCGTCGTCACCGACGTGCCGGTGGTCGAAGTGCAGAAGCGCATCGAGATGCTGAAGAACAATATTCGCGAGCTGGACGACCGGATCGTCAAGTTGCGCGAGAAGAAACTGGTCGCGCCCAAAGACGGCTTTATGCCCGGATACGTCACCGACACCGTCGAGAGCCTGCAATCGAATATCGACGAGGCTCAGCAGCGCATCACGGCCAACAGGAGCGAAATCGCAAAGTCGAAGGGCGAGGTCTACGATGGGCTCGTCAAGTCTGGCATCCAGATGACGCGCGAGCAGGTCGACCTCCTGCTCGACGGCGTGCTGTCCGGCGATCTCGTCCGCCTCGTCGCCGTCTTCAATTCCGCCAAGGCAATCGACGCGCAACTCGCCAAGCTGATGGCGGAATCCGGCGAGAACGTCGCTGCCGCAAGGCGTTACTTCGCCATGCACGCAGCTCTTTTCGCTATGGTGGTGCACGCACAGGACGCGACCATCGGCAAGATCGACGAGCAGTTCCTGCCGAAGCTCGATGCCATCTCGAAAGATATCGCGGCGGCGCGCAAGCGGACGGCCGAGCTCCTGAAGGCTGAGAACCGGCCCGATCAGCGGCGCGCGCTCGAGGCAAACCGGGAGAGTCAGAAGCTCGCCGACGAAGCAGCGAAGGGATATCGTCGTTATCTGATCCAACAACGCGAGCAGGTTGCGCGTGCTCGCCGGCGTGCGGCCCACGACCTGCAGATCGCCGACAACACCTACGAAACGGTGGAGGCCAGCTACCAGCTCCGCCAACTCATGAAGGACAGTTCGACCTCCTTCGAGGCCATCCAGAAGCTGGAAGCCCCGACGTTCGAGCAGATCTTCCGCAACGAGGAACTCCGCCGCGAGTTCGAGAACCTCACACGGAAGCTCGACAAGCCGACGAGCTGAACCGTTTCGGCCCAGGCGTTCCAACGATCCTTGCGGTGCGCGCCAGAACGCCCGGCGATGCTCCGCTCTATTGTTGCGGTCATATTTTGCCGCAGCGCCTCATCCAAGAGTCCGTTCGAAACTCCGTATTCGGCGACGGAGCTGTCGCAGCCGGCAGGCCCGTCTGCGCAACCCCCGCTTGCGCTGATGTGGGCGGGCCCTGTAGAAGCGCCCCAAAGGAACGGACTATTCATCATGCAGCTTGTCTTGGCCGCCGCTGCCGGCGGCGCGCTCGGCGCCGGTGCCCGCTATCTCGTCAACGTCGGCCTCTTGCAGCTTCTTGGGCCATCGTTCCCCTGGGCGACGCTCACCGTCAACGTGCTGGGTTCTTTTCTCATGGGAGCGATCGTTGAAGCGTCTTCCAGCCTCCTGGGCGGATCGGCGGTCCTGCGCACCTTCCTCGCGACGGGCATTCTCGGCGGCTTCACGACGTTCTCGGCATTCTCCCTCGACGCTTTCGAGCTGTTCGAACGGCGCCAGCCTGTCCTCGCGGCCCTCTATGTCGTCGGGTCTGTCGCCATCTCGATTGCGGCACTGGTCGGGGGTGTGGCCGCCGTGCGGAGCCTCAGATGAGGCCGCCCGTCGAGACCATCGTGATCGCTGAAAAGGACGCGGGCCTCCGGCTCGATCGCTGGTTCAAGCTGCACTTTCCGGCCGTTGGGCACAGCTATCTCCAGAAGCTGCTGCGGACCGGGCAGGTTCGCCTGGATTCACGCCGCGTCGAGGCGGGACATCGTATCGAGGCGGGCCAGGAAATCCGCGTGCCAGCCATCATTCACGAGCCGGCAAAAGACCCGGCGAAGAGCCGGGCGCCCGGCTTGGCCCCGTCGCCCAAGCCGCCGATGGGTCTCTCGAAGGCCGACCGCACGTTCATCGAGAGTCTCATCCTGTTCGAGGACGCAGACGTCTTTGTCCTCAACAAGCCTTTCGGTATTGCCGTGCAGGGCGGCACAGGCACCAAGCGTCATATCGATGGCATCCTGGCGGGCATGGCCGACCGCTTCGGAGATCGCCCGCGGCTGGTCCACCGTCTCGATCGCGATACGACCGGCGTGCTGATGGTCGCCAAGACGCGTGACGCGGCTTCCAAGCTCGGTCGGACCTTTCAGACGCGGAGCGCCGCGAAAACATACTGGGCGCTGGTGCATGGCGTGCCGAGGCCTCCCCAGGGGCGCATCGAAGCGGCTCTGGTGAAGGCGGCGGGGCCTGACGGCGATCGTGTCCGCAAGGCCGAGCCCGGCGAGCAGGAGCAGGCCATGCACGCGACGACGCATTACAGCGTCATCGACAGGGTGGGACAGAAAACCGCCTGGGTATCCTTGAAGCCGGTGACCGGGCGACAGCATCAGCTTCGCGCCCACATGGCGCTGATCAATCATCCGATCGTCGGCGACAACAAGTACGACGATGGCCGTCCCCTCCCGGCCGAGAACATGGACGCGCGCCTTCATCTCCATGCGCGCCGTCTCGTCATCCCGCATCCCCGGCCGGGGTCTCCGCCGATCGACGTGACGGCCCCGTTGCCGCCACACATGCTTGTGACCTGGGGGCTTCTCGGCCTCGATGCACAGCACTTCGCGACAGACTGAACGCTCTGTCACGAGACTGCAATCGAAGCGCTCTACGAGCGGCCGCATGCAGGACATGTTGCCGAATGCGCCCCATCAGCTCGACAGCCCCGACAGCGTGCGGGTGCGCGCTGTCTTCATCTCGGACGTGCATCTCGGCACGCGCGGGGCCCAGGCCCACGCCCTGATCGACTTCCTGCGCTGTCTCGAAGCGGACGTCATTTACCTGGTGGGCGACATTGTCGATTTCTGGAAGGTTCGTCGCGGCCCCCATTGGCCCCAGTCCCACAACGACGTCGTCCAGAAGCTCTTGCGGAAGGTGCGCAAGGGTGGGGAGATCATCTTCATTCCCGGAAATCACGACGAGGTGCTGCGCGACTACTGCGGCATGCGCTTCGGCGGCATACAACTCGAGCAGTCCGCCATCCACGTGACCCTCGCGGGCCGCCGATACGCGGTCATGCATGGGGACGAGTTCGACGTGGTGGTCAGAACCGCCAAGTGGCTCGCATTTCTCGGCGACCGCGGCTACGAGATGGCGTTGTGGGCCAATACACCGCTGAACTGGGTGCGCCGCCGATTCGGCCTGGGTTTCTGGTCGCTTTCTGCCTACCTGAAATACAGGGTGAAGTCGGCGGTCAGCTTCATCGGCGCCTTCGAGGAGGCCGTCGCGGCAGAGGCCAGGCGGCGAAATGTGGACGGCATCATCTGCGGTCACATCCACCACGCTTCGGACCGCATGATCGAAGGTGTGCACTACTTGAACTGCGGCGACTGGGTCGAGAGCTGTACCGCTCTCATCGAGACGCTGGAGGGACAAATGCAGATCGTCAGTTGGCGTGCGCCGGGAGGCGCGGAGAAGCAGGATGCAGTGCTGTTGGCCCGTCCGGCAGCCTGATCTCGAGGCCCGCGCTCAGACCTCGCATGGGGGTTCGTATCCGCGCCGGCTGGCCTCGGCGGCACGGGTGGGTATCTAAGCATTGGGCACCTAGCACTGGAAGGACTTCCGATGGCGATGGGATTGCAATACGCCGAGCGTGCCGCCGGGCTACTTGGAGAGGCCGTCCACAAGAGCCGCCCCCTGTCGCGGGAGGGAGTGCTGGAACGCCTCTTTACTCTGGCGTTCAGCGAGCTTGTCTACCCCCAGATCTGGGAGGATCCGCGCGTCGATCTCGAAGCCCTGGCGATCACGCCTTCGTCCCGGCTTGTGACCATCGGATCGGGTGGTTGCAACATGATGAGCTATCTGACGGCCGATCCGGAGCGGATTTTCGTCGTCGATCTCAATCACGCGCACATCGCCTTGAACAGGATGAAGCTGGCGGCAGCCCGGCATCTGCCCGATGCGGATTCTTTTCGGCGGCTGTGGGTGCACGCTGACGAACCGGCGAACGTCGATCTCTACGATCGTTACATCGCACCGCATTTGGACGCGTCCTCGCGCGCCTACTGGGAACGACGCGACAAACTGGGCCGCCGGCGCATCACGGCGTTTGCCCGCGGCTTCCACAAGACGGGACTGCTCGGCATCTGCATCGCCCTCGCACACGGCGTCGCGCGCATCTACGGCAAGGACCCTCGCGTCATGCTGACCGCAAGAACGCGCGAGGAGCAGATTCGCATTTATGAGGCCGAACTCGCCCCCCTGTTTCGGCGAAAACTGGTCCGCAAGATCCTGGGCAGCGAAGCCTCGCTTTACGGCCTGGGTATCCCGCCGGCCCAATACAAGAGGCTGCTGGGCGACGCCGCGCACATGGCCGACGTGGTGGAACGGCGCCTGCGCAGGCTCGCTTGCGATTTCGATCTGGGCGACAACTATTTCGCGTGGCAAGCGTTCGGTCGCGCCTATTCGCGCGAGCCCGATGCCTCGCTTCCACCCTACCTCGAGCCGCGGAGCTTTTCGCTTCTCAGGCAGCGGGCGGCGCGTGTGGAAGTCAACCATGTGTCCTTCACGGGCCTGCTCCAGCGGCTGCCCAATCAGTCCCTCGACCGCTACATTCTGCTCGATGCCCAGGACTGGATGGATGATGCAACCCTCGCGCAGCTCTGGCGCGAGATAACTCGCACGGCTCGGGAGGGCGCCCGCGTGATCTTCCGGACGGCTGGCCTCGGGACCATCCTGCCTGGCCGCGTGCCCGACGCCACCCTGGGTCGATGGACCTACGAGAGCGAACATTCGAAAAGGCTGTCGACCCTGGATCGCTCGGCCATCTATGGCGCCTTTCACCTCTATGCCTTGAAATCCGAATGACGTCGCCGATGAGCACTGAAACCCACGCTGAGCATCTCGATCAGAACTATCGGTATCAGCGCCACGTCTATGACGTGACGCGCGAATATTATCTCCTCGGACGCCGCCGGCTGATAGGTGAGCTCGAGCCGCCGCCAGAGGGTTCCGTCTTGGAGCTCGGCTGCGGCACGGCACTGAACCTGATCCGCGCACAGCGCAGGTTTCCGCAAGCCAACTATTATGGCGTCGATCTGTCGCGCATGATGCTGGAGACGGCGCGCGCCTCGCTCTCTCGGCGAGATCTGGCCGGCCGAATTCGACTGGCGCTGGCCGATGCCACAGGCTTCGATCCCGAAGCCCTGTTTGGCCAGGCGGTCTTCGATCGCGTTTTCTTTTCATATTCCTTGTCGATGATGCCGCCTTGGGAAGCGGCGCTTGAGCACGCCGCCAAGCTGCTGTCCGCGGGCGGGCGCCTGCATATAGTGGACTTCGGTGGTTGCGAGAGATTGCCGCCCCCGGTCAAGCGGGTCCTCGACGCTTGGCTTGCCCGGTTTCGTGTTTCGCCGCGCGAGGACATGGAGGACGTGCTCTCGGGCCTTGCGCGCCGTCATGGCTTGACGATGAGCTTCGAGCGGCTCTATCGCGGGTACAGTTGCTATGCGGTGCTCGAGCGCCGCATCGCGTAACGACCCGTCGGCCGGCGCCGATGGCGTAGGCTCGACGAGGCGCGGTGCATGAAGCTTGTCATTTTCGATTGCGATGGCACCCTCATCGACAGCCAGCACAACATCACGGCTGCGATGGCTCACGCTTTCACCAGCCACGCGCTGAAACCGCCGCCGGCCCATCGTGTGCTGAGCGTGGTCGGGCTGTCGCTGACCGAGGCCTTCGCGGTGCTCGTGCCGGACCAAACGCCCGAGCTGCGCCGATCGCTCGCCGATCATTACCGCTCGGCCCATGCCGAGGGGCGGCTCCAGCGCCTCGACGAGCCTCTCTATCCTGGCGTCAGGAACGCGATTGCCACGCTTGTCGAGCAGGGCGATGTGCTGCTTGGCATCGCCACCGGAAAATCGCGGCGTGGCGTCGCACGCCTGCTGGAGCGCGAGGGATGGCACCAGACGTTCCTCACCATCCAGACCGCCGATGATCACCCCTCGAAGCCGCACCCGTCGATGATCATGGCGGCGCTCGCCGAGGCGGGCGTGAGGGTCGACGCGGCGGTCATGGTCGGCGATACGTCATTCGATATGACCATGGCGCGCAACGCCGCTGTCGGTGCACTTGGGGTCGCTTGGGGATACCACCGCCCCGACTTGCTGTGGGCGGCAGGGGCACATCGCGTCATCGAGACCGGCGACGGCCTCGTCGAGGCCATCGGGCAGCAACTGGCGGAGCAGGCCGCGGCGGCGACGGAATTTCCATGAGCGACGATCGCAACAGCAATACCAACGGCCAGCCGAAGGCTCCCGGCCGAGAAGCGACCCAAAAGCCGTTGCCGCGGCGGTTCTACAAGACCGTTGTCATCGGTAGGGCCGTTTCGGGCAGCGCTCGCACCATTCTGCTCGACGGTCGCGCCGCACGGACCCCGGGCAAGCGCGAATTGCGCCTCGCCACCAAAGCGCTCGCCGAAGCCGTTGCGACCGAATGGGACGTGCAGCAGACGACCATCGATCCTGCAACGATGCCGCTGACGCGGCTCGTCAATACCGCAATCGATGGCGTCGAGGCGCAAATGGCCGAAGTTGCGGCGGATATCGTGAAGTATGCCGGCAGTGATCTGCTCTGCTACCGCGCCGACTATCCGGAGGGGCTGGCGGCACGCCAGCGGACGCTGTGGGACCCGGTGCTAGCCTGGATTGCCGAGCATCACGCAGCGTCGTTCACGCTCGCGACCGGCCTGATGCCCGTCGCCCAATCGGATGAAGCCGCCGCGCGCATCGCCGAAGCCGTGGCGCCGCTCGATCCGCTCCGTCTCACGGCACTGCATGTCATGACGACGCTGATGGGGTCGGCGCTTCTCGCTTTGGCCGTTCTCGGAGGGCGTTTGACGCCCGAAGCCGCCTGGGAAGCCGCCCATGTCGACGAGGACTGGCAGACCGCAGAATGGGGCGAGGATGCTGACGCATCGGCGCGTCGCGAACGCCGCTGGCGTGAGATACAGGCTGCGTCCGCCCTGATCAGACTGCTGGCAGCATAGGGTCTGGCAGCACTTCGATGCCTTGCTTTGTCCGGACAATCTTCGTAAATTCGGGCTACGTCATCATGCCGGAAGCGCTCGCTTCCGCGCCCCATGTCCCGCTTGCCTGAGGCCCGACCAGATCGACTGGCGGCAATGCGGCACCGAACCAGGGCAAAATCGAAGGATCACATAGTCGCGATGAGCCAAGATCTCCTGAAGAGCTTTGAACCCAAGGCCGCGACCCTGAAATGGCTCGAGGCGTTCGAAGCCGCCGTACGCGCCACCGATGCCAAGGCAGCGGCGGGTCTTTTTGCCGAGGATAGCCATTGGCGCGATCTCGTCGCCTTCACCTGGCACATCGATACGGTGAGCGGGCGCGGCAAGATCGAGGCCGCATTCGCCGAGAGGTTGCCGAGGGTCAAGCCGAGCCGCTTTCGCCTCGCTGAGGACAAAACACCGCCACGCGTCGTCAAGCGCGCCGGCGCGACAACGATCGAAGCGCTCATTGTGTTCGAGACCGCCGCCGGCCGCGGCAGCGGCGTGCTGAGGCTGGTCCCTGGTACGGACAGTGGGCTCAAGGCCTGGGTGCTCCTGACCGCCCTGGACGAGATCAAGGGCCACGAGGAGCGCATCGGCGCGCGCCGTCCGCGCGGCGACGAGTGGTCCGGCGGCTTCGGTAGCGAGAACTGGATGGACCACCGCGTCAAATCCGCGGCCTACGAGGATCGCGAGCCGGCCGTCGTGGTCGTCGGCGGCAGCCAGTCGGGGCTTGGCATTGCCGCAAGTCTCAACATCCTCGGCGTGGACACGCTCGTCATCGACCGGCATGAGCGTGTCGGCGATGCGTGGCGCAAGCGTTACCACAACCTGACGCTGCACAACGAAGTGTACGTCGATCACATGCCGTACATGCCGTTTCCGCCTAACTATCCAGTGTACATTCCCCGCGACAAGATCGCGAACTGGCTCGAGTTCTATGCCGACACGATGGAGATCAACATCTGGAACTCGACCGAGTTCACCAGGGGCTCCTACGACGACAAGGCGGGTCGCTGGACGTTGACGGTGAAGCGGGCCGATGGCAGCGAGCGTATTCTACGGCCGCGCCACGTGGTTTATGCGACGGGCGTCAGCGCCATTCCGATCATGCCGAAGATACCCGGCCTCGAGACGTTCGCCGGCGAGGTGATGCATTCGTCGAAGTACAACAATGGCAAGGCCTGGAAGGGCAAGAAGGCGGTCGTCCTCGGCACCGGCAACAGTGGCCACGACGTTGCCCACGATTTGTGCGTCAGTGGCGCCGACACCACCATGGTGCAGCGCAATTCCACGCTCATCGTCAGCCTGAAGGAAGCGCAACGCGTCTACGAGCTCTACCAGGAGGGCCTCTCGACCGACGAGTGCGATCTGATCGCAACAGCATCGCCCTATCCCGTTCTCGTCCAGGGCTACCAGATCGCGGCGGCGCTCTGTCAACAGGCGGACCAGAAGCTCCTCGACGGGCTCACCGCGCGTGGCTTCGTTCTCGACAACGGCGAGCCGGACAACACCGGCTTTCAGATGAAATATCTGCGCCGCGGCGGCGGCTACTACTTCAACGTCGGCTGCTCGGATCTGATCGTGGACGGCAAGATCGGCCTCATCCAGTACCGCGACATCGACCGTGTCGTTCCGAGCGGTTTCCTCATGAAGGACGGGCGCACGGTCGAGGCCGACGTGATCGTCGCGGCAACCGGCTACAGGAACCAGCAGGATGTCGTGCGCCACTTCATGGGCGACGAGATCGCGGATCGCGTCGGGCAGGTGTGGGACTTCGACCAGCGCGGCGAGCTGAACAACATGTGGCGCCGCACTCCTCAGCCCGGCCTCTGGTTCGTCGGCGGGGGGCTGCCCCACGTACGCATCTACTCGCGTTTCCTTGCACAGCAGATAAAGGCGGTGGAGGAAGGTCTCATCAGCGCTGTTTACGATGGCGCAAAGGCCGAACCAATGCGCATCAAGGCTGCATGAGCGAGGCCGGCGGCGAGGCCTGCAGCGTGTCTCGCGCCCGGGCCCACGTCCGGTTCGCCACCCGCGAAACACCCGTCGAGCCCCTCCGACTATACAGAGTGCTCGTCGGGTGCTTACCGTAGCCCGTCGACAATAGCGGGGAGAGGGTGTTGCAATGCGCGTGGGGATCGAGGTCGGAGGCACCTTCACCGACCTGGTGGCCATCGGCCCTGACGGGATCGTCGTGACCAAGGTTCCGAGCGTACCGAAGGCGCCTGACGAAGGCGCCTTCAACGCGCTTGTGGCAAGCGGAATCCCGGTCGGCTCGATCGACGATCTCGCCCATGGCTCGACCGTCGCGACAAATGCCGTGCTGGAGCGAAAAGGTTTCCCGACCGCTTTCATTGCCACGCGTGGTTTTCGCGACATTCTCGCTCTGCAGCGGCACGGCCGGGCTCGCATCTACGATCTCGAATATCAGAAGCCCGAGCCGGTGGTGACGCGCGCCGCGAGCTTCGAGGCGACCGAGCGCATCCTGGCCGACGGCTCCGTTCTCGAGGCCCTCGATGAGGCAGACGTGATCGAGAATCTGGTGCCGTCGCTGCGCGAGGGGCGCTTCGAAGCCATCGCCATCTGCCTGCTCAACGCATATGTCAATCCGGCGCACGAGCAGCGTCTCGCGGCGCTGCTCGCCGACGCGCTCCCCGGTGTCCACATCACCGTGTCCTCCGATATCACGCGTGAGTTCCGCGAGTTCGAGCGCGCCTCGACGACGACGCTCTCGGCCTATGTGCAGCCCGTCATCGATCGCTACATCGCCCGCTTTCGTGCGCGGCTCGGCGATGCGGGGTTCGCGGGCCGCTTCTCGGTCATGCAGTCCAACGGCGGCCGCCTGCCGGCCGAAGCCATGCGCGCAAATGCGATCAATGCCCTCCTGTCGGGGCCGGCGGCGGGGGTCATAGGCGCGGTCCGCCAGACCGGACGCTCAGGCTACAAGAACCTCGTCACGCTCGACATCGGCGGCACGTCGACGGACGTGTGCGTGGTCACGGGCGGCGCGCCGCAGCTGACACAGGAATTTTCGCTGGACGGCTTGCCGATCCGTATTCCGCTGCTTGATATCAATACCATCGGCGCTGGCGGGGGCTCTATCGTTTGGGTCGACGATGGTGGCATGTTGCGTGTCGGCCCCCATTCGGCCGGTGCCGATCCGGGGCCCGCCTGCTATGGCCGCGGCGGCACCGAACCGACGCTGACCGATGCGCATGTGATCCGGGGTACGGTGCGGCCCGAGGCATTCCTGGGCGGTCGCATGACGATCGACGCGGCCGCATCCGCCAAGGCTTTGCAACCGATAGCCGATCGGTTCGCCATGAGCCTGGAGGATGCCGCTGACAGCGCCATCGCGCTCGCCAACGCCAATATCGTGCGCGCGATCCAGCTCATCTCCACCGAACGCGGGCACGATCCGCGCGATTATGTGCTGGTGCCCTACGGCGGCGCCGGGCCTCTCCATGCCGCCCAGGTGGCCACGGAGCTTGGCATCGGCACGATTGTCGTGCCCCCCTCGGCTGGGATCATCTCCGCCTATGGGCTCATCGCCTCCGATTTCGTGCTGTTCGAGAGCCTGACGCGGCGCGCCCCGGCCGACGACACCGCGGCCGATACGCTGCGGGACGTGTTCGCGACGATGCGCGAGCGGGCCATGGCGCGGGCCGAGGCGGCGGGCCTCGGCAAGCGCTTGACGCTCTCGCTCACGGCCGAGATGCGCTTCGTCGGTCAGGCCTTCGAGGTGCCGGTGGCCTTCGGGGAGCGCGAGTTGAAGCGCATGACGGCCTACGGCGTGCGCAAGCGCTTTGCGGAGGCCCATCACCGCGTCTTTTTCTTCGGCGGCGAGGCCGAGAAGCCAATCGAGTTTGTCTCCTTCCGGCTGGGATTGGCGGCGCCGCTGAAGGAGCTGCCGTTACTTGCGGAAACACAGGCTGCCACGGGCGCCGACAGTTCGATTCGGCTCTACGATGCGCGATGCTGGCGCGACGGGCGCCTCAAATCCCGCGCCACGCTCGAGCCCCGCGATCGCATTCGCGGGCCCGCGCTGCTCGAAGACCCGACGTCCACGCTCTACGTGCCCGAGGGATGGGTGGCGCGGCGCGACGACAATGACAACACTGTGCTGGAACGGGAGTGACAGATGCAGGAGCGTGCAACGCGGCCGGTGAAAGCGAAAACCGGCAAGAGCCGTTCCAAGGTCCCGCCCGGGTCCCAGCCGGTGCCGGGCCGTCTCGACCCGGTCGACTATGCGGTCATCTCCCAGGCGCTGATCGCCATTGCACGCGAGATGGGCACGAAGCTGATCCGCTCGTCCTATTCGAACATCGTGCGAGAGGCCCAGGACGCCTCGGCCGCGCTCTTCGATCCGGACGGCAATGTCGTCGCCCAGGCCGAGTTGATACCGATGCATCTCGGCTCGATGTCCGAGATCTTCCGGGCGTGCGTCGAGCAGACGCCGATCAATGAGCTTCAACCCGGCGATTTTTACATCAACAACGATCCTTACGGCGGCGGCCAGCATCTGCAGGATGTGTTCATTTTCTCGCCGATATTCCACGAGGGCTCATTGGTCGCCTTCGCCGGTACGGTTGCCCACCATCTGGATCTCGGCGGCGGCAATCCGGGCATGACGCCCGACGCGGTCGATGTGCATGCCGAAGGCATTATCATCCCGCCGTCGCGCTACACCTACACACGCGACTGGAATGGCGGACCGCTGGAGCGCTTGATTGCCGCCAACGTCCGAGTGCCCTCGCAGACCATCGGTGACTTCTACGCCCAATTCGCTGCCAACGCGATCGGCACGGCGCGTATGACCGAGCTGTGCGCGCGCTACGGCGCGTCGACGGTATCGGCGGCCATGTCCGAGCTCATGGCCTATTCCGAGCGCCGGTTTCGGGCAGCCCTCGCAGCAATCCCGGACGGAACGTGGCATGGCGCCGATGCGGTCGACGACGACGGCATCGGCGATGAATCGTTGACGGTGAAGGCCGCGGTCACGAAGCGCGGCGAGACCGTTCTGGTTGATTTCACGGGCACCGTCCCGCAGGTCGGGCGCAATCTGAACTGTCCCTGGGCATCGACCGTCTCGGCTACGCTGGCTGCCATCAAGGGGGCGCTGACCAGTCCCGACATTCCGTTCAATGAAGGCTTCAAGCGGCCCATCACGGTCACGGCACCCAAAGGTACGCTCGTCAATCCGAACTACCCCGCGCCGGTCCGCGCTCGGTTGTTGCCCGCCTATCGCTGCTTCAACGCCACGCTCAAGGCGCTGGCGCAGGTGGTGCCGGACAAGGTTACGGCCGGCGGCAACGACTCCACTCACGCCCTTGCCATCTCGCATCTCGGCGAGCGGGGCTATCGCGTCTACCTCGAGATTTACGGCGGTGGCTTCGGCGGCGGTCCGCGCCTCGATGGCTGTGACGCCGTCGATAGCCCGCTGTCGAACTGCACCAATACGCCGGTTGAAGCGACCGACATGGACTTCGAGCATTTCCGCGTGATCGGCTACGGGCTGCTTCCGGACACGGGCGGCGCGGGCCGCCGCCGCGGTGGGCTGGGCTTCTACCGGCGCTTCGCCATTTTGAAGGACGGCACGAATTTTGCCACGTACACCGATCGCATGCGCCTCTCGCCCTACGGCCTTTTCGGCGGCAACGACGGTAGTCTTACGCGCATCGAGATCGAGCGCGACGGCAAGATCATGCGAACCAAAAGCAAGGATCGGGTCGACCTCCGAAAGGGCGACGTGCTGACGCTCTACACGTCGGGCGGTGGTGGCTATGGCAATCCATCGGATCGCGATCCGACGCTCGTCTCGCGCGACGTCGCCTTGGGCTTCGTGACGCCCGCAGCCGCGGCCAAGGACTATGGTTGGAAGAGCAAGCCATGATGGGCCCACTGCCGAGGTCGACGCGCGTGGTCATCATCGGCGGCGGAGTCGTCGGCTGCTCCGTCGCCTATCACCTGGCCAAGCTCGGCTGGCGCGATGTGCTGCTCCTCGAACGTAAAAAGCTGACGTCCGGCACGACGTGGCACGCGGCCGGGCTCATCGGCCAGCTTCGCGCTACGGCCAACATGACCAAGCTCGCCCGCTACGGCGCCGAGCTTTACGGTAATCTCGAAGCCGAGACGGGTGTCGCCACCGGCTTTCGCCGCGTCGGCTCGTTGTCGCTGGCATTGACTTCGGAACGTCTGGAGGAACTCCGGCGAGGCGCATCGATGGCCCGGGCCTTCGATGTCGACGTCGAGGAAGTCTCGGTCGGGGAAGCGTCACGCCGGCACCCTCTCGTCGACATGACTGGCGTGTTGGGCGCTATTTTCCTGCCCCGCGATGGGCAGGCCGACCCCGGCAACGTCGCGCTGGCCATGGCGCGCGGCGCGACGCAGCGGGGCGCGACCATCCTCGAGAACGTCAGGGTGACGGGCATCACCCAGGCAAACGGCCGTGTGACAGGGGTGCAGACCGATCAGGGTCCGGTCGCCGCCGAGATCGTGGTCAACTGTGCCGGCATGTGGGGGCGTGAGGTCGGCCGCATGGCCGGCGTACACTTGCCGCTCCAGGCCTGCGAGCATTTCTACGTCGTATCCGAGCCGAGCAGCGAGGTGCCGAAGGGACTGCCCGTACTCCGCGTGACAGACGAATGCGCCTACTACAAAGAAGATGCCGGCAAGATCATGCTGGGCGCCTTCGAGCCGAAGGCGAAGCCGTGGGGTACGCACGGGATTCCCGACGATTTCTGCTTCGACGAGCTGCCAGCCGACCTCGATCATTTCTCGCCGATCCTCGAAACGGCAACCCGCCGCATGCCGCTCCTTGGGCGGCTCGGCATCAGGACCTTTTTCAACGGCCCCGAAAGCTTCACGCACGACAACCGCTATCTGCTCGGCGAGACGCCGGAGGTGGGTGGCTTCTATGTCGCCTGCGGGTTCAATTCGGTGGGCATTCAGTCGGCTGGTGGCGCCGGCAAGGCACTCGCCGAATGGATCGTCGGCGGTGCGCCCCCATTCGATCTCTGGGATGTCGACGTCAGGCGCACGTATCCCTTCCAAGCGACGCGCGCGTTCATCATTCCCCGTGTCTCGGAAACCCTTGGCCTTCTCTACGCCGATCATTTCCCCTATCGCCAGTTCGCCACGTCGCGCGGCGTGCGGCGTTCTCCCGTGCACGACATCGTCGCGAGGCAAGGCGCTTTCTTTGGTGACACGGCCGGCTACGAGCGGCCGCAATGGTTCGTCTCGCCCGAGGAGCGTGCCCGCGGCATCACGCCGGAAGCCCACGATACGTGGGGTCGGCCGCGCTGGTTCGCCAACGTCGCCGCCGAGCATCGCTCCGTCCGCGAGCGGGTCGGCCTGTTCGACATGAGCCCGTTCGGGAAGGTCCGTGTAGAGGGGCGTGACGCCGAGGCCGTCCTGCAGCGCATCTGCGCCAACGACATCGCTGTGCCTCCGGGCCGCATCGTCTACACGCAGTGGCTCAACGAGCGCGGCGGTATCGAAGCCGACGTGACGATCACCCGCCTCGGCGAGACGTCGTTCCTGGTCGTGACCGGTGTCGCTACCGTGCGGCGCGAATTGGCCTGGCTCGCGCGTCAGATGCCCGCCGAAGCCCAGTGCGTCGTCATCGATGTTTCGTGCGGCGAGGCATGCCTTGGCGTGATGGGCCCGCGGGCACGCGACCTGTTGCAGGCCGTGTCGCCGGATGACCTGTCCGACGCTGCCCTTCCGTTCGCCACGGCGCGATCGATCGAGCTCGGCATGGCGCATGTGAGGGCACATCGGATCAGCTACGTCGGCGAGCTCGGCTATGAGCTCTATGTCCCGAGCGACTTCGCGGGGCATGTGCTCGAAACCATCCTGGCGGCGGGCGAAGTCCACGACCTGCGACCGGCCGGTCTGCTGGCCATGGACAGCTTGCGCCTGGAGAAAGCCTACCGGCATTTCGGCCATGACATCTCGGATGAGGATCATGTGCTCGAAGCGGGGCTTGGCTTCGCGGTCAAAACGGAGAAACAATCCGGTCGCTATGGTCCATTCATCGGACGCGATGCCGTGCTCGCCAAGCGAAGCGAGGGCGTGAGACGCCGCCTCGTGCAATTCAAGCTCGATGATCCCGGTCCGCTGCTTTTCCACACCGAACCCGTGTTACGGGACGGACGGATCGTCGCGCACATTCTGTCCGGAGGCTACGGCCACACTCTAGGCGCCGCGATCGGGCTCGCCTACGTGCCGGCCGAGCTTGGCTCTAGTGCGCAAGCGTGCCTGGCGCACCGTTACGAGATAGAGGTCGCAGGCCAGCGGTTTTCCGCGACGGCGAGCCTGAAGCCGCTCTACGATCCCACCGGCCTTCGCACCAGGGGCTGAGCTGCCCACTCGATTGGCTCTCGGCTCGGATTGACCCCTTGCACTGTGGCGGCGATCAACTTTAGATGCCGCGACTCGCCAGCGCGACGCACTGGGTTCCGGTTCGTTACGCCTGTTCGCCTGGCTCGCACAGCCTGAGGGAGCCCCAGCAAATGTTGTTATGCGCAAGGCCCATCCTGGCCGGCCTGTTCGCTGCCTTCGGCGCCACGGCAACTGTCCCGGCGCCGGCCAGCGCCGGACCAGCCCTGCTGTTGGATGCTGCTAGCGGACGTGTCCTCTACGCCGATGGCCAGGACAACGAGTGGTTTCCTGCCTCGCTGACCAAGATCATGACCGCCTATCTCACCTTCGATGCCTTGAAGAGCGGTCGCTTGAAGCTCACCGATGAGGTCGTCGTCAGCGAGCTGGCGCACGCCCAGGTCCCGAGCAAGATCGGTTTGCCGGTCGGCGCGGAAATAAGCGTCGACGTGGCCATTCATGCGGTCGTGATCAAGTCGGCCAACGATGCGGCAATGATGCTTGCCGAGAAGATTGGTGGCTCGGAAGCCAATTTCGTGCAGCTGATGAACGATACGGCGAAGCGGCTCGGGCTGACGCGCACCCACTATGTCAATCCGAACGGCTTGCCCGTGCCGGGGCAGGTGTCGACGGCGCGGGATCTCGCTACTCTGACACGGGCAGTGCTGCGCGACTTTCCCGAGCACGACGCGCTGTGGAGCATGCCCGAGTTCAAGTTCGGCAAGCTGCGGCTGCGCTCGCACAACGGCCTCCTGCGCGACTTTGAAGGGGCAGACGGCATCAAGACTGGATTCATTTGCGATTCGGGTTTCAACGTCGTCGCCAGCGCCACTCGTGACGGTCAGCGTCTGATCGCCGTGGTGCTTGGAGAGCCGTCCGGCAAGGATCGAGATTCGAGGGCGGCGAGCCTCCTGGAGCATGGCTTCAAGACAGCAGCATGGAAGGCTGCGCTTGGCGCATCGACGCTCGACAGGCTGCCGCTCGACCCCGCGGCCCTCCCCGTGCAGAGCGTCCGGCAATCGGTCGCGGCCTGGAACTGCAACAGCCACAAGCCCGTCCGGAAGGTGTCGCACCGTAAGCCCAGAACCGCGGTGCAGCGCCGCAAGGCAGCCTCCCGCAAGGCGCTCGACCAGCGGCAGCCGCGCGCCTCGCAAAAGTCGGCCGCGACCTCGACATCGCCCGCGAAGGCGTCGCCCTAGCGACTACAAAGCCTCTTCGTAGCGCGCCGAACGCGTGCTCTACACGATCAACTCCAGTGTTCGCTCCCTATAGCGGCAGCCACCGCCCTGATCGTCGCGCGGCCGAAGTCGGCTTTCGGGTTCGACGTCGCTGCCGCCGCGGGCCTTGTTGGGGTCGGATGGCTGCGGCACGGCTGGCGCCGTGCGACCCGCCGGGCCACCGGGGGCCGGGCCCTCCGGCCGTTGCATTGGTGCTGCCGATTGCGCAATCCCCGACGCCGCCGTCCCGAATATCAAGGCTGGAGCGAGAAGCGCGAGGGAAACGACGTTCCGAACGCCCGATCGAAGCTTCATTGCGATCCGTCTCCGTGCAAGGCCGACGATCAACATTAACGGACGTCGACTTCCGCGTCTGCCCCGACATGCGCCGCCCACCAGCGCCGAGGTCTCGGCAGGCCGGAAAGGATGTCCAACTTGAGGACCGGATCGAAACACCGGGCTTCGCCGGCGTCCCGCAGTGGCACGCTCGAAGCCCGGCAAGCCCGATCAATGGCTCCGAGCCCTGGCGAAATGGGGACGGCGAGCTCTGGCGCCGATCTTGCTACCGCCACCGCGAGCCAAGCGAAGTTCTAAAATTCACCCAAGGTTTGACCCATGCCGCAACACTGGCACCCGGACGAGGATGTGACCCCCACCCCCTGCGAGGTGGGCGAAATGGCCTGTGTGCTCGAAGGTCGCCACGGGGCCTTCGCGGCCCAGGTCGCCGACTTCTTCTCGACGCAGCATGCGCTTGGCGGCGATGCAGGCCGTTCCTGGGCATGGGCCGGCGTCGCCGAGACGATCCGCCAGCGCGAAAAAACGCGGAGCAAGGAGCGTTAACCGGACTTTTCTAAGTCTCCAACCCTACGTTGCCGCGTCGTGGCGCTCGCTCGGAGCAGCCTGTGACTGCGGCATGGCTTCGTCGAGAACACTAGGCGCGTTGCGTTGAAAGGCGGGCTGATGCTCACGTCCGAGAAGACGACGACCTCTGCCGACACCGTCTGGCCGACGGTCGGTACGCGTCTTGGGGCGGTGCTGCAGCATCTGCGTGGCAGTGGCGAGGACCGTCGCTCGCGCCGCGACGCCTTGATTGCCTTCCTCGTCCGCGTTGCGAGCGCCGGCATCCTCTACCTGTCACAGGTCGTGCTCGCTCGCTGGATGGGCAGCTTCGAGTACGGCATCTATGTCTTCGTCTGGACCTGGGTGCTGGTGCTGGGCGGCTTGTCGAACCTCGGTTTGCCCACGCTCATGATCCGCCTCGTCCCGGAATACCGCGAGCGAGGCGCCGCATCCTTGCTGCGAGGGCTTCTTTTCTGGGGTCGGTTGGTTCCGTTCGCAGCGGCCTCTCTGGTCGCGATGATCGGCCTCCTGGCGCTGCATGTCTGGGGCGACTTACTCTCGAGCCACTATTTGCTGCCTGCCACGATCGCTCTCGCGTGCGTGCCGCTCATCTCGTTGGGTGACGTCCAAGACGGGATCGGCAGAGGTCGCGCCTGGCTTCTCGAAGGTCTGGTGCCGCCCTATATTCTGCGGCCATTGCTGGTGCTGCTGGCCATGGTCGTCACGCACTCTTTCGGCTGGCCGGTATCCGCGGTCACGGCGGCGGCGGCGGCCGTAGTCGGCACGTCGTTGGCAGCTGCCATCCAGGCCTTGCTCATCGGCAGGCGTCTCGAGGGCGAGATCGCCCCGGGCCCGACCGAGCGTTCTCTGGCATCGTGGCTGGGCACGTCGCTGCCGCTGTTGGCCATCACATTCTCGGAAATCCTGCTGCAGACCACCGACGTGCTGGTCGTTTCCCAATTCATGGGGCCCGGTGACGTGGCGGTCTACTTCGCGGCCGCCAAGACGATGAGCCTCGTCATGTTCATCCACTACGCGGTGGGTAGTGCCATGGCGAGCCGCTTCTCGGCCTTGAATGCCCGTGGCGACCGCGAAGGCTTGGTCGACGCGATCCGTGAGGCGGCAAATTGGACGTTCTGGCCGTCGCTCATCGGCGCAACCGTCATTCTGGTGTTGGGCAAGCCGCTGCTGTGGCTGTTCGGCCCCAAATTCATCGATGGCTATCCCGTGATGTTCGTCCTGGTGCTCGGCTTTCTCGGCCGTGCCGCGGCCGGCCCGTCGGAGTATCTGCTGAATATGCTCGGGCAGCAGCGCGCCACCGCTTGCGTCTCGCTGTTCTCGGCCGCCCTCACGATCATCCTGAATCTGATCCTCGTCCCGAGATTCGGCCTGATCGGGGCCGCCTCTGCCACGGCCGCCTCGCTTGTCGCAGCGGCATCGTTGAATACTGCTGTCGCCCGCATCGCGCTCGGGCTGGACATTGCCATCTGGAGTAACGTCGCCCGGCGTTGACGGCGGCCCGTGGCCCGCTTGCGTATCCCGATAGTCTGGCCTATGGTATACCAAATACCAGGCAGCGACTGTCGGTGCCGCATCTTTCGTGGTTCAGTGTCACCATGTCCTCGCAATCCGTTCTCAGGATCGAGCCCATCGCCGAAAGCCTCAGCCTCAAGGCGCGCGCCTACAAGGCGCTGAAGGCGGCGATCATGGATCTCAACATTTATGCCGCCGATGCCGAATTGCGGCTCGATGAGCGTGACCTATCGCTGCGCTTCGGCATCTCGCGCACTCCGTTGCGGGAAGCGCTCGCCCAACTCGAGCAGGAGGGCCTTGTCCGCATCGTGCCGAGACGCGGCATCTTCATCGTGCGCAAGACCAAGGCCGAGATCCTCGACATGATCACGGTCTGGGCTGCCCTCGAGAGCATGGCGGCGCGATTGGCGGCGACAATGGCGACTGCGAAGGAGATCGCGGCCCTGAGGAGTCTCGTTGGTTTCTCCGGCGACGAGGTGGCGGCGCATACCGGCGAGTACTCTGACGCCAATATCCGTTTCCACCAGACCATTATCGGGCTCGGCCGCAACCCGTTGATCCGCGACATCACGGACACCCTGTTCCTGCACGTCCGCGCGATCCGCCAGCGGACGATTTTCGAGGCCGACCGGGCCCGTCGCTCGATTGCCGACCACACCGAGATCGTCGAAGCTCTTGGCGCCGGTGACGCTGACCGTGCCGAGCGTCTCGTGCGCGAACACACCATGAAGCTGCGGGATCACGTCGAACGTCACGTCGTTCTCGTCGAGAACTGAGCCTAAAAGTCGATCAATCGCCGGACGGCGTCACGCACGCCGCACCGGAGCCAAGGCAAACGGGAGAGAAACACCGATGTCCGCAGAGGCGCAGTCCGAAAACCTTACCGACGGCTTCAACCTCGTTCTCGATGCCCTGCAACTCAACCGCATCGAGACGATCTACGGCGTACCTGGCATACCGATCACCGATCTGGGGCGCATGGCCCAGGCGCGCGGCATGCGGGTCGTCGCGTTCCGTCACGAGCAGAACGCCGGCTATGCGGCGAGCATCGCGGGCTTTCTCACGCAGAGGCCGGGCGTGTGCCTCACCGTATCGGCCCCGGGCTTCCTGAATGGCCTCAACGCACTCGCACACGCGACCACCAACTGCTTTCCGATGATCCTGATCTCCGGTTCGTCCGAGCGCGAGGTCGTCGACCTGCAACAGGGCGACTATGAGGAAATGGACCAACTGGCCGTCGCAAAGCCCGTCTGCAAGGCGGCTTATCGTGTGCTGCACGCCCAGGATATCGGCATCGGCGTTGCGCGCGCCATTCGCGCCGCGTGCTCAGGCCGTCCGGGCGGCGTCTATCTCGACCTGCCGGCGAAATTGTTCGCACAGACGATCGATGCCGACATCGGGCGAAAGTCGCTTGTCGAGGTCGTTGATCCGGCCCCGCGCCATATTCCCGCGCCGGACTCGATTGCGCGCGCAATCGACCTGCTCAAGTCGGCAAGAAAGCCACTCATCATTCTCGGCAAAGGGGCCGCTTATTCGCAGGCCGACGAGGATATCCGGCGTCTCATCGAACGCTCCGGTATTCCCTACCTGCCCATGAGCATGGCCAAGGGCCTGCTGCCCGACACGCACCCGCTGTCGGCGGGCGCCGCGCGCTCGATGGTGCTGCGGGAAGCCGACGTCGTCATGCTGATCGGCGCGCGATTGAACTGGCTGCTCTCGCACGGCAAGGGGAAAACCTGGGGGCCGCCCGGCGCCCAGAAGTTCATCCATATCGACATCTCACCGACGGAGATGGACAGCAACGTTGCCATCACGGCACCGATCGTAGGCGACATCGCCTCGTCGGTCGCCGCGCTGCTGAAGGGCATTGGCGACGACTGGTCGAAGCCCGCGGCATGGTCCGCTGGCATTCGCGCCAAGGTCGAGGAGAACGTCGCCAAGATGGCGCCGCGCCTGAAGAACAACAACAACCCGATGGACTACCACGGCGCGCTCGGCGCACTGCGCGAGATCGTCAAGGAGAGGCCTGAAACGATCCTCGTCAACGAAGGCGCCAACACACTCGATTTCGCCCGCTCGATCATCGACATCTATCAGCCGAGGAAGCGGCTCGACGTCGGCACCTGGGGCGTGATGGGCATCGGCATGGGCTACTCGGTGGCGGCGGCCATCGAGACCGGCAAGCAGGTGCTGGCCGTCTGCGGTGACAGCGCCTTCGGATTTTCCGGTATGGAGATGGAGACGGTCTGTCGCTACAAGCTTCCGGTCTGCGTCGTCGTCTTCAACAACAACGGCATCTACCGCGGCACGGATGTGAATCCCGGCGGTGACGATCCCGCGTGGACCACCTTCACCAAGGGCTCGCATTACGAGCACCTTGCCACGGCCTTCCATGGCGCGGGCATCAAGGTCACTTCGCCCGACGAGTTGACCCGCGCCGTCAATGCCGCCATCGACTCACGCCAGCCGACCCTCATCAACGCCCTGATCGACGAGAAGTCCGGCACCGAGTCCGGACGCATCGGCAATCTCAATCCGCAAAGCTCGTTGGCGAAGAAGAAGGCATAGCGCGCATCGTCGCCGAGCCAGGAAACCCGCGAGAAAAATGAAAGGCCGTCCATGTCCGAAGCTCTGAAAGGCGTGAAAATATTGGATTTCACGCATGTGCAGTCCGGCCCCACGTGCACTCAGTTGCTGGCGTGGTTCGGTGCCGACGTCATCAAGGTCGAGCGTCCGGGCACGGGCGACATCACGCGCGGCCAGCTCCAGGACATTCCGAATGTGGACAGCCTTTATTTCACGATGCTGAACCACAACAAGCGCTCGATCACGATCGACACCAAGAACAAGACGGGTCTGGAGATCCTCGAGCGGCTGGTAAAGACGTGCGACGTGCTGGTCGAGAATTTCGCGCCGGGCGCCATGGATCGAATGGGGCTGACGTGGGAGCGTATCCAGGAACTGAACCCGCGCATGATCTATGCATCGATCAAAGGCTTCGGTCCGGGTCCCTACGAGGACTGCAAGGTCTACGAGAACATAGCGCAGTGCACCGGCGGATCGGCGTCGACGACCGGCTTCCGCGACGGGCCGCCACTCGTCACTGGCGCCCAGATCGGCGACAGCGGCACGGGGTTGCATCTCGCATTGGGCATCGTCACTGCGCTCTACCACCGCACACACTCGGGCAAGGGCCAGCGGGTCACCTGCGCCATGCAGGACGGCGTGTTGAACCTGGCGCGCGTCAAGCTGCGCGATCAGCAGCGGTTGGCACGCGGGCCGCTCACCGAATACAGCCAGTTCGGCGAAGGAATACCGTTCGGTGATGCGACTCCGCGCGCAGGTAACGATTCCGGCGGCGGGCAGCCGGGCCGCATCCTGAAGTGCAAGGGCTGGCAGACAGACCCCAACGCCTACATCTATTTCATCACGCAGGCACCCGTTTGGGCCGAGATCTGCGAGGTGATCGGCGAACCCGAGTGGGCCGAGCATCCCGACTACGCGACGCCGAAGGCGCGTCTTCCGCGGCTGAACGAGATCTTCGAACGCATCGAGCGATGGACCATGTCGCTCGACAAGCTCGAGGCGATGGAGATGCTGAACAAGTACGACATTCCCTGCGGCCCGATCCTCTCCATGAAGGAGTTGGCCGACGACGCGTCGCTGCGGTCTACGGGCACCATCGTCGAGGTGCCGCATCCCACGCGCGGCAATTATCTCTCCGTCGGCAACCCGATCAAGTTGTCGGCCAGTCCCGCCAAGGTGGGGCCGTCGCCGCTGCTCGGCGAGCACACGGACGAGATCTTGACCTCGGTGCTGGGCTATTCGGCCGGCGACGTTGCAGCCATTAAGGCTTCGGGTGCGACCGAGCCGAAGAAAAGAGCCGCCGAGTAGGTCTCGACCTGACTACGCTTCACCAGTTACCTTGAGAGTTAGAAGAGGCATGTTTGCCCTCGTTCCCCTCCCCTTGACGGGGCGGGCTTGGGGTCGGCATCGGCCAGCACGCCAGCATCGCAGGCGGTCTCACGCCGGTTCCGACCATCGGCCCCTCCCCTCGGAGGGGGAGGGGAGAAACGTCGCCTCCCGTCCATGGAGGAAAACTCATGCGGATCGTCGTTCACGGCCAGGACGCCTTCGGCAAGGCCGTTCTGGAAAAGCTGCTCGAGCGCGGTGAGAATGTGGTTGCCGTCTGCTGCGCCCCGGACAAGGCGGGTCGACCTGAGGATCCCCTGAAGATCCTCGCCCGCGAAAAGGGCCTCGCCGTCCACCAGCCGACAAGCTGGAAGACCCCCGAAGCGCTGACGCTGATGCAAAGCTTCGACGCCGACGTCTGCCTGATGGCCTACGTGTTGCTGTTCATTCCACAGCCGGTGCTCGACGCGCCGCGGCTCGGCACATTCCAGTACCACCCTTCGCTGTTGCCGGCGCACCGCGGTCCGTCGTCGATCAACTGGCCGATCGCGATGGGCAAGACGCGCACGGGCCTCACCATCTTCTGGCCGAACGAAGGTCTCGATGAGGGGCCGATCCTGATTCAGAAATCCGTTGAGATCGGCGCCGACGAAACGCTGGGCGACGTCTACTTCAAGAAGCTCTTCCCGATGGGCGTCGACGCCATGATGGAGAGCCTGGACCTGGTCAAGGCCGGCGTGATGCTTCGGCACGACCAGCGTCTCGGCGAAGGCTCATATGAAAGCTGGTTCAAGAAAGATTTGGCACAGGTCGATTGGTCAAAACCGGCCGATGAGATCCACAACTTGATCCGCGCTGCCGACCCCGCCCCTGGCGCATGGGGGACCTGCGGCGGGACCAAGGTCGATCTTTTCGAGCCGCAGAAGATGCCGGGCGCGTCCGGCGAGCCGGGAACCATCCTGTCCGTCGATGGCGGCGGCATGGTAATCGCGGCGAAGAGTGGGGGCATCCGCATCAAGCGCGTCCGTGCGGCAGGCGGCAAGAAAGTCGCCGCGGCCGAGTGGGCCGCGTCGGCCGGCGTTGCCGCGGGCGCAAAATTCGAGGCCGCGCCGCCCAAGCCGGCATGAGCTTGGCAAGCGAGGCGGCAGCCGACTAGGCTGTCGCGATTTTGGGATCCCGCGTCTTGCGGGACCTTGTGAATGCGGCGCGGCGTTCAGTCTGCGTCGCGAGACCTCCGCCTCGCGGGGGGAGATGCCCGCTAACCATACCCCGAGGAGCCCCGCAAATGGCCGTGAAGTCCGACATCGAGATCGCACGCGAAGCAAAGAAGAAGCCGATCCAGGACATCGGTGCGCGGCTTGGCATCCCCTCGGAACATCTGCTTCCCTTCGGTCACGACAAGGCGAAAGTATCGGCCGACTTTCTGAAATCGCTGCAAGGCAAGCCGGACGGCAAGCTGATCCTGGTGACAGCCATCAACCCGACGCCAGCCGGCGAGGGCAAGACCACGACCACGGTCGGCCTTGGAGACGGGCTCAACTACATCGGCAAGAAGGCCGCCATCTGCTTGCGCGAGCCGTCTCTCGGACCGTGCTTCGGCGTCAAGGGCGGGGCGGCCGGCGGCGGCTACGCGCAGGTGGTGCCGATGGAGGATATCAACCTGCATTTCACCGGCGATTTCCACGCCATCACGTCGGCTCACAATCTGCTGTCGGCGATGATCGACAACCACATCTACTGGGGCAACGAACTTGGTATCGACGCGCGGCGGGTGGCCTGGCGGCGTGTCATGGATATGAACGACAGGGCGCTGCGCGAGATCGTCGTCTCGCTCGGCGGCGTCGCCAACGGATTTCCACGGGAGGCGGGCTTCGACATCACGGTCGCGTCCGAGGTGATGGCCATTCTTTGCCTTGCGACCGACATCAAGGACCTCGAAAAGCGTCTCGGCGACATCATCGTTGCCTACCGCCGCGATCGCTCGCCGGTCTTTGCACGCGACATCAAGGCCGACGGCGCTATGACGGTCCTGCTGTCACAGGCCATGCAGCCGAACCTCGTGCAGACTCTCGAGAACAACCCGGCCTTCATTCACGGCGGACCCTTTGCCAACATCGCGCACGGCTGCAACTCCGTGATCGCCACAAAGGCGGCGCTGAAGCTCGCCGACTACGTGGTGACCGAGGCGGGCTTCGGTGCCGATCTCGGGGCCGAGAAGTTTTTCGACATCAAGTGCCGCAAGGCTGGCCTCAAACCCGACGCAGCCGTCATCGTTGCGACCGTCCGGGCCATGAAAATGAACGGTGGCGTAAAGAAAGACGACCTCGGTACCGAGAACGTCGACGCCGTGAAAAAAGGGCTCGCCAATCTTGGGCGGCACATCGAGAATCTCAAGAGCTTCGGCGTTCCGGCGGTCGTGGGCATCAACCATTTCATCACGGATACCGACGCCGAGGTGGCAGCGGTCATGGAATACGTGAAGGCGCAAGGCTCGGAGTGCTTCGTCAACCGGCATTGGGCCGAGGGCGGCAAGGGTATCGCCGAAATGGCGAAGCGAGTGGCCGAGATCGCCGATAGCGGCTCCGCGAAGTTCGCGCCGATCTACCCTGACGAGATGGGCTTGCTCCAGAAAATCGAGGCGATTGCCAAGACCATCTACCGTGCCGATGGCGTCACGGCCGAGAAGTCGATCCGCGACCAGCTCAAGACGTGGGAAGACATGGGTTACGGCAAGCTGCCCGTGTGCATCGCCAAGACGCAGTATTCATTCACAACCGACCCGAACCAGCGCGGTGCACCGACCGGCTTCACGATTCCCGTCCGCGAGGTGCGCCTCTCGGCCGGAGCCGGCTTCATCGTGGCCATTTGCGGAGAGATCATGACGATGCCCGGCTTGCCTCGGAAGCCCTCGTCCGAGGTCATCCGCTTTAACGAGGCGGGCCAGATCGACGGACTGTTCTAAGCGTCGCCGCA
Organism: Hyphomicrobiaceae bacterium; assembly: GCA_050187415.1. Lineage (GTDB taxonomy): Bacteria > Pseudomonadota > Alphaproteobacteria > Rhizobiales > Hyphomicrobiaceae. Next base: position 7,149 of record JBFWXN010000021.1, on the reverse strand, counting down.
ATCGCGCCGGCTTCGCGGATCACATCGATCGGTTCGGCCCTGCCTGTCTCAGCCGACCAGGACGAGTTCAGTCGAACTGGCTGGCCGGCATTGCGAGTCCGTAATGGTCGCGTAATGTCGAGCCCGCGTACTCCCGCCGGACCAGCCCGCGGCGGTGCAGGATCGGCAGCACTTCGTCCGCGAAGACATCGAACATCCAGGGCAACACGGGCGGCATCAGATTGAATCCGTCCGCGGCGCCGTCTTGAAACCAGTCTTCCATCAAGTCGGCGACCTGGTCGGGCGTTCCGGCAAAGATGAAGTGGCCCCGCGCGCCGGCGAGATACGACAGAAGCTGGCGCAATGTCGGCTTGTCGCGTCGCACCAGCCCAACGATCACCTCGGTTCGGCTACGCGCGGCCTCGACCGAGCCAGGGTCGGGAAAATCTTCCGGCGAGAGAGGCTTGTCGAGCGCCAGGTGCGAGAAGTCGTGCCCGCCGAAGCGCCCCGACAGCCGCATGCGTCCAACTTCGGGATCCGTCAGATCATCGAGTTCGCATTGAAGCCGCCGGGCTTCGGCCTCGGTGCTGCCGATCATCGGGCTGAGGCCGGGCAGGATCAGAACCTGGTCCGGATTTCGGCCGAGCTGCGCGGCGCGCGCCTTGATGTCGGAATAGAAATCCTGAGCCGTCCGCTTCTCCATGTGCGCGGTGAAGATCGCTTCCGCGTGCCGCGCCGCAAATCCACGACCCGTGTCGGACGAGCCTGCCTGCACCAGCACCGGACGACCTTGCGGCGAACGGGGCATGTTCATCGGGCCAGCCACCTGGTAAAATTCGCCCCGGTGATCGATTGGACGAATACGCTCGGCCCGCGCGTATCGACCAGATGCTCGATCGTCCAGCACCGCGTCGGCCGCCCAACTGTCCCAAAGCCGCTTCACCACGGCCATGTAGTCCTCGGCCCGTGCGTAGCGTTGAGCGTGTGTGAGCTGCGCCGTGCCGCCGTAGTTCTGGGCAGCGGCGACCGCCCAAGTGGTCACGATATTCCACGCCACGCGCCCGCCCGACATATGATCGAGCGAGGCATACTGGCGCGCAAGATTGAATGGCTCGGTGTATGTCGTCGAGGCCGTTGCGATGAGCCCGATCCGACGTGTCGAGACGGCGAGGGCCCCCAGTACCGTGATCGGCTCCAGCCATGTGCGACCGGCCTGGGCCGCATCATTCGGCAAGTTCAGTTGGTCGGCAAGGAAGATCGAGTCGAGCTGCGCCAGCTCGGCCCGCTGCGCGAGATCCTGGTAGTAGGCGATGTCCGTGAGCGCCATGGGCGAGGCGCGGGGATGCCGCCAGGACGCCTCGTGATGTCCGCGGCTCTGAATAAAGAGATTGATACGCAACTGTCGCTTCATGATCTGTCGTCCACCTCGGATGCGCTGTCGAAGCGTAGCGAGCGATCGGCCCCGCGTACAATAGCTTCGCCGGCGACCGACCTTCGCCCGCGTGCGCCTTGCTCGGACTCGGACAGGGCATTGCAAACGGCGCGCGTGGCTCTTAGCGTTGCGTCCCAGGGCGCAAGATCGATAATGCGAAAAAACGACAGCTACAGAGGAAGCCCATGTTCATCCGAACCGTCGAGCACGACACGTCACTCGATCAGTTTCGTTCCGACGTCCGCGCATTCTGTGAGCGAGAGCTTCCTGACGTCGTCAAGCGGAAGCAGGCCACCGGCCAGCACCTCGAGAAGCAGGAATACGACGAGTGGCTGAAGCGCCTGGGCAGCAAGGGCTGGCTGACGGGTAAGTGGCCGAAGCAGCATGGCGGCCTGGGGTGGAAGCCTGCCCAGCACCTGGCCTTCCTCGAGGAACTCGGACGCGCCGGAGCTCCGCCGCTGTTGTCGTTCGGCCCGACCATGGCGGGCCCTGTCATCTATACGTTCGGTACCGACGCCCAGAAGGAGCAGCACCTTCCCGGCATCATCAAGAATGACGTATGGTGGTGCCAAGGCTATTCCGAGCCGGGGGCGGGCTCTGATTTGGCGAGCCTGAAGACGCGGGCGGACCGCGACGGTGACCATTACGTTGTCAACGGCCAGAAGATCTGGACCTCGATGGCGCATTGGGCCGATTGGATCTTCGCGCTCGTCAGGACCGACCAGAAAGCGAAGAAGCAGGAAGGCATCTCGTTCCTGCTGATCGACATGAAGACCCCCGGTATCACGGTGCGCCCGATCATCGGCATCACCTTGGGGCACCACCTGAACGAGGTTTTCTTCGACAACGTGCGGGTGCCGATCTCGAATCGGATCGGCGAGGAAAACAAGGGCTGGACCTACGCCAAGTTCCTGCTCGCCAACGAGCGCGTCGGCAATGTCGACATCGTCAAGCTCGAGGCCAACATCGACCAGATCCGCAATCTCGTCGCCGAGACGCGCGAGGGAGGCCAAACGCTCGCGGACGATCCGATGGTGAAGCGGCGCATGGCGGAGCTCGAGGTTGGGCTGGCGACAGTTAAGGCCTTGATGGCCGATCAGCTCGCGGCCGCCCGGCAGGAGGGCGCCCCGTCGCTGATGGGAGCGGCAGCGCTGAAGCTTCGCGGAACGGAGCTGCAGCAGGCCATCCTGCAAGCAGGCCTCGACGTACTCGGCCGGCACGGCATGGTCTACCAGAGCGAAGCGCTCCATGCCGGCTGGAACGGCGAGGTTCTTGGGCCACCTGAGTCGGCCGACGTCATCTACGAGCATCTCTATCGTCGAGCCGCAACCATCTACGGAGGCTCCAGCGAGGTGCAGAAGAACATCATCGCCAAAGGCGCACTCGGGCTCTGAGGACTGTTTCATGCCATCTCTCTCCAGCGAAGAGCGCCAGCAACTACACGACAGCCTGCAGGAGTTGCTCGCCGACAAATATCCGTTTGAACATTGGAAGAAGCTCGCCCGCGCTCCGGGTGGCGAGGGCTTCGGTCGCGCCGAGTGGAAGCAGTTCGCCGACATGGGCTGGCTCGGCATCTCGATGCCGGAGGAAGCGGGCGGCTCGGCCGGCGGAATGACCGAGCTCGGCATCGTCATGGCTGGTGTCGGCCGCTTCATCCTTCTCGAGCCGTTCATCGCCACCGTGGTCATGGGCGCCGGCGCCATCGAGTTGGCCGGAAATGCCAAGCAGCAGGAGATGCTTGGCCAGATCGCGACCGGTGATCTTGTGCTCGCTTTCTGTCACAGCGAGCCGGGGAGCGGCTATGTCCGCGACTATGTGAAGACCGTCGCGACGAAGGACGGTGCCGGCTACAGCCTCACCGGTGAGAAGACGTTCGCCCTGCATGCGCATGCCGCCGACCTTCTCGTCGTATCGGCTCGTGTGGGTTCGGAGACGGGGCCTCTCGGTCTCTTCCTGGTGCCCCGCACGTCGCCGGGTGTCGGTGTGCTCCCCGCTCCTGCGCTCGACGGACGGCAGGGTGGCGCGGTTCGACTCGAAAACGTGAAGGTCGACGCATCGGGCCGTCTCGGCGACAGCAACGGTGATCTGATGCCGGTCGTCGATCGGTTGATCGACCGGGGTGCGATTGCGGCCTGTGCCGAGGCCGTGGGAGCGATGGCGGCTGTAACCGATCAGACGGTCGAGTACCTGAAGACGCGACAGCAGTTCGGTCAGCCGCTGTCCAAGTTCCAGGTCCTCCAGCATCGACTGGTCGACATGAGCGTTTCGACGGAGGAAGCGCGGGCCGTCGTCCACGCCGCGTTACAAGCGCTCGACGATCAGGCACCTGACGCCCAGCGCATGGTCTGGATGGCGAAGGTCAAGACGGCCCAGTCGGCACGCTTCGTCGGCGGCCAAGGCATCCAGTTGCACGGCGGCATGGGCATGACCGACGAGCTGTCGATCGGCCACTATTACAAGCGGTTGACGATTTGCGAGACGCTGTTCGGCGACGGCGAATGGTATCTGCGGCAGTTGGCGGCCTCGAAGAAGGCCGCCTGAGGGCGCGCGGCGCGCGGCCCCGAGACGCGGCGCCGAGCCGTTGGTTGCGCGGCTGCTCCGGCGGCCGCAGCACATCGCCGACGCTACTGGCCCCCGGCCGCGCGATCGATCGTCACCGAGCGGACCTCGATCGCCTCTCCAACCGGCGAGATCTGCAACCCTTTGACGGATTTGGAATAGGCGATCGGGCGCTTCGCCGTGGCGATGAACAGCCCGGCATGATCCTGGGCGACCAAGACCGCGGCCTTCTCGAAGCCTTGCCGCCGCAATTTCTGGTCCGTCGCCCCCCGAGCCTCCTTGATCAGCCGGTCTGCATCGCGATTGCAATACCAACTCGCGTTGCCAGCTCCGAAAAGATCGCAGTCGAACATCTCGCCAACCCAGTTGTTGGCATCGAGGTAACGGGCACCGCGCCACAGGAACAGGATATCGTACATCTGCTTCTCGTTGCGCATCCGGTTCGCAACGACGGGCCACGGCTCCGAGACGATGTGAGCAACAAGGCCCAGGCTGAGCATGCCCTCGAGCATGATCAGGGCGGCGCGCTCCGAATGCGGATCGCCGGCGATCGCGCCGATTGCGAATTCGTATGGCGGCTGCAGCTTCAACTTTGCCAGCGCGTCGCGAGCGGCAGGAATATCGAAGCTCGGGCGCGTAAACCCGCTTGGCTGAGAGCCGAGCGTCGGAGGAATCGGAATGCCGAGCGGGGTCGCGGTCTCGCCGAGCGTGCTCCGGATGAACCAGTCGGTATTGAACGCCTGCGCCAAAATCTTGCGGAAACCCGGCGTCTTCATAGGTTCCCGACCGCTATTCAGAATCCCGACGAAGGCGCGGGGGCTCTCACTCATCAGGACCGACGCGTCTTTCGTCTGTCGCAGCCGTTTGAGTTCGCCCGGTAGATAGGTCCCCTGCAGAACTTGCACGTCGCCTCGCGTAAAGGCGGCGATCCGAGCCTCCGGGTCGATCATCGGCCGCCATTCGACCTCCTCGACCGGCCGTTCGGACCAGTTCGAATTCCAGTGCTGGGCGTACCGCCCGGCGACGACCGAGCCCATTGGTGTACGCTGCTTGAAGGCATAGCTTCCCGAGCCCGCGTCGTTGTCCTGTAGCCATCCGCGGCCCCAGTCGTTGTTGATTTCGTTCGCTTTCAGGAGTTCGGCATTGACGATCGCAAGCTCTGGGAGCAGGGCCAGGAAGAGCGGGGAGGCGCGATTGAGAACGAACTCGACGGTGTGGTTGTCGATCGCCTTGGTCGAGCCGGGCGCCACCAGCCCGGCAAGCAGCGGCGCCATGCCCCGCTTCAGCGCCAAAACGCGCTCGATCGAATAAACGACGTCAGCGGCACGCACGTCGCGGCCATCATGAAATTTCGCCCCTAGGCGCAGGGAGAAGCGGAATGTACGCCCGTCTTCTGAGACGGTATAGGATTGCGCTAGCCACGGGGCGATCCGCAGCGGCGAGCCTTGCCAGCGAAACAGACCGTCGTAAAGTTGAAGACGCACACCTGCGCTGCGCGTGTCGAGGTTGATGTGCGGGTCGAGTGTATCGATCTGGGAGGGTGCGGCAATCACCAAGTGATCGGGCTGTGCCGCGATTGCCGGACCGTCCGTTGCCGCCGTCATCAAGAGGCATGTGCCGATTGCGAGGAGTAAGGGTTTCAACCTCGTCAGCCGCTGCCCAGGCATTTAGCGCTCTCACCTTTGGTGATGGTTGTCGATACGCAACGCATTTTCGGGTGCCGGCAACTCGCGTTGCGGCCGGAGGCCTCCGGGTTCTGCCAAGCGCACCGCTCGAAAGCGACGACGTCGACCGCCGTCGCCCCCGCATCAGTGATAGGGAAAGTAATCGCAAGTTCGGCTGAAACGGTCAACGCGAAGGGTCGATCCGGAAGCGATAACGCTGGAATATGACTTATAGTCGGCGAAGCTGACACGCGAACAGGAGAGTGGAATGCCCGATTGGCTGACCGGAGGCAGCGCCGGCGAGGACACGCCTGGAGCGAGGCTACGCCGCATGCTGGACGAGGGTGGCATTGTGCGGGCGCCGGGCGCCCATAACGCCTTGGCCGGTCTCATAGCGCGCGAGGCGGGCTTCAAGGCGCTCTACGTCTCCGGCGGCGCGGTCACGGCCAGTCTCGGCCTCCCGGATCTCGGGATGATGACCCAGGAAGAGCTGCTTCTGGTGGTCCGCTCGCTGTCCCGCGCCACCGGGCTTCCGCTCATCGTCGACGGTGATACCGGCTATGGCGAGGCGTTGAACGCCATGCGGCTCGTCGCAGATCTCGAGGCGGCGGGAGCGGCCGCGGTCCACATCGAGGATCAGATCCTGCCGAAGAAGTGCGGACACCTCAACGATAAGTCCCTCGTCCCCGCCGATCAGATGGCCGCCAAAATAGCGGCAGCCAAGAGGGCCGCGCGCAATATGCTGATCATAGCGCGTACCGATGCGGCGGCTTCCGAAGGTCTCCAGGGCGCAATCGCGCGCGGACGGCTCTATGCCCAGGCCGGTGCCGACATTGTTTTCCCCGATGCCCTGACGAGCCTCGAGCAGTTTCGTGCCTTCGCGTCGGCCATGACCAAGCCTGTGATGGCCAACATGACGGAATTTGGCCGCACGCCGCTGGAAACGGCGACGGCTCTGCAAGAGGCCGGAGTACGTATCGTTATTTGGCCTGTCTCGTCGCTTCGCGTTGCCGCCAGAGCCATGCAGGGCTTCTACGCCGCGTTGGCCAAGGACGATACGACCGCGCCTCAGGTTGAGCAGATGTTGACCCGCAAGCGCCTCTACGAGCTGATCGGCTATCACGAGTTCGAGGCGCTTGATCGTTCGATCATCGCCAGCATCGTTCCGGGCGACCCGGATCGCTGAGGGGGTGCGCGGTGGCCGCGTGCCGGGCCGCGCGCCTCATCGGGCGATGCACACCGATCGAGCCGATGCTAGAGTCGTTCAGCGTTAGGCGGAATCGGGGGATTCCCAAATCAGTGGGGTTCTGATTCAAGATGTGTGCGGGAGGTTGGAGGCCAGCACACATGGCAAAGCCCTACTCCGCAGACCTGCGAGCGCGTGTTGCCACAGCCATCGCCGAAGGCGAGACCTGCCGCTCGATCGCCGAGCGCGTCGATATAGCGCCGTCGACGGTTGTGAAGTGGTCGAAGCGTGTGCGCGATACTGGCAGTCCAGCCCCTGCCAAGTTCGGC
>JBFWXN010000020.1:0-73867 GCA_050187415.1 Hyphomicrobiaceae bacterium | reverse complement strand
CGGAGAAGCCGAGCTCGAGGTGCGAGAAGGTCGATTCAAGTCCCATTGTGTCTCACCGGGCTTCAGTGCTGCAGGAAGGGGAGCCAACCGGGGACTTTCACCGGCCATATCGGGATCGGCATTCCGAGCAACCAGATGAAGGTGCCAACACCGAGGGCCAGCATGATCGCCAGAAACACGATGTATTCGCGCCATTGCGTCTCGGCCGTTCCGAGCGCGCAGATGGTGAGCGAGAGCACCATCGCGACGACAAGCCCGAGTTCATCGACAGTCATGCCGAATGCGACCGTCGCAAGGGTGACGGCGGCGAGCTGGCGCCACGCGGTGCCCGGGATGAGAATTTCCATCACCGCAATGAAGCCGACGAGGACCGGCAGTACGCACCATGCTTCATTGATCCCCACCGCAGGGCCGCCGAAGAACATGACGGCGCCGAGGCCCACCGAGCCGAGCAGGGTCGGCAGCGCGCGCCGCACCACGCTCATGTCCAGCACCAGCGACTGAAGGACCAGCACGAAGCCGGTAATGACCAGGCACCACGCAAGAATGCGTGGCAGCACACCTGTTCCGGGTCGTTGCGGAATGCCCATCGGATAGTCGGCGCCGATATAAAGCGCGGCCGCTCCGATGAGCGCGAACATTATTCCCGTGGCAAAATCCTGCCCCGCACGGACCCTCATTTTCATCCACCCTGGTTGTCGGCACTCTGCCGGAGCCGTTCACGTTGAAGACGAGCGCAGAAAGTATGACACGAGCTTTTTGCGGCCGGGAAGATGCAATTCTATGCAGCGATGTCGAATGAACATATCGGGGCTCCGGCGTCGCCGCAGGATGACGTCTTCGGAAGTCGGTGAGATCGATCGCTGCCGGTCCTGCTCCCCGCTTCGGGTCTGCACCACATAATGCAACGAACATCGCGCCGGGCCTCACGACCCGCGCGCCGATGGCGCTGTAATATCCGATCGCCGGAAAGCCGCCCGCGCTTTATGCAGCGTTTACGCGGTTCGCTGGATTGTTAAGGCGAGCAAATGGGAGGATTCCGGCCGACGCGGCCGCCGATCCCACGAAGCGCTGTCGAATGACGACGCGGCATCAAGGCTTGTGGTGGACTAGTTCCTATTATGTTCTTGCCGCAGGCATTGCGCTGCGCTAGCGTGGCGAGGTGGGCGCAGGACAGGGTGGGGGCTGCGGATGTACGGACGGATTTCGACACTTGCTTTCGTCGGTATCGAAGCGCGTCCCGTCGACGTCGAAGTGCGCATCACGTCGGGTCGGGCACTGTTCTCGATCGTCGGGCTGCCGGACAAGGCCGTCGCCGAAAGTCGCGAGCGCGTGCGGAATGCGCTGCATGCGGTTGGGCTGGGATTTCCCTTTCGCCACGTCACCGTCAACTTGGCGCCGGCGGACCTGCCCAAGGAGGGAAGCCACTTCGATTTGCCGATTGCGCTGGCATTGATGTCGGCCATCGGGGCGGTCGCGCCTGATGCGATCGCGGGCTTTGCGGCGATCGGTGAGTTGGCACTCGACGGCGCCATTCGAGCCGTGCCCGGCGCGCTGCCGGCGGCCATGGGAGCGAATGCGATCGGCAAGGGTCTGATCTGCCCCGAGGTCGGTGGTGCGGAGGCGGCGTGGGCGGCCGAAGATATGGTTGTCCTTGCGGCGCCCCACCTGCTTTCGTTGGTCAACCACTTCAAGGGTATTCAAACGCTGGCCCGGCCCGAGCCGAATCTTTCGGCCGGCGCCGCGACGACACTCGACCTCGCCGACGTCAAGGGACAGGAAGGCGCCAAGCGCGCGCTCGAGATCGCGGCGGCCGGCGGCCACAATCTGCTCATGGTCGGGCCTCCTGGATCGGGCAAGTCGATGCTCGCCGCGCGACTGCCGAGCATTCTCCCCGACCTCGAACCCGCGGAGATGCTCGAAGTGTCGATGGTGAAAAGCCTTGCGGGCGAGCTCGCCGACGGCCGCATCGCACGCGAGCGTCCATTCCGAGCCCCCCATCACTCGGCCAGCATGGCCGCGCTCGTCGGCGGCGGCTCTCGACCGCGGCCGGGCGAGGTTTCACTCGCGCATCTTGGCGTGTTGTTCCTCGACGAACTGCCCGAGTTTCATCCCAATGTGCTCGATTCCCTGCGTCAGCCGCTCGAGACGGGCGAGGTTGTGATCGCCCGGGCGAACCATCGCATCGCCTATCCCTCGCGCTTTCAACTGATTGCCGCAATGAACCCTTGCAAGTGCGGCGGCGGCCCGGGGGAGACCTGCCGGCGTGGCCCGAGATGCGCCGCCGATTATCAGGCGCGGATCTCCGGTCCGTTCATGGATCGGATCGACCTGATGATCGAGGTGCCGCAAGTTACCGCTGCCGATCTCGTTTTGCCGTCACCTGCCGAAGGCAGCCGCGAGGTGCGCGCGCGAGTCGCTGATGCTCGGGCGCGGCAACGCGGCAGGCTTGCGTCCATGTCGTCCATCCCGCGCACGATGCGGACCAATGCCGATGTGTCGGGCCGCGTACTGGAGGAGATCGCGACGCCGGATGCCGAGGGATTGGCTTTCGTCCGTTCGGCGGCCGAGCGGCTGAAGCTGTCGGCGCGCGGCTTTCATCGAACGCTGAAAGTGGCACGCACGATCGCCGATCTCGACGGCGCCGCGATTGTCGGTCGAAGCCATGTGGCCGAGGCACTGGCTTATCGCGCCGAAAGCGTCGGCGACCAGCGGGCCGCCGCATGAGCGGCCGTCTCCGGCAGCGTGTGGTCCACAGCGGAATGAAGCGCACCCGTAGTCTCCGGGGTGGGCCACTGGCACACATTGGGATAGGCGTGAGACCGGTGCATATGTCCGCCCTATTTCCGTCGCGTCCGCGACAGGCGGCGGACCATGGGATAGATCTCTGTCCCGTTGCATGGGGCTGGGCACGGCAGCGGCGGGCGCATGGCCACGGTGGTCTGGCTCACGGGCTAGGGCCTGCAAGTTGAACGAAGCGGGCTCGGGGAGCAGGGGGCCTTATGGGATCGATGGTCATCTGGATGCTCGGCATCGGGCTCAGCGTGGCGGCGCTGGTTGTCACCGCGGCCGCGAAGCACTTCTATTTGCATATGGCCCTGGCGGCGATCGTCAGTATCGCCCTTGCAGTCGCGTCCTACGCGGAAGTGCGCGCCGCCACGGCGTCTGCCACGAGTGACGGGCAGGGCGTCGCGGTCTCGCTGCGTCATATGGGACTGGTCTGGACCTGGGGCGCTCTGGGCCTCTTTGCGACCTACGCATTCGGCGTTTTGACCTGGCGCGAGTGGTGGCAGTTCTTCATCGCCTTCGTGCTGTTGGCGGGCCTCTCGCTGTTCCTTGCTGCGACCGTGCGCAAGGACGCCGCCTCGGGCGTCACGGATCCCATGCTGATGAAGGTTGCGCGCGGCTTCGCGATTTTCATCTTGATCGCAATGGTGATTACGATGGTGGGCCTCTTGATCGACGGTAAGATGTGGCGCTTCAATACAATCCCCGGCCAGCGACCCAACTCGCAGGACTGGGGAGCGAACAATTTCTTCTTCTTCGGTGCCCTCGCACTTGCTGCCATCGGCTTCCACGTGGTCAAGCTGACCAACGCGCGGCAGGCGAAAGTCGTCTGAGCCATGACTGATCCGCATTCGCAGGGCTCGGAGGTCGCCAACCTCGGCGGGCCTTTTTCTCACCGCGTCCTCGCCGTGACAGGCGTCGTTTCCGCGCTCGCCATGATTGCGGCCGCGAGTCTGCGTCAGGCATCGGCAGTGACGGCCTCGGCGACAATCTTCGCGATCGTGGCGAGCGCGGTGGCGGTCGTCTGGTATCGGCAGGCGATGCGGCAGCCTCGTTCGGCCGAGGCGACGCCGCTGCCGGCGGCGGGCGCCCTGCTTCACGGTTCCAGGCTTGCAGCGATCTGCTATGCGTGGGGCGCGGTGGCGATGCAGGGGCTCTACCTGACGCCGCTCACCGGACTGAAATGGCAGCACGGCTGGCAATACGCCCTCGTCATGGCGCTGCTGGCGACGGCATCCGTCGGCTTCGGCCGATCGCTGCCGGGGGCGCCCAATGGCGGGAGTCCGGCCCGATGGGCGACACGGTTCCGCTGGGCGGTGCCGCTCGCCGGTGCGCAGGCGTGTGTTGCCGGTGTGGGACTGGCCGCGCTCCTGGCTTCCGGCAAGCTTGTCTCGACGCGCGCCGACTGGGCCGCCAACCGCGTCTTTGCGGGTCTCGCCGTCGCCGTGTTCGCGGTCTCGGTTGCCTCGATCCTCATCTTTCTGAATCTCAAGCCGTCGTCGAACGCCGGCTGAACCCCGGTCGCGGCGACGTGCCCGTCTTGCTCTCGCGACGGTGCGGCTCTAAGACACGCCGTTGCCCCGTACGACGCGAGGAAAGCATCCCATGTCCGTTGCCAACGGCCGCCAGTTCCTGTCCATTCCCGGACCAACTAATGTCCCCGACGAGGTGCTGCAGGCCATGCATCGGCCGGCCGTGGACATCTACTCGGGCGGAATGCTCGGCCTCGGCGACAGTTGCCACGAGGATCTGAAACGCATCTTCTGCACCAGCGAACGCGTCTACATCTATTCCGCAAACGGACATGGCGGCTGGGAGGCCGCCTTCACCAACGTGCTTTCGAAGGGCGACAAGGTGCTGGTGCTCGAAAGTGGCCGATTCGCCATCGGCTGGGGCGAGATGGCGACCATGTCGGGCTGCGACGTCGAGGTGCTCCCGGGCTCCATGCGCCGCGCCGTCGACCCGGCGAAAGTCGAGGAACGGCTCAGGGCCGACAGAGCCCATGCCATCAAGGCGATCATGGTGGTGCAGATCGACACGGCGTCGTCCTGCGTCAATGACATCCCCGCCATCCGCAAGGCGATCGACAGTGCCGGCCACCCGGCGCTGCTGATGGTCGATGGTGTGGCTTCGCTCGGCTGCATGCCGTTCGAGATGGACGCGTGGGGCGTCGACGTTGCCATGGCCGGCTCACAGAAGGGGCTGATGACACCGCCGGGTCTCGCCTTCGTAGCCGCCAGCAAGAGAGCCAAGGCGGCGCACCAGACGGCGGGGCTGCGCACCTTCTATTGGGACTGGACCCTGCGGGACGGCCCCGTCAGCTACCAGAAATATTGCGGCACGCCGCCCGAGCACCTGCTGTTCGCCCTGCGCAAGGCGATGGATATACTGTTCGCCGAAGGTCAGGAGAATGCTTTCCGTCGCCACGCGTTGCTCGCCGAGGCCACGCGGCGCGCGGTCTCGAAGTGGGCAGAAGGTCAGGTGCTGGCCTTCAACGTCACAGAGCCGTCGGAACGCTCGGCGTCGGTGACGAATGTGCTGGTGCAGGGCCAAAGTCCGCAACCGATCCTGGACTACGCGCGCGACAAGTGCGGCGTCACGCTGGGCGTGGGCCTCGGCGATCTCACCGGCAAGGCCTTTCGTATCGCACACATGGGACACACCAACGCGCCGATGGTGATCGGCACCCTCGGCGCGGTCGAGATGGCGCTGAAGGCGCTGAAGATACCGCATGGGGATGGCGGCGTCGGTGCCGCGGTCAGCTATCTCGGCAACGAGGTGGCCGCATGAGGCCGCAACGGGTCCGCCGTGTTCGCCGCTGACCGGCCGCTCTTTGCGGCCCGGCCGGATCTGTTAGATTGAAGGCGACAGATCGTCATCCGGGAGACCACCCGGCCCGGACTTGACCGAGGGCGCTCGAAAGCGCCGCCCTCCGCGCATGTCGCGGGCGCCCGGCATGGAGCATGACACGATGACCGCGACTGCCACGACCGAACGCCGCCGCAAGTCGGCGAGCGTCATCAAGGGGGCGACCGGCGACTGGGAGATCGTCGTCGGCATGGAAGTGCATGCCCAGGTCAACTCCAAAGCCAAGCTCTTCTCGGGCGCATCGACCGAGTTCGGCGGACAGCCCAACAGCCACGTTTCCCTGGTCGATGCAGCCATGCCGGGCATGCTGCCGGTCATCAACCGTGAATGCGTGGCGCAGGCCGTGCGCACAGGGCTCGGCCTCAACGCGAAAATCAATCTCGTCAGCGTTTTCGACCGCAAGAACTACTTCTATCCGGATCTGCCGCAGGGCTACCAGATCAGCCAGTTCAAGCAGCCCGTGGTCGGCGAAGGGGCGGTCGCGATCGAGGTCGATGGCGAGACGGTAACGGTCGGGATCGAGCGGCTGCATCTCGAGCAGGATGCCGGCAAGTCGATCCACGACCAGAGCGACGAATTCACGTTCGTCGACCTCAACCGCTCGGGCGTGGCGCTGATGGAGATCGTCTCGCGCCCCGACATCCGCTCGGCGCGGGAGGCGCAGGCCTACGTCTCGAAGCTGCGCTCCATCCTGCGCTATCTCGGCACGTGCGACGGCGACATGGAGAAGGGCAACCTGCGCGCCGACGTCAACGTCTCCGTGCGCCGACCCGGCGAGCCGCTGGGCACGCGCTGCGAGATCAAGAACGTCAACTCGATCCGCTTCATCGGTCAGGCGGTCGAGGCCGAGGCGCGCCGCCAGATCGAGATCATCGAAGATGGCGGCAAGATCGAGCAGGAGACGCGCCTGTTCGATAGTGCTCGCGGTGAGACGCGCTCGATGCGGTCCAAGGAGGAAGCGCACGACTACCGCTACTTCCCGGACCCCGATCTGCTGCCACTGGAGCTCGACCAGGACTGGGTCGACGATCTCGCGAAAGACCTGCCCGAGTTGCCCGATGCCCGATACGCGCGTTTTGTCGGCCAGTTTGCGCTCTCGGCCTATGACGCGGGCGTGCTGACGGCGGAGAAGCAGAGCGCAGACTATTTCGAGCGCGTCGCAGCCGGGCGCGACGGCAAGCTCGCCGCGAACTGGGTGATCAACGAGCTGTTCGGCCGCTTGAACAAGGAAGGCATGGACATCGAGCAGTCGCCCGTCTCGTCTGCGCAGCTCGGTTCGATCCTCGATCTGATCTCGTCCGGAACGATCTCCGGGAAAATCGCCAAGGATCTCTTCGAAATCGTCTGGAACGAGGGCGGAGACCCCGCCCGGATTGTCGAGACACGGGGCCTGAAGCAGGTGACCGACACGAGCGCGATCGAGACGGCGGTCGACGCCATCATCGCCAGCAACCCCGACAAGGTGGAGCAGGTGAAGGCCAAGCCGGGCATGCTCGGCTGGTTCGTCGGCCAGGTGATGAAGTCATCTGGCGGAAAGGCGAACCCGCAGGCGGTGAACGAAGTCCTCAAGGCGAAGCTCGGCCTATGACAACCGGGACCGAGCAACGCCTGGCCGAGCTTCTGGCTGCCGCCCGGCGCGATGGCCGTCAGATCCGCGATCTCCCTCTCGATTTGAGCCCCGCGACCAATGCGGCCGGCTATCGGGTCAACGCGCTGGTCGCCGCGACGCTCGGCTGGCCGCAGCTCGGATGGAAGATCGCGGCAACGACACCCGCCATGCAGCAGCGTCTGCGGACCACCGAGCCGATCTACGGACGCACGTACTCGCGGTTCGAGACGTCGAGCCCGGCACGGTTTCGGCGTGGCGAGCTGCTCGATCCGCTGATCGAGTGCGAGTTCTTCTTCCGCCTCGCCCGCGCCCTGCCGGCACGCGCAGAACCGTATGGCCCGGACGAGGTCGCCGACGCCGTCGCCACCGTACATGCTGGCGTCGAAGTCGCCGAATGTCGATTCCCGCTCGATGCGCTGCCGGCCATTCCGGCCATCCTCGCCGACGGCGCTGCGAGTGGACGTTACGTGGTCGGCCCGGTCATCGAGAACTGGCGAAACCGTGATCTTGCCGCCATGCCGGTGACGCTCGAGGTCAACGGGACGCCTCGCCGCTCGGGCACGGGAGCGGACGTAATGGGCGATCCACTCGTCCCCCTCGTCTGGCTGGCGAATGCACGATCAGCGCTCGGCAAGGGGCTGGCGGCTGGGGCGCTCGTCTCCACGGGAACGGCCACGGGCATGCTGCTGGCCAATGCCGGAGACCGCATGATGGCTCGGTTCGGCGAGACGGCTGCGGTCGAGCTGGCATTCGATTAACCGGCATGCGGATCGCACGAATTTGAGGCCATGCGGCCGCTTACGGAGGCTCGCCGCCGCGCGATGGCTCGGCTAGCATGCGGTCGCATGAGCATGCGTCCGTGGCACAGTGAGATTGTGGCCGATCGCGTCGTCCACGTGGTCGGTATCGCGAGTGGGGCGGTTGGCGCCATCCTGCTTATGGTGTGGGCGGCCTGGACACTGCCGCCGACCTCGATTGCCGCACTTACGGTTTACTGCGTCGGGCTGCTGGCCATGCTGTGCTGCTCGGGCGCCTATCACCTGCTCGCGGTTCCCGCCTGGAAGCCCACGCTGCGCCGCCTGGATCACGCGGCGATCTTTCTCATGATCGCAGGCACTTACACGCCTTTTTCCGTCGTCAAACTTGATGGAGCGGCAAGCGTCGTGCTCTTGGTCGGAGTGTGGCTTGTCGCAGCGGCCGGGGTCGCGGCGAAACTGCTGCTGACGGCAAGATGGGACCGGCTCGCGATCGGCATCTATCTGGCACTCGGCTGGTCCGGCGTCGTCATGCTGCGGCCCTTGGTAGCCAGAGTCTCGCCGGAGTCGCTTGCTCTGTTGGCTGTGGGCGGCATCATCTACTCGCTGGGGGTCATATTCTTCGTCTGGGAGCGTCTGCCCTACCAGACCGCGATCTGGCACGCGTTTGTCCTCGCTGGAGCGGCTTGCCATTTCGGCGCCGTGGCGCTGGCGATGGCCGCCTGAAACCTCGCGCGTGCCACCTCGCCGCGCCCCCCACACGAGCAGCCGGTTTCGACAGTCAGCGCAATGGAACCTTCAGCTCCAGCCGACCGCTGACGTTCGACGTCTCGCTACCGGTAGCTCGTTCGAGTTCGGTCTTGACACTCAGCGAGTAGGCGTTGGGCTTTACGAGGGTCATGCCGCCGCCGATGCCATGCGTCGTATCGGTGCCATCGTGCTCGACTGCGGCGGATGCGTTGAAGTCGAGCGCACTCTTGAGCGTCAGGAAAGGCTCCAGCTTGGTGCCGTTCGTAAGATCGATCGGACGGCTGATCCGTGGCGTGAGGGCGACGGTGCTCTTCTCGAGAGCGCCGCCGCTGACTGCGTCGGCTGCATCGACGCCGTGGGCAACGGTCAGAGCGGGGGCAAGCTTGAGCCCTTCGAAGCGGAAATCTCCCTTGAGGCGCGCCGAGAGCGCACTTTGGGTCGTCGTCAATCCAGGCGAGGTCACCGCGTAGCTTTCGCCCCACTCTGCCTTTGCATCGAACGTCACCGGAGACCACGGCTTCACGGCGAAGTATGCGGCGAGCCGGGTGTCGGAGGCCAGCGTCGACGTTTCGTCACGCACCGCTGCCGAGACGCCGAGCAGGGCCGCCCGCGCGATCTTGTAGTCGGCGCCGACCGTGCCGCGCCTCGTTTCGCCATCGACGCTTTCGAGGCGGATCACCTCCACCTTGCTCCAGACATCGAGCGGCGCGACACCCGTCGCAATCGGCTTGGGCATGGGGAGGCCCTTCGGCGCCAGCCCCTTCGCCTCTTCGAGCTTCTGCTGGTTGCGGCGCGCCTCGTAGCTTCCGAGATGCTGCAGACTGGCCGACATGTCGATGTTCTGATCGATCGGCTTCACCGCGACGGGAAGCGTTGCCCAGTCCTGCCCGATCCAGGGTTTGTTCTCGAGGCGTCCTTCGAGGCGCCCCCGGGTCGGATCGTCGCCGATCAGATCCCCCAGGTGGGCGAGCCGCGCGTCGAGGGTGCATGTCGAGCACACGTCCCCATCGGTCGCGTGAGCGCTTGTGACAAGCCCGAGCCAATGGAGCGCCGCAACGGTCGCCAGCGCAATCGGCATCGCGTGCGGCCCAGAGAGCCGCCCCGCAGTTACGCGATACATCATGCGCGGCGTGATAGGACCGGAATGGGGAGATGGCGAGGCAGGGCCGGTTCACCTTTGCGCGAGGCAGCCGCACGTGCCGATTGGCCGCTCTTCTGCTCGCATCCGTGAATGCGCGGTCGCCGCCGTCACTGGCGCACGATCAATCCCGGCAACTCGCCGAGTGAGCGCATCTCGGCGTCGGGTTGGCCCGGCATCCGCTCGGGCCGCTGACCGTAGCGGTTGCACCAGAAGACGCGCATGCCGAATGCCGAGGCCGCCCAGGCATCCCACGCGTTCGACGATTGGAAGGCGATCTCGCCGGCGGTGACGCCCATCACCTCGCAGCACCGCTGGTAGACGCGGGGTGACGGCTTGAAGACGCCGACCTCCTCGACGGAGATCACATGGTCGAGCAGCGCGCCGATACCCGCGCCCTCGACGACGCTCGTCAGCATGCGCGGCGAGCCGTTCGAAAGAATGGCCGTGGCGTAGCCTTCAGCCTTCAGGGCCTTCAGCACGCCGGGGACCTCGGGGAACGTGGCCAGTCGCAGGTAGAGGCCCATCAATCGCTCGCGCAACTGCGGATCGGTGAGCCCCAGCGTGTCCAGCGTGTAGTCGAGGCCGTCGCCGGTCACCTGCCAGAAATCGGCGTGCAGGCCCTGCAGGCCGCGAAGCCATGTGTATTGGAGCTGCTTGTCGCGCCACATCGCGGTGACGGCGCCGGTCTTGTCCCCGAGCACGTCGCTACATGCATTCGCTGCCGATGCGAAGTCGAACAGCGTACCGTAGGCGTCGAAAACGCAGGCTTTGACGGGAATGCGTACCATGTCGAACGTCCTTTGGCTGGTGTGGGCGAACGGCGTGCCACCTATCCAATCCGGCTGGATGGCATCTTACGTGCTTCGTGCGCGTGGTGCATTCCGGCCGAGCCCGCCGTGCAGGTCGAGCATGCGCTCGCGCCATGCGGCGATCGGGTCCGATGCCTCGAGCGTTTCGAAGTCGCTGACGTTGCGTGCCCACATGAAGCCTCCGAAGACAATGTAGTCTGCGTAGCTCGGCTCGTCGCCGCCGAGGAAGCTCTGGGCTTCGAGCGTGGTGCGCAGCGGCGCCAGGCTCTGGCGAAAACCCGCGACGCTTTCGTCGCGCGTGGCCTGGACCCGATCGGGCGGCGCCCCGAAACGCGCCGTGCGCGACGTCAGGAAGTAGTCGCGATCCTGTTCCGCGATCACCGCGTAAACGTCGCCGATCACCAATCTGATGAGGCCCGGGTTGAGTACACCGTCCGCCCAGCAGTTGAGGAAGCGCGCGTGCGCTTCGCCCTTCGGCCCGCCGAACAGCGACGGCCGGTCGGGGTACTGCCGTTCGAGATATCGGGCGATTTCCCAGCTATCGAACACGACAGTCTTTCCATCGCGGATCACGGGCACGCGACCTTGCCCGGAGAAGGCGAGAGCGTCGCGATTGGTGAAGCGCCAGGCGATCGTGGCCACCTCGAGGCCCTTGTGCGCGAGCGCCATGCGCGTGCGCCAGCAGTAGGGACTGAAGCGCACCGCGGGATCGGCAGCGGCGAGGTCGTACATCTCGATCATCGGGGCTCTCGTGGCGACAAATGGTGGATTGCGCTCAAGTACCCATGTTTTCGGTCCGCGAGATAGATGAAATATCGCGATCCGGGCGACCCCCACGCGCCGGGCTCGGCCGTCCGGGCTCAATAGGCGAGGTAACGCGCGCGCCGCTGCCTGAACCGCGCCACCTCGGACTGCCACGCCGCGATGATCGCAGCGCCTGTTGCACCCCGATCGAGCGCCATGCGCAGGCGATCTGTCCCGGCGAGCCGGTCGAACATTCGGGCGTGCATGTCGGTCACGAGCGGGCCGGCGTTTGCCAGGCCGAGCGATTTATGGAAGGCGGCAAGCAGATGCGCGCCGGCCTCGACGGGCTGGTATTGCGCCACATCGGTGATGGCAAGCTGCACAGCCGCGATGCGGCGTCCGCGAAAGCGGGGGCTCGATGCCACGCCCTCGATCGCACGCGGTGTCATGCCGCCTGCCTCGAAACGGACACCCGGCAAGCGCGCGTCGGCGAGATCACGTACGATGGCTCCGGCGTCGGCCTTGTCGTGCCCCAGCAGGAGGAACGGTGCAGGCGTGCCGCGGCCCTCGCTGGCCACGGTCGCCTCGAAGAGACCGGTTCCGGCATAGGCGAGGGCTGTCTCGAATGTCGGAATATTGGGGCTGGTCGCGAACCACGCCCGCCCGGTTTCGGGCCAGCGCATGTCGCGTCGCCAGCCCGATGCCGCGACGACGTCGAGCGCCAGGCCGTCAAGTCCGGCAAGCATCCGCTCGCCTTTGACCATGCGGGCAAGCTCGCCGACCGAAAGCCCGTGGGCGATGGGAATGCGGAATCGGCCGACGAACGACGCAAAGGCAGGCTCGAGCACAAACCCCGACACGTAGTCGCCGCCGAGCGGGTTCGGACGGTCGAGCACGACGAACGGCAGGCGCGCGGCGGCGGCCGCCTGCATGGCGAGGCCCATCGTCGAGATGTAGGTGTAGAAGCGCGTGCCGATATCCTGCATGTCGAAGACCAGGACATCGAGCCCGGCGAGCATGTCCGGCGTCGGCCTATAGGACGAGCCGTAGAGGCTGTGCACCTTGACGCCGGTTGCCGCGTCGAAGCCGCCTACAACTTTCGCGCCGGCCTCTGTCGTCCCGGTGAGGCCGTGCTCTGGCGTCAGGATGGCGACGAGGGAAACGCCTGGCGCGGTCGCGAGCGCGTCGATCAGGCGCCCATCGCCGATGCGGCCGGTATGGTTGGTGATGAGCCCGACCCGCTTGCCGCGCAACGGGGCGAAGCCGTCGGCTGCGAGGCGTTCGGCGCCGGTCAGGACCGGCTTCTGTTTATCAGGTGCCTTTCCCGATGCCCCAATGCCCATGATCGATGGCCCTGCTAGCGCTCCGAGACCGGCAAGTACCCGACGCCGGGTCGGCAGTCGAGGGCGCGCGGTCATGGCGAGCCCTCGCTCATCAGCCGATCAATGCGGCTGGTGGCGTGCCGAGCGCCGCTCGACGATGCGCCAGATCTGCGGCAAGGCCAGCGCGCCGAGCGCCGTCTTCAGTACGCTCGAGGCAAGGAATGGAACGAAGCCGACCTGGATCGCTTTCGTCGTGCCGAGCAGAGCGGCGAGCCAGAGCACGCCGGCAAACGAGATGATGGCGTGACCAGCGAGCATAGCCAGCGCACAGCCGAGCAACGACCGATCGAGGCCACGCTCGCCCAGGACGCCCACCACCCAGGCCGAGAACAGGAAGCCGAGCAGGAAGCCCCCCGTCGGACCGGTCATATAGGCCAGACCGATACCGCGCTCCGGTGTGCCGGCAAACACCGGGAAACCCGCCGCGCCGACGAGCAGATACGCGAGCACTGTCGCCGCCCCCATGCGCGAGCCGTAGGCCATGCCGAGCATCAGCACGACCAGTGTCTGCATGGTCATCTGCACGGGCCAGAACGGCACCTGGATCTTTGCGGAGAGCGTCAGCAGGCAGACGCCGAACAGCATGGCGCCCGCCGCGGTTGCAATGCGCGCAGCGGGGCCGTCGGGCCTCGCGAGGCCCAGCAATGTGGGGGAAGCGTGGGTGGTCGGCATGTTGCTCTTCTCATGATCAACGAATGGCCGCGGCGGGTTTTCCCGCTCGCGGGACCAGCTCTGGCGGATTGCGAGCGGGTTAGAAAACCGTGGCGGTTCGCCGCCGCCACGCCCATGACCTCGCAGGCGCCCGCCAGGGCCAAAGTCAAATCACGCGGCGTCCGCGGCGACTTTCATCGACACGATTTTGTCGGGATTTTGCACCGGCTCGCCGCGCTTGATCTTGTCGACGTTGTCCATGCCCTCGATCACCTTGCCCCAGACCGTGTATTGCCGGTCGAGGAATGCGGCGTCGTCGAAACAGATGAAGAACTGGCTGTTGGCCGAGTTCGGCATCGACGAGCGGGCCATCGAGCAGACGCCGCGCACGTGCGGCTCGGCGTTGAATTCCGCCTTCAGGTTCGGGTGCTTCGAGCCGCCGGTTCCGGTGCCTTGCGGGCAGCCGACCTGAGCCATGAAGCCTTCGATCACGCGATGGAACACAATGCCGTCGTAAAAGCCTTCGCGTGCCAGCAGCTTGATGCGCTCGACATGGCCCGGCGCCAGATCGGGCCTGAGCTCGATCACCACGGGGCCCTTCGTCGTCTCCATGAGGATGGTGTTCTCGGGGTCTTTGATGTCGGCCATGGGGGGGGGTCCTTTCTCACTTCTTTCCCGGTCCGTCCTTCAGAACGTAAACCTTCAGCATCTTGTCTGGATTGGCGGGCGGCTCGCCTTTGGCGATCTGATCGACGAACTGCATGCCCTCGACCACTCTGCCCCAGACGGTGTACTGGCCGTTGAGAAACGGGGAATGCGCGAAGCAGATGAAGAACTGGCTGTCGGCGCTGTTGGGGTCTTGCGTGCGTGCCGCGCCGACGGTGCCGCGCTCGAATTGGGTGGGCGTGAACTCGGCCGGCACGTTGCCGAGCTTCGATCCCCCCGTGCCGGTGCCGGTCGGATCGCCGGTCTGGGCCATGAAGCCCTTGATCACGCGATGAAAGACGATGCCGTTGTAGAACCCTTGCCGTGCCAGCGTCTTGACGCGCTCGACGTGTTTCGGGGCCAGCTTCGGCAGAAGCTCGATGTAGACTTTGCCCGTCTTCAGCTCGATCACCAGCGTGTTGGCCGGGTCGGTCTTCGGTTGAGCGGCGGCCGGCAGGGCCAGCGCGACGAGGGCGAGTGCGAGGCTCGCGAGAAGCGTTTTCAAACTGAGGCTCCGTTGTCCATTGCGGTGCGAGCGGGGCTTGAACCCGCCTTATGGCCGCAATCGGGCAAAGCCGCAATCCGTTCGGCCGGCGTGGTCAGGCGTTCCGGGCTGCCGCCTTCGCCTTGAGCGCCGCCGCCACGGCCGGAGACACGAAGCTCGTCACGTCGCCGCCCATCATGGCGATCTGGCGCACGAGCGTCGCAGTGATGTGACGCACGTCGGGGCTGGCCGGCAGGAAGACCGTGTCGACGTCCGGCGCCATCGACCCGTTCATGCCCGACATCTGCATCTCGTAGTCGAGATCGGTGCCGTCGCGCAGGCCCCGGAAGATGGCCGTAGCACCGGCCTCGCGAGCCGCATCCACGGTGAGGCCGCCAAACATGACGACCTCGATCTCGGTGCCGTAGCGGGCGGTGACCGGCTTCATCTCCGCCTCGATCATCGCCTGCTTCTCCTGCGTCGAGAAGAGGGGCGTCTTGCCGGGATGAATGCCGATGCCGATGACCAGCCTGTCGACCAGCGCGGCCGAGCGGCGCAGCACGTCGGTGTGGCCGTTGGTGATCGGGTCGAAGGAGCCTGAGTAGAAGCCGATGCGTTTCATGGTGGCGAGACTAGCCCGGCCGGCTCTTGCCCTGCAACGGCATCGGCACGTGTGGCACGGCGTTCGATCGGCGGTGCCCTCTCCGTGCTCTTGCCGTCAGGGCCGGCGCGCCGTCGCCAGGACGAGACCCCCGGCAACCAGCAGCACGCCGGAAAACGCATCGAGCGCGCGCAGCCGCGCCATGTCGATGCGGGCGCGGGCGCGCGCCAGGGCAAGCGTGTAAGAGATGTCGACTGCCGTCAGAACCACGACGAAAAGCACGGCAAGGATGGCGAGTTGCGGCCCAGGCGCCAGGTCGGGATTGACGAACTGCGGAAAAAAGGCACCCAGAAACAGGAGCACCTTCGGGTTCGAGAGCGAGACCGCGACGCCCTGAATGTATCGCCCGCTCGCCGAGACCGCCGCGGACGCCGGCGAAATGTCCGTCGCCGCCCCGGCTGCAAGCCGCCTGGATCGCCACCATTGCCAGAGTTGGCGCATGCCGAGCACGACCAGATAGACCGCCCCCAGCCACCGGATGACGTCGAACCACTCGGCCATCAGCACCATGATGGAGGTCATCCCGAGGGCCGCAATCGCGACCAGGATGGTAAGCCCCGTCAGCGTGCCGAGCAGGGTCGCGATGCCGCCGGCCAGGCCGCCGGCGAGCGTCGCCGAGATGATCAGCGCCATGTTGGGGCCGGGCGTTACCGCCAGCAGGATGCACGTGGCAACGTAGGCGATGAATAGGGTCGAGGTCATGCTGCGCGCGCCTCTGGGTCGATTGAACGACGTTTGAACCGGCTCAGGTGTCGGGCGGAAGCTTCTTGTCCCGCACCTCGGCAACCTCGCCCTTCAAACTCACGGATGCGCCATCATCCTTTCTCAGCCCGCGAAACACCAGCGTCGAGACGACGGTTAGCGCCCCGAGCACGAGAAACGCCTTATGAATTCCCGCCACCAGTTCAGCCGATGCGATACCTGTGTTGACGGGCACCAGCCAGGCGGCGAGCAGCGAGGCGGTGGCAACGCCGAAGCTCATCGACATTTGTTGCAGCGTGCTCGCCATGGTGGACGCCATGCTGGCATCGCGCTCCCGGATATCGGCGTAGACGAGCGTGTTCATGCTCGAGAATTGGAGCGACTGGCAGAAACCGAACAGGCTTGCCTGCAGCAGGATGATTGGCACCGCCGTGCCGCTGTGGATGGTCGAAAACGATGCGATCAGCAGGCCGACCGCGATCGTGTTCGTGGTCAGCACGCCGCGATAGCCGAGCCTGGCTAGGATCTTCGGGATCAGTGCCTTGACGGTGAGCGCGGTCATGAACTGGGGCAGGATCAGCAACGCCGACTGGACCGGCGAGTAGCCGAGCCCCGACTGGTAGAGTAGCGGCAGCAGGAACGGCACGCCCGATGCGCCGAGCCGGGTTACGAAGCTGCCCACGGCCGCCGTGCGGAAGGTGCGAATGCGAAACAGGTTGAGCCGCAGCAACGGATGCTCGGCGCCGAGCGCATGATACGCATAGCCGACGATCAGCGCGACGGACACCCCGAGCAAAAGCAGGATCGTCGAGCCCGGCAGGGAATGCGCGCCGAAAACTTCGAGGACATACGAGAGCAGCGCCAGCCCGGAACTGAACAGCAGAAGTCCGCGCCAGTCGAGCGGCCAGACCTGATCCGAGCGGTAGTCGGGCATGTTGCGAATGATCAACACGAGCCCCGCGAGGCCAACCGGAAGGTTGACGAGGAAAATCAACCGCCAGTGCAGGTAGTGCACGATCAAGCCGCCGACGACGGGTCCGAGCATCGGCCCGACCAGCGCCGGCATCGAGACGAACGTCATGGCGCGGACCAACTCTGATTTCGGAAACGTGCGGACCATCGTCAGCCGGCCGACGGGAACCATCATGGCACCCCCGAAGCCCTGCAGAATTCGACTGAAAACCAATCCTTGAACACTGTTCGCAAGCCCGGCCAACAGCGAGCCGAGCATGAACAGCGCGATGGCGGTCGCGAAGACCCGCCGGGTGCCGAAGCGATCCGCGATCCAGCCACTGACGGGAACGAAGACGGCGACACTCAGCGTGTAGCAGCTGAGCACGGATTTCATGTCGAGCGGTCGAACGCCCAGGGCCTCGGCCATGGTCGGGACGGCCGTGTTCAGGATCGTCGTATCGAGCGCCTGCATGAAGAATGCGACGGCGACGAGCCACGGTAGAACGCGCTTGACGCGATCTTCCTCCTCTGGCCGTTGCGGGTCCTGCGGCAGCATTCGGGCACTCCCATGGACCGCGAGCGGCGTAGCTTGGCAGCAGGCGGCGCAAATGGCCAAGGGAAAGACGGTTCCGTCGCGATCAGGTGGGAAACCGTTTTTGCAGGTGCAACGCCTCCGAGCCCGGCGCATGATGATCGCGATAGGAACGCTCTCAACTGGAAGGCCATCCATGGCAAAGAAGCGCATGGTGCTCGAAATCGGCATGGGCACCGATATTCGCGGCTCTGATCCGACCAAGGCCGCGTGCCGCGCACTGCGCGACGCGCTCTGGCACAACTCGCTGTCGATTGCGACGGCGATGGGCCGGCCGCTCGAGGCAATGCAGGTCGACGTGCACATCGGCGTGCCGCGTCCAGAGACGGTCGACAAGGCCGAGGTGCTGAAGGTGCTCCCCTATGGCAAGGGGACGGTGACGGTCGTGGAAGGCGGCCTGGAGATCAAGAACGACGCGGGCACCGACGCCACGCTGATCGCCAATGCCTGCGCTGTCGTCAGCCTGGATGTTTGAGGAGACCGGTCATGTCTAAGAAACGCGTCATCCTCGAACTCGGCACGGGCAACGATCTGCATGGCTCCGACTACACCAAGGCGGCGTTGCGTGCCGTCCAGGATGCCTTGCATCATTCGTCGCTCGCATTCATCCGCTCCCTCGGGGTCGACAAAAAAGACATCGACGTCGAGGTGACGATCGGCGTCCAGCAACCGGCCAAGGTAGACGTCGAGAAGGTCAAGTCTTCGCTGCCGGTCGGCAACGTGACGGTGAAGGCGGTAAAGGGTGGTCTCGACATTCCCGACCCCGAGAACAACGACCCCGCCGTCATTGCAAGCGCTGCGATTGCCGTGCATATTCCGCTTCCGTGAACTGAGGTCCACACGGGCAGCGCTGGGCCCGTGTGTCAAGGACGGCGGCTTTGCATCTCGCCGGCCTTGCTGGCGCGTGCCTGGCCGGCATTCTGGCCGGCGGCGGAATTTCGAGCGGAACTCTTCTCCGACAGAATGTCTTAACCAGCAACGGGCCAATGCCCGGATGCCCGTGAAGGCCAACTGCGAGAGACAGCATGCTCACACCGCACGCCCCCCAGCCCGACCCGAGGCCGCCCGAACCTCCCGAGCCTATTGTTCCGCCGCCGCCGCCGGGACCCATCCCGCGTCCGCCGGATCTGCCGCCCAACGAACCCGATCCACCGCTGCCGATCGATGATCCATTGCCCGTTCCCGACCAGCCGCCTTTGCCGAGGAACCCAATGTAGGCTTGCGCAGATCACGTCTGTCTCGACGCGCGCCGCGCTCCATGCCTAAGCTTCGACATACGAAGATTTTGGGAGCGAAGCGCATGAGCGGAGAAGACTGCCTCAAGGGCTTGCGAATCCTCGACTTCACGCAGTTCGAGGCCGGACCATCATGCACCGAAGCGCTGGCTTGGCTCGGCGCCGAAGTCGTCAAGGTGGAAAATCCGGGCGTCGGCGACCCTGGCCGTTCGACCAACCGGGCCGAGGGCCAGCAGGATTCCTTCTATTTCCTGCAGTACAATGCCAACAAGCGCTCGGCGGCCGTCAACCTCAAGGATCCGCGCGGCCTTGATCTCGTCAAGAAACTGATCGCGCGCGCGGACGTGATGATCGAGAACTTCGCTCCCGGAGCCATAGAGCGGCTGGGCCTTGGCTACGATGTCGTAAGCGAGATCAATCCGGGCATCATCTACTGCCAGATCAAAGGTTTCGGCAAAGGCAGCCCGCACGAGAACGGCCTCGCCTTCGACATGATCGCCCAGGCTGCCGGCGGGCTGATGTCGATCACGGGTGAAGAGGACGGCGTTCCGTGCAAGCCAGGAACGACGGTGGGCGATACGGGCACGGGCATGCTGATGGCGATCTCGATCCTCGGCGCCTATGTGCGCAAGTTGCGCACCGGCAAGGGCGAGCGGCTCGAGGTGGCGATGCAGGACTCGATCCTGCACTATATCCGCAATGCCTTCACCTACATGGAGCGCACCGGCGGCAAGCCGGCGCCGCGAGCCGGCTCGAAGACGGTCGGCGGCGGCAGCCCGCCCATCGGTGTCTATCCGACCAAGGGCGGAGGGCCCAACGACTACGTCTATGTCTTCACCAGCCCTGCCAATCCCGAGCATTGGAACCGCCTGCTCAAGCTGATGGGCCGGGAGGATCTGATCGGGGATGCACGATTTGCGACGCCCGCGGCGAGAACGCAGCACCGAGGCGAAGTCGACGAGATCGTGGCGAACTGGACGCGCCAGCACCACAAGAACGAGGCGTGGCGCATCATCAGCCAGGCGGCGATTCCGGCGGGCGCCGTTCTCGATACGCGCGAGATCGCCGACGACCGCAACTTCGTGGAGCGCGGCATTCGCCAGACGATGCGGCACCCCGCGGTCGGAGACTATACGATGAGCGGCTGGCCGGTGCGGTTCGACGGACAGACGCCGCCGGTCACGTCGGCGCCACTTCTGGGCGAGCACTCCGACAGGGTGTTGGCGGACTGGCTGGAGCTCGACCGGGGGACGATCGGCGAGCTGAAGGCAGCCAAGGTCATAACGGGCTGACGCGTCGACCGGCCACGAGAGACCAGCAAAGAGAACCGATGGGAGAAGCGCCGATGCGCATTCACAATCTGTTTGCCGACGAGAAGGGCGAAAGTCATTGGCGCGACGTCGAGGTCGAGTGGACCGAGACGCGCAACTTCTCGAAAATGTCGAAGCGTCTCCCCGCTACCGGTATCATTTTTCGCGAGACCGCAGGGGACTATGACCTCGACTGGCACCCGGCGCCGCGGCGCCAGTACATCATCAATCTCGATGGTGGCGTGCGCATCACGGCCTCCGACGGCGAAGCGCGCGAGATCGGCGCCGGCGAAGTGATCCTGGTCGAGGATGTGCACGGCAAGGGGCATTTGTCGAAGTCGATCGGCGGCAAGCTGCGCCACTCGATCTTCGTGCCGATCGAGTAACGCCTCCCACGGTGCCCGGACGCCTCGGCCAATCCGGCATCGCGGTTGGCTGGCCGTCGCCTTAAACGTCCGAGATCTTCACCCACGACATCTCTCGGTGGATGCGCCGGCCGTCCGCGCGGCGCGACGTGTGCCGGAAGACCATGTATCCGTTCTCGAAGCTGACGTGGCGGATCTGCTCGCCGCTGAGGCGGCCCGAGTCCGAGGTCGCATCGACGACCGTGATCAGCCGGGTTCCATCGAACGTATAGTTGCCGCAGTAGGAGCTGTATTCCCGGGGCTCTCCGTCCGGCAATGTCGGCCGTCCGTCGCATAGCACCGCCATCATCCTCCCATCGGCGTTGAGTGTGATCCGACCCATGCCCTTTTCGCCGCCATAGGGTGGTGGCGCCGACGTGCCGTCCTCGAACGTCGCCGAGCCCTTCGCCAGTCGCCACGTTCCGATGATGTCCGTGCTCACAGTCGCGTCTCCCGTCGCTGATCATCCAAGCTTGTCGACGTCATTACGAAGCGCGCGCTCGTCGCGCCAGCGGTCGAGGTTATCCAGGAAGATATCGAAGATAGCCTCGTTCTGGCCGAGCGTGTGGCTTGCCGTATGGGGCGAAACGATCACGTTCGGCATATCCCAAAGCGGTGATGCAGGATTGAGTGGCTCATGCTCGAAGACGTCGAGATAGGCACCGGCAAGTTGTCCGCGGCGCAAAGCCTCGACGATGTCGGCCTCGACCGCAACCACGCCACGCGACACGTTGACGAGGAGCGAACCTTTCGGCATCGCGTCGAAGGCGGCCGCGTTGGCCAGGCCCGTCGTTGTTGGCGAGGCGGGACAACAAAGCACCATGACGTCGGCTTCGGTCAGTACGGACGGCAACTCGTCATAGGTGATCGTTCGGTCGCACGGGGCAATCGCGGTCGGCGCGCGGCGCACGCCGATAACACGCATCCCGAGCATCTTGAGCAGTGGCGCAAGGTTGCGTCCGATCGGCCCGAGACCTACCACGACCGCGGTCTGTCCTTTGAAATCGCGAGGTGCGTTGGTCCCGAGCCTGGGCTCCCAGGCGCGGCGCCGCTGGGCGTCGGCCAACAGCGGAAACCGCCGGTTGATCGCGATCAGACCGCCCAAAGCGCTATGGGCAACCGACAGCGCCGTCGCGCCCGACGCCGTCGTCACCTTGACGCCGCGGCCACGCAACTCGCGATAGATCGGGAGTTCCGCACCGGCGGGGTGGATCTGCAGCCATTTGAGATTGGGCGATTTGCGCAGGCACTTGGCGAAATTGCGCAGCTCGGGCGTGGCATTGCCCTTGCTCGACGCGCCCGTCACTTCGCGTGTCATGAAGGCGATGTCCGCGGAACATGGGCTCTCGCTGCTGCCGGCGTCCTCAGCCGTGATGAATGTCAGCGTGCCATCCGGTACGGCGGCGAGAATGCGGTCGCCCCAGGTCTTTTGCGCGAATGCGGAAAGCAGCAGCTTCATCGGCTCGGGCTCGTGATGGAAAGATAGGGGATGTGTCCTTACGGCAGGTTATCGGTCGGCGCGCGCCATCGATAGCGGCCCGCCGTCGATGGTCGACGGACGATCGGTGCACCCGTTTCCGGCGCCGCCGCCGATCGCCGGGCGTGTGAAGTCTGTTCCCATGCCCGTTGGAACTGTGCCATCGTTTCCGACGAGGGGCTACCCGGATACTCATAAGAACGATGGCGCTGGGCGTCAGAAAATGTGTGCACACAGGAGGAACAGATGGCCAAGCTGAACGGCGCCGAGATCATGGCGCGCAGCCTAAAGCAGCAGGGTGTCGACTATATGTTCGGCATCGTCGGCTTTCCCGTGCAGCAGATCGCTGCCGAAGCGCAGAAGGCCGGCATCAAGTACATCGGCATGCGCAACGAGCAGACCGCATCGTACGCGGCGCAGGCGGCGGGCTATCTCACCGGACGTCCCGGAGCTTGCCTCACCGTGTCCGGCCCGGGCGTCGTCCACATGCTGGCCGGCCTCGCCAATGCCCAGCAGAACTGCTGGCCCATGATCGGTATCGGCGGCGCCTCGCCCACGTATCAAAATGGCATGGGTGCGTTCCAGGAGGAGCGCCAGGTGCAGATCGCTTCGCCGTTCTGCAAGTTCGCGCACGCCATCGAGCACACCTACCGTATTCCGTTCTACGTCGAGCAGGCGGTCCGGCAATCGATCTACGGCCGCCCAGGCGCGACCTACCTCGACATCGCAGATGACATCATCAAGGGTGAGGTTGCAGACGGCGACGTCAATTTCCCGCCGAAGTCGGCCGAGCCGCCGCGCTCGATGGCGATGGGCGAGGACGTGAAGCGCGCGCTCGATGCGCTGGCCTCGGCCGAGAAGCCGCTTGTCATCGTCGGCAAGGGGATGGCGTGGTCGCGCGCCGAAGACGAAGTCCGTGCCTTCATCGAGCGCACGAAGCTGCCGTTCCTTGCTTCGCCCATGGGCAAAGGCGTGATGGACGACAGTCATCCGCTCTCGGTCGGAGCCGCTCGCTCGACTGCGCTCAAGGAGGCCGATGTCGTCTTCGTCATGGGCGCGCGCCTCAACTGGATCATGCACTACGGCATGGCACCGCGCTTCAACAAGAACGTGCGCATCATCCAGCTCGATATCTCGCCCGAGGCCATTGGCCAGAACGTACCGACGGAAGTCGCGCTGGTCGGTGACGGCAAGGCTGTCGTCGGGCAGCTCAATGAGGCATTGCGCGAGCGGCAGTGGTTCTACGCCGAGGGAACCCCATGGAGAAAGACGATCGCGGACGCGGCCGCCAAGAACGCCAAGCAGATCCAGCCCATGATCGACGACAATGCGTCGCCGACGAACTACTACCGCGCGCTCAAGGACATTGCCGCCTGGGCTCCGCAAGACGCCATCATCGTCGGCGAAGGCGCGAACACGATGGATATCGGCCGCACTCAGTTGCCGAACACCTTCGCCCGTCATCGTCTCGATGCGGGAACGTATGGCACCATGGGCATCGGCATGGGCTTCGTCGTCGCAGCCTGCGCCGTCAACCCGAACAAACCGGTCATCTCGGTATCGGGCGATTCCGCGATCGGCTTCTCGGGCATGGAGTTCGAGACCATCTGTCGCTACAGAATGAATGCCAAGATCGTGGTTCTGAATAACGGCGGCATCGGCTCCGGCACGGAAAAATATCCGGACGATCCATTCGCCAATCCGCCGCGCTCTCTTATCTACGGCGCGCGCTACGACAAGGTGCTCGAGGCATTCGGCGGCAAAGGTTTCAACATCGAAGATCCGAAGGATCTGAAGGGCGCACTGGCGGAAGCGATGGCGTTCAAAGGCCCTGCACTCGTCAACGTCAAGCTGCATTGGGCCGCCGGTCGCAAGCCGCAGGAATTCGGCTGGCTGACGACCTGATCACGAGATGACGAGCCGGCGGCGCTTCGAAGCCGCCGGCCGGGTCCGTCCTGCGGGCTTCGTCGGCGCGTGCGCGACCGTCGCCTCTTGCAATGCGGTGGTCAGATGTGCCGATGGCCCCGGCATTCCGCTCGAGGACTGGATGGCGGAACGTGACGCGGAATTTGCGTGCCTCTCTGTCGCTTTATGATCTGCAAAGCCGATCGCTCCCGAGCCCAGGTTTCAATGACGCTCGGGTGATCCCCGGCGGTCTCGGGTCGACATCCCCAATGATGTCGACTGCGTCACACGTGCACGCGGCCTCGTCCGCTACTACATGAAGGGTGTCCCTCCGCGGCTTACTGGATCGGCCCGGCAGCGCTGCACCTTTGCCCACGCGCAATCTGCGATGTCGTACGCCTGTCGGTCGGTCGGGGAGGTAGGCTCGGCATTCCGCTGGGCCGCCGCCCCGGCCATGGGCCTCGGAGTGGTCGTCCACGATTGCCTCGCCCGATACGCAGACGCGCCACGGCGCATAACCAGGGATGAACCAGATGTCGCGCTTCAATGGTAGAATTGCCATCGTCACTGGCGCCGCCAGCGGTATCGGCAAGGAGATCGCCATCCGCTTTGCCGCCGAGGGCGGCGTGCCCGTCATTGCCGATCTCAACCTCGAGGCCGCGCAGATGACGGCATCGGAGATCAAGGCGAAGGGAGGCGACGCCTTTGCCGTGGCGATGAATGTCACGGACGAGGCGCAAGTCGAGAACGGCGTGGCGGAGGTTGTCGCCAGGTATGGCAAAGTCGACATCCTTGTCAGCAACGCCGGCATCCAGATCGTAAAGCCATTGGTTGAGTTTCCATACGCCGATTGGAAGAAGCTCTTGTCGATCCACCTCGATGGTGCCTTCCTGACGACGCGCGCCTGCCTCAAGCATATGTACGCGGCCAATTACGGCAGGGTGGTCTACATGGGCTCCGTCCATTCGAAGGAGGCCTCCAAGCTGAAGGCGCCCTACGTCACCGCCAAGCACGGCTTGCTCGGTCTCGCCAAGGTGCTCGCGAAGGAAGGCGCCGAGCATAATGTGACGGCCAACGTGGTCTGCCCAGGCTTTGTCCGCACGCCTCTCGTCGACAAGCAGATCCCGGAGCAGGCCAAGGAGCTCGGCATCACGGAGGCTCAGGTCGTCAAGGACGTCATGCTCAAGGATACGGTCGACGGCGAGTTCACCACCACGGATGATGTCGCCGACGCCGTTTTGTTCTTTGCTGCGGCCAATAGCAACGTGATGACCGGACAGTCGATCGTTGTCAGCCACGGCTGGTTCATGCAGTAGCGGACGTGGGGCGAACTCGGGCGGGCTGCGTTGAGCGCAGTAGCCGGCGATCCCTAAAAGTAAACCGATCCCGAAGGCACTGGCTCGATGATCGCCGTAGCGAGTAGTCCTTCGTCGAGGTTCGGTGCCTTGTAGACGAGTCCCCCCGCCACGCTGTCGCCGATCAGGCGGCAGGCAGTGTCGGGGAGATCGCGCAGGGCCTCGTCGAGGTCCGGCAGCGATATCGTCACGAAGTAACCGGGCAAGATCGCCTCGGGCGATACCTCGGTCGGGTTGTCAGGGTCGCTGTGGTCCCACACCGCGCGCGCCAGCACGACGCGCTGACCGGGAATGACGCGCGACATATCCCATTCGCCATCGGGAGCGTAGGCGGTCAGCGCGGCTTTGGCGTCGGCTTCGCTTTCGAACTTAAGAAAATGGTTTAGCATTGTCCTGGTCTTTCGTTTGTCGCTGGCGACTCCCCTGCGGGGAGCCGGCCGCCAGCGACGTGGCTGAGCCGGGCCGAGACGGTCTTCGCATCATTGCGCGGTACGCACCCTCACCACGCCTCGGATACCGCGCGCACCGGCTCGCCTCCGGCGAGTCGGTGCGCGCCACTAAAGAGCAGTAAGCGCGGCCAATTCGGCGGCGCCGAGCGCACGCGCGATGTAGGCAATCTCGTCGATTTCGTAGATGGAGCCGGAGCCGGGGGTAATGGCCAGGCGATCGATGGTCGGCACGGTCAAACTGGTGTCGGCCGCGAACTGCGCGCCATTGACGTAGAACTTTGCGTCGTTGGCGCGCACACTTGCCGCCAGGGCATATTCGGCGCCGAGGGTGATCGCTTGCGAAGCTGTATCGACCACAAATGCGGGGTTATCGTAGACGGCCAAATCCGCGCCACCGATGACGGTCGTTTCCCGAAACGAGATGTACTCGCTATCGCTGCTGTTCGTCGCCCGGACCTTTCCGGACGTGGACGCTGTTTGGCTCTTGATGCGCCAGCGCACATAGAGCGTGCACTCGCCGCTCGCCTGCACCGGGAAGGTGCTCGGGCCGACGACAAGGCTGTCCGCGGAGCGCGTGGCCGTGGATGACGTGGTGGCGATATAGCTCGTGGGGACCGAGCCGACCTCCAGCTGGGCACCCCAGACGTAAAGGCCGGACGTGCCGTCGCCAGCGTAGGATGAAACCCCAACGGCACTGAGAATGTGCACTCGGGCCTGGATCGTTGTGTCCGACCCGCCCAGCACGCAGGAGACCCAGCACCGATACCACCCACCCGCAAAGGCTTCTATGCCCGCCGACGTCGCCGTGGCGCCGCCTGTCGTTGCCGCCGACGCAGTGCCCGCAGATAGGTCAAAGTCCGCAAACACGTTTCGGGTGAACGTCGAGCCTTCGAAAAAGCGGAGGCGGATAACGCTCCTGCTGTCCGCCTTGGCCCAAACGCTGAACACATGCTGATTGGTGTTCGTGGTCCCCGTCGCGCCGAGCAGGAGATAGTGGCTGTTGGTGGCGCTGTCCTCGACGATCTTGTCGGCGGTCGTCGTGCCGTCCGGTGCCGCCGCCGCATTGCTCGAAACGCTGCATTGCGCTGCGCTCCACGACCCGAATTCTGCCGACCTGACGAGTAGGTTCGTCGCCGCGCCCTCGAGCAGCAACCGTCCTTTATCGCGGGCAACGGGATCATACGTATAGCGCAGCACGTTGCTCGAGGCGCTTTGCAGCAGCCCGTTGGAGCCGATGAAGGTGCCATCGGAGGCGCGGGTCAGCGTCACCATGTCGTCGGCACGGCCGCTTACGGACAAGGAGCCGGTGAAGTCGGCAACGAGGCCGCGTGCCAGGCCGAAGTTGAAGGCTACGCCCTCGTCGCCATCGAGGATCTCCGACACGCGACCGCGGCGGCGCGGCACCGGGCGCCAAGCCGTCCCGTCCGAGACCATGGCGATGCCGCCGCCCGGCCAGTCGGACACGTAGATGAGCGAGCCGGCCGCATAGGTGGCGGCCGAGGGTCGAGTTGCCACCGTGTAGGTCGGCAGCTTCGGTGGCGCGGTGTGCCGGACCGGCACGCCGGCGACGACTGCCGAGCCGTCTTTCTTCAAGCGCAGCGCTTCGGTCCACACCGCCCCGTCGGCCGACACCTTGAACGAGAAATCGTCGTCACCGGCAAGGCCGATCTCGGCACGGCCGGAAAAGGCGGTCTGGTAGACGAACGACGCCGTGTTGCCGGCCGCCGCCTTGTTCAGGATGGTGCGCTGGTCGCCCGTCCCCGGCGTCACGTCGTCGTGGCTGAACAGCACCGCATCGGACTTTGCGGCAAGGCGGTTGGTGGCGTCGGCTGTGGTGTTGACGCCGACCAGCGCCGCGGGGTTGAGGTTTGTCGCGCCGCTTGTCGCAACCCAGTCCGCGCCGTCCCACGCAACGAGGCTGTCTTCGTCGGCGACCCAGGCGAGCCAGCCTTCTGCCGGGGCGTAGAAGGACCAAGCGCCATCCTGGAAGGCTGCCACTTCGAGGTCGTGGCCGGTCCACCCGCCGGATGCCGAGGTGGCGACGATGTACCTGTCGCCCTCGGCCGGAGAGGCAGGCGGCGCATCGAGGTCCCTGTCGAGCACCGCAAGCTGCACGATGGCGTCCAGCACGCGGATCGCCTCGTTGTGCGTCACGTGCTTCTGGGCCTGGGCGGCCATGATGTAGGGCAGGTCGAGGTTCGGTGTCGCGTCCATGCGGGTCGGGTCTCGCGGCTGAAGGGCGATCTTGCGAGCGAGTATGAAGCGGCCCGGAGCGGCGGGGATAACTTCGGACCGTTGCGCTGGGACCGAGGCGACGCCAAGCGGTCAGTCAGGCTTTCGTCGCTTCGCAGCCTGTGGATATGTCGGACAGCAGTTGCGTCGACGACCGTCTCGGGACAAGCTCGACGAGCGTCGCACAGAGGGGGATCAGGGGATGGCGTCTCGCGTGGTGGAAAGTCGCGTGCATGCTGCTGCCTTGTTGCGAACTTTGGCTGATGCAGCCGACGATCCCGAAGTTTCCGAGGAACGACTGGCGTCTCTCGCGGCGCTCATAGGCCGGCATCTGTTGGATGTGGCGACCAACCAGCCAGCGACTGCGCCACGAGGCGGCCTGCGCGTCATCGAGGGACGGGGCGGCTCGGGCTGATCGAAGCGGTTGGCCGATTTCTGCTTACGTGCGCCAGTGCGCACCGGCTGGCGGACGTCGAACTGCGCTGCGGCTGGGTTTCGCGGCGAGCCCCGGACGCGGGTCGTCATGGCGACGCTGCTGCCAGCACTTAGCGCTGCCTGCCTGTCACTGGCCGTGAGCCCCCTGGTTGGCTAAATTGCATGGGACATCTCGATCAGCTGCCCTGCCGGGTTGGCGGTCGTCGCGCGGATTCCGCAATCTGAGAGGAGGCAATCATGCAAGATCGCCCGACAACGCTGGTGGACTATCAGACCTACATCGACGGGAAGTGGACCGGGGCCGCATCCGGCAAGACGTTCCTGACCAGTGACCCCTATACGGGCGAACCGTGGGCGCGCATTCCGGAGTGCGACGAGACCGACGTGCGGCGCGCCGTCGAAGCGGCGTCGCGCGCCTTCGAGACGGGCCCATGGCCGAAAATGACCGCAACCGCGCGCGGTAGGGCCATGCGGCGTATCGCGGCCCTCATCGAAAAACACGCCGAGCATCTGGCCCGGATCGAGGTGCGCGACAACGGCAAGTTGATCTCCGAGATGGCGGCGCAGACGAAGTATCTGCCCGAATGGTTCTATTATTATGGTGGCATGGCGGACAAAATTCAGGGTGCCGTCGTGCCTGTCGACCGGCCGGATCACTTCAACTACATCCTGCGCGAGCCGGTGGGCGTGTGCGCCTTCATCACGCCGTGGAATTCACCGCTGATGCTGGCGGGTTGGAAGATGGCGCCGGCACTCGCCGCCGGCTGCACGATCGTCATCAAGCCATCGGAATACACGTCCGCCTCGATGCTCGAGTTCATGAAGCTCGTCATCGAAGAGGCCGAAATCCCGCCCGGAGTTGTCAACGTCGTGACCGGCTACGGCGCAGTCGTCGGCGAGCCGCTCGTCACGCACCCGAGCGTCGCCAAGGTCGCCTTCACGGGCGGGACGGCGACGGGGGCCCGCGTCAACGAACTTGCCGCGCGCACGTTCAAGAAGGTGTCGCTCGAGCTTGGCGGCAAGTCTCCCAACATCGTGTTCGACGATTGCATCCTGGACGATGCCGTGAGCGGCGCCATCTCGGGTATATTCGCGGCCACCGGGCAGACGTGCATCGCCGGCTCTCGACTTCTCGTGCAGGAAACCATTCACGACCAGTTCGTCGAGAAGCTGGTCGCCATGGCGAAGCAGGCCCGCCTTGGCGATCCGAGCCTCTATGACACCCAGGTCGGCCCTGTCACGACGCCCCCCCAGTACGAGAAGATCCTTGGCTATATTGATATCGCCAAAGGCGAAGGTGCGCGCTGTGTGCTCGGCGGCGGCCCGGCCACGAAGGAGGAGGGCGGTGGCAAGTATTTCGTCAAGCCCACCATTTTCACCGGCGTCGAGAACACGATGCGCATCGCCCAGGAGGAGGTGTTCGGACCCGTCCTCTCGGTGATCAAGTTCAAGGACGAGGACGACGCCGTCCGCATCGCCAACGACATCGCCTATGGCCTCGGCTCGGGCGTGTGGACCCAATCGGTCAAGCGGGCGCATACCATGGCCCGCCGCATCAAGGCGGGCACGGTCTGGGTGAACACCTATCGCGCGGTCAGTTTCATGATGCCGTTCGGCGGCTACAAGGCATCCGGTCTGGGGCGCGAGAACGGCGCCGAGGCGATCGACGCTTATCTCCAATCGAAAAGCGTCTGGATCAACAACGGTCCCGGCGGAGGCAATCCCTTCATCATGAAGACGGCCGACTGAGGCCGGGCGCGCGTATCATGGTGCGGCCCGGGCGGCCGACGTCCGACCGCAGCCCGTGCAACCTGTGCGATGCGATGGCAAGCCGTTGCGCAGGCCGTCTGGAAATGCTGCGTGAAGCCCGCGTCCGTGCGCGCTAGAGATAAGGCTGGCGCGTTCGTGCTCGAGCGCGCCGCTCGGGCACGGGACAAAGGTTGGACGCGATGGCGCGCAAAATACTGATCGGCGGTTTCAAGCACGAGACCAACACGTTCTCGAAGCTGCCGACGGGGCTCGATGCCTACAAATCGCGAAGCTTCTATATCGGTGACGCGATCGCATCCGCCTACGCCGGTACCGAGACCGAGGTTTGCGCCTTTCTCGATGCCTGCACCCGGCATGGCTGGCAGCCCGTGCTTTCGATCGTTGGCGACGCGACCCCGTCGGGCCTCGTCACCAGGGAGGCCTTCGACACCTTTGCCGGTCACATGCTGGCGGCAATCGATCGGGAAGGACCTGTCGATGCGGTGCTGTTGCAATTGCATGGCGCCATGGTCTGCGAGCATACGCCCGACGGCGAGGGCAGCCTGCTCCGACTGATCCGGCAGAAGGTGGGTCTGAGCGTGCCGATCGGCGTGACGCTCGATCTGCACGCCAACGTTACCCACGCGATGGCCCAGAACGCCGACGTGATCGTGGCCTATCGCACGTATCCCCACATCGATCTCTACGAGATCGCCACCGAATGCAGCGACTTGATCGCGCGCACGCTGGCGGGCGAGATCCATCCGACCGTGACGCTGGCGCAGAGCGTGATGATCGACGGCCTCGACCATGGCCGCACGACGACGCCGGGGCCCATGACGGAAGCGCTGGCCATGGCACAGGGCATGCTGACGACGAAGGGCGTTCATTCGGTTTCCGTCCTCGCCGGGTTCTCGAAGGCGGACATCCCCGACGTCGGCCCCTCGGCGCTCGTGATCGGCGAGGGCTACGATCCCCGGTACCGCGAGTTGGCGATGCGGATCATGACTCATGCCTGGGAGACGCGGCACCGCACATCGCTGAAGCCGCTGACGGCCACCGAGGCCGTGAGTATTGCCAAAAAGACGGCCAAGATCGGCGCCCCTGTCGTCATCGCTGACTATGCCGATAATCCCGGCGGCGGCGGCTATTCCGATTCGACCGGCCTCCTGAAAGCCATGCTCGACGCCGGCCTCACCGATGCAGCCATCTCGCCGATCTGCGATCCTGCCGCGGCCGCAGCCTGCCACAAGGCCGGCGTCGGCGCGACGCTCACGCTCGCCGTCGGCGGCAAGATCGATCCGATGTTCGGCCCGACGATCGAGGCCGAAGGCACCGTGACCGCATTGACCGACGGGCGCTTCAAGCTCGAATGCCAGATGCAGCGCGGCATACAGATCGATATGGGACCGTCGGCCGTGTTCAAGATCGGCGGCGTCGAGGTTGTGCTCGCTTCGAAGCGCTACCAGAATTATTGCCTGACGTATTTCACGTCGCTCGGCATCGACCCGAAGCAGCGCGCCGTCCTCGTCGTGAAGTCGATGCAGCACTTCCGCGGCGCCTACCAGCCGATCGCAAGCGAGGTGCTGATCGTCGACGAGGGCAACGGCATCACGTCGAACGACATCGGCAAGCTGCCGTTCCGCCACGTCAGGCGGCCGATCTTCCCGCTCGATCTGGCCTGACCACCGCCCGGATTTGTGCGCGCGCCGTGACGCGCATGCGGGTAAAGCAAGGTTTGCCCGCACCACCGATCGCCGCTTCTCGGCACGCGTCCAAACGCGAAACGGCGCATCAAGTTGCCTTGAAGCGCCGTTTCTGGAGTCTTCGGCGAAGGTCGATCAGGCGAGATCGAAGCGATCGGCGTTCATGACCTTTGTCCAGGCGGCCACGAAGTCCTTGACGAACTTCTCCCGAGAGTCGAAGCACGCGTAGACCTCGGCAAATGCCCTGAGCTGCGAATGCGAGCCGAAGATCAGGTCGACCGAAGTGGCGGTCCACTTGGCCGCCTTCGTCTTCCGGTCGCGCCCTTCGAACAGGTTGTCACCGGTCGCCGACCATTCCGTGCTCATGTCGAGGAGATTGACGAAAAAGTCGTTCGTCAGAGCGCCAACTGTCTTCGTGAGCACGCCATGAGGGGAACCGCCGACGTTCGCGCCGAGGACGCGCAGGCCGCCGACCAGAACGGTCATCTCCGGTCCGGTCAGCCGCAGCAAGGCCGCCCGGTCGACGATCGCCTCGACGGGCGGCATGAACTGCGGCTTCTTGCTGTTCACGTAGTTCCGGAAGCCGTCGGCGCGCGGCTCGAGCGGGGCAAACGACTCCACATCGGTCTGGTCCTGCGTGGCGTCTCCCCGGCCCGGCATGAAGGGAACCTTCACGTCGACGCCGGCATCCTTTGCCGCCTTCTCGACTGCAGCAGTTCCGCCGAGAACAATGAGGTCGGCGAGTGACACCGCCTTGCCGAAACTCTTTTGAATGTCTTCGAGTTTGGCCAATACTGTCTTGAGCTGTGCCGGCTGGTTGACCTCCCAGTCCTTTTGCGGGGCGAGACGAATGCGCGCTCCGTTGGCGCCGCCGCGCTTGTCGGAACCGCGGAACGTCGAGGCGGAGGCCCAGGCCGTCGACACGAGTTGTGGCACGGTCAGGCCGGACGCCAGGATCTTCGCCTTCAGGGCCGCGGCGTCGGCATCGCTGAGCGAAGCGCTGGCGGCAGGAATCGGATCCTGCCAGATCAGCACTTCCTTCGGCACGAGCGGGCCAAGGTAGCGCGCGCGGGGCCCCATGTCGCGATGCGTGAGCTTGAACCACGCACGCGCAAACGCGTCGGCGAACTGATCCGGGTTTTCATAGAACCGGCGCGAGATCTTCTCGTAGGCCGGGTCCATTCGCAGCGAAAGGTCCGTCGTCAGCATGGTCGGCACATGCTTCTTCGACGGGTCGAAGGCGTCCGGGATGTCGGCCGGCGCATTCTTCGCCTTCCATTGCTTCGCACCGGCCGGGCTCGTGGTGAGCTCCCACTCGTTCTCGAACAGGTTCTTGAAGAAGAAATTGCTCCATTTGGTCGGCGTCTGCGTCCAGGTGACTTCCGGCCCGCCGGTTATGGTATCGCAGCCGATACCGGTCTTGTGCTTGCTCTTCCAGCCGAGGCCCTGGTCCTCGAGCGCGCCGGCCTCCGGCTCCGGCCCGACCAGCGATGGGTCGCCCGCGCCGTGGGTCTTTCCGAACGAGTGCCCGCCCGCGATCAGGGCGACCGTTTCCTCATCGTTCATGGCCATGCGGAAGAATGTCTCGCGGATGTCCCTGGCCGCCGCGACCGGGTCCGGATTTCCGTTCGGACCTTCCGGATTGACATAGATGAGGCCCATCTGCACCGCGCCGAGCGGCTCTGCGAGCTGGCGCTCGCCGCTGTAGCGCTCGTCGCCGAGCCATGTGCCCTCAGGCCCCCAGAACAGCTCTTCCGGCTCCCACACGTCGGCGCGTCCGCCGGCGAAGCCGAAGGTCTTGAAGCCCATCGACTCGAGCGCGACGTTGCCCGCGAGGATCATCAGATCGGCCCATGAGAGCTTCCGGCCGTATTTCTGCTTGACCGGCCATAGCAGGCGGCGGGCCTTGTCGAGGTTGGCATTGTCGGGCCAGCTGTTGAGCGGGGCGAAGCGCTGTTGGCCCCCGCCCGCGCCGCCGCGGCCGTCGGTGATGCGATACGTCCCCGCGCTGTGCCAGGCCATGCGGACCATCAGTCCGCCGTAGTGGCCGAAGTCCGCCGGCCACCAGTCCTGCGAATCGGTCATCACCTTGTGCAAGTCGGCGATGACTGCATCGAGGTCCAGCGTCTTGAACTCGGCGACATAGTCGAACGCCTCGCCCATGGGGTCCGTAAGCGTCGAATTCCGATGCAGCATCTGCAGGTCGAGGTGGTCCGGCCACCAGTCTTTGTTCGTCCTCGCTCTGGCGGCCTTGCTGCCTTGTGCCTGCCCGGTAACGGGGCATTTGCCTTCGCTTGCCATGCTCTCTCCGATCGTCTGTTAGGCATTGCCTTGGTCCGCACCAAGGCTTGATTGATCCAGGATGGTCGGCGGCGTGATAGCCCGTGAAAAGGTCCTACCGCATTGACACTACGCGCTATCTGCTTCGCGGCGCCTTGCGTGGCCTCAAGGCGCCGGTCCCGACCGATAAGCAAGACGATGGGCGATTGCCCGTTCGCCTCCTCGTATCCTCCTGCGGACCGGATCGTAACCGGACGTGAACGGGTGGCGCAAGCGACGGTGGTGCCCCGATTTCACCAAGTCGAATGGCATCACGCACCGGGAGACAGGTTACTCGGCAGACCAACGACGCCATGAGCGTCGACTTCGGCTCGTTGCCGCACGAACGCCGTGCTTTGCAGCTATCCACCACATCCGGGACGATCCGGAGAACGGGAGGTTTCGCCATGTCGGAGCTCAATCCTCGGGCGGTCTACGCCACGATGCAGGAAGATTCAAAACGAGGACCGCTCGCCAAGACGTTGCTCGCTGCCCGCGTCATTGCGATTGCGGCGGCCGTGGGCGGTGCCATTCCAACAGCGATGACGGTCTACCAGTCGTGGGCGCACGGCATCCCCTACAAGGAGGTCGCGCACCGCCTCGAGCAGTACGACATCTGGGTGCGGAACTTCGACTGCCGCATCGACTATCGTGCGTTGAGCACAGCCCAGGGCACGCGCGTCGACGCGGGGGCATGCGGCAAGACGGGCGACGTATCGATCAAGGTCACCGCGCAAAACGGAAAGGCGGCCTATGAATGGATTGGCTTTGGCCAACTCCAGAAGGCGGGCACGGTCTCGTTCCTCGAGCGGATCGGAGCGATCGCGCACGCGGGGGACGCGCCGATGCGGCTGGCGCAGGGCGCGCCGGCATCCGGCGGAAGCGCCGGCATGAAGGTGATGTGTCAGGCCATGCCGCAGAAGGGGCTCGTGCTGCGCATCGTCCAGGAAGGCTCGAAATGCTATCGAGAGCGCGTCTCGCTTTATCGTGGCAGCGTCGAGGGCCGCGAGGAGGTTGCCTGCTCGACACCTTGCAAGTAGGGCCGAGCGGGGCAAGTAGGCGACGCGCATCGAGCAGGCCCAAGCGGACTTTGTCACCCTTCGAAAACGCCCGACGGAATGACGCGCCATTGCCTCCTAGCCGAGCGCGTCGAGCGCCACGTCCTTGGCCTCGTTGATCTTTGCTGCCAGATAGGTCGAGCCGCCGCGGTCCGGATGCATTTTGAGCATCAGCTCGCGATGCGCCCGGCGGATGTCGTCGGCCGTGGCCTCGCCCTTGAGACCGAGGATGTCGAGCGCCTCGGCTTGCGTCATGCGGCCGTCGGCGCCGCGCGGTGCGTCCGCCTCGGCGCGGGCCATGTCGTCGCGCCACGTCGGATGCAGCCGGTCGAGGTAGGCTTCGACGAGCTGGGCCGATTGCGGATCGACGAAGCGGCAGTCCTGCCACAAGTGGGCCAGCTCCACCGGCTTCAATGTCTCGAGCCGGCGGCCCTGGAAGAACCCTTTCAGCACCCGGCCCCGCATCTTGCCGCTCGCATGATGGAGCTGCATCTCGAGATGGTCGGTCCGCACCGTCGAGGACCGGCCGTCGCTGTCGTCGGCCGCCTCCGTTCCGGACCCGCCGAACGGCAGCCCGCGACCACCGGAGAGAAGCCAAAGGCCCACCATGCCCAGGCCAAACGCGACATGCGCCGCACCGCGCAGCAAAACGACGCCCGCGACCGCCAGCGTCGCTGCGCCGAGGATGCTGCGAGAGCGTCGCGCGAGCACGTGGGGATTGGCCCGCGCGAAAGCGCTCAGTCCGAGAAGACCGAGTGCCAACGTTGCCAAACCGAGAAGAAAGGCCTGCATGCTAGTTGCGGGTCATATCGGCGAGCAGCCGTCGCGCTGCATCGCCACCGCGGCTGTCGGCCAGTCGTATGAGCGCCTGGCGCCCTCCGGCAGCATAGACGGCAACCGCCTTCAGCAACTCCCTCAGTTGTTCGGCCGATCCCTGATCGAACCGGCAGTAGGCACCTCTCGTCAGCGTCGCGATCTCCCTGAAGGCACGGGCCGCGGCCGCATCGTGCCCCTCCTGGAACAGGAACACCGGAACGCCCCGAATGGCGAGTTCGCCTGCCCGCCCGCAAAGATCGTCGATGTCCTCCTCCATGCAGTCCCCCACATAGACGAGCGCACTCACGCGTTCGCGGTCGCATTCGGTGCGCACATGCGAAAGCACCTTGCGGATCTGGGTGAACCCGCCGCGGCAATCGACCGTCGTCATCAGGCGCGCCAGGGCCGCCGGATCTGCAACCCAGCGCGAGGCGCGACATTCGCGATTGCCGCGGAAAAACACCAGCTGCACATCGAGGCCGCCGATCTCGCGCACGATCTCGAACATGTCCGATTGCAGCGCGAGCGCCATGTCCCAGGTTGGCTGGCGGCTCATGGTGGCGTCCATGGCGAACACCAGCCTGCCACGGCCGACCGTGGTCGGCGGGGCCATCTGTTTGACCTGACGCAGGAACGCATCGACGTCGGTTGCCGAAGACCGTGCCGCCGCCGGCATCTTTGCATCGCGTGAGGCGAGAGGCGCCCGTTCCCCGCCTCGCTCCGGGGCGGTCGGACCCGCGGCGGCCCCGGGGTTTGCCGCCTGCTCGTCACTGGCTTTGTTCGACATGCGGGCCTCCCTTTCGGATTGCCCCCGCGACACCGTCTTGCTCATGCCGCTAACATGGCGCCGAGACGTCTCGATCGCAACGGCTGTGCAACGCGGGCGAAAAGGTTTTGTTCATGATCCAGTCTTTCCCAAATCCGGCGCCATTGATCTCGACGCGCGAGCTTGCGGCGGAACTCGCCGCCCCTGATCTCAGGATCTTCGATTGCACGACGTTCCTGAGCCCGACGGCGGACGGCAGCGCGCTGACCGTGGGAAGCGGACGCAACGGCTACGACGAGGGCCACATTCCTGGCGCTGCGTTCCTCGATCTGGCGGACGAACTCTCAGATCGGGCCAGTCCCTGGAGGTTCGGTCTCCTCGGCCCGCAGGCATTCGCTGAGGCTGCGGGCAAGCTCGGTATCGGCGATGGTACGCGCGTTGTGGTCTACGACCGGACCTATGGCGCCTGGGCTGCGCGAGTGTGGTGGATGCTCAAAGGCTACGGCTTCGATGCAGCCCGGGTTCTGGACGGC
Source organism: Hyphomicrobiaceae bacterium (assembly GCA_050187415.1). Lineage (GTDB taxonomy): Bacteria > Pseudomonadota > Alphaproteobacteria > Rhizobiales > Hyphomicrobiaceae. Next base: position 36,524 of record JBFWXN010000020.1, on the reverse strand, counting down.
GGATTGACGAGCTGGATCAAAGGCGGCCGTCCGGTCGAGATCAGGTCCAACGTCTACCCGGAGGCGCATTTCACCGCGCGGCCGCGATCGGGCCACTTCGTCGGCAAGGACGAAGTCCTTTCGGCAATCGGAGCCGGCACCGGCATCGTCAATGCCCTGTTGCCCGAGCAGCACGCGGGCACGGGCGGGGTTCACTACGGCCGGCCCGGCCGCATTCCGGGAAGCTGCAACATTTCCTCGCGTGGCATCGTCGATGCTGAAACACAGGCGTTCCTGCCAGCCGAAGAATTGCGACGCCGGTTCGGCGAAGCGGGGCTTCTCGATGGCCGGCGCGTGATCGCTTACTGCGGCGGCGGCATCGCAGCCTCGCTCACGGCCCTTGCGCTGACGGCTCTCGGCGCTTCGGATGTCGGCGTTTACATGAACTCGATGCAGGAGTGGACCAAAGACCCGAGCCTGCCCATGGAGCGCGACTGACGAGGCCCGCTCGGGCGCGAGTTTCCCGCGGCGCAACCCGAACTCGCAGCCCGTTCGGCACCCCCGCGTCCTGTCGTCTCTTTCCTTTTTGCATCGCGTCATGCCACGGTGTCGCGAAGGGCTGCGCGTTGCGCGCAGTCCATCTCGCGCATGACAGAAAGGCGAAGTGCGGCATGCTGAGGATCGGGGTAGATATCGGGGGCACGTTCACGGATTTCGCTCTGTCGGACGGTGCATCCGGGCGCCTGTCGATTCATAAGCGACTGACCTCGCCCGACGACCCTTCGCGCGCCGTGATCGATGGCGTTGTTGCCCTTGCAGGCGAAGGCGCCATCAGCCTCGCCGATGTCGGCGAGATCGTGCATGGCACGACGCTTGTGACGAACGCCGTCATCGAGCGAAAGGGAGCGGTCACGGGACTACTGGGCTCGGCCGGCTTCACCGACATCATGGATATGGGGTTCGAGCGGCGCTACGACCTGTTCGATCTGAGGATCACCTATCCGCCGCCGCTGACGCCGCGCAGTCTTCGTATCGAGGTTGCCGAGCGCGTGCTGTTCGACGGCAGTGTCGAAACCCCACTCGACGAGACAGCCGTGTCGGCGGCGGCCCGGCGTTTCCGCGAGCTCGGCGTCGGGGCGGTCGCGGTGTGCTTCCTCAACTCCTACGCCAATCCCGACCACGAGCGGCGCGCCGCCGAGATTCTCGCCAGGCAAGCGCCTGAGCTGTTCGTGTCCTGCTCGGCCGACGTCTTTCAAAGCATGCGCGAGTTCGAGCGCTGGACGACGACCACGGTCAATGCGTTCACCGGTCCGATGTTCGATACGTATGTCGCGCGCCTCGAGCGCGGGCTGGCCGAGCGTGGATTTCGGGGCCGCCTCTACATCATGGCATCTTCGGGGGGCATGCTTACCACCACCACCGCGCGGCGCTATCCGGTTCGCGCGCTCGAGTCGGGTCCGGCTGCCGGCGCCCTGATGAGCGCCGCTCACGGCCGCGCGCTCGCGCTCGACAGTCTCCTGTCGTTCGATATGGGTGGCACGACCGCCAAGGGCGCCCTCGTGCGTGGAGGCGAGCCCATCAAGAAATACGAGATGGAAGTCGCCCGAGCCTACGAGTTCCGACGGGGCAGCGGCATGCCGTTGCGCATCCCCGTGATCGACATGATCGAGATCGGAGCGGGCGGCGGCTCCATCGGCGGCGTCGACGAGAGGGGCCTTTTGAAGGTCGGCCCGCGCAGTGCCGGTGCTCAGCCGGGTCCCGCCTGCTACGGACAAGGCGGCACCCGGCCGACGTTGACCGACGCCAATCTGATGCTGGGCTACCTCGATCCGGCGTTCTTTCTCGGGGGGAAGATGCAACTCGACCCGGCCGCAGCCGAGAAGGCGATCGCCGATGGCGTCGCGCGCGAGCTTGGCGTCGAGCCGTTGCGGGCGGCATTCGGCATCCATGACATCATCTGCGAGGACGTGGCCCGCGCCTTTCGTATCCACGCCACGGAGCGCGCCTTCGATTATCGCTCGTCCAGCATGGTCGCCTTCGGAGGCTCGGGCCCGCTGCATGCCCTGCGCATCGCGCGAAAGCTCAAGATCCCAAGGGTTGTCTTCCCCGTCGCTGCCGGCGTCATGTCGGCGCTGGGCCTCCTTGAATCGCCGCTTGCCTTCGAGGTCGCGCGATCCCGGCGGGTGCATCTGGCCGATCTTGACGCTCGAGCGTTCGGCTCGCAGTTCGCCGAGCTCGAGGCCGACGCCTGCCAGGTTCTGCTGGATGCCGGCGTCGCGCGATCCGACATCCGCATCGTCCGCCGCCTCGACATGCGCTACCAGGGGCAGGGCCACGAGATCGAGGTTCTGCTGCCGGACGCGGCCGACGCCGCAGCGCTGTTCGCCACCGTCGAGGCGATGTTCGGCGCGGCCTACGAGCGGATCTACACGCTGCGCCTCGACGAGCCGACCGAGGTCGTCAACTGGAAGGTGGAGGCCGTCGGCGCTCCGACCGGCCTCGGCGAGCGTTACGAACTGGCCGGCATCGAGATTCCGGCGACGGCCCGCAAGGGCACGCGCCGCGCCTATGACGCGAGCGTCGGCGCACTGACCGACTGGCCGGTTTACGATCGCTACGCCCTGAAGCCGGGCACCACCGTCGACGGACCCGCCCTCATCGAGGAGCGCGAGTCGACTGCCGTAGTCGGTGCCGGCGACCGCGTGACTGTCGACGATCGCATGAACCTCGTCGCCGAGCTCGATCTCGCGAAGGGCGCTTGAGACCGAATTTATAGGTGACCAAACCGATGAATGATCACGCCACGACATCGATTGACGCCGTCAGCCTCGGGATCATGTGGGATCGGCTCGTCGCGCTCACCGACGAGATCGTCTCGACGCTGGTGCGCTCATCGTTCTCGACCATCGTCTACGAGAGCTATGACCTCACCTGCTGCGTTCTCGATGCCGACACGAATACGATCGCCCAGGGCACGTTCGGCATCCCGGCGTTCATCGGCTCGGCGCCGGTGACGGCGCGGCACATGCTGAAGCGGTTCCCAGCCGAGACGCTGAAGGACGGCGACATCATCGTCACCAACGATCCCTGGCTCGGCACGGGGCATCTGTTCGACATCACGGTGATGCGCCCCGTGTTCCGCAAGGGGCGCATCGTCGCCTATGCCGTCTCGATCACGCACCTGCCGGATATCGGCGGCGCCGGGTTCGGCTCGTCCGCGACCGAGGTCTATCAGGAGGGCCTGCGCCTCCCGATCCTGAAGCTCTACGAGGCCGGCCGGCTCAACGAGCTCGTCGTCGAAATCATCCGCACCAACGTGCGCGTCCCTGAGCAGACCATGGGCGACGTCATGGCCAACGTCGCCTGCAGCGAGGTCGGCGCGCGTGAGATCAACGCCTTCATGGACGAATACGGTCTCGAGGATCTGGCACCGCTCTCGGCCGCCATCCGCGGCCAGTCCGAAGCCCGCATGCGCGCCAAGCTGGCCGAGATGAGGGACGGCACCTATCGCAACCGCATCAAGGTCGAAGGCTTCGCCGAGGACGTGGAGCTGGCCGTCGAGCTGACCAAGTCGGGCGAGACCATCACCGCCGACTTCGCCGGCACCAGTGGCATGGTCCGGGCAGGCGTCAATGTCCCCTTCTGCTACACCAACGCCATGGTGCTGCACGCGATCAAGTCGCTGACGCTGCCGTCGATTCCGAACAACCAGGGCTCTGCCGCTCCGATCGCGACCAAGGCGCCCGAGGGCTGCATCCTGAATGCGCAACCCCCGTTCCCGACAGGGGGGCGTCACGCCATGGGCCACTTCATCACGCCGCTGATCTATGGTGCGCTCGCCGGCTCGTCGCCTGACGAGGTGCAGGCCGACAGTGGCATGATGAACCTTGTCACGTTCCAGGGCACGCGGCGCGACGGCCGGCCCTTTACGTCCCTCTATTTCGCCGCGGGCGGCTACGGGGCCCTGAAGGGTCTCGATGGCTGGTCGACGCTGCCGCATCCCTCGAACATGGCGGTCGTGCCGGTCGAGGTGTGGGAGGCGTTGACGCACACCACGATCGTCGACAAACGCCTCGTCGCGGACTCGGGCGGCGCGGGGCAATGGCGCGGTGGGTTGGGACAGGAGGTTCGCGTTCGCAACGACACCGGCCACATCCTGGTTTCCCTCGGCATGGGTAATCGCACCGTCCATCCCGCCAAGGGCCTCTTCGGGGGTGGCGATGGTACGCTGCGCCACCACGAGGTCGACGGCCGTAAAGTCCACGCCAAAGGTCGCGTCGAGCTGCAGCCGGGCCAGGTGATGCGCCTCGTCGAAGCCGGCGGAGCAGGATACGGCGATCCCAAAGCGCGGCACCGCGCCGCGGTTGCCTCTGATGTCGAGAATGGCTTCGTCACGCCGTCCGCCGCCGCAAACTCATACGGCTGGAAGGGTTGAGCGTCGTCGATCGCCGTCCGCCTCGCCGAGGCTCGCCGCCGCGCAGACGACGCAGCGCCGCCGGTGCGAGAGGTGGGCCGCGGCGCTGCCGTTCCGGTCGGACGCGCGTCGTCTTGGTCTCGGCCGCGCCTGGCCCGGTTCCCAACCCGGCCAAGCTCGGCACTGCGCTTGCGCTCGCGGGGGGAGGGCGCTATACACCGCCACATCGCGGCCGGCACGGCCCGCCGCAGATTCCGGCAATGGGGAATCGTCTAATGGTAGGACTGCAGACTCTGACTCTGCCTGTCTAGGTTCGAATCCTAGTTCCCCAGCCACCTATTCAATTCTCCCAGACATTTCAGGCGGTCTGCCTGATCGGGCCCCATCTTCGCGCAGAACCCGCTGCGGTTCAGATTGGCTGGGGCGTCGCGCGTCGCCGAAGTGGCATGCCGGGCGCACGCCAAACGCGGCGTCTTCGACATCCGAAATGCGCCCGCCGCCCACGTCAGCGACGATGGTCGACTCGAGCGCGATGCCGAGCTATCTGGGGCGCCGGCTGCGGCCCGAGTTGGATCTTCCGCTTTCCCGAGTCCATGCGGCCTTAGTTCGTGCGGCCTGCCAGAAGCTTGTCGAAGTAGCCGATGGTCTGCGTCAGCCCTTCGCGCAACTGCACGATTGGCTCCCAGCCGAGCGTTTCCATGGCGACGCTGATGTTCGGCTTCCTCTGCATCGGATCGTCTTGGGGCAGCGGTTCGTAGGTGAGTTTCGACTTCGAGCCCGTGAGCTCGAGCACGGTCTCCGCCAGCTGCTTGATGGTGAATTCGCCCGGATTGCCGAGGTTGACGGGCCCCGTCACGCCGGCCGGAGTCGCCATCAGCCGCACAAATCCCTCGATCAGGTCGTCAACGTAGCAGAACGATCGTGTCTGCCGGCCTTCGCCGTAGATTGTAATGGGATCGCCCCGGAGTGCCTGCACCACGAAGTTCGAGACCACCCGACCATCATTGGGGTGCATGCGTGGGCCGTAGGTGTTGAAGATCCGTGCGACTTTGATGTCGAGACGATGTTGCCGGTGATAGTCGAAGAACAGCGTCTCGGCGCAGCGCTTGCCTTCATCGTAGCAGGAGCGCGGTCCGATCGGGTTGACGTTGCCCCAATAGCCCTCGGTCTGCGGATGCACGGTGGGATCGCCATAAACCTCGGACGTCGACGCCTGGAAGATCCGGCATTTGAGTCGCTTGGCAAGACCCAGCATGTTGATCGCACCGTGCACGCTCGTCTTTGTGGTCTGCACGGGGTCGTGCTGGTAGTGAACCGGCGACGCGGGGCAGGCGAGGTTATAGATGGCGTCGACTTCGACATAGAGCGGGAACGTCACGTCGTGGCGCATCAGCTCGAAACGAGGGTGACCGATCAGATGCTCGATATTGCGTTTCGAGCCGGTGAACAGGTTATCGAGGCAGATTACGTCGTGGCCCTCGGATATGAGACGATCGCAAAGGTGAGAGCCAAGAAAACCAGCCCCACCGGTTACAAGGTAGGTCAACGAAGGTGAAGCCATGATCCATTCCAAGCAAAATCAAACGCCAAGCTGCCAGACCAGAGCCGGTATCACTCATATGTTGCGAGCACAAGGCCGGCCGGACGTTGCGGTTACCGCGCGGTGCTGGTCTTTTAAGCACGAATTGCAGCACGTTGCAGCGCTCTCCCAATGGCAGCCGCCGCCATATTCGGCGCGATAGAATGGGCGCCACCGAGCGGCGGTTCCGACCGTTGGCCTTTAAGATCCTGCGATCGTGAATGTAAACATCTCCGCATTGAACCGGCGCCCCATCTGGTGCAGTTAGTTGCGGCGCGCATTAACGGTTTCACGTGGTGCAGTGTGCAACGGTCCGTTCGTCGGCGGTCAGTGGCATGGTTGTTGGAGTTGCTACGATCATGAAGCAGATTTTCGTCAAGCTGATGCTTTCGCTCGCCGGGATCGCTTTCTGTCACGCCTCCGTTACTGATGCGGCCGATGACCATGTCACGTTCCTCGAGACGTTCACCGGTTCCCCGCAGGCGCCGACACGATGGTCTTCGCCGCGCTGGGATATTATCGTCCATGATCGTACCGACGGCGCCTTGAACGTCATGAACGGCGAGCACAGTGCGATGTGCGGACCGCCTCCGGCAACCCACTCGATTCACTCCCTGTCCGATTCGGTCTTTCAGTGCCGCGACCACGTGATGACGTCGCTGCAGTCCTCGGATCCGGGATACGCGGTTGCTTATCTGACCCCGTCGGCACTTCTGGACTGGAGCGCCGGCAAGGCAACGTTCGAGTTCGATGTCTCGACGAAGCGCTCGACCAAGCGAGATTGGATCGATATCTGGTTCACGCCGTGGCAGCAGAACATGGTGCTGCCGTCCGAAGACGGCACGCCGGATTTGAACGGCCCCCCGAGACAAGCACTTCATTTTCGCTTGAGCGAGAAATTCGCCTGGCAGATTTACCGGCAACCTGGAGAAAAAATATCCCGGAACGATTGGCAGGATCTAAAGGTCCCGTATTCGTCGAAGCAGCGCGACAGGTTTACGATTATGATCGGCGCCGGCCAGATCTCGATGCTCTACCGGAATGCTGCCACGAACGCCGTTACGCAGATCGAAAGGGTCGCGCTCCCCGCGACGCTCGGCTTCGATCGCGCCGTGGTCCAGATCGGCCACCATTCCTACACTCCGGGCAAGGACTGCTCCTTCACTCAGATCGGCTCGTGCGGGCCGAACACATGGCATTGGGATAACGTGAGGTTGAGCCCGGCCCGCGCGTTCAAGATCGAGAAAATCGGCCGTCGTCTTGCGGGAGGCACGATTCCCGTCTCCCCCGGTTGGCTCAGGCTGGCAGCCCGAGGCCCGACCGAGGTCGATTGGGGTGAAGGCTGGACGCGCATCGAGCCGGTCAACGGTGCGCCGGGTAACGTGGGCCATTTCGCTTCTTACTTTATTCCCGTTCCGGCTGGAGTGACTGAGGTCCGGCTTCGTGGAAGCGCGACCTGGGCGGGTCCGTGGCGGGCCGAGGATATTTCGATCTGGTCGCAGGATGTCCCGCCGCCGCCATCGCCCGAGGGCCGCGCCAAGCCGTGACGAAACCTATAAGCCTCGCAGTCGGGACCGAAGCTTGAGCCCCGTCAGCTCGTGGGCCGTTGCCTTTGATGCCACGCCCACGCCGTCTCCACGATCCGGTCGAGGCTCGTGAATCTCGGTGCCCAGCCCAGTTCCCGCATGGCCCTCGATGGATCGCTCACCAGGACGGCCGGATCGCCGGCTCGACGCTTGCCCATCACGGTCGGCACTTGTAAGCCAGTGACACGTTCGACCGCTTTGATGACCTCCAATACGGAGAAGCCAAATCCCAGCCCGAGATTGAGCTTCTGGGAAGCGCCGCCGCGCAGCAGTGCTTCGAGCGCGAGCACATGCGCGGCCGCAAGGTCGGCCACGTGCACGTAATCTCGGATGCAGGTCCCATCGGGCGTATCGTAGTCAGATCCAAACACCGTCACGTCCCGCCGGCGTCCGGAGGCCGCGTCCAGCACGAGGGGGATCAGATGCGTCTCCGGATCGTGCTCTTCACCAATCTGGCCGTCCGGATCGCATCCGGCCGCATTGAAGTATCGCAGCGCGACGTACTTCAAGCCGTGCGCCAGCGAAAAATCGTCGAGGATCCGCTCGACCATCATCTTCGACGCGCCGTAGGGGTTGATCGGAGCCTGCGGCGTGGTTTCCGAAATCGGCAAGTGTGGTGGGATGCCGTATGTCGCGCAGGTGCTCGAGAAAACAAACGATCCGATTTTGTTTCGCACCGAAGCCTCGATGAGGCTGAGCGAGCCGGCCACGTTATTCAGATAGTATTTCCCTGGATCGCTGACCGACTCTCCGACGTAGGCGAATGCTGCAAAGTGAATGACTGCGCACGGCTTGTAATGCGCCATCGTTCGATCCAGGTGGGCGCCGTCCAGAATGTCGCCCTTTTCCAGCGGCCCCCACCTCACGGCTTCCTCGTGCCCATAGACGAGGTTGTCATATGTGATCGGCGTGTACCCGGCCTCGGCGAGAGCCTTGCAGGTGTGGGAGCCAATGTAGCCGGCGCCTCCTGTCACCAATACGTTTTTGTCCGACATTCAAATCTCTGCATGTGCCAAACGCGGCGAGCCGCATGTGATCGTGACGTCGCCACCCGGCCGGAATTGGTCGATCAGCGAACCGGCACTCCGGTGCGCACTTCGGCAGAACTCAGTCCGGACAGTACGTCGAAGTCCGGCTCGAGGCCCATGGCAGCAATCTGTTGGCGGATTTCGTCGAGATATATTTCGTTGGCAACGATGACGAGATCGGGCGCCAGGGCCGGAAGCTCCGACGGCGCAACGATCGGATGCGCAGTTCCCGGCACGAACTTGCCCTGCTTGCGCTGATTGACATCGACCACGGCGCGGACCGTGTGCCGGGCGGCCTCTACGGCGTTGAGGAACGTCACGCCTTTGGAGCCGCCGCCCCACAGGACCGCGCTGCGCCCATCGGCCTGCATGGCAGACAGCCGCTCGTGCCAGCGATGCAGTATCCTGCGGCTCGCGGCGCCGAACGTCCGAGACGCGGTCTGCCAGTCGTCCGGTTCGGGTCGACCCGCCGCAACCGGCGGTGAAATCTTGGTCGGGCGAGCCTCGATCATCAGGTATTGGTTGTCGAACCCGGTGCTGATTTTGACCGGCGTGAAGCCGGCTTTGCGGAAGGCCGTGTCGAGCGCAGCCGGCGTCCAATACGTAACGTGCTCGTAGATGATGTCCCAGAGGCTGTGGCTTTCGAGCATCCACCCGGCGTTTGGAACTTCGAAGTAGACCACGCAGTCGTCGTGCTTGATCCGATCTCGAATGGCGCCCAGAAAATCGACCGGTGAAGCAATGTGCTCGAGCACGTGGCGACAGACGAGGGCGCTGACGTCGGCAGGAAGGTCCTGATGGCCGAACGATTCCGGAAAGATCGTCACACCCTCGCAATCGGGCAGTTCCGCGAGCCGCCCACCTGACATCGAAGGATCGTAGCCGATGCACGCTCCGGCTCCGCCGCGTCGCAGCAGGCGCAGAAAAAAGCCATCGCCGCAGCCGATTTCCGCGACGGATTTGCCTTTCAGATCGTACTCGGCAATCAGCCGGCCCGCGAGAGAGCTTGCGAACGCTTGGAATGTGCCGGAGAAATGCAGCGCGTTCTCGTAGCGTGCATCGTAGTCGATGCGCCGCGGATCGAACGCCGCGTTGCTGATCGACCCACACGTGTCGCAGTAGACGAGGTCGACGTCGCCGAGCGTCACGCCGAGTGCGTGCTCCCGCGTGTCCAAAAGCTCGTTGCAGACCACCGGCAGGTTGGTCTTTTGAAAAACGTGAAGTGAGGCGACGGCGTTACAGGAGGCACAGAGCGCCGTCCGGGTCGAGCTGTTCAATCGCGTCTCCCTGCGCTTATCGCCCTAGACCGCAATGATGGTCGGTGCGAGATCGATGTCGCGCAGAAACTCGCTGATCTCCTGCACGTAGATCGGATTCATGATGATGACGACGTCCGGCGACACGGCTTTAAGGTCTTTCGGTGCAATGACCTGATGTCCCGTGCCCGGCAGGAATTTACCCTGCTTGAAGGGATTGATGTCGACGACACCTGCGATTTCGCGATCAAGCTTCAGTGTCGTAAGGAACGACACGCACTTCGAACCGCCTCCCCAGGCTGTGACGCGCTTGCCGCGCGCATGCCACTCGCGGATGAGGTTGCCCCATCTTTCCTGGGTCTCGGTCACGCGAGGGCCAAAGGTTTCGACGAGCGCCGAGATCGAAGCGGCTGTTGCCTTGCTTTCGCACGCCTTGGGCCGATCGGAAGAGTGGGGCCTCGCATATTGAATGATGTACTGGTCGTCGTAATCGAGCCGGACCTCATCGACGTCATATCCCTCACGCATGAACAGTTCGGCGTGAGTCCCGGGCGTGAAATAGGAGCAGTGCTCGTAATAGATGTCCCAAAAGGCCCCTTCCGTGAGAACCCGATCTGCACTGGGCGTCTCGAAGAAGACTTTCGTGTCGAACTTGTGGGCTATGCCGGCTCTGATGTCGCGAACGAACTGGGCCACCGGGCCGATATGCTCGAGCGTGTGCCGACACATGATCAGGTCCGCCGCCAGATGCATGTAGGCGGGCCCGTAATAGTCGGCGATGAACTTGATGCGAGCGGTGTCGTAATCCTTGTTGAAGTCGGTCGCATCCAGTCGCACATGGCTGAAGCCGGGATCGATGCCCAAACCCGTGCAATTCGCCAGTTTGCACAGCTCGATCAGGAAATCGCCCTTGCCGCAGCCGATTTCGAGAATGTGCTTATGGTCGAGCGGCACCCGGTCGGCGATCTCCCTGGCAAGGCGCTTGGCAAAGCCGTTGAAGGTGCCGGAAAAATGCTGCGACTCCTCGGTGACGGTCGCGTATTCGACGATCGACTGGTCGAAGATATGATTGCAGATGAACCCACAGTCGCGGCAACAGACGAGTTCCAGATCGCGGCGCGGATAATTGACCGCCTCGTCCCTACTTGTCAGCAGGACGCAGCTTTGAATGGGGATGTGATCGACCCGGTAGATCACATCACGCGGTCGCGCCGACCCGCATGCGGGGCACGCGCTCTGGCGAGACGTGTCGCTCGGTCGCGTGCCGGCCACGTGCGGGTCGAGGTTCTGCGTCATGTTCGCCGGGCCTCTTGCTTGGCGGGTGCTTTCGCGGCGCCTTGCCGCATGTCAGCTCACCGTCCCCGCTAAGTGGGCCACCGGCGCCGCGGCGCTCCCCTCGACAATCTCCAGGTCCGGGATAGGAACGATGAACTTCCCGCCGCGCCTGAGATATTCAGCCTGCTGCGAAATAATCTCGTCCTTGAAGTTCCAAGGTAGGATGATGACGTAGTCGGGGCTGTCGTTCAGGAGGCGCGACGGCTCGTCGATCCTGAGGCGAACGCCAGGCATGAACTTGCCCTGCTTGTGCGGATTGCGGTCGACGACGTAGTCGATGGTGCCGTCATTGACGCCGATATAGTTCAACAGGATGGTGCCCTTCGCAGCCGCTCCATAGGCGGCCACTTTCTTGCCGTCCTGTTTCAGCGTGCCGAGAAGCTGGCGCGCGCGCGTCCTGAAATGTGCGACCCGCCGGCCGAATTGCTCGAAATAATCTCGCTTGTCGAGCCCGATTTTGGCCTCCTGCTCGAGAATGTCGCGCACGGCCTGACTTGGGGTGCCGTTCAGGGCGAATTGCAGGCGTAACGATCCGCCGTGGATCGGCAGGCGCCTGACGTCCTGGAGATAAAGACCGTTGCGCTCGAACAGGTGTTTGGCGCTGGTGACCGAAAAATAACAAAGGTGCTCATGATAGATCGTGTCGAATTCGCCGTGATCGATCAGATCCCTCACGTAGGGAAATTCGACGACGACAATGCCGTCCGGCTTCAGGATTTCTCGAAAACCGCGCACCAGGTCGTTTGGATCGGTGACGTGGGCCACCACGTTATTGGCAATGACGACGTCGGCCCTCTCGCCCTTGGCCGCCAGGGCCGCCGCCAGTTGTGATCCAAAGAAATCGTTGATGGTCCGCACGCCGGACGAGTTTGCCGCCTTGGCCTGATTAGGCGCCGGATCGATCCCCAGGACGGGAATGCCGCGGTCCACGAAATTACGCAGCAGATAGCCGTCGTTGCTCGCGATCTCGACAACGAGACTGTCGGGCCCGAGGCCTTTTTGCTCCATCAGTGAGAGCGCGTTCTCTCGCGAATGACGGAGCAGTTCGTCGGAATACGACGAGTAGTACAAATAGCCGTCGCCGAACATTTCCTTGCCGGAAAGCGTGCTCAGCAGTTGGACGAGGCTGCAGGCCGGACAAAAGCCGACCTGCAAGGGATGCCTGGCGTCGGATCTGGTCGGATGCGGCTGCACGATCAGGCCATCCGATGTCGGCATGTCTCCGAGGTCGATCACGGGTACGAGGCCGACGCTGCCGCAGGATTGGCAGGTCGCCTCGGCGCATGCCTGGGAGAATGCCGCGGTGTCGGCATCCGAGGCCGTGGCCGACGTGGATGACGACGGTCCCGCGTTCGCCTCGGTATGGCGGATGTTCGTATCGATTATGTTGGCGGATATCAACGACTTGATGTGGCCGATGCGCTGATAGCGGGGTCCCTCGAACTCCTCGAGGGTAAGATTGCACTGCTTGTAGGCGTCATAGAGTTGCTTGGCGCCCTTGCGAGCGTCCCACTGCGGCTTGAACTCGGGTAGCACCCTGGCGATTTTATCGCATTTCACGCGGTAGCATCGTGTGTCGGGGCCGGCGTTCGCCGCGTAGGTAATCCGGCACCCCGGTACGGTCTCCGCAACGATCTCGGCCAGCTGCCGGATCTGGTAGTTGTGATCGGTAACGCCGACGTTGAACGCCTCGTTGCGGACCAGCGCTTCCGGCGCATGAAGGACGGCGATGAAGGCCCGCGATATATCCTCGATGTGAACGATCGGACGCCAGGGCGTTCCGTCCGACTTCATATGGATTTCGCCGGTCGTCACCGCCCATGCCACAAGGTTGTTGAGCACTAGGTCGAAGCGAAGACGCGGCGAAAGTCCGTAGGCCGTGGCGCTGCGCAACAGCGTCGGGCAAAAATGGTCGTCGGCCAGCGCCATCAATCCTTCTTCCGAGCGCACCTTCGAGACGCCGTACGGCGTGACGGGATTGAAGGCGCTGGTCTCGTCGATGAAATCGTCACCAGCGGCACCGTAGTTGCTGCAGGACGACGAGAAGATGAACCGCCTCACCCCGGCCATCTTGGCCAGTCGCGCCACATGCAGTGTCGCCAGATGATTGATGTCGAAGGTCAGCGTCGGCTTGAAGTCGCCAAGGGGATCGTTCGATAGTCCCGCGAGGTGAATGACGGCATCGAAGCCGATAAGGTCGGCAATCTCGATATCGCGGATATCCTTGCGGATCGTCGGCACCGCATCGATGGCGCCACCCGGCGCAAACGTGCAGCGGCTGTAAAGATCGCAATCGATGCCGACGACATCATGCCCCGCGCCCTTCAGGAGAGGGGTCATTACGGTGCCAATGTAGCCCAGGTGGCCTGTAACGAGTACGCGCATTGTTCAATTTTCCCACGTTACCCAGGGGCGATTGCCGGAATTCCACATTTCCTGAAGTCGGTGCTTGTCGCGTAGCGTATCCATGCAGGCCCAAAACCCGGGATGGCGATAAGCCATCAACTGGCCGTCCGCGGCAAGGCGTTCCATCGGGGCGTGCTCGAACATCACCGCGTCACCGTCGATGTAATCCATGACCTGCGGCTCGAGCACGAAGAAAGCGCCGTTGATCCAACCTTCCGCCGTTTGCGGCTTTTCCTCGAAACTGACGACCTGATCGCCGTCGAATACCATGTGCCCGTATCGCGCGGGTGGACGAACCGCAGTCACGGTTGCCAGTTTTCCATGCGAGCGGTGAAACGCGAGCAGTTCGTTGATGTTGACGTCGGAAACGCCGTCACCCCATGTCAGCATGAAGGTGGAATTGCCCAGGACGGGCTGTAGCCGCTTGATGCGACCGCCGGTCAACGTTTCCATTCCCGTCTCGATCAGGTCGACATTCCAATCCGGCTGTTGGCCATTTGTCTGCACATATTGCGACTCGCCGTTGGGCCGGAGCTTGAGGGAAAGATCGCCGCTCAGACTGCCGAAATCCAGAAAGTATTTCTTGATGTGCTCGCCCTTGAAGCCAAGTGCGATGGCAAAGTCTTTAATCCCGTAATGGGAATAGTGCATCATTATGTGCCAGAGAATAGGACGCTCGCCTATTTCGACCATCGGCTTGGGTCGAAGCGAGGTTTCTTCGGCTAGTCTGGTTCCCTTGCCACCGGCCAGAATTGCGACTTTCATGGCTTTTACCTTGAGAATAAACTGAGTTGCTGCGCATACCGGCCCGGCGATCGCGGGCAGAAACGATGGTTGGCATTGATGGAGTCCGCCGATTAACGACACAAAATATCGAAATGGAGTGACCCGTGATGTCCGCCATAGCTCTTTCATCGCCCTCCGCGATTGTACGATATCAATAGGTTACGCGGCATGCAATGGCGCGGAAAATTGCGTCGATGGTAAATGCCTTCGACATCATCCGGCGGGCCTCCGAAATGCGCGTCGAGGCGCCTCGCGTGCGCAGGCGAGTTGCGTGGTGCTGGACCAGGAAGGAGGGCTCACGGGGGGCGCGGCGAACAGCTCCAGAGGATCAATGTGGACTGACGTTGTTGCGTCGATGCGACGATGCGCCCGATCTCGGACGTTGCAGGCGAAGAGATCTGGCTCGCCCACGGACGACGACGGACCCATCCCCGCGTTGCCTCGGCGTTGCCTCGGTCCTCTCCGCCGGTCATCGACCGTCGTGACGCGGCCGGTGCGCGTCGGGACGTCCTTTGGGGGCGCAATTCGCCAGCGATTATCCAAAGCCGTCGTCGTTCGTGGCTCGACCGTCGCAACTATGCGACGTTGATCGAGAACCGTCAGACATTGCGCATCCGAGCGCCGCCGGGCTAGCTGTCTCGGGCTGAGAGAGGCGTGCATCGGGTCGTTGAGCGGTCCGAACTGCCGACCTGGGAACAAAGGGTGGGACCCTGAATGCTGCGCGCTTGCTTCGTGATGGAACAGCATCTTGGTCACATGACCTACTACCAGAATATTCGGCGCTTCGTCGATGAAGCACCGCAGGTGGCGCCGACTTGGGTGCCCGTGACCTACCTGCCGCGAATTGGGTTTCTGCCGAAGTCCTTACAGGGCTCGTTGCGAGGCGCACAGCAGGTGCGGGCCGGCCTCAGGCACGCGAAGGCCGACGTCGTATTTTTCAATACGCAGGTTCCGGCAGCGCTTGCCGGCGGCCTGTTGCGAGCCGCGCCCTACGTGGTCGCGACCGACATCACGCCGATTCAATATGACGCACTTGGCGCGCTTTACAACCACGCGCCCGATCGACCCGGACTGATGGCGAGCTACAAGAAGCGCATCAACAGCGCTGTGTTCCGGGGTGCCGCCAGGTTGCTGCCGTGGTCATCGTGGGCACGAGACTCGATGGTGACCGACTACGGCGTCGACCCGGCACGCGCGACGGTGCTGCCGCCCGGCGTGGATTTGAATCTATGGCACCCCGCGCCCAAAGGCGACGTCTCTCCGGTCCGCATCTTGTTCGTCGGCGCTGACTTCGACAGAAAGGGTGGGCCCCGGGTGATGCAGGCGTTCCAGGCGCTGCAGAGCGGTACGGCGGAGCTGCATCTGGTCACGCGCTCGCCGGTGCCGAATGCGCCGGGCGTGATCGTCCATCGTGGAATGCAGCCGAATTCGCCGGAGCTGATCGCGCTCTACCAAAGCTGCGATGTGTTCGTTCTGCCGACCGGCGCGGAAGCGTTTGGTATTGCGGCAGCGGAAGCCAGCGCCAGCGGGCTCCCGGTCGTGGCGACTCGGACCGGAGGACTGGTCGACATCGTTGCGGATGGCGAGACGGGCTATCTCATTCCGCCGGGCGACGACGCGGCGCTGTTGCAGCAGCTCCGCAATTTGACAGCGAACGCGGAGCTTCGCCAGGACATGGCGCGTGCTGCAAGGGCGCGCGCCGAGGTCCATTTTGACGCCCGGAAGAATGCGGAGAAATTACTCGCTTGTTTGGCGGACGTCGCCGCGGTCACGAAGGCGATTGGTAGCGCCGGGCGCCCTCCAGACTAGACATCTGGAAGAGAGGTCCGACGAACCTACGCGATATCTTTGGGGAATAGCTCTCGCTTTACCGTCGCAGGGTTCCCGGCAACCAGGCATCCTGCCGGCACGTCGCGCTTCACGACGCTGCCTGCACCGACGACCGCGTTCCGACCGATCCGCACGCCAGGCAAAATGATCGAATGCGCGCCGATCCAGACGTCGTCCTCGACAACGATCGGAAATGTCTCGGGTGTCTTGGTTCGATCGAGAATATCGTGCTGGTTATTATCCATCATGAAAACGTATTGGCCAATCTTGCATCGTTTTCCGATTCTGATGCTTTCATGCGCCGAAAATGACGATCCGTAGTTAATGAAAACCTGATCGCCGATATCAATATTGGCACCGGGAAGCGAAATGAATTCGATGGGCACCACGGTGCCGACCAGCATTGCCGCGCGCTCGAAGGTCACTTTGCCGCCGCCACTGATGCGGATTCGGCCGCCGGCGCGCACGGAAAGCGGCACATTGGCCCATAGTCGCATTTGGATCTGGGCATTCAACATGTACCAAATAAGACGAGGTTGCCTTACAGCCTTCCATAAACGCTCTCTCGTCAGTGCCATTTGAGATCCGAGTGCGGCCGACCTGTGTCATACGACGCCGTTGCGGTGCATCTAGCACGAGCACGTGCTGGAAGAAAGGTAACAGGAGAGTATGTCACGCTCGCTAAAGGCGTCACTTTGTCGGCGTGACTGGGCTCGGCCCTCTGCAAGAGACAAGCCAACGGGCATCCGGACGGCGGGGTTGTGCTTCAAGGCGAACGCTGGACGACGCGGCCAGGAGCGACGTCCCGCTGGTCGCCCCGTCGGGCCTTCAAACAAGAATCGTGATTGGAGATGATACAACCCTTCGTGCCTTCCATGCGCGTACGGTTGCCCGCTCGCCACCTGATGAGGCCGGCGTCCGGATAGCCGGTTCGCGGCACACTCGGAAGTCGCGAAGCCATGCGGGGCGCGTGCAGGTTCGACCCAGCCCGCCGGGCCCACTCAGTCGCGTTTCGATCGGATCCACTCGATCGGCCGCCCACTCATGGCACGAGCATAAATCGACAGCTTGGAGACGACATAAGCGGGGAGCTGCAAAAGCTCCCGACGGGACAATATATCCCGGCCCATCTTGAACCAGTAGGTGGCGAACACCGTGCCCGCGATGCAGGCCGCCCAGGCCGCGATTTCGAACCCGAGAGACGGGCCGCCGGCAAGGGCGACGAGGCCATTGGCAACGGCGACCGCCAGAAGCAGGAGCGCCAGCAGCGCCAATGGCGGCACCAAAGCATGAAGTGCGAGCACGAGCATCCGATAGTCGGCTCGAGCGAGCGCCCGGATCAGCAAGGGCGCGAGCGAGTGCCGGATGACTTGCAGGTGGCCTGTTTCCCAGCGGGTCCGCTGGGAGGTCTGGCCTTCCCGGCTTGGCGGCAGCGTACCGCGCACGCAGGCCTCCGGGAAGAAACGAGCGCCTTCTCCACGTGCGGCGAGGTCGAGACCGAGCACCATGTCCTCGACAAGATGCCCCGTTTCGAGACACGTTCGCGACAGCGTCGGCCATGGGAACGCCATCCCGGTTCCCATCAGGAGGCAGGGCACACCCAATGCTGCAAGACCCTTGGGCCTCGCGACGTTTCGGACGCGCCACGCAAATGCCCCGACGCGTGCAAGTGTGCCTGTGTCCGGGGCGGGTGTCGTCATTTCGTAACGAGCTTGCACGGGACGGTTGCTGTACCGGCAGGCTGCGAAAATCTGGCGGAGGGCCCCGGGCTCCGGAATACAGTCGGCGTCCAGGACGATCACCACGTCCGGCGGATCTATTTCGAGGTGCCGGACTGCAAAATCGAGTGCATACCCCTTGCCACGGCGGAGCGGATCTTGACGGACGATCACTGTAGCCCCGGCGGAGCGCGCCACCGCCGCCGTTCGATCGGTACAGTTGTCCGCGACAACAAGGACGTGCCCCTGCCCTGTGGCATCGTCGAGCACGGCCGCGAGAGTGTGCTCGATCGTACCGACTTCGTTATGCGCGGGAATGACGATGACGTAGGACCCGGTCGCGTCCGGAGCCGGAGCCTCCCGATCCGAGCCTGCGACGAGCATGGCAATCAGTTCGACAGCAAGCACCCCGACCAGCAGCATCAAAACGACGGCGCTGGCGGTTAACGACACGACGATCAGGAACGCCATGGTGTCAAAGACAAGGGAGGACACGGTTTACTCAATCCGTCGATGATCACCCAATCGGACCTTGCAGTGGGATCGTCGGAGGTGCTGCATGCCCCGTGCAACCGAGGTAGCCGCATCCCGATGCCACCTCGCCCGGTCCCAAAGAGGGCGCTGCGCCAGCCTGACCGCTTCGCCAAACTATCCGCACGGCCGGAAGTCGGCAACGGACAAAGCGCCAGTTCACCATATCCTGGAATAAATGAATTGCCGGAATATCAATACGTACTGGCAGCTTGCATCCCGCGCCCAAGTCAACATAAAACTCTTCATGCCTTGCTTGGAGGCGAGTGCATTGGTCGAGTGCATCTTTGGCTGGCATCTATTGGGACGATTGGATCGATTTGGACCGGAAAGCCAAGCGTGCCGTTCGCTGCCAGGCGTTGGATCAGACATGCACGGTGCTGAACTGCCTGGAAGCTGGACCGCTTCGGGCCTCTTTCGGGCCCGCCTCCTTTCGTGGCCTGGAAGCACAAAACACCCCGCGCAGGGTGCCGATCCGCGCTCGACGAAGCAGGCAAGATCGAGCTAGTATCTTCTGCGCTCCGGGCGGTCTGGATTTTGCGTAAAGCCTCCTCATCGCGGTTGGCAACTGTAAGTTGGGACGAGTGTGTCGCGTATCATGAGTGAACAGGAAATCGCGGTAAGCCGCAGGAATCCAACCTTCACCGCCGCGCCGTTAGACATGTCGGATCTCCGAGGCATCGCATTGCGGGGATGGCCCCTGTGGTTGCTCGCCGTCATTCTCGGTCTTGGCGGCGGCATAGCTTTGCTGACGCACTTGCCGCCCTCCTACAAGGCCGGGGTCGGCTTGATGCTCGAGAGAAGCGCCAACAACTATTTGCAGACGCAACGAGTGAGCCATGGACCCGACTTGGGCCTCGACGCCTACAGCCAGACCCAGGTCGTCACGTCGGAGATGGTTCTTCTGCCCGTCATTCGCAAACTCGACCTATTGAATGATCCTGAATTCGGCTGTCCGGCCAAGAATGCGCAATCCGTGGAAGCTCCCACCGGATTTCTGGTTAAGGTTAGATCGTCCCTGCGGAAACTGAAGTCCTACGCGGGCTTTAACGCTCCGGAGCGGATATTGCAGAAGTGCGACGAGGCCACCGTGTTCGGAGCGGTGCTCGGCAATATGCGAGTCTGGTGGGAAAGTCAGCCGTCGGTGATGAATATCTCCTTCGAGTCGAGGACCCCGGAAAAGGCGGCTAAAATCGCCAACGAGATTGCCGAAAGCTATATTGCTTCAACCCTGCAATCAAAGCAGCGCACGACGCAGTTGGCCACCAAGGTCATGAGCGAGCGTTTGGCCGAGCTCCGGGCGAAGGCGGCCGACGCAGAAAGTCAGGTCCTCAAGTTCAAACTGGCAAACAACCTGATCGCCTCCGATACGCATGTGCTGCCTTCAGACCAGCTGACTAGTCTCACCAATCACGTCGCGAATGCGCGGATCGCCATGCTCGACGCACGAGCACGCTGGGAGAGCGTGCAGCAGGCGGGAAGCGCGGGAGCGCTGGCGAGCTACATTCCGGACAACAATCTCATCGTCAGGCTGCGCGAGCGGTATATGGATATCGCAACCAGTGCTGCGGAGCTTGAAAGGCGTGTCGGCAAGAACCACGCTGCAGCAATCAAGCTCCGAGATCAGCAAGCGGAGATATCGGCGGCGATCACGGCCGAGCGCAAACGCATCGCCAGTTCTTTCGGTGACCAGTTCGAGGTTGCCAGATCGCGGTATGACGAATTGATCTCCGCACTGCCAAATTCGACGAGCAAGGCATCGGCCGCCGTCGAGGACACAGCCCGGCTTCGTGAATTGGAAGGCACTGCGGACACGTATCGCAATTTGTATACGTCGATGCTCAAGAGCGTATCGGAAGCCGATCGACCGGAAAACGATCTGCTTGTGCTTCCCTATGCCCGAATTCTGACTCACGCTGCCGTCCCCACGCGAACCGAATCGTCCAAGAAGCGTTTGATTGTGCTGGGCGGAAGCTCACTTATCGGTCTTCTGTTCGGTGTGGTGCTGACATTCTTGTGGCACTGGCCGGTCGGCGTCTTCAGGACGGCTGGGCAGGTGAAGCGCTCCCTCGGTCTGATGCCTCTGATCGTTCCCAGAGTCGGCAAGCGAAATACGCGGCTCGCCGAGTATTGTCTGGACATGCCATACTCGCGCTTTGCCGAGGCCGTCCGAATGCTGTGGTCGCTCATCAGCGTCGCCAAGCGCGAGGGCGACGCTAAAGTGGTGTGCGTCGTGGCGTCGCTGGCGAACGAAGGCAAGACGACGCTCGCGGCCAATCTCGCAACTCAGGTGTCCAAGGATGCGGGTGCCCGCACCTTGCTCATCGACGCTGATTTCCATCGCCAGACGTTGACGAGGTTGATGGCCCCCAGTGCGTACCACGGGCTGCGCGAGGCCTTGGATAGCCCTGAGAACCTCGCAGACTTTGTCTTCAAGAGCGAGCGATCCGGGGTTGACGTGCTGCCTTGTCCCACCTCGGACGACATAACGAACGCGGCACAGCTTCTTGGCTCCAGCAATATGGAGGAATTGCTTCGCCAGGCACGGGCATCCTACGACCTGGTCGTTATCGAGCCTCCCCCGATTTCGCTGCTGGCCGATTGCAGAATGCTGGCGCCCTATTGTGACGGCTTTGTTTTTGTCATCGAATGGGGAAAAACCACGCAGCGATTGGTTCTCGAGACATTCAGCGAAGTGCCGGATTTGTGGGAGCGTGTTCTGTGCGTGGTGCTGAATAAGGCCGACCCGATGGCATTGCGTAGCATCGAGAGCTACAAGGGTGGCAAGTATCGAACCTACTTCCGCGAGGATAAAGTCAGCCAAATCAAGAAGCAGAGCACAAAATCCACGATCAAGACCGGTGACGAGGCTGTGAAAGCAGCAGAGAAAACACGCTCCCGTGCAGCATGAGGCGGCTATTCGCAGCTATACCGCTGTTCGCTGTTTTATACGTACTGGTCTTGCAGCCGGTATCGGACCACGTCGCGCCGGGCCTCGCGTCGCCACAAATCGTGTGGCCCGCGATGTTCGTGCTCACTTTGGTGCTGGCTGTCGCCTGCCGGCACGATCTTGATCTGAGGCGGCTTTATCAGCCGCCCGTAGTGCTGCTCGCCTGTTTCTTGCTCTATGCCGGAGCGAGCATATCTTGGGCATTCAGCCCAGGCGATGCTTTCCCGAGGTGGGTTCTGGCGGTAATGATCACAGTAATGGTCATGCTGCCGGCCACGCTGAGAAATACCAAAGCAGATTATCTGGCCGGGATCTTTTGGTGCTACGCCGTGGCGGTTTTTATCAACGGCATTTTTGTGTTGACCACGCCCCCCATGATGACGTGGGAAAATGAAGTGCTTGGTCACTCGGGGTATATGCTGCACAAGCAGTATTTGGGGATGTGCGCTTCGATAGCAATAATGATCTCCAGTTACCTGCTGGTCTCCGGACGGCGCCATATCCTGCCGTCGATCGTCATCGGCCTGTCGATCTGGCTTATCGTCGAAAGCAAATCGAAAACGTCCCTGGGTTTCTTGGTTCTCGCTTTCATCGTTGCACTTGCCGCCACGGTTTTGAGTTCGAGGACGAAATGGTCGGTCGCCGCCATCGTGACAGCCATACCCGTCAGCTTCTTGTCGGCGTCTATGGTCATCCACAGTCTAGCCGAACGCCTTTCGTATCGGATATACGGGGATCCTACGTTTACCGGCCGAGTATTCATCTGGGATTTCATACAGACGCAGACGGCCCAGAAGCCATGGTTCGGATGGGGGTTCCACTCGTTCTGGTTTGTACCCTTTAGTCCATCGCTATCGGCGCCGGGTTTTGTGCGGGAAATGCCGTCGAGCCACAGCGGATACCTGGATATGCGCCTCGAGAACGGGTATTTTGGGCTATTCATATTCTTGGCAGCCTTGGTGGCTGCTCTATACGGGCTCGAGCGCGTTCGCAGGAGCGATCCGAAACGTGCACTGTTCACCCTCTCGATCCTGATTTACATAATGCTGATGAACCTTCTCGAGACAATCTGGTTTGTACCGTTTGATCCGCTTTGGATCGTCTTCTTGGTACTTGTCGCCGCGACGGCGTGTCATTCCGAAGCCGCGTTTCCCAAACCCTCTTTCGTGCTGCAGGCCCGAATCCGCCACCATCGCTACCCCCATTCCTTGGTGCGGCCGTTTGCCTGAGGTCAAGAGCCGCCGGCATCCCAAAAGGGCGCGATCTGCTTTCAGGTTCATTCGGCGGCGGGATGAAGCGGTCGGGCTATAGAAAATCGACTTCCCCGATCTCGTCGACAAAACCCTGATAATACCGTATTCCGAAAATGCCGCTGTAAGCAGCGACTTCGATTGGCGAAAGCCCAAGCAGACCTGCAATTCCTGCAAGGCCTCTCATACCGGCCTGGGCCCCGGCGGATACGAACGGGCGGTTCAGACAAGATTTTATGAGCTGCCGTAGCGGCAGTCTCCGCGCCGAAAACTCTTGCCGGATCACCGAAAGAAGCCACGCTTGATTGCGATCTCGGGCGAAGACGGCATCATTTCGCCCGTAGGCATAGGCGGCGTCCGACCAGGATCGGAAGCTCCGCTCGGCGTAATGCCATCCGATCGCAGACGCATTGAACACGAACTCGACACCGCGCTCGGCAAGCCGGTAAGCCAATTCCACATCCTCTGCGCGCCGAAAAGTCTCGTCGAAGCCTCCCGCAGCAAGGAGGACGTCGCGCCGGATCGATGCGTTGCCCGTATAGAACTGCCTCGGTGTTGCATTCCAATCGCCGCGTTGCATGGCGGAATACTGCTTCACAAGCATCTCCTGCTCCCAGTTGACCCATGGGGAAAGCTTGAATTCAGCAGGAGTCAGCAAGGGACCGATGACCGCAATATCGCGCGGTGAGTTGCGATGGGATTGGACGTGCTCTGTCAAAAGTGTAGGTATCGGAATAACGTCATCGTCGATGAAGACGATCAACGCACCCTGCGCTGCCGTAATGCCGCTGTTGCGTGCGGCAGCCGGCCCCCGGTTCGGTTGATACATCGGCTTCAGTTGCGCCAGATCCGACTGAGAAGCCAAGTACTCATTCGTGCCGTCACTCGATCCGTCGGAGACGACGATGACCTCGTAAGAACGAGCAGCAAAGTCCTGCCGACTGACCGCGCCGAGAACGCGCTTCAGGCGATCCAGTCGGTTGAATGTCGGAATGACGATACTAATGTCCGGGCGGGGCATAGCTCAACACGCTGTCAGTTGCGCCAGTTGGCTTTCGCCAGTGCACCCGCGACAGATCGAGAGCAGCCGGCCATTCGTTGACGTCAACATGCATCGACCAAGATTGTGGTTGCAGCGGCGGGTGCGGCATGGGGCGCTTGAACGCGAGCCACAATCTACCTGCACATGGCTTGAGCTGTCGACGGGCGCAGATGAATTGATCTGCGGGAGGTTGATGGGTTCGGCACTCATCCACGGCTTTGGTCGTCCGGCCCGTCCGCGCCGCCGATCCCGTGCCTGGTCGAAACCGTAGACATTCATCGCACGAGGATCGCAACTCCGCGACGGTCTGTCGATTTTGTCCGGCTGCCAATGTCTCTAGCCCGATCAGCCGTGTTGAGCCGATCGGGCTAGGAGAAAATCCGATTGGATCCCAACCTAGCGACTGAGAGCTCGGATCGAATCTCGCGTCGAGACGATATCTCCAGCGACCCCTGAGATCGTCGAACTGATCGCTTGGGTATGGAAGAGGAACTTCTCGAGTTCGACGCTGTCCGAGTTGGCGATATAGAGCGCGTCTTTGTGGCGCATCTTGAAGCGCCGTGCGAGAAAGAACACCGACGGATCTCGCGCATTCAGTCTGTAGATCGTCGGTACGCTTTCATCCCAGAAATTATGCACGTCTACGCCCATGCGCTCCAGCGCCTCTCGCGGTTCCGTACGATAAACGAACACTTCGGCATTGGCCCTCGTGTCCGCCAAACCGCCGGCTTTGGCGAGCGCCTCGACCAGCGTGATCGTCTGGTCATCGAATGTGAAGTAGCCTGTGACACCCTGCGTCTGCCCGCTGACGCCGAAGGCGCCAAAGGCGAGGAATTTTTGCTGCTCTCTATACAAGTAGAGAATATCGCCGGGAGCGACGAAAATGTTTTCTCGCGGATAACGGACGAGCGTCGGAAAATAGACGGTGGAACTGTGCCCATTGCGAACCAGCGTGACGAATAGCTCATGATCTGGCACGCGTGCTCCACCACCACGCGCGATCAGATCCAAGACGCGCTCGTTCCCGCGCAGAGGTACTTTACTCGAAGTCTGGCCAACGAGTGTGACCGACGATGCGACCTGCTCCCCAACGGTCAGGATGACCTGCGGCTCGATGGCGCGATTGGAGAGTTTGCTCTGGATCAGCTTTGCGGCCTGCTCGCTCGTTTGTCCTGCAACTCGGACGCTGCCGGCATAGGGAACGGCAATCGTTCCGCTTTGGCTCACGGTCTGCAAAGGCAGCGTCACGAAGTTGCCGGGCCTCAGGCTGCTCTCACCTGGAGCAAACAGTCCGCCGGCCGACGACTCGAAAATTGTGACCTGGACGCTATCGCCAGGCCCGAGATTCATGACGGAGCTGCCGCGATTGCGATTTCCGAAGCTGGAGAAGAACGATCCCGGCCCGATCTCCGGAATTTGATCGATAATGTCGCTCGTAATGTCGACGAGAACGTAGCGTTGACGCACATGCCGTGGGCTCAGGCTCAGGGTCGATACCGCATGATCTTCGATGGCATGATGAGAGGGTCCGCCAACCGGCAGATTGGTGCAGCCCGACAGTGTCAAGAGAACCAGCGGCCATGCCACGAGCGCGGAAGTGTTTCGCAAGTCGGATCTCCCGAGGTAGATACGCTTACGTACTGCTCACAACGCGACAGCTTTCCTATATGGTGATTCTCCGGATGCGACCGTGGCTCGACTGCAACACTAGCGCAGAACCTCTCTGGGCCGGCATGGCGGGTCCCTTGCCGTGCATCGGTGACCCACCGATCCGAGGGCATCGCCCGGGCCGTCGTAGGCTCGGCGGACGTAGCCACGCGGATGGCACTGTCTTCCGCTATGGGCGTCGGCGCCGGTTAAGGGGGCGCAATCGTCTTGCACCGCGTCAACGGTCGCGATATTCTGAAACTAAATCATCGATAGATCGTGTGGGGCGTGCAAAGCAGTACTGAACACATACGTTCTTTGGATTTATGCCGGGGGCTGGCGGCTCTAGTCATATTATTTTACCATATTTGGTTTTTGTTTTCTGACGGAGGCGCATTGCTTTCGAGTGGTTATTTATGCGTTGATTTCTTTTTTCTGTTGAGCGGCTTCGTAATTGCCAACAGCTACGAGGAGAGGCTGCAGGCCGGACTTGGCTTTGCCAGGTTCTTTGCGATACGCATGGCTCGCATATGGCCGCTTGTAGCGTTCTCGACTCTTTTGGCGCTCATCTTTCAATTTCCGAGATGGCATCGGGAGCTCGGGACTATCGATGGCCCGGGATTGGCAATAACGGTACTGTTCAATGGTTTCTCGCTCCCGAGTCCGACGAGTCCAAATCAAATTTTATTTCCACTGAATGGTGCGGCGTGGTCGATTTTCTTCGAGTTGGCCGTCAATTTTCTCTACGCATGGTTGGTGCCGCTGTTGAGCAGAGGCGTGTTGATCGGGTTGATCGTCATGAGTGGCATTGCCCTGGCACTGACCGGGCTAATGCACAACACGCTGGATATCGGCTGGGGGACGACGAACTTCGTTTTCGGTTTTCCGCGAGTCGCGTTCTCCTTCTTCCTGGGCGTTCTTTTGTATAGAGCGTTGCGGGGAGGACCTCGCGCACCGGGCACGTTCTCGCCCTGGGTGCTGGGATTGTCGTTGCTTGTCGTTCTTGCGACGCTGAGCGCTCCAGCTTCTCTCTTGGCAGGCGCCAAGGGGCTCTACGACTTCGCCATCGTTGCTGTTGCTCTGCCGGCGCTGTTGGTTGTCGCCGTCGGCACGCGTTACCGCTCGTGGGGCAACACCGTCGCCTGGCTGCTCGGGGGCACGTCTTATTCCGTCTATCTTCTGCAAACGCCGCTGGTCATCGGCTTCTCAGGCATACCCCAAGTCCTGTTCGGCACTAAAATAGCCGCCTACACGCCGTGGGCCGGAATTCTCTTCATCGCGCTCTTCCTACCCCTGACGTATGTGGTATGGCGCTATTTCGAGCGGCCGGCGCAAAGCTGGCTGCTGGCGAAGACGATTGGGCGCCAATCCGATCAAACCTACGTGTTGGGAGTGCCTAAACAGTGATGCTTCCGGGAGTGCCGGGCGACCAGGAGGCGGCGGTCCGAATAGGGCAACGTGACCAGGTTGAGCTGCTGCGTCGATCATCGATCCGCCGGCTGTGCGAGAAGATCGTTGTCATCTGGCTGGCAATCGTGGGATTTGCAGCATCCACCGACGGATGGACAGGCGCTTGCGCCAAGGAGGCAGCCCGGTCGGGCTCGCAGGGCGCTGCCGTCCAGGTAGAATCGCCTCTAAGCCTCAAGTTTGGATTGGCAATCGGGCCGAATGGGCCGATCCCCGCCATCGTCGTCGACCAGTTTGGCTATGCGCCGTCCGCAATCAAAATAGCCATCGCCCGCGACCCGCAGGTCGGTTACGACGCCTTCACGCACTTCACCCCCAGCAGAGAACTCGCGTTGGTCGACGTTGCGACGGGCGAGGTCGTGAAGGCGGGCGCCGCTCTGCCATGGAATGACGGGAGAACGGATCAGGCTTCGGGCGACCGCGCCTGGTGGTTCGAGTTTTCGACCGTGACGCGCCCGGGACGCTACGTCGTCGTGGACGCCGAGAATGGCATTCGATCGCCGGAATTCAGTATCGGAGATAATATATACGATAATGTTATCAAGCGCGCGCTGAAGATGTTTTTCTATCAGCGGGCTGGGGCCAGGAAGGCGCCGTCGTATGCGGGAGCACCGTGGGCTGATGGCGCGAGCCATATGGGCCCCGGTCAGGACCCGTTCGCGAAACCTTGGCCGGGCGCGAAGGCATCGTTCAAGCCGGCTCAATTGGCGCCGCGGGATCTCCGCGGAGGCTGGTTTGATGCCGGCGACTACAACAAATATACGAACTGGGCGGCGCGAGCGATCCTGGTCCTGCTTCAGGCCTACGAAGAAAACCCCGCCGCGTTCGACGACGAAGCAGGCATACCTGAATCGAAGAACGGCATCCCCGATATTCTGGACGAGGTCAAATGGAGCCTGGACTGGATGGCCCGGATGCAGAACCCGGATGGGTCGGTGCTATGCGTTCAGGCTCTTGCATCCGGCTCGCCTCCATCGGCAGCAAGCGGGCCAAGCTACTTTGGACCACCGACAACGTCGGCATCGCTCATGGCCGCGGCCGCCTTTGCATATGCCGCCAAGCTATACCGCGGGCTCGGGCGCGACGATTTCACGAAATACGCAGACGACATGGCGCAGCGTGCTCGGGCCGCATGGACGTGGGCAGTTGAGAACCCCTCGGTTCAGTACTGGAATAATGACGAAGCTCGCCAACCCGGCTCCGCCGGACTGGCCCACGGCCAGCAAGAGTTCGGGAAATCGGATCAAGCGCTGGCCAAGATCGAAGCTGCGGTCAACTTGTATGAGATCACTGGAGATACGGCCTTAAAACAATACGCCGAGGCGCATTATTCAGAACTGACGGGCACTGACAAATTGTCGATGTGGCAGGTCGACAGCCAGGATGCCGCCTTGAAGTTTTCCACTATCGAGGCGCTGCCGCAGGCTGTCCGGCAGGCTGCCCGCGTGCCGGTCCTGAACAGATTGGACGGGATGGCACGCGCGTTTTCGACGACGGTCCGCCGCTCCGATCCCTACCGGGCACCGATTGCGAACTATACGTGGGGCAGCAACAAGGCCAAGGCGATGCAGGCCCGGGAGTTTCAACTCGCCGCGAAATTTGCCCAGGATGACGACCTGCGTCGGGCCGCCAAGAGTGCGGCGTTGAACTATCTGCACTACATCCACGGCGCTAATCCTCTGGGTCTCGTGTACCTGACGAACATGGCGGGCGAGGGGGCGTCGCAGTCTGCCAACACGATGTTTCATCAATGGTTCGCCAAAGACACCAGGTGGGGAAAGGTGGCTCGTGGAAGGCCCGGCCCCCCACCAGGCTACCTAGTGGGGGGACCCAACGAAACCTTCAAGCTCGATTCGTGTTGCGCCGGGAACCCCTACATCGGGTGCCTTGGTGCAAGGGTTGCAGCGGTCTGCGGACAAATATACAGCCCACCCCTGGGGCAACCGCCCGCCAAGTCCTATCTCCAGTTCAACGAAGGCTGGCCCGCCAACTCCTGGGAAGTTTCGGAGCCGTCGATCGCCTATCAATCATACTATATCCGCCTGCTGGCGGCCTTTGTTCGCTGACATTCCGGAAACTGGCGGCTTGCGTTAGTGTTCGGTCCGATTTTGTTTCGAAGAAACAGATTTCAAAAGATCGAATAACCGGATGGCATTCTTTTCCGCGTCGTAACTGTTCGATACGTGTTGGACCGCCCGCGCTCCGAGTTCGATGCGCAGCTCCGGGTTGTCGAGCAGCGTCCGCAGAGTTTCCGTGAGAGCGGCAGGATCGCCCGGAGGCACCAGCAGGCCGGTACGCCTATCCTGCACGATCTCCGGAATGCCGGCCAGATTGGTCGACACCGTTGCGAGGCCCGCCGCTCCGGCCTCGGAGAGGACCATCGGAAGACAATCGCCGAACGTCGGCAGCGCAAAAATATCGCACTGATGATACAGCTCAATCAGCTCCCTGCTATTCGGCGCCATATTACTATGTACGAATATCCCCGGTTCGTTTGGCACAACCGTCTTGGTCACGAGGTGCAATTCGAGTTGAGGGCGACGCAGCGCCCGGAAAGCCTCGATCAGCAAACGCCCGCCTTTGCGTTCTAGATCGCCTCCGACAAAGAGGATCTTGATTGCTCCGTCCAGAGGAGATCGCGGCTTCGGACGAAGCCATTCGCGGACAGTGACACCCGGAGGAACGACGATGATCTTTCCCTTGTCGATGCCGTAGTCCGTAACCAGGCTGTGTTTGGTCCACTCGGCCCAGACGACAAGCCGTTTGGCGGCGCGATAGCAATCTCGATTGAGCCGCCATTTGATCGACTCGATCGACGGGGCACCCGTCCGATGCTGGTAGAATTCGCCAAGTTGATCGTACTGCATCGGCGTTGCATCGAGGGACACGATGCTCGGAATCCGCCGCAGCCAATGCTGAGCAAGCACCGCGGGAACCTGGGTATGGAAGAACAGGGCATCGAGCGTCGTCGCCCGGGCGATGTTGGACAATAGCCTGTGGGCACGGAGGCCTGCGCGAACCGACCAATTGCTGTTGTAGATGGGTATCCTTTGCGACAAGCCCTCGGCCTCGAACTCCACGAGGGCCCAATGAGCGTGGATTTCCGGATCCAGCTGCGCATGCGATTGAAGGTTCTTCGAATGAGTGAGGTGGCCCAGGGCTTGCTCGAGGACAAAGCCGATTTGATGCATCGTCATGCTGTCACCAGGAACAACGTTTCCGCAGGCGGACTGCAGCCATTTGTTTCTCGACGGTCGGAGCCTGCCGCAGTGTCATAGATCGACCCTGGCCGTGGATTGCGCGCGACCGGAGCTGATCAACTCTGCGAGCGCGCGGAAATCCTCGACCTTGACCAGTCCCAGGGTCAGAGCTGCGATCAAGAATGCAATGACGACGAAGGGAACCGAGATCCATATCGCAACTATCGGAACAATATAGGCTGCCGGGACGAGAACTGCTGCCGCGGCAACGTATGCGCGCAGGAGATGCCCCCAGATCGGAAGACCCAGCACGCCTCGGGGCAGGATGGCGATGTAGACCAGCGTCATCAATATCTCCACAGCGCAGAATGAGACCGTGATCCCCATGGCACCATTACCGATTGAGGATTGGAAATATGTGACGAGAAACCATCCCATTGCTGTGGATAATGCGACGACCGCGAACTTGGCGACCGCGATCTCGATATTCTTGCCCAATGCCAGTGCCGCATTTCCAATGAGAAAATTGAAGAAAAACAAGGGAAAGAATGGCGCAAAGACTGTCAAAAGTGTAGCAGCGGGATCGAAATGGCTCTTGCTGTAAATGATTGTAACGGCGACATCAGCAAAGCTGTAGACGCCACAGAAGCCCAGTGCGGCGACCGCGAGCAGCAGCCGGGATGACGCGGACAGGAGATTGCTCAGATCCATCGGCGAGTGAGCGACGCGGCACATGTCCGGGAACGATGCCGTTGCAAGGATCGCGGCTGGAGTAAGGAAAAGGCCAAGAATGGTGCGCGCAGCGCCGAGCCAGCCGACGACCGTCGAATTGGTCAAGATGGACACCAGCATGACGTCGAGGAACGGCTGCAGCGTAATCGAGAGGGACATGACGACGAGGGCCGAGCCAGCGGAGATCGTCTCGCGCACCGTTCCGGCCACCGGTACCGCAATCGTCAGATCGAGGCGTCGGGCCATCGCTAGTGCAAATGCGAGTCCGGCGAGGCCGCCGAGCGCGGGCATAAGCACGGCTGCTGCAACACCTCCGCCTTTGTAGAGTGCCAGAACGGTCGCGCAGACGGCCACCGATTTCATGATCAACCCCGAGACCGCATCCAGGTCCATCCGATCTCGACCACGAAAAAAGTGGAGCATCAGTTGTGCGTGCACCGCCGGTAGGGTGAAGAGGAGTGCAAGGGGCGTCAGCCAGACGATGAGAGCCGGGTAGCCGGCCGTCAATGTCAGCGCTAGCGAAGCCACGGCCGTGAGAAAAACGCCAGCCGTCCGGATCAGGGCGGCGCTGCCCAGGAAATGGGCCTCGTCGTCACGCCCGGTGGCGATTTCTCGGACGACCAGATTCGACTGTCCCCAGTCGACGATGACGCTGGCGAAGCTCATGATCGTGACGATGATATAGTAGACGCCGAAATCAGCCGGCCCCAGGGTGCGACCGAGAGCCGAGGCGAGGGCAATCCCGAGGATCGTGGACAACACCTGCGCGCCGCTCAGGAAAACGACATTGCGAGCGATCCGTTGCGTGCGCTGGGATTGATGCGATGCCGCGTGCCAAGCAGCCTTCATAAGAAATGATCTCCGCTCGCCCAACTTATCGCCCGTTCACGGTCCGGTAACCGCAAAAACCCATCGACCCGAGTCTGATGCGCGCGCTCGGCCGGCGAGGGCTTAGCCGTGCCGGGCGCCGATTGCAGCGACAAGGCCGAGTTCGGCCAAGGGCTCGCGAGATCGCCAGGACTGTAGGCTCGATACGACACGAATCAAATCGTCGAAAGGAGCATCCGGACGTTTCGACGCGGCCATCAACCCGTCGTCAATTCAGCAGCCGTGGCCACTTGCATCAAAGGAATTCAAATCGAACGGATAACGCGCGCTGGCTGACCGGCGGCCAGCGAGCGGGGAGGGATGTCTCGGGTGACAACGCTCCCGGCACCGATCACGCTGCCCCAGCCGATCGTCACCCCGCGCAGAATGATGCTGCGTGCGCAGATCCAGACGTCGTCCTCCAGTATGATGGGTGCGGAAGCTGGTCTGATGTGTCGACGCTCAGGCGCGAGTTCGTGATAATCATTATCCATGATGATCACGTGCGTACCGATGTTGCAGCGGGAGCCGATGCGAATAAGGCTGGTGGCTGCAATCGAGCAACCGTAGTTGACCAGCGAACCGGCGCCGATGTTCAAGGCGGCACCCTGCTCGACATACAACTCGAGCGTTGCCGCCGTTGAGATCAGGCGGGTGCGCTCACCTACAACCATGGTGCCGTAATTGGTGATCATGGGCCGCCCCCACAGGCGGACGCGCGGCCCCACTTCGGTTGCTTTCCGCAGGTGCCATCGCGCCCGGATCACTGCTGATACATCGCTCAAAAGCCGCTGGGGATGGGAGGCTCGCTCGGCGACGGCCGAAAGAAGCGATTGACGCTGCTCGATATCTGGAGACACGGCTGTTCTTTCTCCTTGCGCGCCAGCACCCGCCCATGTGCACGATGAGACACCGCCCCATGATCAAGCTTATGCCCGTTCGCGCGTCTTCTTCACGATCGCCGATAGACGCTTGGCATAATGATCGAGGCTCAGGGCCCGAACGACGGCGGCGCGAGCATTTGTGCCGAGGCGTAGGATTTCGTCGGGCCGTCCGAGAAGCCTCGTGATCTCGGCGCGAAGAGCGGCCGCGTCGCCGACGGGGACGTAGCTGCCGGTCTCTCCCGCCACGATAACGTCGCCCTGGCCGGCCGTCTTCGAGCAAATGACCGGCTTCGACATCGCCATCGCTTCGAGTATGGCCGTAATTCCTGCTTGAAATTGAACCGCTTGAAGGGGCATCACCACGAGTTCGCAATCCGCGTAGAGCTGACGCAGCTCGAATTGGGTGAACTTGCGAACGAAAACATTCTTCGGAACCGCATGGTCGGCAGTGCTGTCCCGCTGCTTCGACCAGGGTGACGCCGCAGCGATGATCACGTCGATGTCCAAGCCCTCGACCGCGCGCATGAGTGTCGGGTAGTCGCGTCGCTCGAGGCCGACGGAACAAATGCGCGGCCTCGGAAACTCTTGCCGATGGACCTTGGCTGGGTCGAAAAAGCGCTCGTCGACCATGAACGGCACGACATCGATCCGGATCGGCGCGATGTTCCATCGCGACCTGAGGTAATCGTGCTGCCACCGACAATAGACGACGAAATGATCGATGGCCGACGCCAGTCTCAAATAATCCATGAGCAGCGTCTTCTTGGAGGCCGAGATCACGTGAGTGATCATGATGTGCCGGGGGCGTCGCCTCGACGGCGAAACCTTGAAAAGGACAGCAAGCGGCAGGCCGATCTGTTCGCCGTCAGTCACGATTGCCTGGTAGCGCTTGCGTTGCAGCCAGCACGCGCAAGCGAGCAGGGCGTTCCTCCCGCACAGGCGCTCGATCCAGCGGCCCATCCAGCCGCAGACGTTTCGCGCCTTGGCATAGTCGATCAAGTCGGCGTCGAGACGACGGGCAAGCTCGAGGTAGTCCGCCCTGGGACGGGCCTCGCGCGCGATGTCTATCGAGATTGTTTCGGGTATCTCGCCGGAGACCGTGAGCAAGACCGGCTTGGATGTGGCCGCCCCCCGATGACAGTCGCTCGTGGCTAGTTCATCCATTCTTGGCTCGGGCCTTCTAAGCATGTCCGGACGCACGCCGCTGGGTCGTCACACCACAGCGGCAGCAGCCGCTGCGGCCACCGACCAGGCTTAGGTATCGCCGGCGGGTAGCTATCGGCAAGTCGGCAGTCGATTTACAGTTGAGACGCCGCGCCCCGGTGCGTGACACTCGCCAGCAGCACCGATGGCAAGACCAGCAGGCAGTCCAGATACCGTCGCCCGAAACGCTTCGGATCGGACAGAAGGCGCCAAAGCCACTCCGCCCCCGCCGCACGGACCCATCGCGGCGCCCGGATCTGATTGCGTGAGAGAAAATCCAGTCCGGCGCCGATGCAGACAAAGGCAAGCCCCGCTGCGGAGCCCGCAATCGCCGTCTCGGTGAAGATTTCCTGCTTGGGGGCCCCGAGCCCGACGAAACAGATGCCGGCGCCCGATTGCGCAATCATCCGGGAATATTCGACCGCAGACTTGGATTTGGGATCGAAGCCCCACTCGGGCGACGCAACCCCGGCGATTTCGAGGCCAGGGTGCCGCTTGGCCAGATAACTGGCAGTCCGTCTCAGCGACTCGAAGGTACTGCCGAACAGGAAAATTGGCAGTCCCGATCGGGCCGCCGCATCGCAGAGCGGCTCTATCAAGTCGGCACCGGTGACGCGATCCGGCCGCATTCCGCCGAGCCGCCCCGCCCACACGATCGGGAAGCCGTCCGCCGTAACATGACGGGCATTTCTGTAAGCCGCTCGAAAAGAGCTGTCACGCCGTAGCTTGATGATATGATCCAAATTCAGCGTAAACACGCCAAATGACCTTTTATGTAGAACGTCAGATATTATGTTGGCAATAGTTTGCCGCATAGAAAAACAATTGACTTCCACGCCTTCGACAGAAAAAGTCTCGCTATTCATCTGTGCGGCTTTCGGTCACCAGCCGAGGCACACCGCGGCGCTGGCCAGGATATACTTGCGATCCCCTGTCATTGCGAACGAGACCAGGCGTCAATACGCGCCCCTTGCGACAACAAAAAGGGTTCGGGCAATGATTTCGATGTCGAACCAGATCGACCAGTTCTCGATATAATACAAGTCGTGTTCCATGCGTCCACGAACGTCGCCCGACGTCGTCGTTTCCCCCCGGAACCCGTTGACCTGTGCCCAGCCCGTGATGCCCGGCTTGACGCGGCGCCGTCGTGAGAAGAGATCGAACTTCTGAGCGAACTCGTGATCGTGCGCGATGGCGTGCGGACGGGGGCCCACGAGCGACATCTGCCCGAGAAGCACGTTCAAGAGCTGTGGCAGTTCGTCGATGCTGGTTCGGCGGATAATGCGGCCGACGCGCGTGATCCTGTTGTCATTCCTGCTGGCCTGAACGATGACCGGCCCGTCCTCTGTTACCGTCATCGAGCGGAATTTGTAAATTCCGAACGGCAGCCCATTCTGGCCGAGGCGCCGCTGCCGGAAAAACACCGGGCCCGGGCTATCGAGCTTTATGGCGAGAGCGACGATCAGGAAAAGGGGCCAGAGCACGAGCAGGAGGCTGGCCGAAACGGCGACATCGACGATCCGCTTGACGAGCGCGGACTGCTCGGACAGTGGCACGAGATGCACGACGTCGGCGCGAACCCCCGCCAACTGCCGGGAGCCATTCGTCGACACCGGCATCTGGGCGAGATCGGTGCACAGCAGCAAATTGGTGGTATACGCCCCCAACGACCTGACGGTCGCGCGAATGGCATCGATGTTGGTGCTCGGTATGGCGACCACGACCCGATCGTAAGGCCGGCGTGCCATGGCTGTTTCGAGGCTCTTGAGGTCGCCAACGAAGCGGACGTCATCAGATTGCGGCGGCCGGCAATGATAGAGGTCGATTGCCCGGGAGAGCCCTTCCGCCTGCCGGATCTTGCTGGCCAGAGAAAGCGCAAAATCGTTCGTGCCGATGATCGCAATTCGCTCGAGAAGGAAGCCTGAGTCCATCGCGCGTTTGACGCGACGAGCAACCTCGAACCGAATGCAAACGATGCTGAAGGCGGTGAGAATGGTCCAGACAATAACCCAGCCGCGCGAAACGCTGCCGACTTCCTTGAGCGCATAAAGAAAACCCAGAACGCTCAGCAGGGACAGGATCAAGCTGCCAAGAAGTTTGCCGACGCAGATTTCGGGCCCGGCCAACCTTTCCGGTTCATAGAGCCCCACTTGCTTGAACGCTAAATAAACCGCCGCGCCCATGCAAAGCGCGATGATAATGTACGGCTGGAGAGGCTCGCCGGTTTTCAAAAAATAATCGAGATAACCCACCTTCGCTATTACGGCGCAAAGTAAGACTGTCGCGACTTCAACGGCCGCGAGCACGCGAGGGGCGATCGAAAGAGGCAGTCCAACGGATGAGACCGGCACATGGCTGGCCTGAGCTTCGCGACCAAACCCAGGGTCATCGACCCTCTGAACGGCTTCCGGCGCATCAAGCGCGACCAACGGGATACTCATTTACACCGCCTCCGGGGAGTGTCCCAAGAGGACACAAACTCGGCGAATTTGCAACGGTTCATTAGGAACTTGAGCGCGACACGGTAGACTCCTATTCGACAAGGTTAAGTGCTGATCACCTCTCGGTTGCATGATGCGCCCTCTGGTTGTGGCGGCGCTTGAAAGTGGTGAACCCCTCCCGCCGAACGAGCGACGGCCTAGCCGCGTAGTGGCGGCCTATGCAAGACGCGTGACAGGCTATGCAAGAAGCGTGACAGCGACGCGGCGCCGTATCGCCGAGGTCGCGATGCGGTAAGGCAAGAGCCGCTTTCGGTCCCCCCCAAAAGGAGGGAGCCTCCGGCGCCCGTCAGGCCGAGACGATCACTTTCTTGTCGGCTAAGCTGGCGATCTCGT
>JBFWXN010000019.1:0-76972 GCA_050187415.1 Hyphomicrobiaceae bacterium | reverse complement strand
CCGCCGACGATCATGGCGATCAGCCGCCACCGTCGCACGACGCCGCACACGACGACGCCCTTGCAGGCGTGGACGGTGCTGAGACCACGGAGACCACTGGCTCCTCGGAAGATGGTCCTGCCGACGAAGCCGGCGGTGAGGCTCGCCGGCGCGGACGCCGGCGCGGACGCCGTGGAGGCCGCTCGCGGCGGCGCGAGGGCGACGCACCGGCCGAGCCGGTGGCGACGGCCGACGGTATCGATCGTCACGAGTGGGGCATCGCAGAGTATGCACGCCCCGGCGCCGAGCAGCCGTCGTCATTTGCCGACGACAGCCAGGATGCACCGGCCCTCCACCTCGTCAGCTCGGTCGAGATCGAGACTCGGACGACGAGGAGCCGCAGATCTACCAGGGCCTCCATCGTAGAAAGCGCCGACGCTCGATCGGAGGCAACATCGTTCGACTTCAGCACAGCCGAAGCCGTTCGCTTGGCGGTTACCCTTGCAGGAGGGTCACCCGAAGCGCCGAGCACGCCGATCGGCCATGCCTCAACCTCGAGGGAAGGGGCAATTGAACAGTCGAGCCCCGGGTTCGTCGACGAACCGGCATCCGTGACCGGGGAGCCTGCCGCAACGTCGGCGAGATCGCCGGAGCCATCCGTCACGGAACCGTCGGTCGCGGAGACGCCTCGCGCCGATCCCCCGATCCCGGTCGCAACTGAAGCGCGCGACATGGTCGATGTCACCCAGCCATCGGTTCGGGAGTCCGAGGTGGCGAACGAAACAGCCGACGAGCAACATGCTCGACAGGCTGCGGCGTCATCGAGCGCTGGCGACGACACCGAGCACGGGGAGACGGCTCAGGTCGCGGCTCCGCGATCGAATGGTCACGCCGAGCACCATGTCGAGCCTCAGTCTGCACACGCGGGCGAGCACGTAGAGCGCGACCACGCGACTGCCGCCAGCGAATCTGAGCCTCCTCCCCCCGCGCGCCGCGGCTGGTGGCAACGCCGTTTCGGTGACGCCGAGTAGCGTAAGCAATCAAACCGCGCAGGGCGCAAGCTCGTCACAGGCGGCTATGCGGGTCGTCAATGCCTCAAAACGAAAAGGCGGACCTTCAGGGGACCGCCTTTTTCCTGTGCTCTGACCATGGAGAGGCACCGCATCACGCTCGTGCGGCTTCCGCCAATGACCGGGTTCAGTTGTCGTCGACGATTTTCTGCTTGGGCCCGACGCCGCGGAAGAATTTGGAGATGAACGACTTGTCCCGCATGTAAGCCGGTGTTTCACCCTTGACGAAATCGAACACCCGGCCGTCGCGCATGCCGTATTGCGCCACCTTGTCGACGCTGCCCGTCGGGTTGAAGTAAACGGCGACGACCTTTCGATCGACCTCTTCTTCCTTCATGAAGCCGCTCTGCTTGGTCGTCGACGAGATATAGTAGTAAGCATTGCCACCCGGCAGCGCCGATGTGGTGGCCGGCGATCCCAGTGCCATCTTCACCGAGTCTTCCGTCATTCCTGGCTGAACTTGCTGCAGATCGGTGTCGTGGAACTGATGGCCATGCTTGAGCGTCGTCGCTGCACAGCCCGCGAGACCGAGCGTTGCCGAAAGACCCACCGCAAGCCAAAGCTTCGAGCGCCCGGGCTTTCCGGTCGAGCGCGTAGCGCTCGCGCTCCCCGTCACATCATCCGCCGACATGAGTTTCCCCCGTCACTGGCGCCCTCCGGCCTGCAGCGCTATACGAGCACGAGAATCGGATGCGTTCTCCCTTATGTTCTCGACTAGCCGGAACACGAGGCTCTGACAACGCCCGCCCCCGAGACGCCTGTGCGCGATCCGTCAGGTCCGGAGAGCTTCCCACCGGCTGATCTCTTGTCGTGTACACGAACGATGGACGAAGCATGCTTGGCTGGCTCAAGGGCGGATCACCGCGCCGACACACAGGGCAGCAGCTTTATGAGCGGATTGTGGCGCAGGCGCGTGATCCGGCGCTTTACGAGACGTGTGGCGTGCCAGACACAATGGGTGGCCGACTGGAAATGATCCTGCTGCATACCGTGCTGACCCTCGATCGCCTCCAGTCGCAAGGCCCTACGGCGCAGCGCCTCGGCCAGCATCTGATGGAGCATTTGGTCGCGGACATCGACGACGCGCTCCGCCGCATCGGCCTTGGGGACGACAGCGTGGCGCCTCGCATCAAACGGCTCGCCAGCGCCCTGGCGGAGCGCACCCTGGACTACAGGGCGGCTTTGGCACAAGACACGCATCTTGATACGTCCATGGCCCTCGAAGCGGCATTTCGCGAGCACGTCTACCGCGCCGGGGCCGGCACGTCGGCGAACGATGGAGAAGGCCTGGAGGCGACGAGAGACGAGGCGCACCGCCTGGCGGCCTATACGCAGCGCGCCCGTGCGGCGCTCGCGGCTTTGCCTGTTGACGATCTGCTTTCAGGCAGGCTGACATTCCCAGCCGTCGTCGATCCGCGAGCCGCCCCCTTGGAGTCACGATCATGACACCTCTCGATTGGACCCATGCCGTCCGCGACGTGCCAGGCGATGGTCTGCCCGTCGAGCGCACTGCAACGGTCGACGAGTTGCAGCGCCTTGCCGACGCGCTGCGCGTCGTCTCCGTGGACCAGCTGGCAGCCCGATACCGGCTGACACCGCGCCCCGGTGGACGTTTGGCGCTCTCGGGAGTCATCGACGCCCGGGTCACGCAGGAGTGTGTCGTCACGCTTGATCCGGTTGCCTCGTCGATTTCGATACCCCTCGACGTCATCTTCACATCGCAAGCGAGTACCTCCGACCCCGCCATCGAAGGCTCTCTCGACGACCTCGAGAGCCCTGACGAGGAGCCGATCGAGAACGGCGCCGTCGATGTCGGGCGGATCGTACTCGAGGAGTTGCTGAGCGGAATCGATCCCTATCCACGACTCCCCGAGGCGAGCTTCGACTGGTCCGACACCAAGGGCGATCCCGCCGCCGAAAAACCATTTGCTGCCCTGGCTCGACTGCGCAAGCCGCAAGGCCCTGACTAGTTGCCTCACGCGACACTCGATCCCGGAACGCGGATTCCAATTGTTCCGACGCCGTGGAGGCGTATGTTCCGGCGGCCGTATGCAGATTGCGCAGCGCGTCGGGGGCACGGGCGTTGCGCCACGAAACAGAAGCGGGCGGACAGCATGGCTAGCTCGATAATTCTCGCGCTCGACGCAATGGGTGGAGATCACGGACCGGAAGTCGTTGTGCCGGGGGCCGCACTGTCGCTCACGCGGCATCCGCAGTTGAGCTTCATTCTCACGGGCGACGAAACGCGGATTAAAGCGTCGCTGCGTGATCACGCCGGCCTGCAGGCTCGGTCGCGTATCGTGCACACCGCGCTTGCCATCGGCATGCAGGACAAGCCCAGTCAGGCCCTGCGCCGCGGCAAGGGCAGCAGCATGTGGCTCGCCCTCGAGGCGGTGAAGAGTGGCGAGGCGCAGGCGGCGGTATCCGCCGGCAACACAGGGGCCCTGATGGCGGTCTCCCGCCTCGTCCTGCGCCAGATCCCTGGGATCGAGCGGCCAGCCATCGCAGCCCGATGGCCGACGATCGGCCGGCCATCGATCGTGCTCGACGTGGGCTCCAACATCGGCGCCAGCGCCCGCCAGTTGATCGAATATGCCCTGATGGGCGCGGCCATGGCCCGCGCCCATTTCGGCATCGAGAGGCCGACGGTTGGTCTGCTCAACGTCGGCGTCGAGGAGATCAAGGGCAATGAGGAGGTCAAGGAGGCTCACGCCCTTCTCAAGCAAAGCCACCTCGGCTTGCCTTTGGATTATCGGGGTTTCATCGAAGGTGACCAAATCGGACAGGGCGCCGTCGACGTGGTCGTCGTCGAAGGCTTCGCCGGCAATATTGCCTTGAAGACAGCCGAGGGCACCGCTCGCCAGATCGCGACATACCTGCGCAATGCCATGAACCTTTCCGCCGTCACGCGCTTGGGTGCGCTCCTTGCCAAAGGCGGCTTCGAAGTGCTGAAAGGCCAAATGGACCCTCGCCATCTGAATGGCGGGCTATTCCTCGGTCTGAACGGCATTACCATCAAGAGCCACGGGGGAACGGATGCGTTGGGTTTTGCGACGGCGATCGATCTCGGCTACGAGATGGCCGAGAAGCGCATCATCGACCGCATCACGGCCGACATCGCCTCGATCGCCGGCAAGCTGGATGCACCGGTCGCAGATGCGCAAAGCGGGTAGGGAAGAAAGTGCCTGGAATCGCGGGAGGCGCGTTCGGCAGTCGCCTCCCCGGACATCGACGCGTCGCTTGCGTGCGGCGGACGGCGCAGGGGTGTGGCGCACCGCTGCGGGACGGGATAGACGGCCAAACGGACGAGTGGAATGCAAAAAGAGGTTGCGGAGCGAGGTGCAGACGTGGCGGTCAATCGATCGGTAATACGGGGCATCGGCGCCTATCTGCCGAAGCGCATCCTCTCCAACGAGGAACTCGAACGGCGTGTCGACACATCGAGCGACTGGATCGTCGAGCGGACGGGCATCCGGCAGAGACACATTGCCGCAGATGGTGAGCTGACGAGCGATCTCGGCATCGCCGCTGCGCGGCAGGCCCTGATCCGCTCGGGCATCGATCCCGTCGACATCGATCTCGTCATCTGCGCAACCGCGACACCCGACCGCACCTTTCCAGCGACGGCCGTGCGCATTCAGGCGGGCCTCGGCATCGTCAAGGGCGCCGCCTTCGACGTGCAGGCGGTCTGCTCGGGGTTTGTCTTCGCGCTGACCACGGCCGACAACTTCTTGAAAACAGGGCAGTTCAAGCGCGCCCTGGTCATCGGCGCCGAGACCTTCTCGCGCATCCTCGACTGGGAAGACCGCACCACATGCGTGCTTTTCGGGGATGGCG
Source organism: Hyphomicrobiaceae bacterium (assembly GCA_050187415.1). GTDB lineage: Bacteria > Pseudomonadota > Alphaproteobacteria > Rhizobiales > Hyphomicrobiaceae. Next base: position 72,086 of record JBFWXN010000019.1, on the reverse strand, counting down.
CCGGTGCGGTCGTGCTCGAGGCGCAACCTCAGCGAGGCTCTCGTGAGGACCGCGGCGTCCTCGCCACGCAAATCCGCTCGGATGGTCGCTTCGAAGATCTCCTCTACGTCGACGGTGGTCCTGGTTCGACGAAGACCACCGGTCATCTGCGGATGAATGGCCGTGAGGTGTTCCGGCACGCCGTCCAAAAGATCTCGGGTGTCATCGAGGAAACGCTCGTGATGAGCGGGTTCGCGCCTGAGGAAATCGACCTGTTCGTTCCCCACCAGGCCAACCAGCGCATCCTCGATGGCATCGCCAGGAAGCTTGGCATTCCCCCCTCGAAAATCATGATGACGTTGGCAAATCACGGAAATACGTCCGCCGCCTCGATCCCCCTGGCGCTCAATCAAGCGTTCGAGGAGCATCGTCTCCACGAAGGTTCTCTGATCCTGATGGAAGCCATGGGTGGCGGCTTCACATGGGGCGCGGTACTGGTCCGCTGGTAGGGTGTTGCACCCAAGGCCGCAGTCGCAGCAATTACCTTTGTGCATCAGGCTGTTGGCGCTCAGCGCCGTTGACCGCTCGCCGACGTGCGGATAGCATCCCCCGCAAGGGCACGCTGGGGAGGCAATGAGAAATGGGCGGCAAGACGTTGACGCGAGCGGATTTGGCGGAAGCACTGGTGCGTAAAATTGGGTTGCCACGCAACGAGTCCCAGGAGCTCGTGGAGCTGATATTGGGCGAAATTTCAAGTGCGCTCGCGACCGGCGAAGGGGTCAAGCTTTCGTCGTTCGGCTCGTTCGGCATTCGCCAGAAGGGTCGTCGTATCGGGCGCAACCCGAAGACCGGCGAGGAAGTTCCGATCACGCCCCGCCGCGTCCTGGTTTTCCGCGCGAGCAATATCATGAAGGCGCGCATCAACAACGCCCGCTCGCGGAAGAAGGCAGCAGAGTAGCCTTGATCGTTCGCCGATGAGTGCGCAGAGCGCGGTCCAGCGTCGCCCGAGCCCGGAGCCGAGCCATGCCTAAAGCAGCAGATGCCTTTCGGACGATCAGCGAAGTCGCCGACGACCTTGGCATCCAGAAGCACGTGCTACGCTTCTGGGAGGTTAAATTCAGCCAGATCAGGCCGATGAAGCGCGGCGGCGGCCGCCGCTACTACAGGCCCGAGGACATGGAGCTTTTGCGCGGCGTTCGCCAGTTGCTCCATCGCGACGGTTACACCATCAAGGGAGTGCAGAAAATCCTGCGCGAGCAGGGTGTCGAGGCCGTCAAGGAGCGTGCCCGCAGCGAGGAGGAAAAGTTCCTCGCCGCCCAGTCCGCGGCAAGTTCCGCGACCCCTTCGCCAACCGTGCCACCCGCTCCCACCGGATCGCGGCCCCCGCCGGCCGTCGGTAGTGCGCACCTGCGCACCAAACGAGGGGCCCGCGCGCCCGGGCCCGCCGGGTCCGACCGCCGCAGCGTCGTCAATGCGGTGATCGCGGAGTTGCTCGCTTGCCGCGATCTCCTGAGCAGCGGCCCGGATGCGGCACAGCCCTCCAAATCGCAGCGCGGTACGCGCCGGTCCGCGTGATGGCGGGTGCGCCGCCCGCTCTGCCCCATACGCGCTTTTCGTCGCTCGGTTGCCTCGACACGTGGCTCGTTGATCTGACTTCGGCGACGGAGCTTCTTTGTGCCATCGCTCACGAGCGAGGCCTGATCGAGAGCTCGGCCCGGCCCGGCGATCTCCCGGCGAGTAGACCTACGCCCCGCGAGGCGACCCACGCGGCACTGCGTATCTTGCTCGCCGGATATGTCGGCGTGCCGCAGGCGGCGCGTCCGTTCCTCATCGCTAGCGGTGGAAAACCGTCACTTGCCACATCATCAGGCTTAACTCCTCAGTTCAGCCTCGCGCACTGCGAGACCTTGGCGATTATCGCCATCTCGCACGAGGGGCCGGTCGGCATCGACCTCGAGGTTCCCCGCAGCATCCGCATCGCCGACGACCGCCGAGCGAAGATCGTCGAGGTAGCCGCCTCGCTCTGCCCTGCCACACCCCTTCCGGAAGGTTCGGCCGATGCCCGCTTCCTGCAGGCCTGGACGCGCCTGGAAGCACTTGCCAAGGCCACCGGCGAGGGCATCGGCGGACTTCTCGAACGCCTGCTCCGCGGCCCCTCTGCGACACGAAGCCCCCCCGCCGTTTCTCAGATCTTCGTCCGGGACGTCATCGCCACCTGCCAATCTCCATGCTTTGCAGCGGTTGCCGGCGTCGGGAGGTCCCTCGCCGCCGCAAGCCCGTCCCCGGTCGCCTCCGCCCTTCCCCTTGAGCGGACTTGGCTCGAGGCGTGGTTGGATGGCGGCGCCAACTTCGGCGCAACCGAAGGCCGCCCTTCACCCCAACGTTGAATTGCCGCTCACGGCATTTCTCAGGCGCTGATTGCTGGTCTATAAGGCGGCCAGGACGAAGCGTGCGCCCGATCCGGCCGCAGCCCGAGAAGTCATCGCCCCGACGAGAGGACGACGCGCCCCCATGTCAACGCCCAAAGGCTCAGCTCAAAAGGATGCCAATCGGCCCGAAGCACGCCTACCCAAGGGCTTCACCGACCTGGCCGGCGATGATCTGCGCGCGCTGAACGGGATGCTCGCGACGATCCGGGAGGTCTACGAGCTGTACGGCTACGAGCCGCTCGACACGCCCGCATTCGAATATACAGATGCCCTCGGCAAGTTCCTGCCCGATCAGGATCGCCCGAATGCAGGCGTCTTTTCGCTTCAGGACGAAGACGATCAGTGGCTGAGCCTTCGCTACGACCTGACTGCCCCGCTTGCTCGTCACATGGCTGAAAATATCAACCGGCTTGCCCGCCCCTACCGCCGCTATGCGATCGGGCCCGTCTGGCGCAATGAGAAGCCGGGCCCGGGACGGTTCCGCCAGTTCATCCAATGCGATGCCGACACCGTCGGCACGGATAACGTCGCCGCCGACGCTGAAGCCTGCCTGTTGATGGCCGATGTCATCCGCCGCCTCGGTATCGACGACTTCCGCATCCGCCTGAACAACCGCAAGGTTTTGGATGGCCTTCTGGAGACCGTCGGCATCGACCCTGCGTCGCAGGCTGACGCGGCGCGCCGCCTCACCGTGCTGCGCGCTATGGACAAATTCGACAAGTTCGGCACCGACGGCGTCGCCCTACTGCTGGGCAACGGTCGCAGGGACGAGAGCGGCGACTTCACGCCGGGTGCCGGCCTGGAGACGGTCTCGATCGACACCATCATCCGCTTTCTGGACGCCGCATCCGCTACGGGCGGCACCAACCTCGTCGCCGGCGTTGCGCCCTTGGTCGAGACGAGCCAGCGCGCCCGCGACGGGCTTGACGAGATCAGCCGCATCGAAGCCCTCGTGCGTGCAGCCGGAGCAACCGGCGACCTGATCGCCTTCGATCCCTCGGTGGTGCGCGGTCTCGACTACTATACCGGCCCCGTCTTCGAGGCTGAGCTGACGTTCGAGGTCACCAACGAGGATGGCCTTCCCGTCCGTTTCGGCTCGGTCGGCGGCGGCGGCCGCTACGATGATCTCGTCGCGCGCTTCACCGGCGAGCGAGTTCCCGCGACCGGCTTCTCGCTTGGCATTTCACGTCTCCAGGCCGCCCTGAAGATCCGCGGGACCAAGACGGCGGCGCAACTCGGGCCGGTGCTCGTCCTGGTCATGGACAAGGCCGAGATCGCCGGCTATCAGGCGATCGCCCAGGAGCTCAGAAACGCCGGCATCCGCTCCGAGATGTATCTCGGCACCTCCGGCATGAAGGCGCAGATGAAATACGCCGACCGCCGCAATGCCCCATGCGTCGTCATCGAAGGCTCGGACGAGCGCGCCAAGGGTGAGGTCCAAGTCAAGGATCTGATCGAAGGCGCCAAGGCGGCCCAGGCCATCAAGGACAATGCCGCATGGAAAGCCACGCGGCCGGCTCAGATTTCCGCACCTCGCGACCGCCTCGTCGAAGCGGTTCGCGAAATCGTGGCCCGTCACGGAGGCTGAACCGTGGAACAGGTCAGCGTTGCCGCCGCAATGCCGATGTCGTCGCGCTGGATCGAGGCGCACGGTCGACAATCGACGATTATCACCTCGATCTTTGCCCGCGCGGGGTTCGAGCCGATTTCCCCGCCGGTCATCCAGCCGGCTGATCTTTTCCTCGATCTGATCGGGGAGGATCTCCGTTCGCGCACCTACGTCTTCACCGATCCCGATGGCGCCGAGCTTTGCCTGCGGCCGGATCTGACCATTCCGACGACGCGGCTCTACCTCGACCGGTTCGGCGACGCGGGCCAGCCCGCACGCCTCTCATACAATGGCGTCGTCTTTCGCTATCAGCGCGCCGGTGTCGACCTTGCCCGCCCGCGGGAGTTCACGCAGGCCGGGATCGAATCGTTCGCGCCCGAGAACCCCGAGCAGGCCGAAGCCGAGATATTGGCCCTGTCTGCCGAGTCGATCCGCGCCGCCGGCCTGCGCGCATTTACCTTTCGCGTCGGCGATCTCGGCATCTTCAACGACCTGCTCGAAGCCATCGATCTGCCCGAGCGCTGGCGAAGCCAGCTTCGGCATCACTTCTGGCATCATGCTGCCTTCCGCCGGCAACTCCAGAAGCTGGTGAAGCCCGAGGAGTTCGGCCGAGCCCTTGCCGAGCCACTGTTCCAGGCCATCGAGGCTGCCCGTCGCGGCAGCATCCGTCATGGCGACGCCGTAAGCGATCTGGAGCGTCACCTCGAGACTCAAGGCTACTTCGTCTCGGGCACCCGGACGCTCGAGGAAATCGCCTGGCAGCTCGAAGGTCTTGCCGCGGACTTGAAATCGCCGCCACTCGACCCGCGCGCGGCGCTCCTGCTCGACGCCTACATAAAGCTGTCGACACCGGCAAGCGCGGCACTAGAGAGCATTCGCACCCTGCTCAAGGGCACCAGCATCGACATCGAGCCCGCCCTCGCGCGCTTCGAGGCGCGGCTGCGCCTTGCCGCGCAGGAAGGCATCGATATCTCCGACGCCCCCTTCTCCGGCGGCTTTGGCCGACAGTTCGAGTACTACACGGGCTTCGTCTTCGAGATCCTCTCTCCGCTGCTGGGCGAGGATGCCCCCCTCGCCGGTGGTGGACGCTACGACCGGCTGCTTGAAGCGGTCGGTGTGAAGCGCCCCGTTGCTGCGGTCGGCTCGGCGATCCACACCGAGCGGCTGCTGCTCGCTGTTCGCGGAGGCCGGGCATGAGCGAAGCAGCGACCGACAAGCTCATTCTGGCCGTGCCGTCCAAGGGACGCCTGATGGATCAGACCGCCGATCTCCTTGCGGGTGGGGGACTGAAACTCGCCCGCACCGGCAACGAGCGCGGCTACCGGGGCGAGTTGCAGGGCCTTCCCGACGTCGAGGTCGCCTTCGTCTCCGCCTCCGAGATCGCCGATCTGCTACGCAAGGGCGAGGTCCACCTTGGCGTCACAGGCGAGGATCTGGTCCGTGATCTCATCCCCGACGCCGAAACGGAGGTCGAGTTCCTCAGGCCGCTCGGCTTTGGTCACGCCGACGTCGTCGTCGCCGTGCCGGACTTCTGGATCGACGTCTCGACCATGTCGGATCTCGAGGAGGCGGCACTTCTCTATCGCCGCCGCCACGGCGCGAGGATGCGTGTCGCCACAAAGTATCGCACGTTGACGCGGATGTACTTCTCCGGTCATCGCTACGACGGCGAGCCGCGCGCGGTCGACACCGTCACCATGTACCGCATTGTCGAGAGCCTTGGCGCAACCGAAGGGGCGCCGGCCGCCGGCCTTGCCGAGTTGATCGTGGACATCACGTCGACCGGGTCGACCCTGAAGGCGAATGGCCTGCGCATTCTCGACGACGGCATCATCTTGCGATCACAGGCCAACCTGGTCTTGAGCCGGCGCATTCCGTGGTCGGAATCTCAGACTGCGCTGAAGAACGAGATCCTCCGGTGCCTTGATGCGGCCGCCCCCGGCTGACGCCGGAGGTTGCGATCGCGGCCGCGGCACGTTTCCTTTCCCCGCCGAAACGCCTAAACGTCTTGAACCTCGACGGCTGCCACAAGGGGAGAGCCCACATGGGTCGCGCCATCCTTCTCGTGCTCGACGGTCTGCGCCGCGACATGCTGAGCTGGGACCTCACGCCCACCCTCATGCGGCTGGCCGAAGCAGCCGAGAGTTTCACCGCGCACCGTTCGGTGTTTCCGTCGGCCACCCGTGTGGTCTCGTCCTCGGTCGCGACGGGCTGCTATCCCGCGAAACACGAGCTCTCCGGCAATAGCCTCGTGTTGATCGAGAACGGCAGCCTCGTGAAACACGACGCCGGTCACCCCGATTTTCTCCAGCACAAGCGACGTGTGACCGGCCGCTCGCTCGCCATGCCGACCATGGCCGAACGACTGAAGGGCATTGGCGGCGCCATTATCTACTCGAACGTCTCGCCCGGCGCCGCCTACGCCCACGACCCGGATGGCAACGGCATCGTCTATCATCGCGCCGGCTCATTTGGAGAAGGCCGCAAGCCGCTTCATGACTGGCCAACCGAAAGCATCACCGCCGACGCCGCAGGCGACCATGCCTTGGCCCAGCGCTTCATCAACGACGTCGTCGAGACGCGCAAACCTGCACTCGGCGTTCTGTGGTTCGCGGAGCCCGACACCTCGTCGCATGCTTATCCCCTAGGTTCACCTGAACACCTTGCCGCCATCCGCGGTGCCGACGCCAATGCGGCCATGGTCATCTCGGCGGCAGCCAGGGCTCGCGAGCAAGGCGAGGACATTCTGCTCGTCGTCGCCTCCGATCACGGCCATCAAACGGTCTCCGGAGTCGTCGACGTCGATGCGGAGCTTGTCGCGGCTGGCCTCAAGCAGTCGGCGGTCTCGGCCGACGTGCTTGGCGTCTCGAACGGCACTTCGGCGCTCGTCTACGTGCATCCCGATCATGTCTCGCGCACAGGGCCCATCGGCGACTTCCTGCGGCGCCAAGCCTGGGCCGGAGACGTGCTCGGCGTGGACCGTCTCCCTGAGATAGGGCAGGCACCCCGGCAAGGCCTCGCCTTCGCCGTCACGATGGCGGCGACCGATGAGCCGAACCAGTATGGCGTTCCAGGCAAGAGCTTGGCCGCCAAGCCGGACGAAGGCAAACCGGACCGCATGGGATGCGGCCAGCACGGCGGGCTCGCGTGCTTCGAGCAGTCACCCTTCCTGATGATCCAGGGTGGCGGATTCCGCGCCCGAGCGCGACGCGACGAACCAACGTCCGCTGTCGACATCGCACCGACCATTCTGACCTATCTCGGCGTACATTTCGACGGCCTCGACGGTCGCTCGTTGCAGCAGCCCGCCGGCTGACAAGAGCGTGTCCGCCACGCCAAACGCTCAGGATAAATATCCATGTCCGACGAATTGATCAGACTGACCGCCCGGCAGGCCGTGGAACGCCTAACAAGAGGCGACATCACACCTCTTGATCTGATTGACGCGGCCGAGAAACGCATCGCGCTCTGCGAACCGCAGATCAATGCGCTACCGACGCTCTGCCTCGATCGTGCCCGCGACCACGCGACGAGACTTATGGCCGGCAACCGGCGCGATGCGGAAGGCGAACCTGGCTGGCTCGCGGGCCTCCCCGTTGCGATCAAGGACATCACCGACGTTGCCGGCGTGCGCACCACCTACGGCTCGCCGATCTACAGAGACTACGTACCCTCTTCGTCGCACGCGGTCGTCGAGCGCATCGAAAGACATGGCGGCATCGTCATCGCCAAATCGAATACGCCGGAGTTCGCGTCCGGCGGCTCGACCTTCAACGAGGTGTTTGGGCGCACCAGCAACCCTTGGAATACGGCGCTGACGCCCGGCGGCTCGACCGGCGGTGGCGCAGCAGCCCTGGCCGCCGGTGAAGTGTGGCTGGCGCACGGTTCGGATCATGCCGGATCGCTGCGCCGTCCTGCGAGCTATTGCTCCGTCGTTGGCTTGCGCCCCTCACCCGGCCGCGTCACGCGCGGCACCGCCAATAACCTTTACGCACCGCTGTCAGTGCAGGGTCCCATGGCCCGCAATGTCGGTGATACTGCCCTCTTCCTTGACGCAATGGCCGGCTTCTGCCCACGCGATCCCATGACCTTCGACGCACCCGGCCGCTCGTTTCTCTCCGCGACTGATGCCCCAAAAGCCCCCCGCCGCATTGCCTATACCGACGACTTCGGCGGGAGCTTTCCCGTCGACCGCGAGACCCGTGACATCTGCCGTGCCAGCATGCGCCACTTCGAGGCCATGGGCTGCATCGTCGAAGAAGCCTTCCCCGACCCGGCGCGCATTGGGGAAGCGTTCTTGATCCTGCGCGCCCAATCCTACGTCGTCGACCGGGAGTTGCAGGTCGCCGAGCACCGCGAAAAGTTCAAGCCGGACATCATCTGGAATTTCGAGGAGGGGCTGAAGTCGAGTCCCGCCCGCATTGCCTGGGCCGAGCGGGAACGCGCCGCCTTCTACCGTCGCGTCGCTGCCTTTTTCGAGACCTACGATATGCTGTTGCTTCCGGGCGCTTCGACACCCGCTTTCGACGTTTCCCGCCGCATGCCGTCGACGATCGACGGCAAACCCCTCGAGAATTATCTCGGCGGCTCGCTGGTCACTGCCATCCCGACCCTGATGGGCACGCCCTCGCTCGTGCTGCCGTGCGGCTTCGATCGATCGGACCGTCCCGTCGGGTTGCAGATGGTCGGCCCGCCACGCGGCGAGGCGCCGCTGCTCGCCGCGGCCAGCCTGTTCGAATCGGCCGCCGGCCTCGCGAACCTCGTGCCGATCGTTCCTAGGGGCGGCATGGTACCGGACGAGGCGACCGGGTCATCGTGAGGCTAGCGACAGCCCCTATCCGACACCGATCGGTCGGCCGGCGGGTGCCGGTCATTCTGTCTGAACATCACACTTGCCACGGGCGATGCGGGGCGTCACCCTTGGTCCCCGTGAGAGCGCAACCGCCTGAATGCGCCCAAGCCTGAATGCTCCCGGGGATCCCGAAACGCCATGGCCCAGATTCTGAACTACGACGACCTGCGTCGCGCTGCAAAGCGCCGTTTGCCGAAAATCGCGTTCGATTTCATCGAGGGTGGTCTCGACGACGAGGTCGGGATCGAGCGCAACGTCTGGGGCTTCGAACGCCACCGCATCGTGCCGCGCTACATGGTGGACGTGTCCAAGCGAACGCAGACGACGGAGCTATTCGGCCGCACCTACGCTCAGCCCGTCGGCATCGCCCCCACGGGTGGGGCCGCCTTGTTTCGCCCAGGCGCGGACCTGATGCTCGCCGCGGCAGCGCGCAAGGCGAATGTGCCCTTCATCATGTCCGGCGCCTCGACAGATACCATCGAGAACCTCGCCCGCGTGGCGCCGGATCATGGCTGGTACCAGATGTACGCAGCCAAGAATAAAGAGATCTCCTACGACATGATCAAGCGGGCCAAGGATGCCGGCCTCTCGACGCTCGTCATTACGGTCGATGTTCCGGTTCACTCCAACCGCGAGCGCAACAAGCGCAACGGCATGTCGCGTCCGCTCAAGATGCCGCTGCCCATCCTGCTCGAAGCCGCGACTCATCCCGGCTGGCTGATGAACTATTACAGAAATGGCGGCGGGACGCCGATGCTCTCGAACTGGGCCAAATACGCCGGGCCCGGCGCCGAGAACGATGCAGAGAAGGTCGCCTCCTTCCAGGCGACGCAGACGACACCGCCGCTCGATTGGTCCGATATCGCTAAGTTTCGCGAGCTTTGGCCACATAAATTGGTGCTCAAGGGTGTCATGCACCCTGCCGATGCGGAGCACGCGCACAGATTGGGCGTCGATGGCCTCATGGTCTCGAACCACGGCGGCCGTCAGCTTGACCGCTCTCCATCGCCCGTCGAAGTCCTGCCCGCCATCCGCGATGCGGTCGGCGACAAGATGACCTTGATGCTCGATTCCGGCATTCGACGCGGCTCCGATGTCGTCACTGCCATGTGCCTCGGCGCCAAATTCTGCTTCGTCGGACGCATGACGCTTTACGGCGTCGCGATCGGCGGCGAGCCCATGGCGGGCCACGCGCTCAACATTCTCAAGAACGAGGTCGACCTCGTCATGGGCAACATGGGTGCGCCGGATATCCGCAGCCTCGGCCCCGACTTCCTGATGTGGGACGACTCGGCCGACTTGAAGCGCAATACAAGGCCGTGATCAGGCCTTGATCGCGGCGAGGTGCAATTCCAAGACGGCGAGGGCTGCGTTTTTGCCGATATTTGGATCGAGGGTCAGCGGCTGCAGAGTAATATGACCCCCGTGGCCGCCCACGAGGCCACTCGCGTTGGCCCCCCGTCCCTCGCCGACGGCTCCCACGTAGCGGCCTTCCAGTTGCTTCACAGTGGCCCCGACCTGCGGACCCATGACCGACCACGCGAGAATGATTTTCGCGTCGGATGGCGTCTTGGCTCCCACGCGCTTGATGGTACCACCAAGGTTTGCCTTCGGGCCGGTCAGCGGTTCGAACGTACAGCTCACGCGACGCTCCGGCCCTAGCGTCTCCTTGTCGCCGGGCGACGCAACGCACGTCAGCGTTCCAATGTTCGCCACAGGCTCGGTCGCCGTGCTCGGCCTGCTGGTGGACAAGACGACAACGGCTGCTGCCGCCATCGACAATGCCACCGCCTGGTGTGCTTTGAGCTTCATCATTCCTCCCTGTGCAGGCTGGAAAGAGCGTCGACAATGCTGGTGCGAACACCCTGAGAGTCGGGCGAATTGGGTTGCGCTTCCAGATCGTCGAGCCACACCAACAAAATCTCCCGCTTCTGCGCATGACTGAGCCCGCGGTCGGCAAGAACCTCGATCGGTGAGCCAAAATCTCCCGAAAGACGCTTTTCGACCGGAATGTGCTCGGGATCGTCTTTCGGATCGCGCACCGGCATCTACTGGCTCATTCGTGACTGTCTGAATGAGCAACGAAGCTCCGGCGGCAAATGTTCCACTACACGGCTACACCGCCTACACCTTGCCCCGCCATATCCGACCGAATTGCGCAGGCCGCATGGCTCCCGAAACGAGCACCATCATGAAATAGACGATCGCGCTTGCGCCGATCAGCAACGAAAGGCCCGTCGCCCGCGTCGCAAGTGGCTGGCCAACCGCAAGTCGCGGGGCAAGTTGATACGTTCCGGCGATCAGCGCCAGAGCCATCACCGCGCTCGAGAGAACGATCATCGGCAGTGCCCATTTGAGCCGCGCATCAGCTTCGTAGTGGCCGCGGCGGACGAGTCCTCGATAAAGCAAGGCCACATTGAGCCAGCCGCCGATCGAGGTCGCCACGGCGATGCCCAAATGCGGCGAGAGGCCAATGCGCGGGAACAGATAAAACAGGGCGATCGAACCAAGCGTATTCACGCCGAGGCTCCACGCCGTGAATCGCATCGGTGTGCGCGTGTCCTCGCGCGCAAAGTAACCCGGTTGGAAAACTTTCTGCAGCACGAACGCCGGCAGTCCCAGCGCGAAGATCGCCAGCGCGCCGGCCACGGCATGCGTATCGGGTCCGCCAAACTTCCCCCGCTCGAACAGCACCGACACGATCGGTCCGGGAATCACGGCAAGGGCCACCGCCGCCGGTACCGTAAGTAGCATCGAAAGCTCGAGCGCCCTGTTCTGCGAGTCCATCACCGCTGCACCGTTGCCCGCCCGCAGATGCCGCGACACGTCCGGAAGCAAGACGACGCCAATGGCAATGCCGATGATTGCCAGCGGCAACTCGTAGAGGCGATCGGCATAATAGAGCCACGACACCGCATGCTCTTGCAGCGATGCGATCATCCCGCCGATCACAATATTGATCTGCGTTGCTCCTCCGGCCACGATCCCCGGAAGTCCGAGCGCAACGAGGCGGCGCATATCATTCGACCACTTCGGCCGCACCGGCCTCGGCAACACGCCTGCACGCGACGCGCCGCCGACGAGAACGGCAAGCTGCAGCAATCCGGCCGCGAACACCCCCCACGCGAGCACCGTGCCCGTACGCGCATCGTTGCCGTAGCCCAGCAGCATCGCGATGCCGATGGCCGCCATCAAGGTAAGATTGAGCACAACCGAGACCGACGCGCTTTCGGCGAACCGGCCCACAGAATTCAGAACGCCCGAAAGAAGCGCGACCAGCGACATGCACAAAAGATAAGGGAATGTGATCCGGCTCATAGAAACTGCGAGATCGAATTTGCCGGGCGTCTCGACGAAGCCCGGCGCCAGCAGATACATCGCCCAGGGCATGGCGATCATCGCCACGGCGCAAAGCACGGCCACGACGAATGCGAGCCCCGACAGGGCTTCCGACGCGAACTGACGCGCAGGCTCCTTGCCCTCGCCCTCCAGCCGCTTGGCATAGAGCGGCACGAAGGCGGCATTGAGCGCTCCCTCGCCGAACCAGCGCCGGAACAGATTGGGAAACCGGAAGGCGACGAAAAATGCGTCGGCGATCGGACCCGCACCGATCATCGCCGCAATGGCGATGTCGCGCATGAAGCCGAGCACGCGGCTCACGAGCGTGAGCCCCCCAACGGTCGCAAAGGCGCGGTAGAGTTTCATGCTGCGAGCGGTAGCCGAGCCGCAATCGTCCGGCAAGCGGCGGCGTGCCGTTGCGCACGAGAGACGGCGTTTCAGGCACACCTGAAGGCTCTGGGCAGGCTCCGAAATGAACGGCAGAATAATGGCACGAACCGTCACTTTTGCGTGGCTGGATGATGCCTGTGCCCCACTGGCTCATAGGCTTGCCCCGAGCGACGCGAGGGTCTAAGGCGTCTTGCTACGTTCGCGCAGCTGCGTTCCGAGGCCTTCAGGCACGGCCGGGCTTGCCGGCACGATGGGGAAGTCATCATGGCCAACATCGCGTGGTCCGCGGTCTCGAGTGCTGCTACCTTGCCCACCACAATGCTGTGCGTCGTCGCGATAGTGCTGTCCACGCCGGTCCAAGCCGAACGCCGCGAAGTCCCGCCCTCGCGGGAGGCTGTTCTCTACTCGTTCGCTCCGATCGTTAAGCGAACTGCGCCGGCCGTGGTCAACGTGTTCGTACGCGGCCGGGTGCAGTTGCCAAAGTCGCCGTTCAACGACCCATTTTTTCGCAAGTTCTTCGGCGGGCAGTTCGGCTTGCCCGCCGATCGCGTTCAATCCTCGCTCGGCTCGGGTGTGATCGTTTCGCCGGACGGCACTGTTGTCACCAACACGCACGTCATCAAGATCGGTGGTCAAGCCGAGATCCGGCTCGTGCTCTCCGATAAGCGCGAGTTCGACGCCAAGGTCCTTCTCCAGGACGAAAAGACTGATATCGCCGTGTTGAAGATCGAGGGGGGCGATGGCAATTTCCCTTATCTTCAGTTCGAGAACTCCGATGACCTCGAAGTCGGCGACCAGGTGCTCGCCATCGGAAATCCGTTCGGGGTCGGCCAGACAGTGACAAGCGGCATCGTTTCCGGCCTCACCCGGACCGAGGTGACCAAGTCGGATGCGCAAGTGTTCATCCAGACGGACGCCGCGATCAATCCAGGCAATTCCGGCGGGGCGCTGGTCGACATGGCCGGCCGGCTCGTTGGCATCAACACGGCCATCTTCTCGCGCTCGGGCGGATCACACGGCATCGGTTTCGCCATTCCATCGAACCTCGTCCGCATCTACGCCGATAGTGCTCTCACCGGCCGCAAGGTCGAGCGGCCGTGGCTCGGCGCCCGCCTTCAGGCCGTGAACCGTGACATCGCCGACGCTTTGAATCTCCAGCGCGCGACGGGCGCTGCCGTGATGCGCGTCCACGCCGCAAGTCCTGCTGCGGCAGCCCGCCTCGAGGCCGGCGATGTCATCGTTGCGGTCGACGGCCAGGAAGTATCGGATCCTCGCGCCGTGCAATACCGGCTGACGACCCGCGGCGTCGGCAATCGTGCGAGCCTCGATGTGATCCGCAAGGGAAAGCGCATCGTCGTCGAGGTTGCACTCACGTCCGCCCCCCAGCCGACGCTGCAGGACATCCGCAATCTCGCAGGGCCTCATCCCCTCGATGGAGCCCGCGTCGTCAATCTGTACCCGCCCCTCGCCGATGATCTCGGGCTCGATCAGACGGACGGCGTAGTCGTGGTCAGCGTGCGCTCGGGCTCGACAGCCGAACGTCTCAATTTCCGGGCGGGCGACGTAATCGTCAAAGTTGGTGACGTCCAGATCGACAGCTATGAGACGCTGGCACCGCTTCTGTCCAAGCAGCGGCGCTTCTGGGATATTACCGTCAACCGCGCCGGCCATCTCTTCAAGCTTCAGGCGTCCGGCTGATCTGCATCACCAGATGGGCGCCTCGTTCACCGTCGAAACGTGCGCCGCGACCACCTTCCAGCCGTGATCCGGAAAGCGCACGAAGGTCTGGCTCTGGCGCCCTACGAGATCGCGGCCCCTCATCTTGAACTCGAGGTTCACAGTCGCAAAATCGTGCCCGAGCGTCAGGATCTCGAGCCGTATGCGTCTCTCCTTTATCCCCGGCCCCGGTGGGCGCGCGACTCGATGCTCGTGGATCTCGTCGAACCCGTACCCGTTCTCGTGCAGCGCATAGCGGATCGTATACGGGCTCTGCCAGAACGTGGCATCGAGCACATCGACGTTCTTGTCGACCAGCGCCTGCTCGTATCGCTCGAAAATCTGCCGCACCTCGTCGACCACTTCCGGAAGATTTGGCGTCAGGTCACGCGTATTCATGAGATCCGCTCCATTGTGACTGTCTCGTCGCGCATCTTGACGCATGGGTCGACGGCCAAAAGTGCTCAAACAGTCAGGAATCGTGTCCGGATTTGCTCCTCGTCGGCCCGAAAGCGCTGCGGATCGGCTGAATAGACCATGCGCCCCTTGACCATGATATGCAGTTCGTCTGCCACCGCCTCGGCGAGTTTCATGTTCTGCTCGATCAGCAGGATCGTGACGCCGGCGTCGCGCAGCAGCTTGATCACACGGGCGAGCTCTCGCACCACAAGCGGCGCCAGCCCCTGGCTCGGTTCGTCGAGCAGCACGAGCTTCGGATCACTGACCAGCGCGCGGGCGATCGCTAGCATCTGCTGCTCGCCGCCGGACAGCTGCGAGCCTCGGTTGGTGCGCCGCATTTCGAGTGCCGGAAAAAGCTCGAGCAGACGCGCAATCGGCCACGCCCGCGCCGGCGTCCGCTCGGCCACCTTGATGTTTTCGATCACGGTCAGGTCCGGGAAGATGAGCCGTCCCTCCGGCACGTAGGCGACGCCGGCCCGTGCGATTTGATGGGCAGGCCAGCCGGTGATATCGACGCCGCCGAGCGTCACAGACCCGCTGCTCGGCGGAACGAGCCCCATAATGGATTTGACGGTCGTCGTCTTGCCGACGCCGTTTCGGCCAAGGATGGCGGCGATGCGCCCCCCGCCGAGCGCGAGGTCGACGCCCTGCAGGATATGGCTGGCGCCGTAGTGGGTATTGAGGCCCTCGATCGCGAGCATCAGTCCATGCCTCCGAGATAGGCCTCCTGCACGCGCGCGTCGGCCCTGACTGCCTCCGGCACGTCGTCGGCGATGACGCTGCCGCGATGCAGCACCGTGATCCGATGCGCGAGGCGAAAGACCACCTCCATGTCGTGTTCGACGAGAAGCACGGTCAGGGTCTCCTGCTGCAGCAGGCGCGCCAGCGTATCCACGGCCTCTGCGGTCTCCTCGACCGACAGACCTTGCGTGGGCTCGTCGAGGATGAGGACTTTCGGTTTCTGCGCCATCGCCATGGCGACCTCGAGCAGGCGCTGATCGCCGTGACTGAGGAGACCGGCGGGACGGTCCGCGATCGCGCCGAGCGACAGTTGATCGAGCACCTGATCGCCTCTTCGCCGAGCCCCGGCGAACACCTCGCCGCCTCCGAACGGCAGCCAACGGCGCGCATCGCGAGCCTGCGCCGCGAGTGCCACGTTCTCGCGTGCCGTCATCTCCGGGAACAGCGACGTAAGTTGGAATGTCCGTGACAGGCCGCGCCGGCAGACGGCGTGAGCGGAAAGGCCGGTGATGTCCTCGCCTTGAAAGCGCACTTCGCCCGCGGTCGGTGCAACGACGCCGCTGATGAGATGAAAGAGTGTCGTCTTGCCGGCGCCATTCGGACCAATGACGGCGCGCACTTCGCCGTCAGCCACCCGCATCGACACGTTGTCCACTGCGACCAAAGCGCCGTAGTGCTTGCTGAGCCCGGCAACCTCGAGCAGCGGCCTCGCCGCATCCGTCGGTCGCGTCTGCGTTGCCGGGGTTGCCTCAACCATGGTGCGCGTCCTTGGTCGATGCCCGGCCACGGCCGAACCAGTCGCTGGCGAAACCCCAGATCCCCTGCGGCACGAAAAGCACGAAGCCGATGAAGATGAGACCGAAGAATAGCGCCCATGCCTCTGTGTAGGACGATAGCTGGTGTTCGAGCAGCATGAAGAAAGCGGCGCCGAGAATTGGCCCGACCAGCGTTCCCGAGCCACCGACGATGACCATGATCAGCGCCTGGCCCGACAGCAGCCAGAACAGAAGCTCGGTGTTGGCAAACCCGGCAAAGGGGGCATAGAGAGCGCCGGCGAGCCCGCCCAGCGCATAGGCCACGGCGACCACGGCGATTTTGTAGGCGCGCGTATTATAGCCGAGCGCCAGGGCCTTCGGCTCGTTCTCGCGGATGCCACGCAGCACCGCTCCGAACGGCGACGTCACAAGGGCCCGCGCGAGCAGGAACCCGCCGACGAGGCAGGCGAGCGCGAAGTAGTAGAAGCCCGTTTTGGTGGTCATCACCTCGATGCCGAATGGCCCGGGTCGCCGCGGAATGCCGGCAAGACCGTCGGAGCCGCCGGTGACCGAGGTCCACTTGAAGGCGACGGCGTAGAGAAGCTGCGCGAACGCGAGCGTCAGCATCGAGAACGAAACGCCCGTCGCCATGGTGCACACGAAGCCGACCCCGATCGCGACGAAACCGGTGATCGTCGTCGCCAGCAGAACCGCGATCGGCAGCGGCAGGTCGGAGTGCAGCAGGATATAGCCCGAGGCATAGGCTCCGAGACCATAGGCCGCCGCATGCCCGAACGAGACGAGCCGGGTGTAGCCGACCATCAGGTCGAGGCTCATGGCGAAGAGGCCGAGAATGACGAGCTCGGTCAACAGCGTCATCGCGAAAACCGGAAGCCCGAGCGGAGCCGCGATCAGGACCAGTACGACACCACTGCCGGCGAGCCAGGAGGCACGCATCGCCTTACGCCTCCTTTCCGAGGAGGCCGCCAGGCCTCACCATGAGCACGCACAACATGACGAGATACATGAAAGCAAGCGCCAGATCCGGATAGTAGTAATTGCCGAACACCTGCACGAATGCGACGAGCAGCGCCCCGATCAGCGAGCCGAGGAAGCTGCCCATACCGCCGATGATGACGATGACGAAGGCATCGATCACCGCCGCGAAGGCCATGCCGTGCGATGCCGTGACCAACGGCGCCGCGAGCACCCCGCCGAGGGCCGCGAGGCCGCATCCGATGCCGAACACGGCGGAGCGAATCAGCTTCACGTCGACGCCGAGTGCGTGCACCATCTCGGCATTCTGCGACGTTGCTCGGATGAG
Organism: Hyphomicrobiaceae bacterium; assembly: GCA_050187415.1. Lineage (GTDB taxonomy): Bacteria > Pseudomonadota > Alphaproteobacteria > Rhizobiales > Hyphomicrobiaceae. The sequence goes on along the minus strand of JBFWXN010000019.1, from coordinate 54,493 downwards.
GAGACCGAGCCGAGTCCGCTCTAGCGCAAGCCAGATCAGCGTCGCCATGACAATGCCGGCGGCGGCGAGAAAAAGCCGGTAGACGGGAAACGGCTCGTCCAACATGAAGACGACGCCCGAGAGCGCAGGCGGCGCCGGCACCTGCAACGCGTCGGAGCCCCAACCGAGCCTGACCGCCTCGCCGACGACCAGGGCCAGGCCGAAAGTCACCATGAGAAACGCATGCGCCTCCCGGCCATAGAGCCGGCGCAGGACAGCGAATTCGAAACCTGCGCCGAGCAGACCGACCGCCAGCGGTGCCAGCATCAGCGCGGCCCAATAGCTACCCGTCAGGTGGACGACGGTGAACGCCATGAATGCGCCGAGCATGTAAATAGTGCCATGCGCGAAATTGACGATGCGCATGATGCCGAAGATCAGCGTCAGCCCGACACCAAGGAAAAACAGGAGCGCCGCCTGCGACAGGGCATTGATGCCCTGAGTCAGGAAGAAGGCGAGCGTGGTCATTGGCCTTCATACCCTCCATGTGCCGCGCGCCGTGCCGGCAAAAGTGACCGCTCGATCTCGCTCGCCTCGCATCAAGCAGACTACGAAGAGCCGACCGCCAAGTTTCCTATGACGGAGCGTGCCTCAGCGGGCGTTGCCCCTCTTTCTGGACTTCATCAAGACCGCCGATGATGCTCCTGCCACGTGACGTCCGATAGAACCCGGCTTGCTGCGCGCCGCGCGCGTGCCAGAGGCAAGCCGACCGCAAGTGGGCAGCCCGGTCTGGGCCCCCGCGCCCGGTCAACGCCGCGCGGGCCCCGCACTCAATCGTCGTAGGTCATCTTGTTGCACGGCGGGGTGACGCGGTCGGCCGCGAGCGTCGCGATCACTTCTGGCACCGGATGCGAGAAGCCTTCGCGCTTCGCAGCCTTGACGATGAAACCTTGCTGCACACCCTGGTGATCGCACTTGCGAATATGCACCTTGCCCTTGATGTCGTCGATGATGAGATCCTCGAGAGCAGGGCGCAGTTTGTCCGCCTCGATCCCGCCAGCCTTGGCGATACCGGCCGCAAACACCTGCTGACATTGCCACTGCTCGCCCTCGAACTGATCGGGAACAAGCCCGTCGTATTCCTTTCTCCAGGCCTCGACGAAGTCTTTGTTTTTCGGGTTGTCGATGGTGAACGCGTAGCGCGATGAAACAATCATGCCGAGGCAGGCATCGCCCACCGCTCGCATGGTCGAAATCTCGAGCTGCTCGGATAGCATCGCCATCCTCGAGGCGAGCTTGTACTGAGCAGCCTGCGCAATAAAGGCATTGTTGTCGTCGCCGGCAAGCACGAGATAGACGGCGTCCGCACCCGATTGGCGGATCTTGGTGATGTAGGTGGAGTAGTCCTTGGTGCCGGTCGGTGCGAACACCTTGCCGACAAACTCGCGGCCCATCCGCTTCACCTCGTCCTCGAACACCTGGATGCTGTTGTGCCCCCAGGCATAGTCGAGACCAAGCGCGTAGAATTTCTGCATCTTGGATTGCCGCAGATGCAGCGACACGGCGCGAGTGCCCATTGGGCCCGAAGTATTGGCGCGAAAGAAGTTCGGCACGAAACTCGCGGCCGTGAGACGTCCATCGCCATTATCAGACGAGATGAAGATCGCGTTCCACTCGGCGAGCTTCGGCACGATCGCGAGAGCTTCCGACGAGAGCGTGATGCCGGTGAAGAGACGAACATCGTGCCGCTCCACCATTTCCTGTGCCTTGCGCACGCAGCTCGCTGGATTGCCGACCGTATCTTCGATCAAAAGCTCGATCTTCTTGCCGAGGATGCCACCCTTGTCGTTGATGTATTTGGCATGGAACTCGGCGCCGCGCTTCTGCTGCTGTCCGACCGAGCCGAGCGGCCCCGTCAGCGCTAGCGGCATACCAATCTTGATCGTATTGCCGGCCTGGGCCTGCGCGCTGGTCCAGATGTTCGGCGCCGCGACGGCAGCACCGGCGCCGGCCAGCACGGCCCGCCGCGTGAGACGATAGTTTTTGGCCATTCGTTTCACTCCCAGAATGCACCGCTTGTTGTTCCGCGGCCGGTCCGGCAAGGCTAGCTGTCCCGCCCGGCCGAAGCAACACCCGCGGCACCTGGCGATCGCGGCCGCCGCCCCGACGTTTTTCTCGACCTGCCCAACGGCGTCCGATGCGCTTCAGGCTCGGAGCCTGCAATCGACAGGCGACGGTGCGGCACCAAGGCATGCCACCATCCGACCTTCCGAATTGCCGCCGACCATGTGTCGGCGTACCGTGCATAACGATTTGGGGGACTGGGTGCATAAGCGCATCATCATAACCACGCTGCTGCTATTGGTGCTGGCTGTGCGCAGCCTGCTGCCGGTCGGTTACATGTTGCAAAGTCCGGGTGTGCCTTCAGGATCGTTCGAGATCGTGATTTGTACGAGCGCCGGCATGAAGCTGCTCAGCATTCACGACAGCGGCTCTCCGGAGCAGCCTGAACCTGACGTTCAGCGCGTGGACCATGGCCTCTGCCCCTTCGCCGCTTCCGCCATCATGACAGCGGCGACCGAGTTGCCGCGCCTTGCGGTCGAGGTGGTTTATGCGGCGGTTGCGTACTCAGCCGCAGTGGCGCAGTTCGCCGAGACGCCCAGGCCCCGGGCGACATCGGCTCGAGGCCCTCCAACCGAGTTGGTCTGAACTCACCCGTCCGTTAGTGGCCGAGCGTTGCTGTCCGTTCCCGGAATCGCGCCTGCCGCTCCGCTTCAGACCCAATTCGGAATCTGACCCATGCTTATGTTTCACCGCTCGCGGGGTTCATCCCGTGGTGCGTTCGCCTTGCGAGGTGTCTCGCTGGCTTCGGCCTGCATGTTGGCCATTGGCCCGGCCTCCGCACAGAATGCCGCGACCGAGCTTCCGGCAGTAACTGTCTCGCCTCCAGCAACAAAAGCGCAGACGAAGGCACCAACCAAAGCTGCGCCGGTACTCAGGAAGGATACCGCAGCAACGAATGCGCCGCCGGCCGCACCAGTAGCGACCGCCGATCGCAACGTCTCGCGCAACGCCGCTCTTCCTCCCCTGGGGTCGCGTTCGGGCAGCCTCACATCGCCGACGACCGCGGAAGCCACGACCGAAATCCTGCGCACGCCCGGCGCCGTCGCGATCGTACCCGACAATCAGTTCAAAAACTCGCCCGCGAACACCATCAAGGACACATTGGGCTGGGTTCCGGGCATTGTCCTGCAGCCCAAGTCGGGCATCGATAACCGGGTGTCGATCCGCGGCTCAGGACTGACGCGAAACTACGGCAATCGCGGCGTCAACTTGTACCTCGACGGCATCCCGATCAACACATCCGACGGGCTTTTCGATGTCTTCGAGATCGATCCCAGCGCCTATCGCTATATCGAGGTCTATAAGGGCGCCAATGCGCTGCGTTACGGAGCCAACGCGCTAGGCGGCGCCATCAATTTCGTCACGCCGACCGGTCGCGACGCCCCCGTGTTCGATGCACGCGTCGATGCCGGCAGCTTCGGCTTTTTGAAGTTGCAGGCAAGCTCCGGCGGAGCTTCCGGACCGTTCGACTATTTTGTCAATGCGTCGGCCCAGCGTGAGGACGGCTACCGAGCTCACAGCGAAGGCGACATGGAGCGCTTGAGCGCCAATTTCGGTTACCGGCTTTCCGCAGGCGCCGAGACGCGCTTCTATGTGAACGCCAACTCGTGGCGCCAACGCTTACCCGGCGAGTTGACCAAGAGCGATGCGCTGAATGCGCCGCGAACCGCCGACTCCGAGTTCGTGCGACAAGATCAGCAACGCAACATCGATTCGCTTCGTCTCGCCAACTCGACCACGCTGCGCTTTGGTCCCACGACGGTAGATTTCGGCGTATTTACTCACCAACGCCACGTCGACCACCCCATCTACAGGTACCTGGACTACACTGTCTCCGACTACGGCGGCTTTGGCCGTGTGACCGACGACCGGGTCATCGGCGGGTTTCGCAATCGCCTGATCGTCGGCATCAACGTGCACGACGGCACGATCGACTACGAGGAATACGACAACCCGGGAGGCGCAGTGAAGGGCGCCCTGGTGACGTCCGCCATTTGGAAATCACAGAACCAATCCGCCTACGCGGAGAATAATTTCTACGTCCTACCCAACGTCGCACTCATCGCCGGTGGTCAGTTTCTTCACGCCGTCCGCGACCAGGAGGATCGCTTCCCGTCCAATGGCGATCAGTCCGGCCGACGCAGTTGGGACATCTTCAGTCCAAAAGCCGGTGTGCTGTGGGACCTTACCCCCGCCTGGCAGATATTTGCCAACGTCTCGCGCAGCGCCGAGGTACCGACGTATGACGCGAACAACTTCTCGTCGCCTATCAGCTCCAATGTCGACGCGCAGACCGCGACGTCCTACGAAATCGGCACGCGAGGCCGACGTCCGAACGTTTCGTGGGACCTTGCCGTCTACCATTCTGATTTAGACAACGAGCTGCAGTGCTTGAGAACGTCGCCATTCAGCCCCTGCACCGTGGTGAACGCAGACCGGAGCATCCATCGAGGTATCGAAGCCGGCTTCGGTGTTGCAGTACTCAAGACGACCTTCGCGCCCGAGGATCGCTTCTGGTTGAACGTCGCTTACACGTACAACGACTTCTTTTTCGATGGCGATCCTCTTTTCGGCGACAACAAGCTACCCGGCGTCGCCCCTCATATCATTCGTGCCGAGGTGCTCTACAAGCATCCTGGCGGCTTTTACGCCGGTCCGAACGTCGAATGGATGCCCGAGGCCTTTTTTGCCGACAACGCCAACAGCCTCACCATAGACCCGTTCGCGCTCTACAATTTTCGCATCGGATACGATCGGGGGACAGGCTGGTCTGGCTACCTCGAAGGCCGCAACCTGCTCGATACGCGATACATCTCGACAACGATCACCGCTGCAAGCGCCGACGCTTCATCGGCTCTCTTCAATCCGGGCGCGGCCTCGCCGTCTACGGTGGGCTGCGCTACCGGTTCGGTCCGTGAGAGCCTTGTTACGGCATACGGACCTATGGAGCGCGCACGCCTCGCATCGGGCGATTTCGCCAGATGAACCGGCGTGGCGCATCTTTCGCAACACCGACGAGTATCGTATCAGCAATAGGCACCTCACATGCGCACGCTCGCAATCATCGCATTCACAAGCGCCGTCTGCTTCGGCAAGGTCGCACACGCGCACGTCACGCTTGCACAGAAAGAAGCACCAGTAGGCAGCTCTTATCGCGCAACCTTCCGCGTGCCGCACGGCTGCGATAACTCACCGACGCTCAGGGTCCGCGTGCAAATTCCAGATGGCGTCGTCGGTGTGAAGCCGATGCCGAAGCCCGGGTGGGAGATTGATCTCGCAAAGGGCAAATACGATAAGCCTTACGCCATGTACCACGGCAGCGTCACCGAAGGCGTAAAGGAAGTCACATGGAGCGGGCAGCTTTCCGACGACTACTACGATGAGTTCGTAATTTCGGTCTATCTCACCAACGATCTCGAGCCCGGCTCGACACTCTATTTCCCGGTGGTCCAGGAATGCGCAAAAGGCTCCAATCGTTGGATCGAGATCCCAGCCGCAGACCACTCACATGCCGGCCACGACAAGCATCCTGCTCCGGGATTGCAACTCCTGCCGAAGAAGTAGCTGCACCGCCGATCCCGGCCGACCCTCTTCGTGGTCGGCCGGATCGCACCTCGTCAGCCTCGACTGGTGAGGTACAGCGCTTCCTCTTCATCGCGCTGATTGCCTCCGAAGGCCGCTGACACGCTGGCGATAAACGCACCAATGATCAGTGACAACGCCCCTACCAGGGCGAAGGTCGCTCCGGCTTTACGCGCTGCATCGGCCGCCTTCTGGGCAGTGACTTTTGCCTGCTCGACTTTGGCAAGCACGGCATCGACGCGCGTCTTCGCATCAGCCTCGGAAAGCCCGGTGCGTGCAGCAACAAGCCTGCCGAGATAAGCCCTGTCATCGGCCGAGACCTCCCCCGCGGCACTGCTGGCCAGGAGAATGCGTGTGGCCTGCGCGGCGGCCGCTGCGTCGCCTTCGGCGCCGGGTGCGGACAGGCGAGCCGTATCGGTCGGGCGGAAAAGTGAATCGACGAAATACGAAGCCGCGCCGGCTGCACCGGCATTCCCGCTGTTCGCGGTCGCACCGGCCGATGCGCCCATGGCCGCGCCCGAAGCAACCGTCGAGGCGGCCTTCACGCCTGTCCCGATCGCCGAGGACAGCGCCGAGCCGAGCACGAACACCACGAGCAGTGTTGCAAGCGCCCAGGCCATGAAGCCGTGCGCTGTGTCTCGGAAGAAGGTCTCATCCGTGTGAATGCCCACCCATCTGGTCCGCAGGCGTCCGGTCAGGTAGCCACCAAGCGCCGACGAAAGCCATTGCACGATGACCAGCCAGATCGCAGTGGACACCGCAAAGGCGGTGACGCTGGCACTCTCGTTCGACCATGGCGACACCATGGTCAGGCCGAGACCGGAGCCGAGAAGCATCAAAACGAACGTCAGCGTGGCTGCAGCGAAGGCGCCGACGATGATCGGCCCCCAGCTGACTGCCGATAACGACGATTCGACCGGCGCAGAGACATCCCTCGCCGTTGTGGGAGATACCATCGTGCCCTCCTATCGCATGAATAGCGCGAGAAGGATGATGACCGGGATTGGAACCCCGAGCAGCCAGAGCAAAATACCGCGACCCATGATAGTCTCCTTTCGAACGATCAAATGATTGAGCGCAAGGCCATCCCGAACACCGCGGCATGGCCTGTTCGGTTAAGCTGCCTTCGCCATTTTGTTGACCGATGCGTCGGCGAGGCCAGTGAGCGCCGTGTCCGTCTTGGCTTCTTCGCCGAGCGTCAGGTTGAGCAGCTTGGCGGCGTCCTTCATGCCGAGCACTTCGGCCCAGCGCTTGAGGGTCCCGTAGCGCGCGATCTCATAGTGCTCGACCGCTTGGGCAGCGCTGATCAGGCCAGCGTCGATGACCGGCATTCCCTTGAAGCTGTCGATGATCTCTTCGCCTTCGGCGATGAGCCCCTCGATGGCGTCGCAGGTTTTGCCCTGTGCACGCTTGCCCAACAGCTCGAACACCTGCTGCAGGCGTTCGACGTGGCCCTCGGTCTCTTCTTTGTGCTTTTCGAACGCCGCCTTCAGTTTTGGCGCCTGGGCAGCGCGCGCCATCTTGGGAAGGGCCTTCAGGATCTTCCGCTCGGCGTAGTAGATGTCCTTGAGCGTGTCGTGGAAGAGATCTTCCAGCGTCTTTTCTTTGGTCATGAGAATGTCCTTGCGTGCACACCGTCGAACTGGCTGTCCTTCACGGAGGCGTGAGTTGATTGCTCATTAAGTGTGCAGAAGCGGAAAGGTTCCGTTCGACACGAAGCTCCGGACCGCTTTCCGTTCTCGCCGCAACCGTGCGGGGGGCGGTCGGCTTGCTGGGAACCGGGCGAACCGCCCCTTTGCCAACGAGACAGGGTTCAACAGGAGAACCGTCGGCTCGCCTCGGCATGCCCAAAACCGACGCGGCACAATTCTGCCGCCAGCAGACATTGAAACAGTTAGCCAGTTGGTTTCTATCGTGCTGCTTTTCGGTCCAAATCAAGCCTCCTGCTGGCAACTGCCGTGCCAGCAGGCGGCGAGCCGCCCCGCTTCATCCGTCCCGCAAATCCGCATTTAGGCATTTTATTCATGCCCTGGTTCCCGCGCGCATACTCGACTTGCGCTGGAAGAGGGCACATGCGAAGCCGATGGTCACTCAAATAGTCACGCGAAACAACTTCGGATTGACGAACCTCGACGCGATGCTCTGAGCTGGGGACGAGCAGCAGCGGAGGCAACCACACACGTTGAAGGACCCACTCGAACGAAACGAAGCAACAGTTAGGCTTGGGCCGCGATGACAAGGGCCTGGATCTTCGCGCTTACCTCGCTCTCACCGTGAAGTTTTGCAAGCGCTGCCGCTGCATGCTTTGTCGCGGCCTGCAGCCCGCCGGGGCGTCGGGCTTCGATTTCGTTTCTGAGCGGGGTTCCCTGGCAGTAGGCAATGGCGACGTGAAGAGCCGACGGCGCGCTGCTCTGCCTGCTCGTCCTCTCGATTGCTACTTGGGAATACCCAGCCGTCCGCAATTCGCCTTCGATCAGTTTCTCGTCATAGTAGCCATGCGGCGTCCTTGCCATAAAACGCGGTGGATCACGAGGAAACATATCGGCGAGCGCCGCCGAAACGTCATTTGCGAACACGTTGTCTTCGATCCTGTCCCAGACATTAAAGATGAAACTCCCGCCCGCCCTCAAAACCCGCCTGGCTTCCCGATACCCCTTTTTTCGGTCGGGGAAAAACATTGCCCCGAATTGACAGCAGACGACATCGAACTGCGCATCTGGAAACGGCAGGTCGAGCGCATCTGCCTGCTTCCAGGTAATGCGTCGATCCGGTCCTTGTCGCTGCGCAGCGTGATCCAGCATCGGCTGATTGAGGTCCGTCACCACGTATCGTGCTCCTGCAGAAAGCTTCGGAGCTAAAGCGCGCGTCACGACACCGGTGCCCGCCGCCGTCTCGAGAACGGCCGCTGGCGACAAAGAGGCTACTTTCTGGGCGAGTTCGTCGGCATATCCAGCGAAAATTAACGGTACCATACCGTCATCGTAAAGCTTCGGGATCGAGCCAGAGAAGACCTTGTCGGATGCTGACATGGCAACACTCCTGAGCTGCGACGCACGCTACGCTCACATGGTCTCGACGAGCAATGCAAATCACGAACTTGCGGGCAACCGACGTCATCTCGGGGTCGAGGCCCTCGGGAACAGGTCCGATAGCCTTCGTGTCAGCTTGCATCTCCGTCGCAATATCAAAGCATTGCGTGATTCTTTGTGACAATTTCGTTCGCGGCTGTGCGCCCGTGACCCCGGCAAGTGCTAAGATCAATGCTGGGGTCCGTGCCGGCGACCGCGGAAATGTTCAACCATTCAGCCGGACACACCATGACCCGCCAGATCAACCGAGTTTCTGTCAAATCGCTGACGAAAAAACTCGCTCCCGTCCGCTTCTCTGACGGCGGCAACCTGTACCTCGTGGTGGCGCGCGGCGGTGCACGCTCTTCGGCGTTCCTCAAAGGTCCGCCGTGATTGGTTGCAACCTTGCTTGCGGCATAGTGGGAAAACCCGTTCGCCGTCTTATGTCCAAACGTGTCGAGATATTGATGATTGATCCGTTGGTCGCTTCCAAATGACGAAGAGCAGCGGCGGCGAGCAGGCTCGGACCGATCACGTTAACGGAGTAGATTGCCGCAATCCGCTCTGCCGTGGCGTCGGACAGGCGAAAAATAGCTCCGGCCCCGGCATTGTTGACCAGCACGTCCAGGCGCCGCCACCTGTCGAGCGCCGCTGCAATCGTTCGATTGGCATCTGCCGGCTCGGCCACATCCGCGACGATGCAGTAAATGTTGGCGTTCTGGCTCGCGGTATCACTCAGAGGCTCGGCCCGGCGACCCGTTATCAAAACTCTGGCGCCCTCTTTCGCACAAGTCAGCGCCGTGGCGCGGCCGATGCCGGAGCCGCCGCCGGTGACGACAACGACCTTGTCCTGGTCGACATCTGGAACTTTCCGAGAAAGCTGATCTGTTAGAGAAGATGCGGAATGAGGGCGACCGACGGCGAACGGTCGTTTTCCTGGCGCCGTCGGCTGCAGCCCAAAACGCTGGGCGACTCTTGGCCGGTTAGGTCTGATCTTCACCTAACAGCAAAAAGTGGTCAGTAGTCCCAGAATACCGGCACCCAGCGGAAGGCGTCACCGTCTACAGCCACCCGTCCGACGGACGGGAACGGCAGGTGCGTGGCCACCAGCATCTCGCCGCTGTCGGCCAGCTCCCGCAAGAGACGGATCCGAACGCGCGCCGCCTCCTCGGGGTCGTGCTCGAAACCGTTGTACCAGTCGGGGTGATCGAACCCGACCGCGAACACTGCATCGCCGGCGAACGTCAGCCGATCGCCGCCGGACGCCAGACGGACCACGCTGTGACCGGGCGTGTGGCCGCCGGTTCGGCGGACAATCACCCCTGGCGCCACCTCGTGCTCCTCATCGAACAGCTGCAGCTGGCTGCGGTACTCTTTCACGAACCTCGTTGCCGTTGCGCGAAGCGCATCGGGAAACCCCGGAGGCATGGAGGCGCGGGTGAAATCGGGCGCTTCCCAGAACTTGACCTCGGCAGCCGCCACATGAATCCGCAGATCCGGTCGCAGCCGTTGCTTGACCCCGTCCACGACCAACCCGCCGATGTGGTCCATGTGCATGTGGGTCAGCACCACGTCGGTCACGGAGGCAAGATCGATGCCTGCGGCCTCCAGTCGTCTGATCGTCTGCCCGGCCCGGGGCAGGTTGAGGTCGGGGTCCATGCCCAGCCCGGCGTCAATCAATATGGTCTGCGCGCCGCTGCGCACCACAACCACGTTCAGCGACCAGTCGAAAGCGTCCGGCGGCAGGAACATGTCGTGCATCCATTCCGCCCTGACCCCCGGGTCGGCGTTGTGTCCCAACATCGCGGTCGGGAGCGGCAGCACGCCGTCACTGACGACCAGCACGTCGATGTCGCCGACGCGCACGGCATAGCGAGAAGGAACCAATTCTTCGGGCCTGGCCTGACCAGTGCCCGAGGTGTTCTGCTGGCCGTTCGTACGGGAATCCATTTCTACGACTGACATGATGTGCTCCTGTTTTGTGGGATGGAAGAACTCTGAATTTCTCGATTCAATTTGGACGGCGCCCCGATGGGGGGCGCGCAGCCCATCGCGGGAAAGCCTTACAGGTCGGTGACGCGTTCCGGATCGGCCGACGCCAACGCGGCGGCACGCACGGGCGTCGGTGGGTAAATCCACACAGTATTTATGTCCTGCTTGGCCTTCTTGGCCTCGGCGCCGACCATTTCCACCTTTCGGTCCCATCCGCGCGTGAAGAGCGCGCCGGCCTCCCCAAGGTCGAGGCACGTGACGTAGGCTTTCTGGTGGTAGGGCTGGGTCGGCACGTCCAACAGGTCGGCAGCAGCGTTGTTGCCGGCAAACGCGCCCATCCGCGTGGCATGCTGACACGACATCAGCGCGAAGTTGCCGACATTGTCGCTTGCCGCTTTGGCGGCGTCGCCGGTAGCGAAAACGCCAGGAACAGAGGGGACGCGCAGGTCTCGGCCAACGATCAATCGTCCAAGATTGTCCCGCTCCGCCGGGATCTGCGCAGTTAACGGCGCAGCGCAAATCCCGGCCGCCCAAACCACGGTTCCGGCCTGGATGCGCTCACCGCTGCTCAGCGTGACGCCGCCGCCGTCGAGTGACACGACGCCAACGCTGAGCCGCGTTTCCACGCCGAGCTCGCGCAGCGCATCCTCGATGATCGGCCGTGGGCCGGGGCCCATGTCGGGAGCGATGGAGGCGTTGCGTTCTACGATGACGACGCGAGGCTTGACGTTGCCATCGAAAACGGAGCGCAGGCGCGATGGCATCTCCGTTGCGACTTCGATGCCGGTGAAACCACCGCCCACGACCACGATTGTATCGCGCGCCTGTGATGCAGGTTGATGCGCAAGGCTGTGCAAGTGCCGATCCAGCGCAATGGCATCATCGAGATTATCGACGCTGAAGCTGTGCTCGGCGAGTCCGAGAATTTCCGGCCGGGCCAGGCGACTGCCGGTCGCTAACACAAGCCGGTCATAGGAGAGTCTTTTGTGGGCACCGCTGGCGTCGACGATTTCCACCGCGCTGGACTGGGTATCGATCGTCTCGGCGCGGCCTTGCACATAGAGGACATCGATGGACTTGAGGACGTCGAGAAGGGGAGCAATCATCGTCTCTGGCTTCGGCTCGTAAAGGCGCGGACGAACCACGAGCGTCGGTTCCGGAGAAACCAATGCAATCTCGAGTTCTTCGGGCGAGACACCCCTAATGTCGCGCAGGCGAGCAGCAGATAGTGCGGCATACATCCCGGCAAAGCCGGCGCCGATTATGACCAATCTCATATGATCAACTCCAGTCGGACTGAGTTTTGGAAAGCGAACGCGTTGCCACTGTGTCGCTCGTTGCCGAGCAATCGCGTGATCGGTAGCGATGCGCGGAGCGTCAGGCCTTGATGAATGCGAGCAGATCTGCGTTTACGAGATCGGCGTGCGTCGTGCACATTGCGTGCGGCAGCTTCTCGTAGATCTTCAGCTTGCTGTTCTTCAGCAGCTTCGCCGATAGCGGAGCTGAATTGGCGAGCGGCACGATCTGGTCGTCATCTCCGTGCATGACGAAGGTAGGGACGGTGATACTCTTCAGGTCCTCGGTGAAATCGGTCTCTGAGAACGCTCTGATGCCTTCGTATTGCGCGGTGACGCCGCCCATCATGGCTTGGCGCCACCAGTTCCAGATGTTCGCCTGAGAAGGCGTGGCGCCCGGCCGATTGTATCCGAAGAAGGGGCCGCTTGCGAATTCGAGATAGAACTGCCCCCTGTTGGCCGCAAGTGCGGTGCGCAAGCCGTCGAACGCCTCGATAGGTAAACCGCCTGGATTGGCGATCGTTCTGAGCATGATGGGAGGCACGGCGCCGATCAGCACCAACTTGGCCGCGCGTCCTTCGCCATGCCGCGCGATGTAGCGCGCCGCTTCTCCACCGCCGGTGGAATGGCCGATGTGAATGGTATTGCGAAGGTCGAGATGCTCGACGACGGCCGCAGCATCGGCCGCATAGTGATCCATATCGTGGCCGTCGCCCGTCTGGGTCGACCGGCCATGTCCACGGCGGTCATGTGCGACGACGCGATAGCCCTTGCCGACGAAGTTGAGCATCTGATTGTCCCAGTCGTCGGAGCACAACGGCCAGCCGTGGTGAAACACGATGGGCTGTGCGGTCTTCGGACCCCAGTCCTTGTAAAAGATCTGGACGCCATCCTTGGTCGCGATCGTCGTCATGTGATTACCCCTCCGGGCTGAGTGCGCCGGCGTTTTGGTTTCTCTTGCTGCCGTCCGTCAGTGGCGGTCGACACACACCTAATTGCGCCTTCCCGCCGCGCGCCGGAATCATGCTGGGGAATTGAAGCCGCCTGCCGAATGTATCGGTCGACCTAAACCTTGGAATGGGGTGCGAAAGCACCGCGCATTGGGACTATGCTTAGGTCTAGGTCGGGCTGAACTTTGTCGTGATCGACCGCGCGGCCGGGCACCTCATACACTGTCGTATGCGCCTGACTAGGACGCAGAATATGAGTTCTTCGACACGCGAAAGGCCCGAACGATGCAGACGGCGATGCAGCAGGTGAATGACCCTAGCTTCCGAATTCAGTCGTCATTCGAAGCGTTGCGCTAAGACCGCATACCGCATCGCCTCGAAGCTTTGGGGATGATGACCGCAGGGATCGTTCATGATCTCGGCAACATAATTCAGATTCTTTCGAGCACGGTCGAGCTGCTCGACCAGCACCCGACCGTAATGGCGACGGCGTCGCTGCAGCCGCCACTGCGCCGCGCCGTCGGATCGGTCGCGCGCGCGGAAGCCCTGATCTCGCAGGTGCTCAGGTTTGCGCAAGGGCAGGCAATGGAGCAGCAAAGCGTAGATTTGAAGCAGTGCTTAACGGATATGCAGCCGATGCTGCGCTGGATTGCCGACAATACCATGCGCGTTGACGTTCAAATCGATGCGGAAGTGCCGCCGTTGTTTTGTAGTCGATTCGATCTCGAGGCCGCGATCCTCAACGTGGCGCTCAACGCCCACGAAGCAATGCCAGGGGCGGGAACGCTCTCCATTACAGCCATACCCCTGCGCAGCGGCCAAGCGATTGAGGGAGTTGCGATCAGCATTGCCGACACCGGGCGTGGCATGTCGCCTCAAACCCGGTCACGCGCAATGGAGCCGTTCTTCACCACGAATGCTACCGGGGGAGGCAATGGGCTCGGGTTGGCGATGGTCCGGCGTTTCGCTCGAGAGGCGGGAGGCGACGTAGCTATCGAAAGCCAGCTCGGCATTGGGACAACGGTTACGCTACGCCTTCCGATTGGTTCAAAACGATAGCGTGAGGGAGATGCCAGCGCTTTTCTCTCCCACGCGCTGTCCAAGTGCCTCTCACAGATTCCCATTACATGCAGCCCGCTCCGGCTCTGCTATTCTCACCGCTAAGCTCCAATCGAGGCATCATGTCCTTGACTCATCGACAAACGGAGACGGCGTTGCGGCAACTTTCGCAGATCGAGGAGACGGTTCCGACTAATTTCTGGCAACTCGCTCCCAGCGGCAATCCCATATTCTTCAGTGGCCGAATGGCCCAATTCCTTGGCCTGAGCGTAGCTGACATGTCCAAACCGGGCATGAGTTGTTTGGAGGCGTTCATTGAAACGATCCATCCGACTGACGCACCGAAATTTAGGGTGGTTCTAAACGGGTGCCTCAGCACCGGCGAGACCTTCGGCATGATCTATCGGCATCGCCGCGCCGACGGCACCTATCGTTGGATGTCGGGATGCGCCGAACCGATCAAGGACGAATGCGGGCGCATCACACGATGGAACGGCCTATCTCACGACGTGGACGATCTGATCCGCACCGGGCCAGCGGTGGGACCAAATGAGCAGCACCTGCAACGGTTGGTCGACGCCGTACCCGCGATGATTTGGAGCACGACGCCCGACGGCACGACGACCTACCTGAACAAGCGATACGTTGATGTCGTGGGCGCCACTCTCGCTGACCTCACCGCGCCCGATGGATCACCGTCGCCGCTTGCTGTTGCCCATCCGGACGACCGAGCCGTCGCAGAGCAGGTGCGTGCTCGAGCATTTGAATCGGGCGGTCCCTATGTCGTGCGGTATCGGCAGATCCGACGCGGCGGGGCCTACCGTTGGACCGAAACCAGGGCCGAGCCACTGCGCGATGACGCGGGTGCAATTCTTCAGTGGCACGGTGTGGCCATCGACATCGAGGATTTGGTGACGGTGCAAAGCGCGCTGCGCGACCGCGAGCGTGAACTCTCGCTACTCGTAGACATGGTTCCGAGCCATGTCTGGCGTTTGACCCCTGAAGGCGAGCCCACCTTCTTCAATAAGAGAATGGTCGATTTCCTCGGTCTGAACTTGGCGGACACGAACAATCCGGGCATCGGCAGCCTTGCAGCCATGTTGGATACCGCCCTCCATCCGGACGACGCGACAGCGTTTCGCGATGCTCTTGCTCGCTGTCTTGCGAGTGGCGAAGGGTTCGTGATGCGCTATCGCCTGCGGCGCTTCGATGGCGTCTATCGCTGGATGTCGAGCCGGGCCGAGCCGATGCGCGATGACACGGGGCGTATCCTCCAATGGTACGGCCTTTGTCACGACATCGACGACCAGGTGCGCGCAGAGCACGAATTGCGGGCGAGCAAGCGACAACTGGAGCAAATGATCGACGCTGTGCCGGTCAACATCCTGAGCTTTTCTGCTTCAGGCAAGCTCACCTACACCAGCAAGCGCTATCTGGACGTAGTCGGTTCGCCAGCATCGCATGTCGAGAACTTCGACGCTCTGGCCCGAGAGGTCGCTCATCCGGCAGACTTTCCGGCGATGTTTCGGAACGCATCGAACGGCTTCGAGACCGGCCAGCCGTTCGTAAACCGGTTTCGCCGGCGCGAGAAGGACGGCGTCTATCGCTGGATAGAGGCGCGCGCGCGACCTCTGCGTGATGCAAACGGCGCGATCGTGCAATGGTACATCGCTTCCATCGACATCGAAGACGAGATGCGCGCGCAGGAGGCATTGCGAGAAAGAGAGCGCACCCTTCGACAGCTCGTTGAAACGCTCCCGGCAATGATCGATTGCGCGGCTCCGAATGGGGAGCCGATTTACCGCAGTCGGCAGATGCGTGAATTCCTGGGCTACGAGCTCGAAAAGCTGGATAGCAATGGAATATCACGTCTTCAAGGAACGCTCGACGCCAGCGTACATCCAGACGACCTTGCAGGCGTCGAGGAAGACTATGCGCGATCACTGTCGACCGGCGCACCCTATGCACGCAGGCATCGCTTGCGGCGCTTCGATGGCGAATATCGCTGGGTTGAAACGCGCGCCGCGCCGATGCGCAATCCTAAGGGCGCCATCGTGCAGTGGAATGTCATTTGCCTCGACATCGACGCAGAGGTCCGGGCGCAGATCGAGTTGCGTTCGGCCCAGGAAAAAATGGCACGAGCCAGCCAGGCGGCAAGCCTAGCCGAGCTTTCGGCCTCCATTGCCCATGAGGTCAATCAGCCCTTGGCCGCGATTGTTGCGACCTCGCACGCCTGCCGTCGTTGGTTGTCCGCCGATCCGCCCAATCTCGAACGAGCCGGCATTACGTTGGATCGGATAATCAGGGACGCGAATTCAGCAGCCGATGTCGTCAGTCGCATCCGTGCGCTTTTCAGCCAGGCGAGCAAGACCCGAACGCGGGTCGATATGGGGGAGGTAATCCGGGAGGTCTGCTTGCTCTTGGCCGACGACCTTGCCGCAAGGAATACCCAGGTCGAGACCGAGTTCAGCGGGAGCCTGCCGCCGACCCTCGCCGACCGCGTCCAGATGCAGCAAGTCCTTGTCAACCTGATCCGCAATGGCATCGACGCAATGGAAGGGGTTGGTGACCGACCAAGGCTGATACGGATCCGCGCATTCGCCGACGGTTCTCAGTCTCTCCGATTTGAGCTTCAGGACCAAGGTGCGGGCCTGACTGAGCCCGAACGCGCCTTCGAGCCATTCTTCACCACCAAGCGGAGCGGCATGGGCATGGGCCTCGCCATCTGCCGCTCGATCATCGAATCCCACGATGGCCGGTTGTGGGTTCCCAATAGCGGTCCGACAGGAACAACACTAGCTTTCACCCTGCCGATCGAAGCGAGGGCTTAGACATGAACCCGGACGAGTTCATCGTCTTTATTGTCGACGATGATGCACGCCTGCGCGAGGCATTGACCGAGCTTCTCGCGGCCATCGGTTGGCAAGCCGCGGCCTTCGGATCGGCGGGCGAATACCTGTCATTTCCGAGACCGTCTTTACCCGCCTGCCTGATCCTCGACGTCGAGCTGCCGGACATCAACGGCCTTGATTTCCAAAAGCAGATCTCCGCGGGCGATCATCCGCCGATCGTCTTCCTTACAGGCCATGGCGATATTCCTTTGTCCGTGCGGGCCATCAAGCATGGCGCGGTGGATTTTCTGACCAAGCCGTTTACGGAGCAGAGCCTGCTCGCCGCGATCCGGTCGGCCATCGAGCGAGACGGGATCGCACGCGAGCAACGCTCGGAGATCGAGAGACTGCAGCAGCGGTTCGCCAGTCTTACGCCCCGCGAACGAGACGTCCTTCCTCTGGTGGTCAGCGGCCTGCTCAACAAGCAAGCGGCCGCAATGCTTGGTATCAGCGAGGTCACGTTCCAGATCCATCGGAGCAAGATTATGCGGAAGATGGAGGCGGCTTCGCTGGCGGATCTGGTTCGACTTGCTGGGAAGCTGCGAATCCCCGTCACACACTCGAGACGCACGGGAAACCCCTGAATGCCAGTTGGAAAATCATGATCGCCGTCGTCGATGATGACCCACGCCTGCTCGAATCGCTGAGCGATCTGCTGGAGTCGGCAGGTTATACCGTTCGATCGTTCCGTTCGGCTCGAGACTTTCTGGATGACCACGTCGCCTTATCGGAAGCGGCTTGTCTCGTCGCGGATATCGGCATGCCGCTGATCGACGGCTTCGAGCTCGAGAAGTTGACGCGCCGAATGCGCCCGGAACTGCCCGTCATCCTCATCACGGGACGCCATGAAATAGCGGACCAGCAACGCGCGATCGAACAAGGCAAGCGGCTTTTTCGCAAACCCTTCGACGGACAGGCGTTGCTGGCCGCAATTGGCCAAGTGTTAGCAGTTGGTGGAGGCAATTGACATGCCAAGCGTCACCCAGCGATTGGAAAGTCGCGAGAAAATCGCAACGACGGGTCCGGCGGAAGGCAAGCGGCCCCTTGTTCTCATCGTGGACGACGACGAAAGGATAAGGGAAGCCCTGCAGGAACTCATGCTGTCGGCAGGCATAGACTCGAAGAGTTTTGCATCGACTGGCGAGTTGCTCGATTCCGGCATCCCGGATCAGCCGGGATGCTTGATCCTTGACGTGCGCATGCCGGGGGCGAGCGGACTCGATCTGCAGAGCCATTTTGCCATGACCCGCGATGCTAAACCCATCGTCTTTCTCACCGGTCACGGTGACGTACCAATGACGGTCCGTGCCATGAAGGCCGGCGCGATTGATTTTCTCACCAAGCCCGTGCGGGACCAGACGCTCCTGGACGCCGTGGCTGCCGGCATCGCGAAAGACGTCGCGCAACGGGCGTCTGCACGCGTCGTCAAGCAGCATATCGAACGGTTCGCCACGCTCACGCCGCGCGAGCGGCAGGTCTTCCGCGAGGTCGCCCTCGGGAGACTCAACAAGCAGATCGCTTTCGACCTCGGCATAAGTGAAATCACGGTGAAGCTTCACCGCAGCAATGTCATGCGAAAGATGGATGCGAAGTCGGTCGGCGAGTTGATCCGCGCCTGGGAAGCACTGCCCGCAGATCTCGACAGGGGCGTCGGCATCAGGGGCTCGTCCCGATGAGTGCGCGCATCGAGGGTGTGCTTTTCGTTCTTCAGCTCCTCCAGACGCTTAGCGATCTCAGGAACCGCCGCGGTCGCTTGAGATGGCGAAAGTTGCTTGGACGAGCGTTCTTGTTGTCGTGACTTACGGGGCATGGCGTTTTTGCGACCTCGAAAGGATCGGCGCCCTCGCTACATCGTGCGTGTTGACGGTGGCGCCAGTAAAATTCGCGCGCCGTAGTGCGATCATCAATTGGTGTCGCCGTCGTCGGCGCCGAAGATCAGGAGATTGAAACACCTGTCGTCGAGTGCTTGGTAGAGATCAACAGCCGTGCCAACATCATTAAGCTGGAGGTTGAGCCAGAGAAATCGGTCGCCGGCCTTGGGTGCTGCTCCGTGCAGATCGCCGACACTCTGCGAAAGCACACTCTGGGAGTACGTGATCCAGGTCTGCGAAAGCGTTTGGAAAGTGAGCTTCCGCGCGCTCTTTAACGTCATCGCAAATGCAGCTACCCGGGCAAGCATTCGCGTTCGCACGAGCCGCGCGAACCGGTTGTCGGCAACGAGGAGTTGGAATGCACGATCTGTCGTCTCGAGCAGGCGCTTGGCAACCGGGATCCGCTCCTCTTCATAGGAGTCTCCGCTCCTCTTCATAGGAGTCGAGGAGTGATTGATCGGCCTTACCTTCGGCCACAAGTGCCAACTTCCAAGCGAGATTGTAGGCGTTCTGGAGCCCGGTATTGATGCCCTGGCCGCCCATGGGGCTGTGAACTTGCGCAGCGTCGCCGAGAAGGAAGCAGCGCCCGCTGCGGAACCACTCGGCAGCACGGTGAGAGATGCGGTACGTGGAGAATCAGCTGTATAAGGTGAACGCGATGTCGGCACCGGCCTCTTTGCAAATTGAAGGCGAGATCTCCTCGAAGGTCACGTCGTCCCTGGCACGCAGGTTCTCGGGGAGAATGCCGATCACGCGCCAGCGGTCCTTGCCGTGCATCGGAAAGAACAAGTGAAATCCATCGCACCAGAGACAGACGTTGAGCTCGCCGGATTTATTCGCGTGCATGGAGGGCGGTCCAGCCGCGGACCGGCTCTTTCCGGTCCGCGCTGAATCATGCGGCGGCGACTACAAGCTCGGATGTCTGGTCGCTGGTGTGGGGTGCGGCGACCGGTGCGATCCCAAACCACGTGACGTAGAGTACCGGTAGGACGACGAGCGTCAGCAGCGTCGCAACGACGAGCCCGCCCATCACCGCATAGGCCATTGGTCCCCAGAACACGGTCGGCGCGATCGGAATCATGCCGAGGATCGCCGCTGCGGCCGTGAGCAGAATTGGCCGGAGCCTGTGCTCGGTGGCTGTGATGACCGCCTGCCAGGGCGCCTCGCCAACCTTGATCTGCTCGTCGATCTGCGAGATCAGGATGACCGAGTTGCGGATCACCATACCAGCGAGCGATATGACGCCTAGGATCGCGACGAAGCCCATCGGCGCCTGTGCCAGGAGGAGCGCTCCGGTTACGCCGATCAATGCCAATGGAGCCGTGAGCAGGACGAGAACCACCCGCGAGAAGCTCTTGAGCTGCACCATCAAAATCGTCGCCATCAGGAGCAACATCAGCGGAAACACGACGAAGATGCTGGCTTGCGCCTTTGCGCTGTCCTCGACAACGCCACCGAGCACGAGACCGTAACCGGCGGGCAGCTGGGCCCCGAAGGCGGAGATGCTCGGCTGCAGCTCTGCAACTACCGTCGTGGGCTCGATGCCTGGGGCCACGTCTGCCTGCACAGTGACGGTCGGAAGCCGCTGGCGGCGCCAGATCATCGGTGACTCCAACTCATAGGAGAGCTCCGCCACCTGGCCGAGCGGGATGCTCTTGCCACCTGCCACCGGCAGCATCAAGTCCCTCAGCGTGTCGAGCTTCGCCCGCTCAGCAGGGGCTGCACGGGCCACGATGTCCACGAGATAAGTGGCGTCACGCAGCTGGGTGACCCGCGTCCCCGAAAGGACGGCATTGATCGTATTCGACAGCTGCTGCGACGAGAGCCCGAGTGCCCGCGCCCGATCCTGGTCGACCTCAACTTTCACGACCTTGGCCGGTTCGTTCCAATCGTAGTTGATGAGTCGCGTGCTAGGATTGGCCCCGAGCACCTGTGCGAACGCATGCGCCAGGTCCTTCGTCCGTGTGGGATCGGGACCACTAAGTCGGAACTTCAACGGCCAGCCGACCGGGGGGCCGAGCTCCAGCGGCGTCACCCGCGCCATCAGTTGATCGAAATCTTTGGCAAAGGCCCGCTCGAGCCGAGCGGCGACCTGGTCACGTACATTATGGCCCTTGGTGACAACGACGGCCTGCGCGAAGTGATTGTGCGCGAGCTGGGCGTCGAGCGGCAGGTAGAATCGGATGGCACCCTGGCCGACATAGAAGCTCCAGCGATCGACATCAGGATCGCTGCTGAGAAGCGCTTCCACCTTCTTTGTCGCCTCTTCCGTCGCAAGCAACGAGGCACTCTGCGGCAGCGTCAGGTCGACGAGCAGCTCCGGTCGGTCCGATTTCGGGAAGAACTGCTGCGGCACGAGCTTGAGCCCGGCCAGCGACAGGACGAACAGTCCGGCTGTCGCCGCAATCACCAACCAGCCTTTGCGCATGGCTGCGTCGAGCGTGCCGTGGAACCAACGCGAAAAGGCACTCGCGGACGTGCGCGAGCCGTGCCGCGCAAGCTTCTCCGGCAGGACGGTCACGCCGGTAAGAGGTGTAAAAAGGACGGCAACCACCCACGAGACGACAAGCGCGACACCGACAACGGCAAAGAGCGAGAAGGTGTATTCGCCCGCCCCGCTTTGCGCGAAGCCCACCGGAACGAAACCCGCAATGGTCACGAGCGTGCCCGTCAGCATCGGAAACGCCGTGGAGGTATAGGCGAAGGACGCGGCCTTGATGCGGTCGTAGCCCTCCTCCATTTTGGTGATCATCATTTCGACTGCTATCATGGCGTCGTCGACGAGGAGGCCGAGCGCGATGATCAGCGCGCCAAGCGAGATACGCTGCAGCGAGATGCCGGTGAGTTCCATGATGACGAAGGTGATCGCCAGCACCATCGGGATCGCCACGGCGACGACGATGCCGGCCCGCCAGCCGAGCGCCAGAAAGCTCACACCCAGCACAATTACGATTGCTTCCGTCAGGCTTTTCGTGAACTCGCCGACGGCCTCCCGGACCACATGCGGCTGGTCTGCAACGAGGTGGATGTCGATGCCGATGGGCATGGTTGCCCTAAACCCCGCGACGCGCTCGGTGACGTTGCGGCCGAGAGACAGCGCGTCGCCGCCGGTGGTCATCGCAATGGCGAGGCCGATCGCCGGTTCGCCATTGAACCGGAACATGGGGCTCGGCGGGTCGGAGTAACCGCGCCTCACGGTCGCGATGTCTCCGAGCCGGAAGGCTCGTCCATTGGCCCGAAAGCTGACCGCTTTGAGACTATCCTCGGACGTGAAGCTGCCCGAGATCCGCACAGTGATGTGCTCGGGTCCTGAGTCGACGCTGCCACCGGGCACGACGGCATTCTGTGTTTGCAGCGTCTGCATGAGTGAATTGGGATCGAGGCCGAGAGCCGCCATCTGCCGCGTCGAGAATTCGAGATAGATCTTTTCGTCCTGGGCGCCGATGAGGTCGACCTTAGCAACGTCACGCACACGCAGAAGCTCAGTCCGGGCGCTCTCGGCGACGTCTCGCAGTTGGCGATGCGAGAAGCCATCGCTCGTCAGCGCGTAGATGAGTGAGTAGGTGTCGCCGAACTCGTCATTATAGAATGGTCCAGTGATGCCCGATGGAAACGTGTGCGCGATATCACCCACCTTCTTGCGCACCTGGTACCAGAGGCCGGGCACCGCCTTCGCCGGCACCGTGTCTCTGAGGTTCACGAACACGATCGATTCGCCAGGCTTTGTGTAGCTCTTGACGAAATCCAGGTGAGGAAGTTCCTCGAGCTTCTTTTCGATGCGATCAGTCACTTGGGTCAGCGTGTCGCTAGCCGTCGCTCCCTGCCAGAGCGTCTTGATCACCATTGTCTTGATTGTGAAAGGCGGATCCTCCTCGCGGCCGAGTTTACCGTAGGCCCAGACACCCGCTGCTGCGGAGACGATCATGAAATAAAGGACGACCGCCTTGTTGCGGATCGCCCAATCGGAAAGGTTGAAGCAGGTCATTGGAGGTCCCCCTCCATGAGCGCAACGGGCTGCTTATCTCTGAGGCGATTGACGCCGGCCGTTACGACGACATCGCCTTTTGCAAGGCCGCTCGTAAGAACAATGCGGTCGGACTCGTATCGGGCAACTGCGACAGGCCTCAACGAAACGGTCTTGTGCACCGGATCGACCACCCACACGGCGGGCTTTCCCATCCTGTCGAAGAGTGCGCCGCCGGGCAGTACGACTTGAGGCTCGGACCTGATCTTGAGGCGCCCGACGATGCTGGCACCGAAGCGCATCTCATTCGGCGGGTGGTCCAGCGTCACCTTAACGAGGAACGTGCGAGTTGTGGCGTCAGCCACGGGGGCGATCTCCCGAACCTCGCCCACGGCCTCTATTTTGGGATTGCTGAGCAGCTGCACCACAATAGCGGGCCGCTTGCTCTGGGGTGGGCGGCCGGCAAAGACTGCTTCGGCGATAGAGAAAACGGCGTCCGTGTCATCGGCGCGAGCGAGCTTGATGGACATCTGCCCGACATTCATGACTTGTCCGGGTTCCGCTCCCGTTGCAGTCACGATGCCGTCGAAATCAGCACGGAGCCGACAGTAGGAAACCTGGTCAGCGGCGAGCTTGGCCGAGGCCTTGGCGGACCCGAGCCTCGCTTGCGCAGACCGCAAGTTCTTCAGCGCGACATCGTAATTTGCACGCGTCGTGTTGCCGTTCGCGAGCAGATGTCCGAACCGGCTCTCGGCGGCTTGGGCCTCAACCAGCACCGCCTCGGCACCGGCGACATCCGTTTCAGCCGCGGTTAGCCTATTGCGGTAGTCTTGGTCGTCCAGCTCGGCGAGCAGGTCGCCAGTTTTAACCGAGGTGCCGACGTCGACGAAGCGCTTTGTCACTTTGCCAGTGATGCGGAAACCGATCTCGCTCTCGTAACGCGGCCGGATCTCTCCGACCGCGCTGCGCTCGCTCGAAATTGTCTGAGGAACGACAGTAACGGTGCGCACGCGACGCACCTCGGCCGCCTTCTTCGATTCCGCCTTGCCGCAGCCTGCTACCGCGATAGCAATGCCCAGCAGTGCGAGATTAACTTTGGCTGTCATGACGTTTCCCTATCGTTGCTAGGATCACGCGGGCGGGCTCGATTGCTTCGCTCGCTGGAGGAGTTCGGCCTCGAGGCGTGCGACATCGGCATTGATCTCGCTGCGCTCGATGCCGATTGCTTCAAGTCTTCGGTCGTCGAGACCCTTCAAAACGATCCGGGTCGCATGGCATGAGCGGCGGATCAGTTGCCGGCGCCAAGTACGGCCGATCCATTGCCGCAGGCCACTAAACGCTCCAATATCAAATGCCGGCCTCGGCCTGCCTGCGACCGACAGAGCGATGTTTGTAGTTGCAAGACCTTGTTGAGCGACCATCGCCGAAACCTCTGAAAGGCCGAGTGGCTGCTTGGAGCCATTGTGTTGCTCGAGTTACCGCCGCGGCAGGGCAGACCCAGGCAACGGTGATTGGGTATTCGAAGGTGACAGGTGGTCGTAGGCCCCGCTTTGAGAGCGTCTTGATTTGTCCTTGAGACGACGCTGATTTCCTTTCGACGAACCCGTTGTAGACTGGCCTGTGCGCGATAAACTTTGCCTTTGACCATGCAGCTCTTTTTCGACGACTTCGTCCTGGACACTGATCGGCGCGAGCTGCGTCGCCGCACGAACCCGATTGCGTTGGAGCCGCAAGTATTTGACTTATTAGAATATATTATCCGAAACCATGATCGTGTCGTGAGCCGCGACGACCTGCTCGAGGCTGTCTGGAAAGGCCGCGTTGTCTCTGAATCGACGCTCAGCAGCCGCATCAACGCCGCGCGGGTCGCCATCGGTGACAGCGGCGAGGCGCAGCGACTGATCAAGACGCTGCCTCGTAAAGGCATCCGCTTCGTAGCGAAAGTGCGCGCGGAGGGTGGGTATTCGCTTCCTGTGTGGCCATCGGCGAGTTCTGCGCCGGCCACAATCGCCGGGCCAAATTTGCCCACCATTGCCGTACTCCCATTCGACAGTATGAGCGGCGATCCGGAGGACGGTTATTTTGCTGACGGAATGACCGAGGAAATTATAACAGCCCTGTCTCGCTGCAGCGGGATGACGGTCATTGCGCGGAATTCGTCATTCATCTTCAGAGGGTGCGCCGTCGACATACGCGAGGTCGGCCGCCAGTTGGGCGCCGGCTACGTACTCGAAGGCAGCGTCCGCCGAAACAAGAGAACGCTAAGAATTACGGCGCAGCTAATCGACGCCAGTACGAGCGCGCACCTTTGGGCAGACCGCTTCGACGGTCACATGAGTGATGTGTTCGAGCTTCAGGACCGGATTGCTGAGTGTACCGTTGGCATCATCGAGCCGCGCATGCGCTACGCGGAGCTGGAGCGGGCCCGGCGCAAGCCGCCTGAGAATCTTTCGGCGTACGAATTGCGCCTGAGGGCCATGGCTCTATCCGGCGAGCTGACCGAAACCGCAATGAAAGAGGCTATTACGACGCTCGCGCGCGCGCTCGAGATTGAACCAACAAACGCTCTGTCCATGGCGACGGCGGCCTACTACCGCGCCCAATGTCAATTCCAAGGCTGGATGCTGGCTTCAAGGTCCTTGGCGGAAGACGCTTTGAGACTTGCTTGGCAAGCCGTTGCGCTCGACGACCAGGACGCTAACGTGCAGTGGCTCGCGGCTTTTGCCATTTGGACATTTGCCCGTGATGCCGAGCGGGCTCGCCAGCTCTTCCGGCGGTCACTGGAGATCAACCCCAACAATGCCCTCGCCCATACGTTGTCGGGCTGGGTTGAAGTCGCTGTCGGCAATGCCGACGGTGGGCGTCGGCTCGTGGAGCGTTCGCTGGTGCTTAATCCTCGGCACCCTCGCGGCTGGTTCATGTCAGCTGGAATGGCTGTCTCGTTCCTAGCCCAGGGCATGTTCGAAGATGCGCTGCCTTGGGCCGAGAAGGCGACGGTCCAAAACCGCCAGTCGGCCGTGGCGTGGCGAGCGCTGGCTGTGTCACTGGCCGGACTGGGAGAGTCGGCCGGCGCGAAGAAAGCTGGCCGAGAACTGTTGCGGATCGAGCCGACGATCACCTTGACCGCACTGCAATCGAGATTGCCGTGGATCAATAAGGCGATGCTCGAAATCTACATTGAAGGTCTGCGCGCTGCTGGCATTCCGGAATAGGATATTCAAGGATCGGCTCATCGTGAACTTGCAGTTCTTTACCTTCTGGAGCGCATCGAAATGGATCGTCGCATACTCATCTTCGGTGCCGGCGTCGTGGCGTAGGCTGGAAGCTGAGCGGTGGCAAGTATCGCGGGCATGGGCTTAGGCCGACGCCAGATCTGTCCGATATTCCTTGTTCGACAAGGGCTTGAACATGCGACGGTAAGCGCCTGGCGTGAGCCCGGTCGCGCGCTTGAATAGGCGACGGAAGAAAGCGGGATTATCGTAGCCAACAATGGCCGCGATCTCCTCCGCTGACTGGTTATCGCTCTCAAGCAACCTCTTTGCCTCCTCGATGCGCAGGTTTTGCACGTGAGCCATCAGGCTTGTCCCGGTCGCCGCCTTGAAGCGCCGTTTCAGGCTGCGCTCCGGAATGCCACACGCTCCGACAACGGCAGCAACCGCGTGCGGCTCGCCATGATGCCGGGCCCGCCACTCCTCGGCGCGGCGCACGACGGAATCGGCGTGCGGCTGGCGGCGGACCAGGCTGGCAAAGGGAAGTTGACCCTCGCCATGCCACTTGAGCAGGTAGACCTTCGCGATGCGCAGTGCCTCCCCGGCACTGCAGTGCCGCGCGATGATGTGGAGCGCCAAGTCGTGCCAAGACGTGGTGCCACCGGCCGTGACGATGCGCCCGCCGGGATCGGCGATAACGAGGTTGGGTTGCGGATTGAAGCGGACGGCCGGAAAGTTAGTTCGAAAAAGGTCCTGGTAGCCCCAGTGCGACGTCGCTTCGCGGCCGTCCAGCAATCCTGTCGCTGCCAACAGAATAGAGCCCGAACAGGCTGTGTAAATTGTGCTGCCCCGTTGATAGCACTGTCGGATCCAATTCTTTACGTCCACGTAGCGATCTGCCATGTCGTCGGTCGGTGCGAGCCACAGCTCGGGCAAGATGAGTAGTTCGGGGCGCCCCGCCTTCTCGAGACTGACCTCGGGGCTAACGGGGATACCGTTGCCGCATCGGAAGGGCCTCGTAGACGGTGAGACGATGCGGGGTTGGATGAGCCGATGACCAGGCGGCTCTCCGACTAACTCACGCCAGAGCGTGCCCGTTGCGGCCAGCACGTCGACCATGCCGTAGAGGGCTGAGCCGGCCGTCTCCGGCAAGGCGAGAATGAGGGCATCTATGGCGGACGGCGAGGGAGAATTCATGGTGGTACCGAAATTGGCACGATCGGATCGTTTCTGGCAAAACTCGATCTGATGCGCAGGTTTGTCCAGCCCTAGTTTGCGCCTCGCCGGCAGTGCTTCAACGAGCCAAGAGCCGTCGGCAAAACGCAAACCCCAGTAGTTGGAGACAGACATGACCGCCCAGCACGCCGTCGCCGAGAAAGTGACCCACATCAACGGCCTCAACGTCCAGGCAGCCACCGATACGATCGCGGCATTGAAGGCCGACAAGAGCCTCGCCAAGTTCCAGTTCCGTGCCCACAACACGTGGATAAACGGTGGCGAGAACCGCTCGACGATTTGCGACTTCTACGGCGCCGGACAAGAGGATACCTCGCGCACCGCGCCGTTCGCCTTCACCAACGGAGAGCCGCCCGTGCTTCTCGGCAACAACGAGGGGGCCAATCCGGTCGAGTTCCTGCTGCACGCCTTGGCCGGCTGTGTGACGACGACCTTCGTCCTGCATGCCATGGCGCGTGGCATCGCGATCAAAGAGCTGTCGACGGAGCTCAAGGGAAACATCGATCTGCAGGGCCTGCTCGGCCTCGATGACCGCGTCTCGCCCGGGTACGAGCAGATCAACATCCAGATGCACGTCCAGGCGGACTGCTCCGACGCGGAGCTCGAGGATCTGCTCGCCTATGCCCAGCGGCACTCACCGGTCTGCAACACGGTCTGCCGTCCGGTTCCCGTCGTCATTGAGCGGGTCAAGGCCTGATCTCGAGCATTCCGACATTGAGGCGTCGCCTGTCCGCCCGACGGGCAGGCGATCGTAGCCTTACGCCGATCCGTCGATAGGAGCTACGCGACAACACGAGGTGTCTCACCATGATCACCACATCCCAGACCGCAAACGCGGCTTCGTTCAAGGCCGCTCCATCGGGCGGATCCATTTGGGCCGTTCCTATGACACCCGCCGCCGCGGTCATTTCCCGAGCCTGGAGGGCCTACAAGGCGTGCCGCGCGTTCCACCTTGCCAAGGCGCAATTGATGGCGCTCGACGTGCGAATGCTGCGGGACATCGGCATCGACCGGAGTGAGATCTGTTCGGTCCTGTTGGACCGCGCACATGAGCGTCGGAAAGGCAGTCTTCCGCCTTCGGTTCCCTTACTTTTCAGGATCTCGCCATGAACCAGAACTTTGGGGATCGGTGGCCCGACATGGCCACTGACAGCGGGGCCTCTCACCGGCCATCGCGCGGCAGATGGGTCGTCGCCCTGCACTGCTCGGGGGCTGACGGCGGCCAGTGGCGCAACTTGAGCTCCACGCTCGGCCCTTTATTTGGCGTAATGGCGCCGGGCCTGATCGGCAGCGGTGACAGGGGCTCGGAACTCTACGTAGGCGGCACGGCTCCAGCCGAGCGCCGCGATGAACATTTTGAGCTTGTCGCGACCTCGCCCGACGCTCGCCCGGTCGACTTGCATTTGACGGCCCGGCTCGGTCTCGAAATGCACGACCGGCTCGGACGCAGGAGCCGACACCAGACCGCGCACGAACTGCTTCACGCGCGTCTCGCCGCCTCTGTAGCCGAGCTCGCAGATCTCGCGGAACGGCGCCGCCGCCTTCATTCGGACGACGATGTAGACCTTGAAGGGATCGAGCTTCTCAGCCGGCTTCGGCGACGCTGCCGCTTCGCCGCCCCGCCGGTACCGTCGAACCGGGTTGTGCGAATGCCCGGTCGACTTCGCAAGCTCCCGGATTCTCGCCCCGTGCTTCTTCAAAGTCTCTAACTCCATCTGCTCCTCCGCCGTCAGCATCGGCCCCTCCCTGATGGAAGGACCATCATGACGGGTGGGTCAGATTCGAGTTGCTGCCCAGGTCACTTTCGCACTGCCGACGACACTCTCGCCTCCTTCGGCTAAATTGCACTCGACCGTCGGCACTCCGAGCCCGCGCGCCTCGATGTTGCGCGCGAAAGCCGTTAGTGAATGCCCCGCTTCCATCCAGGCGTAACGGTTTCGTCTGACGGCAGGTTCTCAAGCCCGAGGGCGGCGGCATCATGCGGCTGGCCTCGGTTGTCGCGCTCACTGCGACTCACCAAGACTCCCATTCGAACGTCGAGCAGGAGGTCCCTCTCGTAGACCGTGCCGAAGCCCATATGGACATAAGTCAGTTCATGCCCCTGTGCTACACGCAAGGTTTCTGTCACCCAGTCTGCGAATAGCGGCGCCTCGCCCTCCAGCCGATAAATCCCCTCGATTGCATCGAGATAGAGCCGGTCCCTCTCGAGCCGCCAAGTCGCAACGTATCGCCGCCAGCAAGCGGTCGAGAAAATCAGCCCGTCCCTGCAGGCCTTCATGGCCTCGTCGTCGGTAAGGCGTGCCAAGCGGGGATGATGCCAAGGTAGAGCCGGACAGCCCATCAGGCATGCGATCGCACCATTCATGGAAAAATCGTCGCTGATCTGTGCTGTCATGCGTTGTCGTCTCCCGGTTGTTCCTACAGGCCAACCGCTTCGGACGTGCCGAGCGGCGATGAGGCACGGCGTACAACGAGCGGACACGCCCGGCCGGCGAGCCGGGCTTGTCCTCGTCAGGACGAACTGCGTTCGCCTTCACGGCCCAGCGCCCGCCACAACGTATGGCGCGACACGCCGACCTCATCCGCGACCTCTGCTCCTGTGTAGTTGCCTGCTCCCAGCATGGCGCGAGCTTATTCAGCGGTTACCTGCCGCCGATTCTGACCCACTGCGGAACGCGCAAGGCTCGAACGGCGCTCCCTGGAATGTGCTGCTCTTGAGTTCATAGCGGAACAGGGAAAGATCTGCAGCAAGCCGTCGTCCACCAACTATGTCCCGCCTCGGTCAACGCCCAAGTGCGGCTGGTGCCTCCTCGAAATTGTGCACAAGGGCTGTCGCAAGCTGTTCCGCGAAGCGGCTGACTGCGATCGGCAAGGCGCGCCCGCGCAATTGGCCGAGATAGAGGAGGCCAGGCCTGACGTCGCGCTCGTCGATCGGCCTGCTCACGTCGTCGTGGCGACCGGAGCCAGGCGACAGTCCAATCGGGATCTGGAAGCTAACGGTCTGTTCCTGGCGCGCGTAGTGCCGCAGGAACTCGAAGCTGTCCGATTCGATTGCTGGCTGCATCCTCAGCGAAGAGCGCAGGAGGGCCATGTCTAGGGTATGTCGCACGCCATAGAGGTGCGTCGGCAGCGCGATCGGGAATTGCAGGCATTCGCGCAGCCGCACCGTGGCCTTTCTTGCCAAGGGATGTCGCCGGCTCATGACGGCATGGATCGGCTGGCCAACGGCCATCAACGTCTCGAACCCCGACATCCGCACCGGCTCGAAGACCAGGGCGAGATCGGCGGTGTGATCGAGCAGTTCCTGCTCGGCTGCCTCACGATCGCGCCGAAGCACGTGAAATGTCACAGCGGGATGCTCGCGCCGGTATTGCGCGATCTGCTCGGGCAGGAACACGGGCATGAGAGCCTGCGAGCAGGCAATCGCGATGTGCCCGCGGCGGACTCCCGAGAGGTCCGCGATCTGCGATTTCACACGCTCCATGTCCGACAGCTGCGAGCGCACGTGCTGGATCAGGATCTCGCCGGCCGTCGACAGTCGCACGCCCCGGGGCAGCCGCTCGAAAATCGGGACGCCGAGCTCCTGCTCCATCGACAAGATGCGCCGATTGAGGGCGGTCGACGTGATCGAGAGCGCCTCGGCGGCCTTCCGAATGGAGCCCGCCCGGACGACGGCATCGATGTAGCGCAGCGGCAGAAGATGGCGCATGGGTCTCTCGACTGATGCAAATTTTGCAGCGGGTTGGTGCATTAGTAGCAGAAGACGGCGTCACTCGTGTCGGCTCTTATGGAAGCAGGGGCAGGGCGACGACCGCAATTGCCCGCATGCAGCGAAGTTCCCGGCTCCCGTTCAACGGGGACCCATGCAGGACAACTCCATGAAACGTCGAGAATTCCTCAAATCCGGCTCGGCCGCAGCGATCGGTGCCACGGCTGCTCCGGCCGTCTGGTCGTCCGCCAAGGCACAGGGTCGCAAGGAGACCCTTCTGATCGTCACTGAGAACGGGCCGAATAACCTCGACATCCACGGCATCGGCACGAACCGGCCGGGCTACGAGGCGTCATGGAACTGCTACGACCGCCTCATCACGCACGAAAAGAAGACGTTGCCTGACGGCTCGACCTCTTACGATCGCGACAAGTTAAAGGGCGAGCTCGCCGAGGACATGAATGTCGGCGACATGTCGGTCACGTTCAAACTGAAGAAGGGCGCCAAGTTCCAGGACGGTAGCCCGGTGACGGCGAAGGACGTCAAGTGGTCCTATGAGCGGGCGGTCAAGGTCGGCGGCTTCCCGACCGTGCAGATGAAGGCCGGATCGCTCGAGAAGGCCGAGCAGTTCGTGGTCGTCGATGACCACACGTTCCGCGTAGACTTCATCAAGAAGAACCGCCTGACGGTGCCCGACATGGCCGTGATCGTGCCCGGCATCTATAATTCCGGACTCTTGAAGAAGCACGCCAGCGAGAAGGATCCGTGGGCGCGCGACTATACAAAGTCGAATACCGCGGGCTCAGGCGCCTACAAGGTCGTGAGCTGGAAGCCGGGCGTGGAGACGGTCTATCAGCGCAACGACGCCTGGGTCGGAGGGCCGCTGCCAGCCGTCAAGCGCGTGATCTGGCGCACCATCCCCTCGGCCGGAAACCGGCGGGCGTTGATGGAGCGCGGCGATGCCGATATCTCGTTCGACCTGCCAGCCAAGGATTTCGTCGAGCTGAAAAAGGGCGGCAAGCTGAAGCTGATCTCCAACACGATCGGCAACGGGCTGTACAGCCTCGAGCTCAACGTCACCAGGCCGCCCTTCGATAATCCGAAAGTCCGTCAGGCCGTAGCCTACGCGATCCCCTACCAGAAGGTCATTGATGCCGCCATGTTCGGACACGCGCGTCCTCTGTTCGGGGGCCCTTCGAACGACGTAACGGGCACCGATTGGCCACAGCCGACGGCCTACAAGACGGACATCGCAAAGGCCAAGGAGATGATGGCGGCATCCGGCGCCGGCCCGATCGAGACGACGATTTCGTTCGATCTCGGCGACGGCGTGAACTCGGAGCCGATGGCGGTCCTGATCCAGGAGAGCCTGGCGCAGATCGGCATCAAGGCTGCAATCACCAAGGTTCCGGGCGCCAACTGGCGCAGCGAGATGGCGAAGAAGTCGATGCCGATGATGGTCAATTTCTTCTCAGGCTGGCTCGACTACCCCGAGTACTTCTTCTTCTGGTGCTATTCCGGCCAGAACGCGATCTTCAATACGCCGAGCTACGTCAACAAGGAGATGGACGCCTTCATCGATGGCGCGTATGCGGCCGCAGCCTTGGGGGACAAGGACAAGTACGCCAAGGATGTGATGGGATTCATCTCGAAGGCCTACCATGAGGTGCCGCGCGTACCGCTGTTCCAGCCGTATCTCAACGTGGCGACCCAGAAGAACATCTCAGGCTACAGCTACTGGTTCCATCGCCAGGTGGACTACCGGTCGATCGTGAAGGGGTAGCCCGCGACGCGACGGCTTCGAGCTGACGCCATGGGAGAAAACGATGCCCGCGATTTTCGGGAAGCGCTTGATGACGGTGGTGCCGACGCTGATCGGCGTCGTCATCGTGACGTTCCTCCTCACGCGCGTGCTTCCGGGCGACCCCGCCGTGTATTTCGCGGGGCCAGCGGCAACGCCGGACTCGATTGCCCAGATCCGCAAGGACCTCGGCCTCGATCGACCGATGCCGGAGCAGTTCGCCCGCTATGTCGGCGAACTGGTGCGCGGCAATTTCGGCAATTCGCTCTCGACAGGCCGGCCAGTGGCTGCCGAGATTGCAAGCCGGCTGCCGGCTTCGGCAGAGCTGACGCTCGCAGGGCTTCTGTTGTCGCTCGCCATCGCCCTGCCTCTCGGCATTCTCGCGGCCGTGAAGCAGGGCTCCTGGATCGACCACGCCTGTCGCATCGTCACCACGGCCGGCGTCTCGCTGCCCGTCTTCTTCACCGGCCTGCTGCTCGTCTATATCTTCTACTACGCTCTCGGCTGGTCACCCGCGCCCATCGGGCGGCTCGACGCGTTCGCTTCGGCGCCGGCTCCGCTTACCGGCTTCTATCTGATCGATTCGCTGGCCGCAGGCGACATCGAAACCTTCCGCGCGGCCCTCGGCCAGCTGGCGCTGCCCGCGATCACGCTCAGCATATTCTCGCTCGCACCCATTGCGCGCATGACGCGAGCCTCGATGCTCGCCGTGCTCTCCTCCGAGTTTATCCGCACGGCACGCGCCAGCGGGCTCAGTCCGCGAACCGTCATCATCACCTACGCTTTCCGTAACGCCATGCTTCCCGTGGTGACCACGCTCGGCATGGTCTTCTCATTCCTTCTCGGGGCCAACGTCCTCGTCGAGAAGGTGTTCGCCTGGCCGGGGATCGGCTCGTACGCCGTGGAGGCGCTCCTGCAGTCGGACTTCGCGCCGGTCCAGGGGTTCGTGCTGACCATGGCCGTGCTCTACGTCACGCTCAATCTGCTGATCGATGTGCTCTACAGCCTCATCGACCCGCGCGTGAGGCTCGAAGGATGACCGAAATCCTCAGCAGCCCAACGGACGTCGAGGCCGATCACGCCAAGCCCAACAGCTCCCTGTTGAGCCACGCGCGCTACGTCTTGTCGGACAATCCCATCACGGCGATCTCGTTTGCACTTTTTCTCTTGATCGCGCTTACAGCGCTCATCGGCCCCTATCTGGTGCCCTACGATCCGCTTGCGAGCGACACCAGCGCGACGCTCCAACCACCGTCCATGAAGCACTGGTTCGGCACCGACCAGCTCGGACGCGACATCCTGAGCCGTGTTGTCGTTGCGACACGGCTCGACTTCGTGATCGCGCTTGCCTCGGTCGCGCTGGTGTTTGTGCTGGGCGGCTTCGCCGGCATCGCGGCCGGCTTCTATGGAGGCTGGACGGATCGTATCGTGAGCCGGCTCGCCGACACGATCATGGCGTTTCCGCTGTTCGTGCTCGCCATGGGCATCGTGGCGGCACTTGGCAACACCGTGACCAACATCGTGATCGCCACAGCGATCGTCAATTTTCCGCTCTATGCCCGCGTCGCCCGGGCAGAGGCCAACGTGCGGCGGGACGCTGGCTACGTGTTGGCGGCGCGTCTCTCCGGAAACAGCGACCTGCGCATTCTTCTCACGCAGATCCTGCCAAACATCATGCCGATCATGATGGTGCAGATCTCGCTCACGATGGGCTACGCCATCCTCAACGCCGCGGGGCTCTCTTTTATCGGCCTTGGCGTTAAGCCGCCGACGCCCGAATGGGGCATCATGGTTGCCGAGGGTGCGACCAACATCATCTCCGGCGAATGGTGGATCGCGCTCTTTCCGGGCGCGGCACTTATGATCTCGGTTTTCTGCTTCAACCTGCTCGGCGATGGGTTGCGCGATCTCGTCGACCCGCAGCGGCGAACGTGAGCAGGAGGTCCCCATGAACGAGCATGTGCGCTTGAGCAATCTGCCCCCGGCCCAGCCGCTCCTCGAGGTCAAGGATCTCACGGTCGAGTTCCAGACGCGGCGCGGTACCGTCAAGGCCGTGCACAACGTCAGCATCGAAGTGGGCAAAGGCGAGACCTTGGCCATCGTCGGGGAATCGGGTTCCGGTAAATCGGTGACGTCGTATGCGGTCATGCGCATCCTCGATCGCGCCGGCCGCATCGCCGAAGGCTCGGTCATCTTCTCCGGCATCGACCTGCGACGGGCACGCGACGAGCAGATGCGCGACCTGCGCGGCCGCGAGATGTCGATGATCTTCCAGAACCCCCGGGCGGCGCTGAACCCCATCCGGAAGGTTGGCAGGCAGATCGAGGACGTCCTGCGCCAGCATGCACTCGCCGGCTCCGACGACGTCAAATCGAGAGCCATCGACGTCCTCGAGCAGGTGCGAATCGCAAGGCCCGAGGAGCGCTATCATGCCTATCCCTTCGAGCTTTCAGGTGGCATGTGCCAGCGCATCGTCATCGCCCTGGCCCTTGCCTGCCGGCCGCAACTCTTGATCGCCGACGAGCCGACGACTGGCCTCGACGTGACGACGCAGAAGACGGTGATGGAGCTTGTCACGGAGCTGACGAAGCAGCGGGGCATGTCCACCATTCTCATTACCCACGATCTCGACCTCGCGGCCACCTACTGCGATCGCGTCGTCGTGATGGAGAAGGGACACGTCGTCGAGACGGCCACGGCCAGGGAAGTGTTCACGGCTCCAAGCCATCCCTATACGCGTCGGTTGATGCGCGCGACGCCCAAACCCGGCGGCACACTTCGCGCGTTGCTGCCCGAGGGAGATCAGGGAGCCGCGCCTTCCGTCGGAGCGGCAGGGAAGCCCTCCGCAGCGCCGGATGCGAAGGATGGCGGACCGCTGCTCGTCGTCGATAAGCTCGTCAAGGCCTATCCGCGCGCGACAACGCCCGGTGGCGGCTTCTTGAGCCGCCTCAGGCGTGGGCGGACCGAGAGCGCGCCTGAGCATAGCGGAGACTTTCGCGCCGTCGATGAGCTGAGCTTCACCGTTGGCCGAGGCGAGAGCGTCGGCCTCGTCGGCGAGTCGGGTTGCGGCAAGTCCACGACCTCGAGCATGGTCATGCGTCTCATCGATCAGACTGCGGGCACGATCATGTTCGATGGCGAGGACATCGGCGCGATACCCGCCAGGAGCTTCGCGCGCCTGCCCACGCGCCGCCGCATCCAGATGGTGTTCCAGGACCCGACCGACAGCCTCAATCCCCGTTACACGGCTGCGCGCGCCATTGCCGATCCGATCCTGCGGCTCGGCGACATCAGGGGGCGGGCCGCCATTCGGGCGCGCTGCGAGGAACTGGCGCGTCTCGTCGGGTTTCCCTTCAATCTCCTCGACCGATTCCCGCATCAGCTCTCCGGTGGACAGAAGGCACGCGTCGGGATCGCGCGCGCCATCGCACTCGAGCCGGCCCTCGTGATCCTCGACGAGCCGACCGCGGCGCTCGACGTCTCCGTGCAGGCCGTCGTGCTCAATCTGCTGCAGGACCTCAAGGAGCAGTTCGGCATGAGCTATCTCTTCGTTTCGCACGACCTCAACGTCGTGCGGCTGCTGTGCGACCGCGTCATCGTCATGCGGGCAGGCCGCATCGTCGAGCAAGGCCCGACCGAACGCGTGCTTTATGCGCCCGAGGCCGACTACACACGCGAACTGCTCGCCGCCATTCCGCAGCCCCAGCACTGAGGAGCCGAGCCATGGAAACGTCACAGAAGACGCTGGATGCGCTGATCGAGGCTAGCGCGGAGTTGCTCGGCATCAAGATCGAGCCCGACTGGCTTCCCGCGGTGCGGCTCAATCTCGCCACCACCTACCGACTGGCGTGGCTCGTCGATGAGGTCGACTTGCCGGACGAGGCGGAGCCGGCACCCGTGTTCGAGGCCTGAAACATGGCCTCCGAGCCCCAAGTCACACAAGACTGGTCAACGGCGCGCGAGATCGCAGCCGGCGTTGCCTCTGGCGCACTCGACGCGGAGAAGGTCGTCGAGCAGGCCCTCGCTCGCATCGCAGCGCTGAATCCCACGCTCAATGCCTTTACCGCGGTGACCAGCGATCGTGCACGCGCCAAGGCCAAGGCGATCGATGTTGCCCGCAAGAATGGCCAGCCGACGGGCCCGCTGTCGGGCGTGCCATTCGCGGTGAAGAACTTGTTCGACGTCGCAGGTATCACCACCGTTGCGGGCTCCAGGATCAATCGCGGCGCTCCCCCAGCGGCCCGCGACGCCACGCTCATCACACGGCTGGAGGCGCAAGGAGCCGTCCTCGTCGGCGCGCTCAACATGGGCGAATACGCCTACGACTTCACAGGCGAGAATGCGCACGATGGTCCTTCGCGCAATCCGCACGATACCGGCCGCATGACGGGCGGCTCGTCGGGGGGCTCGGGCGGAGCAGTGGCCGGCGGCCTCGTGCCGATCTCCCTCGGCTCGGATACCAACGGTTCGATCCGCGTGCCCGCATCGCTTTGCGGGATATTCGGATTGAAGCCGACCTACGGGCGGCTTTCGCGGGCGGGAACGTTTCCTTTCGTGGCGAGCCTCGATCACGTCGGCCCTCTTGCACGATGCGTTGCCGACCTCGCAGCCAGCTATGACGCGATGCAGGGACCGGACCCGCACGACCCCGTGTGCACCCGACGAGGAGTCGAGCCGACGGCCGACTTGATGACTCGCGGGATCGACGGCCTTCGCCTCGCGGTGGCCGGCGACTATTTCCGCAAGTGTGCGCACCGCGAGGCCGTCGATGCCATGGAGCGCGTGGCCAAGGCACTCGGTGTCACGCGCGAGGTGATCGTTCCTGAGGCTGCGCGGGCTCGCGCTGCGGCCTACGTGATAACGGCGAGCGAGGCCGCGGCCCTGCATCTGGACAGGCTCCGCAGCGTTCCGGCGGAATTCGATCCTGAAGTCCGAGACCGGCTGATCGCGGGGGCAATGATTCCTGCCGCGTTGGTTGCCAAGGCCCAGAAGTTGCGCCGCTGGTATCGATCCGCGGTCCTCGAGCTGTTCAAGGACGTTGACGTCATCCTGGCACCGGCCACACCTTGCACAGCCCCCATGCTGGGCCAGAAGGCCCTCGTGCTCGATGGCGAGGAGTTGCCCTTGCGGCCGAACATGGGTGTCTTCACACAGCCGATCTCGTTCATCGGTCTGCCCGTCGTTGCAGTGCCCATTCCCCTCCACCCGCTGCCGATCGCCGTACAGGTCATCGCCGCGCCTTGGCGCGAGGACATCGCGCTCCGTGTCGCCTGTGCACTCGAAGCCAGGGGCGTCGCAGCGGCACCGAGGCCCAGCCTCTAGGAGAGCCCATGCAGATCGACATCCCCGACGTCCTGGCAGAGGTGCGTCTGGCGTTCGAACGTTATGAGAAGGCGCTCGTCACCAACGATGTGAAGACGCTCTGCGAGCTGTTTGCGGACGATCCACGCACCATCCGCTACGGCATTGCCGAGAACCTCCACGGATACGCGGATATCTCAGCCTTCAGGGCTGCCCGCTCTTCGCAGAACCTGATGCGCGTCCTCTCTCGCACCTCGATCACCACGTACGGCCGTGACTTCGCGACTGCTTCGACGCTCTTCAGGCGGGACTCGGCGCCGGGCAAGATCGGCCGGCAGATGCAGACCTGGGTGCGGCAACCCCTGGGCTGGCGCGTGGTCGCGGCGCACGTGAGCCTGATCGACGATCCCGAAGCACAATTGTGACGAGCAATGTTGAAACCATGAAAAGCTGCGATATTCCCATGCATATCGCCGGTCTCAGGGCAGCCTATGGGCGTGGCCTCTCGCCGGTCGACGTGATCGCCCGTGTCTTCGACATCATCGACGAGGTGGGAGATCCCGGGATCTTCATCACTCTCGTCGAAAAGCGAACACTGCTCGAGTCGGCGCGGGCATTGCGTGAACAGGATCGGGCCTCGTTGCCGCTCTGGGGCATTCCCTTCGCCGTCAAGGACAACATCGCTGTTGCGGGACTTACGATCTCGGCCGCAGCACCGGCATTCGCGAGAGTCGCGACGAAAAACGCCAACGCCGTACAGCGGCTGCTCGATGCCGGCGCGCTCATGATCGGCAAGACCAACCTCGATCAGTTCGCAACCGGCCTCGTCGGCGTGCGCACGCCCTACCCGGTGCCACGCAATTCCTTCAACGCCGATTTCGTGCCGGGTGGATCGAGCTCCGGTTCGGCCGTCGCCGTCGCGCGCGGCATCGTCGCCTTCGCGCTCGGAACGGATACGGCGGGCTCGGGCCGGGTTCCCGCGGGTCTCAACAATATCGTGGGGCTGAAGCCTTCTGTTGGCGCAGTGTCATCGGTGGGCATGATGCCGGCGTGCCGCACTCTCGACTGCGTCTCCGTCTTTGCCACGACCGTCGATGACGCGTGGACCGTCTACAAGCTGATCGCGGGCAAGGACGCCACGGATCCCTATTCACGGCCGATCGAACTCGGGGAGCTGAGTTCGCCGGCGCCGCAGTCGACAATCGGCATTCCGCGATCTGACGACCTTGTGTTCTTCGGTGACGAGCAGGCAGAGGCGGCCTGGCGGGCGAGCGTCGAAATCTTGCGAGGGCTTGGCGCGAACCTTGTAGAGGTCGATTTCACCCCTTTCTTCGAAACTGCCAAACTGCTCTACGACGGCCCCTGGGTTGCCGAGCGTTACGCTGCGCAACGCACCGAACTGGAAACGCGACCGCGAGAGGTACTCCCGGTGACGCGTGAAGTCATCGAAAAGGCCAGGAGCTTTTCGGCCGCCGACGCATTTGATGGCCTGTATAAGCTGGCAGATTTGAAACTGGCGAGTGGAAAGGTCCTGGCCACGCTCGACGCGCTCGTGGTTCCCACGGTTCCGACGGTGCCAAGGCTCTCGGAACTGGCTGCCGATCCGATCGGGCCGAACGCCCGACTGGGAACCTACACCAATTTCGTCAATCTCCTGGATCTTGCGGCTATCTCCGTGCCGGGTCCCTTCCGCCCGGACGGCCTACCCGCCGGCATCACGTTGATCGGCCCGCGCGGCGGGGACTCGGCCCTCGCGAGCATGGGGCGCGCGTTCCACCACGCAGCCGGGGTGCCGATGGGCGCCACAGGCGCACCGCTGCCACCCCCGCGCAGCCCTTCCGGCAATGTGTCGATGGCGGGTCGGATCGAGATCGCGGTGGTTGGCGCGCACCTTTCCGGCATGGCGCTCAATCACGAGCTGCGAGACCGCGGCGGACTGTTTTTGCGCGCCGTCGATACCGAGTCGTCCTACCGGCTCTTTGCGTTGCCTGGCGGCCCACCAAAACGGCCGGGTTTGGTGCGCGTGAGCGCGGGTACGGGATTCGCTATCGCGACCGAGGTCTGGTCGTTGCCCGTAGAAGGCTTCGGCCGCTTCGTCGCGTCGGTTCCAGCCCCCCTCGCGATCGGTACACTGCTCCTGCAGGATGGCACGCGGCCGAAGGGATTCCTGTGCGAAAGCGCTGAACTCGAAGGCGCAGCCCACATTTCTGAGTTTGGCGGCTGGCGGGCATTCGCGGCTGTCCAGCATTGACTGCCCATGAGCCGCCGATCCATGCACAACGTCATTGTTTCGTCTGGCAACAAGCTCGTTGAGGCGGAGTAGGAAAGGGCTTGCACGAGCGCGTTCTCCTCCGAGCGCCACGGAAGACAAGAGCGCCGTCGTGATCGGGTGGAGACTGACAGTGAGCGCCACCACACCGACCGGCAGGCCTAGACAAGTGCTCCATACGACCGATCAGTGATGAAAATACCGGGAGGGATATCAATTGGGGCATCAACGAAAAATCCAGTGAAATCAGGTAATTTGGTGCCCCAGGAGGGAATCAAACCTCTCTGATCAGCTTCGCTTCATAAAGGCACCCTCGCTCGTTGATTTTGCAATAAGCTATTGAACTATATCGCTTATACAGGTCGATAATCTGCCGCCAAGCGTCACGGCGCGTCAGTCTCAGACATCTCATGACTCGTCGTTTGGTACAAATAGTGGTACAAGTCTTGGACGTGGAGACTTGGGGACAAACCATGCGAACGTACGCCCGTGGGCACAGTTTGTTGTCGGATGCGAAGGTGAGACAGTCGTCCGGTCCCGCTCGTCTGCATGATGGCGGCGGCCTCTATGTCGAAATTGACGAGCGGCGCAACAAGCGTTGGGTTTTGCGGCTGACCATCGGCGGCAAGCGGACGCGACGTGGGCTAGGCAGTTATCCCGTTGTCAGCTTGGCGAAGGCGCGAGAGAAGGCTGATGAGTTGCGGCGGTCCATAGCAGCAGGTGATGATCTGCGGAATAAGGACGATGACGGCGCGGATCTACTACGCAAGCGTTCGGACGTGAGCTTCCAGGATTATTTTTGCAGGCACTTTAGAGAGGTTATTGCGCCCGAGCTCAATCCGAAGTTCGCAGGCAGTTATTTCAGATCCGTGGAGCAGCACCTCTTTCCAGCCATTGGCCATCGTCCGATTAGCGAAGTGCGAACCAAGGAAGTCATCGAGGCGCTACGACTGATTTGGCAAACGACCCCTGATCGCGCGCGTCGGGTGTTGCAACGCGCCAGCGTCGCCTTCGAATCCGCTATCACCCACGAGGTGCGGGAGCTGGCCGACCCGACCCGCGGCGTCCGGCGTGAGCTGGGGCGAAGTCGACGTCGCGTGGTGCACCGTCCCTCGCTGCCCTGGCAAGAGGCGCCCGCTTTCCTCTCGTGGTTGCAGTCTCGGCCGCGCGTGACGCCCTCGTGCCGGCTGGCTCTGGCGATGATCATAGTCACAGGGTTGCGAAGCGAAGAGGTCCGACTGGCGAAGTGGGGAGAATTTAATCTCGAAGCGCAGGAATGGCGAGTGCCTGGATACGACGACGCGGAGAGCCGACGCTTAGGCTATAGTGGCTATCGCAAGAAGCGCATGAAGACAGGCCTAGACCACATTGTCCCGTTGAGTTCGGCCGCCCGCGAAGTGCTCAGCGAGGCACGCAAACATGCCAGTGGCACGAGCGGGGATGCGCTCGTCTTTCCGAGTGCGCTGCAGACACCGCTATCGGACAACGCCCTCTCCAAGCTGTTGCGTGAGAGTCCCTATGCGGGACGAGCGACGCCACATGGATTCCGTGCGACGTTGAAGACTTGGTGCGCCGAGCAAGAAGTGCGTGACGAAGTGAGCGAATGTCTTCTAGCGCATGGAGATCCGGATCTCGTCCGCCGAGCATATCGCCGTGCAACATATCTTGATGAGCGACGCGGCGTTCTGGAGCGGTGGTCAACTTATCTGCTGCGCTCGTGAGCCAGAAACGAACGTCATCCTCGTATACTTCGAGGGGCGGGTCTATACCGGACGAACATGGCGGCAGTCGTGGCGCCTATTGAGCTTTCGCCTGTAGCTCACGCTTGGCTTTGAGCCGCTTGACGCGCGAGTGGATCGCATGCCCCGTCGGCATGTTCAACCCGTCTTCGAGGTCAAGCTCGTCTAATAGTTGACATACGAAGCGGATAAATGGGGAGAATTGAAACCGTTCACCGTGCTGCATTTTGTTGGCGGTCACCGTGCCTCCAGCCAATCGGTAGACCGGCGCGACGCGCACGAGGAGGGCGTCGACGTGACCTTGGGATGGGCGCGAAGGCAAGCCATAGTGGCAGCGCAGCCGATCCCGCGCGTGGATTGTGCAGTTTATGCAGAACTCGACTTCCGAGGCGAGCAAGTGGACCCATAAGGTCCGCTCGACAATCGGATCATCCCATGCTCCTAGCGTGACGTCCTCGATGCCGTTTAACACCGCACTGCGCCACGCTCGGTAAGCGGAGTCGCGCGCCGAGCGATCTAACGGCTCGCCAGCCATCCGGTTCGGGGAGCGTTGCAGATCGTCGAGGGTGTTTCGGAGGGCAGCTGCAGCGTTAGCTAGTGATGGTTGAGGCGCGCTCGCAGCCGTCTGAAGCGCGAGAAGTGTCAAATAGAATCTGTTCTCCCACTCGCGCGCCTGGTTCTGCCGCGACGTGTTCCGCTCGATCCTGGGGGACATGTTCAGGTCGCGCCGGGCGCGGGCGATATCTGAGCCGATGGCTCTGATCATCGCGTCGTGCGGCATGCGGGGAGGTTTCGACGCAGCATCCCGTATCGCGACCACTGACGTATGAAAGTGGCGCGCGGCCTTGGCAACCTCCATAAGTGGCTCGATAACGCGATCGAACGGCAATGCGGAAGCCAAACGCCGCTCCGCGACCACATACATGTCGAGTGCTGCGATCAGATTGCCGCGCTGTGCCGGACTTAAACTGACGCAGCCTTGCGTTTCCACGCGTGCCCACGCCTGGCGGCTCAGGTCGCCCAGCGGCTCACTGCAAACAGCACCGTCCGTCACACGCCCCATGCTTGTCATCCAACTGTCCCACGATAAGGCCCATCATAGTCGATTTGCCCATCCATTGCCACCGACGGCACGCTCGGCCGTGGCGACGTCGAATGCGCCGGCGCCCGATTTTTTAGTTGTT
Source organism: Hyphomicrobiaceae bacterium (assembly GCA_050187415.1). Taxonomy (GTDB): domain Bacteria; phylum Pseudomonadota; class Alphaproteobacteria; order Rhizobiales; family Hyphomicrobiaceae. The sequence goes on along the minus strand of JBFWXN010000019.1, from coordinate 11,270 downwards.
TTGGGGGGGCTGGAAATGCGCCCAACGTGCCGCAGTGTGTCCCGACGTGACGCAACAACGAGCGGGCTTTTCAATGCGATCCTCAAAAAACGAAGATGACGTCTATCTAAGGGTGCCGGAGGCGGCGCGTCTACTCCGAGTCAACGAGCGGACGATCTATCGGTATTTGCAAACGAAGATTATCACGCGTCGAAAGGTGAGAGGCCGAACATTGATTTCGAGAAATGAAATAGAGCGTCTTTTACAGACCACAGATTAAGTCGCAAGATGGCGCAACAAGTCATTAAATAGCATACGTGTGATCTTTGATCGTTATGGCATCATCATATTCTAGCGGATTAAAAATTCTGTATTGTATTCACGTTTTTCACTCGTTATCTCACGATGTCACGAAGCGTCTCCAGATGTCGCCATGGAGTATCACGAAATGCGAAGCAAAAGCCCGGCAGAGTCACCCGCGACCTCTCTCAAACAGGTGGTCGGCGCGCTGGCCACAAGAGTGGCAGATCCGCGTCGCCGGGCGGAGATGACCTCGGCGCTGCGCACGGTGGCGCGCGTGTGTGGCCAGTCGCTCGATCAGTTGCCGGGTGATGTGCGAGAGATGCGCACGCTTCTTGCCGGCGTTCGCCCGGCCGCTTACCGGCTGAGCCCTGGCCGCTGGCGGAATGTTCGCTCACTCGCTTTTTCGGCGATCGAGGCGGTGCGCGCCCACCCTCGACGGTCGCGACCACCCCTGTCGCCAGAGTGGGAGAAGCTCCTGTTGCCGCTGCCCGACAAGACGAACCGCATAGCGCTCGTACCTTTCGCGCGGTTCTGTTCGACCTCGGTGGTTGCGCCTCAGGCTGTCACCGCTGCGGAGTTCGGGCGCTACGAGCGGTACCTGGACCAGCACGCGCGCAAGGCGAGACCGCGCGAATCCTATCTATGTGCCGCGCGGGCCTGGAACCGGGCGCGGGCTCGCTATCGCTGGTGGCCGCGGTTTCAGGTCGAGATTGACGACCGGCGCAAGACTTACACGCTGCCGTGGGCGGCACTTCCGCCGTCGTTCAAGGCGGAGGTTGATGCGCTAGTAGCCGAGGCTCTTGCGCCTGACCCGTTGTCCACCAATGCGCGACGCGCGATCGGTGCGGTGACGGCGCGTGGTCTGGAGAGATCGCTGCGCGCCTTGGCGTCGGGGATCGTTAACCGAGGCCGGCCACCTGAAAGCCTTGCTCACATCGGCGACCTCGTGGCGATCGATGTTGCGAAGGAGGGATTGCGCTATTTCGTGGAGCGCCTCGGCCGACGGCAAGACGTCTACCTAGTCACGCTGGCAGGCGCGCTGGTGCGCGCAGCGCGCTGGTCGCACGAGATCGACGGCACCGACGAAAGCGTCCGCGACAAGCACCTAAACGCACTTGCCGCTCTACGCACTGCGGTGACGCCACGCCGGCGTGGTATGACGCAAAAAAACCGAGAGTTGCTGCGTCAGGTCGACGACGACGAGGTGATCGCACGCGTCCTCGCGTTGCCCGATCGCGTCTGGTCGCGCGCGGATGCTTGCCGCCACGAACGGCTGACGCGTTCGCATCTGATCAGGCTTCAGGTCGCCACAGCCGTCGAAATCCTGACTGTTGTACCGATTCGCCGATCTAACCTCCTCGCCCTGCAGTTCGACCGGCACTTCGTTCGCACCGAGATACGCGGCCGCCGCCGGGTGCATCTTCGTATCCCCGCCGATGAGGTCAAGAACGGCGTCGAGATCGAACGCGAACTTCCCGAACGCAGCGTTCGGCTGATCGAGCGGTACCTGGCTGAGGTGCGACCGCTCATCGACACCATGGGATGTCAATCGGCGTGGAACATTGACCCCGCATCGGCGCGCAATGTTGACCCCGTCACTGTGTGAGTTTCTTTGCCTCCAAGCGCGGAGCTACGGAGCGTAGCGAAGCAGCGGAGGGATTGGAGGCAGGGGTCATTTTTGGACGCCGATTGCCGCTGGGAGGCAGCGCCGGTTCACAGTTTGTGAAAGCAAGTGGCGCCGCGTGATATTTTGCTCTCGCACTCGGCGCTATCTGGCCCCGTCGTTCCTGAGGCGGGGCTTTTTTGTTGAGAGATCTAATGGAATGTTTTCACGGCGCCGAGATTGCAAAATTTAGCGGATGTTCAAATGGTTTTCGACTTTCGCATGGTGGGCGACGGACCGATGCACTCGCCGGCAGCCTTCTTGATCGCGACCGTGGTCCAGATACTCCACACGTGGAGTTGGTCATCAATACCGCGACGACCGTCCTTACATTACTCGCAGTATTCCTCATTCAGCATAAGCAAAATCGAGGCAACTTGGGCGTGCAGCTCCAGCTCGACGAGCTGATTAAGACGTCAAAAGAGGCGCGCAATTGCCTTATCGATCTGGAGCATTGCTCCGACGAAGAGATCCAAGCGATCCAGATGGGATTTGATCGGCGCGCGATCCGGAATCCACTCGGCGAAACCGCCGAGTAGCCCACCCAGTACCTGCATGACCGACCGTAATGCTAGAGCGCGAACGCGGCGAGGGACAATGAAACGAACGCCGCGTGGATCGTCAGAAATATCGCTATGCGGCGCATGAAAGCGCTCCAATATCAGAGCGGGCCGCGCTTCCGCGCAACCCGCTGAGGCTCTCTTACGCGATGACGATGATGTCCACGATCTCATAGCTTGCCGGTTCGACGATAATGATCCGGTCGTCGAACACGAAGTAGCGGTAACTCCTATAGGCCGGCGCGATCACGACAATGTCTTGCGGGATCGGGTGCAACACGACTTTCCTCGGCACAACCGTTCCGATAGATACGTTGATGTGAACATCCCGCACGGGCGCGACGTGATGCTTCTTGAACGTGGTGACGACTTTCGTCTTCTGCTCCGGCTTCAAGTTGATCCGAACGTCCGTGCCACCACGACGATCTCCATCCCGCTCCGCCTGCTTCTGCTTGGCGCCATCACCCTCTCTGGAGGACGACGTCGAACGCTTGTCTTTGCTGCCGTCCGTGCGATCCGCATTCTTGGCACCTCGGCGATCGTCGTCGCTACCGTTTCGAGACTGCGAGCTCTTCGTATTTGCTTTTCCGTCCTCATCGTCCTTGCCGGCGCGATCACTGCGCTTCGATTTGCGCCCCAGATCAGAGTCGCGGCCGCCGGCCTCGCTGCTTTTGGACTTAGACTTTCCGTCGTTAGTCCCTTTCTCTGGGGCCTCGACGCGGTCCTGCATTTTTTTCTGCCCCGGGGCTTCGTCTGAGGCCGACGAGCCAGGCTCCTTGACTTGGCCGGGCGCAACCGACTTGGCGGAGCCCTCGTCTGGCTTCGTTTGTCCCGGGGCTGCACTCTTCGCAGAAGGCGGTCCGACGTCCTGGCCCTTGGGGGCCTGTGCGAAAGCCATTCCGGCCGACGTCATTAGCGCGATCGCGCTCACTACATAACGGTTCATTCCAAGTCTCCGTGAATAGTCGGACAGCTGTGTGATGTTTCGAGCACCATTGAAAATCGAAAGACCGCCGACGGCGGCCCGTCGATCAGTGCTTCTCCTTGCAGATGACTTTGATTTGCCGATCTGCTTCGTCGCGAGTTTTGAAGGCGGCCGGACCGACCTGCACCCACGTTGTCTCGGTAGGCCTCGTTTCAACAACCTTGCACTTCTTGGATGTCTTCTCGCGGACGACGTAGTATTCGGCGGCGTTCGCGCCAACGCTTGTTAGAAGCATCGCGACAATCGCGAACGGCATAATCGCATAACGCATTTGATACCTCCATGGGTTCGACCCTGAGGAAACGTTCTGATTCGGTGATGGTTCCTACGATTCGTGGCGTCTGCGATTCGCCAAATCTTGACTTTTGGTTAACGCCGACCTATAACTTGAATATGCTCGTAAATAATTTGTTACAATAATGAATGTATATTCACTTTTGTGGATTTCCAACCAAGTTGACGCGCTGGCAGTTCGGGATGGCAGTTCAAAACTATCCGTCTGAATAGGACGCCCCCGCGACGCCTAACGGTCGACAAATAATCTCTTTAAATCAAATGACTGCGCATGCATTCGCACATCCAAGAGAACCATTGCCCGATCTGTGCGTTCTTGCAAGCCTGTGTACAGACCAAGGAGAAGTCAATGTTCAGCAAAATCGCGACTGGGTTGCTCATAACCGGTGCGCTGCTGGTCGGAACATCAGGTGCCGGCTCTGCGGCGGACTTGGATTACGGTGGTCGTGTGACGGCGCACCGGGAAGGGCGCGTTGAAGTCTACGTGGATCGAGATCACGGACATCGTCATCATCGTCATCATCGTCATCATCGTCACCACCGTCACGGCTACCACGGCCATGAGAGAGGGATCGTGAAGATGCGGGTGAAACGGGGCTACCGGCACCATCACAGCGCGCCCGTTCATCGACACCAATGGCACGCGCATCGGGAACACGGTCACGGGCATCGTTGAGCGAGTATCGACCGGTGCAGCCGTCCGGTCAGTTGGCTAAAGCAGCCGGTGCATGAAGGTCTGTAGCGGCACATTCGCCAGTGCCGCCCAGGCTTTGATTGCCCCCTCCGCCCGTGGAGGAGATTGCTATTCTGGCGTCTATCGGAAAACGTGACGGCGTCGCTCCACATGATATCGCCGTTTGGGTATTCTGTTGTTGCAGTCGTCAATCTTAGGAGGTCGGGACGGACCTATCTCCAAAAATCGGGGGGTCCGAGGTCGTTTGGGTCCAACCCAGTTCCATGTGCCGTCGTCGCTCGTTGCTATCCATCGCTCCACTCCAGCGCGAAGCTCCTGTTGGCCGCATGCGGCACGATTACATTCGCATGCGGCCACATCCAGCAATGTCGCCCAACCGTTCGGCGTCCGAACGCAGGCGCCGAGTGTCAATTTCGTCTTCGTCGCGCGTAGCTTCTGCTTCTGATGCCGTGGGCTACTCCGTTTGCCTCGGCGTGACTTCTGCCTTGTCGAATCGACGAATGCGTTGCGCCGGAACCGCCAAAATCAGACAGCGGTAGCGAAAATTGCGAAAGGTGTAGAACCTCTATAGTTGAGATCGGAAGGGTATTGGCAGCTCCGAGTTGCGGCAGGCAATAAAGAGGCCGGCTCGCGATTGCGAAAGCCGGCCTGAGTTCCAATTTAGTGTAGCCTTTAGCTGGCCACCTTTCAGGCAATTGCTCGGATTCGGTGGCTCCGTCAACGAGACGCGGTCGTCTTTATTGTTTCGAGTTTACGGGCGCCGAGGGTGTCGTTGCCGGGGCAGTAATAGGTGCACCGGAACTTCTCTCAGGCACCGTCACTGGTGCCGACGTTGAAGTCGTACCGGTCGTCGGGGTGCGTGTACCATCCCAGCCGCCGAATACGAAAAAGCCGAGCAGCAGAAGTAGCAATAACCCGATCACCCACGCCACGGGTCCGGCAGCTGAATACCCCGGCCTAGATATCGGTTCCCGCCGAGCGGCCACATCCCGTTCATCATAGATAGCCATACGAATTCTCCATGAGCATGTTTCATGGAGCAGAAACGAGCAAGCGAGAAGACAGTTCCTTCAATGGCGCGATGATTTGTCCGGTCGACTCGCTTTCGAAGAATAACACACGCGCGAGAGTTTCGCGCGTCAGCAAAATGGAGAGGGCGCTATAGCATTTTGAGCTGTTGCCCGTTTCGCGGCCACGCTGCAGCCAAATTGACGGCCGGTGACCTTGCCCCTCATTTGGCCGTCCATTATGAGCGGAGATCATAGGCGGCGGGAAGGAGGCGGGTGCTTAGCGGCGAGCCGAAATGGACGCCGCCGTTGCGCGCTAACGTTTTCAGTCGGCTTAGTACGGAACAACCCGGCCACTCGGTGCATTTACCTTCGCCTCAGGAACAGGAGAGCGATTTGCCGAAGGCGAGTTTGTTCGGGCCGTTAGCGCGCGCAGGATATGCCTCGCGTGGTCTGATCTACGTGGTGATCGGCTTTTTCGCCGCTCTGGCGGCGGTCGGCGGCGGGGAGGCGATGGGGTCGAAAGACGCGCTGACCGTCGTCCTTGCGTCGACTGGCGGAAACTATCTAGCGGTCCTGTTAGCCGCCGGCCTTGTATTCTACGCGCTCTGGCGGTTCACTCAGGCGAGTTTCGATCTCGATGGCCACGGTACACGCGCGAAGGGCCTCGCGATACGGGCGGGCATGGTCGCGAGTGGCGTCGCCTACGGCACGCTGGCTTCTTATGCCGTCTCTTTGATGCGTGGCGCCGATGATGGAGGTAGTGGGGGCGAATGGGCAGCGGCGCTGACCGGATTCGTGGGCGAGCGTTTGGTCGCGGGCGCCTTGGCGGCAGTCCTTGTCGGGGTGGGCATCGCCCACTTCATGAAAGCGTGGCGAGAGCGCTACGTGCGCTACCTCGAAGCCGATTATGACAAGATGCGTATAATTCATCCGATCGCTAAGGTCGGACTTTGCGCCCGAGGGATTGTGTTTCTCGTACCCGCCTTTCTTCTTGCCACCCGGACTGCCCGAGGGGGCGAGAACGCGAGCACCAAAGCTGCTCTCGAGTTTGTCCAAGACCTGCCCGGGGGCTGGCTTTTGCTGTCGCTGATGGGAGTAGGCCTGATGGCATTTGCAGCCTACTCCTTCATTCAGGCGGTCTATCGTCGCGTCAATATCGAAGATGCTCGGATTTGACTGCGGCGCATCGCAACGGGTGAGCAGCGTGCACCGCCTGGGTGCGATCGCACGCGATTGTAGTGGTGGCGCCACGCCCCGATCACGACCGCTTCATAAATCACTTATTGTAACAACGCGCGGCGGCATAGATCATGGTCACGCCAACCTGACGCAGCACCCGCCGACACGCTGCTATGGCGCATAGAGCTGGGACGATGTTCACAGGCGCCGCTATCTCGCCCGCTGTGTGTCCTTTAGCGTTCGGGGATCTTCTCCGTGCGGCATTCGCCAACGCTGATAGGTGGCGCCAAACTGCACCCGCAGTCGCGCTCCTCAGAACGTAGGGCGATCAGCACGTACAGAGTGAAGCCGATGGCAAGCAGTACGTGGCCCGCCGTCATGCGAGCTGTCGCCCATACCGTGGCGAGCACCCGACGTACACGGGTTCGAATATGCCGAACGAACGCGCGCCCAGAAATTGTTTCACCCAGCCGAGTATAGACACCGCCCATATAGCATCTCGCCATGGCCCTCGGCCCAGGTTCGGCACGCGCCCGCGATGGAGGGGAAGATCAGCGCTGCCGATGCGTCGTGCGAAGGCTTCCTTCCGATCTGATCAAGGTGCTGGCTGCGACGTGGCCATTGGATCGCGCGTGCAAGAGGAGAGGCCGAACGATCGGGACGGGAACTTCAAGCACATGGCCGTGTTGGAACAAGCGCAGGGGGCAATGCCAACACGGCGCCGCGCCTGCCTCACTCCGAACCTGCGAGTCATCCCATGACCTCATCACCGCATCCGGAACCACCGTTCCCGAAACAGAAGCAGCCGATGCCGGGGCTGACGGCCAGGATGGAGCCGGTCCCGGATCACGGCGAGGAGAGCTACAAGGGCTCTCGGCGTCTCAAGGGCAAGAAGGCGGTCATTACCGGCGCCGATAGCGGAATCGGACGTGCCGTTGCCCTTGCCTATGCGCGTGAAGGCGCCGACGTGCTTATCTCGTATCTGGAAGAGCACGAGGATGCCGAAGAAACGAAAAAGCTGGTGGAGGCCGCAGGCCGGAAGGCGCTTTTGGCGCCGGGCGATATTCAGAACGCTGCACACTGCCGGAGGATCGTCGATAAGGCAGCTTCCGAGCTGGGCGGCATCGACATCCTCGTCAACAACGCCGCGCATCAGGCGAGTTTTAAAGAGATCACTGATATTTCCGACGAGGAGTGGGAGCTGACCTTCAAGGTCAACATCCATGCCATGTTCTATCTGACGAAAGCCGCCGTTCCGCACATGAAGCCGGGCAGCGCCATCATCAACACGGCCTCGATCAATTCCGATACGCCCAATCCGACTCTGCTGGCCTATGCGACGACCAAAGGAGCGATTCAGAATTTTACGGCGGGTCTTGCACAGCTGCTCGCTGAGAAGGGCATCCGCGCCAACGCTGTTGCGCCCGGCCCCATCTGGACGCCTCTTATCCCGTCTACGTTGCCTGAGGACTCGGTTTCAAACTTCGGCAAGCAGGTGCCGATGAAGCGGCCCGGCCAGCCGGCGGAACTTGCGACCGCATTTGTCATGCTGGCCGATCCGTTGTCCAGCTATGTGTCGGGCGCGACCATAGCTGTGACCGGCGGCAAACCCATCCTCTAACGAGTAACCGCCACGCCGTGTAATGCTTCCGATGCGCTCATCGATACGCCGCCATATGGGATTGTAGGGGCGTGTTATCACCTGGCAGAACCGGACGTCGATAACCCACGCAAGCAGACTTCCGCGAGCACAAGACGCGCCAAGCCACTGTCGGAACCCGGACAGCAGTAAACCGGCCCCGGCGCGAAGCCGAGGCCACTTGCATCATATGGAGCCCGGCACTCTGGGATTTATGGCCGTTACATATCCCAATAGGGCCTTGCCTTGTAGTAATCGTGAATTCGAGCCTCATAGCCGCGGTCGCCCCAGGTTGGCGTTTCACTGGCCCGAAAAGTCGGAGCTCTCTTAAGCTCATCCACGCTCACGCCGACGACATAACCGCCTTGGTTGGTGTCGTACTTAAGCGTCGACCACGGAAGTGGGTGATACTGCTCACCAATGCCGAGGAAGCCACCGAACGACATGATGGCGTAACCGATCTTTCCCGATCTCTTGTCGAGCATCACGTCATAGATCTCCCCCAGGTGGTCGCCATTGGTATTGTAGACCTCCGTGCCGGTGACCTTACTCGCCGAAATAAGAGTAGCGTTCTCGTCCAGTTCTGGCATGGGTGCATGTCCTTCGAATAACTGCGATCTCGCTAAACGCCGACTTCTCATCGAAAGTTGGGCGATTATCCGGTTGACAAACCCATCCGACTGACCTAAATTATTCCCAGAAACGAGGGGAATAGGTGTCATGTCGGTTTTGACTCAGCCACATTTTCACGATGAAGCGGCAGCTTTCGAAATGGTCGAAAGCATCGTATGGCCAAATGGTCCTGTTTGCCCGCACTGCGGTGGTAACGAGCGCATATACGCACTCAAAGGTGTCCGTTCTAAGCCGAGCAAGAAGCACCCCGAAGGCATCGTCCGCCACGGCCTCAAGAAATGCGGTCATTGTCGCAAGCAGTTCACCGTTCGCATCGGCACGGTTTTCGAGAGCAGCCACATACCGCTGCATCTCTGGCTGCAGGCATTTCACCTTCTTTGCTCCAGCAAGAAGGGTATTAGTTCGCACCAACTCCACCGCGTCCTAGAGGTCACCTACGAGGCAGCTTGGTTCATGTCGCACCGTATCCGCGAGGCGATGCGTGAAGGTGCCTTGGCGACCCCGATGGGTGGCAACGGCACCAGCGGCGTTGTCGAAGCCGACGAGACGTTCATCGGTCGCAAGAAGGGCGCTGAGGTTCGGCGTGGCGCTGGCCACAAGCACGCTGTCCTGTCGCTCGTGGAACGCGGCGGCAATGTGAAGTCGGTCCACGTCGCAGACGTGACCGCGAAGACTCTCGTGCCGATCGTCAACGAGAACATCGCCAAGGAAGCCACTGTCATGACTGACGACGCGGCGACCTATTACCAGAAGCTTGAGGGCTTCGCTGGTCACGAGACGGTCAACCACTCGGCCGAGGAATATGTGCGTCACGAGGCCGGCAAGCCCGTGATCCACACCAACACCGTTGAGGGTTACTTCTCGATCTTCAAACGCGGCATGAAGGGCGTGTACCAGCATTGCAGCGAGAAGCATCTGCACCGCTACCTTGCCGAGTTTGACTTCCGGTACAACAACCGAGCTGGCAACGGTATCAACGACACGAAGCGTGCGGTGAGGGCTGTCGAAGGTGTGACGGGAAAGAGACTAACCTATAAGCAGTCACCTTGTTGATAAGTAGTGGATAAAGTTATGGACTAAGTGCTTTGATTCGGCTACAAACAGGACCAATTCCTGCGATATGCGACAGCATCAGGAAGGGAGAACGCCTAGTGCGTTCAGCGGGGGCTATAGGCCCCCGTTCTACTATGGCAACCACTTGCGGCCCCATCCGTCGATCGCTCCGGACGTGGGGTCGCGGGCGTATCTCCTCCGAACTAGAACGTCTTCAATCTTGCTGCCGTAATCGGACTTTGGAGCCTCGCCGGTCTTTGCCATTTTCATCGCTCTGAAGCTTGGATGAGCGATCATATCGGCTAGTTGAAGCCCCGCACTGTTGGCGGCTTTAGGGAACATCTTTATTTCTCTGGAGGTGAGATGCGCCTGCACAATTTTAGCCGGGATATGCTCTGTCCCGTCTTCGTATGATTTAGTGAAAGACGCCTTCAGTTTCTTATCCACCTTTGGAAAGCGTGGCTCGGCCGCCACGTCGCCGTGGAAAGAATGCCGTCGCAACCACATAACATATCTTTCAACTATGCATCTGACGCAGTAATGGTAGGGGTCAAAGTGCCATTGTTCGTATTTTTCCAAATGCGCGCGCTTGTCGATAGTAACAGTAATCGCGAGATAGGGTAGCGTCTCCAGAAGCCCCAAAAGTTGACTGGAAAACCTCTCCGCTAGATCTGTGTCATCCTTTAAGATGCGGAACGGACCCTTCTGGTTGATGATCTCCTTCCTGTGTAGGATTATCGGGCTCTGCTTGGTGTGGCCGAAATATTCCTCTTTCAGAGCATCCAATGCGGGCTGGATCAGTCGGTCGTGATGCGACAGGATGGCAATCACACCCGTGAGCGACAAATATCGTATGTTGTCGTCTGTTCGAGATCCGTGCAGGTCGGAATTGCCAACTTCGTCAATGTAGAGGCGGCAGCGCATGAGCAAGAGCACCAAATATGCAATCGAGACTTCATCAAGTGGGCGAAAGATGACAGCCGATGAGCAGAGGAGCAAGTTCATAGAGGCCGCCCGTGAACTCGGCGCCGACGAGGACTCCGGAGCATTCAGGGAGCGCCTTAAGAAGCTCGTGAAGGCGCCGGAAACGCCCCAGAACACGACGTTCCCGGCCAAGAAGAAAGACTAGAAATTCACTGACATTTGGTCCGGAGGGAATGGTGCGACTCCCGCGAACCTCTTGCCTGTCAGTACCTCGCTGATCCGGCCTTGGTTTAGGCCGAGAATCGCTGCAGCTTGATGCTGCTTCAGTCCGAAGTGTCGAACAAGGGTGATCGC
>JBFWXN010000018.1:0-80053 GCA_050187415.1 Hyphomicrobiaceae bacterium | reverse complement strand
CGCTCGCAGGTCTGCGGAGTAGGGCTTTGCCATGTGTGCTGGCCTCCAACCTCCAGCACACATCTTGAATCAGAACCCCACTGATTTGGGAATCCCCCGATTCCGCCTAACGCTGAACGACTCTAGGTCCTCGACGGTTTCGACGAAGCTGAACGCGCGTGGCTTCTGTCGCGCGTTCGGGAGCCCTCGGCAACTGCCGACTGATGGTTGGCCGCAAAGCAAGTGGCCGTCGCGGCTTCGTGACCAGGGCGGTATCTCAGGCGACGATCCGGTTGCTCTCGGCGATCGTCCGAATGAGCGTTTTGACCGCTCGGGCTTCAATCGGCTTGCTGAAGTAGAAGCCTTGCAGGTGCGTGCAGCCTTCGGCCTGGAGCAATTTGAGTTGGTCCAGCGTTTCGACGCCTTCGGCTGTTGATGTCATGCCCAGGCTCGTGCTCAAGCCGATAACCGCACGAATCACCGCTTGCGAGCTCTGATCCTTGCTGTTCTGGATGAAGGACCGGTCGATCTTGACCTTATCCATCGGGAAACGGCTGAGATAACCCAAGCTGGAATACCCGGTACCGAAATCGTCCATGGCAATCCTAATGCCAAGCGTGCGAAGGTTGCGCAGAATTTTGATGACCTTTTCGGAATCCGTCAAAAGAAGAGATTCGGTTATCTCGATCTCGAGCCGGGCCGGCGACAGCCCCGATTCTGACAGCGCGTTTCGCACGTCGTGCTCGAGGTTGTCGTGGTCGAATTGCGTGGCCGAGACGTTGACGGCCACACAGATGTGCTCCGGCCATCCGCTGGCGTCGGCGCACGCTTGTCGGATAACCCAAGATCCGATCTCGCCCATGAGGCCGATCTCTTCCGCAAGAGGAATGAAGTCCATCGGAGCGACCAGACCGCGTGTGGGGTGGCGCCACCTCAACAAAGCCTCGAAGCAAACGATCGAATCCGATCTGGCATCGACTTGTGGTTGATAGAAGAGTTCGAATTGATTGTGCGTGAGGCCGTTCCTCAAGTCAGCTTCGAGGGCGAGGCGGGCGCGTAACTTCTCGTCCATCCCGGTCTCGAACATGGAGAACTGACCGCGTCCGCTGGACTTGGCGTGATACATCGCGATATCGGCCCGCTTGAGAAGCTCGTCCGGATCGATGCCGTGCTGGGGCGATAGTGCGATGCCAATGCTGGTGCCGATACTGGCGCGATGTCCGTCAAGATCGAAGAGTTGCGAAATCTCGTCGATCAGGCGTTCGGCTACGGCCTCGACCGTATCGGTCTTTTCGCTTCCACACAGAAGAATGGCGAATTCGTCACCGCCGAGGCGGGCCACGATATCATCGTGCCGCACCGCATTCTTGATGCGCTCTGCCACGGTTCGGAGAAGGGCATCGCCAAGCTGATGACCGAGTGTGTCATTGATCTGCTTGAAGCGATCGAGATCAAGGAACAGCAGCGCCAGACTCGACTTGCCTTTGCCCCGAGCAAGCGCAGATTTCAGGTGTTCGCGAAACCAATGTCGATTAGCCAGGCCCGTGAGGCTGTCGTTGCGTGCGAGCGAGATGATCTTCTGCTCTTGGGCAAGGCGTGAGCGCAGGTCCCGGATTGAGTAGTATACGACTTCAGCGCCGCTGCTCTGCCGGTTCTCGCGATGCACCGCCACCTCGACAGGGACGTCCGTGCCCTCGCTTGTTCGCAGCGTAGTGGACACCAACTCAGTCGATCGAGAACCAGGCAGTTCTGTGAACCAATGGTCAACCTCTCGACCAAGGACTTCCTCGCGGGACAGACCTACGAGCGTTTCGAAGGGTGTATTCGCTGCTATTACGCGGTGATCTTTTACGATGAGGATGCAATCGACACTTGTTTCCAGGATATCCCGTTGGCGCAACTCGGCCTGATCGCGGAGCTGCCGATCAAGCACGTAGCTCGCCACGCCTGTGCCAACGACCAGCAGGCCTACACCGGCAACGGCGAAAGCCAGGAATTGCCTCGGGGCATCCAGTGTGAATTCATTGCCGACCGGGCTCAACGGAGTGATCTCCATAGCAGCCATGGCTGTGAAGTGCAGGATCACGATGCCTGCCATGAATGCGGCCACGGCTTCGAACCCGTTGGCTGACGTCTCGTGTGAAACGCTTAGGCTCAGGGCGAGCGCGCCAAGCAACACGGCCGCAATTATGGAGGCAACGACGTAAGTCCAGTGCCATTCGATGAGTGCGCCGAGGCTCACCGCCGCCATGCCACTGTAGTGCATCAGTGCAATGCCAAGCCCCAGCAACGCGCCACCCAGCAGTGCCGAGTATCGCGACCGCCACGTGCCGATCTTCAAGCCGATCGCGGCCGTTGCAATGGCAATCAGCAGAGAAAGGCCGGTCAATCCCGGCTCGTAGGCGACCGGCATCCCGGGCTCGTAGGCGAGCATGGCCACGAAATGGGTGCACCAGACCGTTGCGCCGACCGTTACTGCGCTGAGAAATATCCAAGCTGGAGATGATTCGCGCCGCCGCAAAATTTGCGCGTAGAGACGCATCGAAGTCCAGGAACCGAGCGCGCAAACGACCGCTGCAACGGCGACCAGCCAAAGGTTATGCTGGTCTACGAGGCAAGTAACGATACGCATGACCGAAGACCATCCCAACGGACAAGAATCTTGCAGACCAGAGTTCTTCCGTGTGTGTCATGGAAACGCGGAAGGATGGCCTCGGCTTCCCCAGGCGCCGATGCAAGAACCTCGTCGATGAAGCGGGCGATCGACATCATGCTCGAAAGCTTCGCCGGTGTACCCAACCTTCATGCCGGGCCCCCTGACGATATCTTTGAAGGGACTAATATTCTCTGACCACTTACGTTGTTCATTATATATAGTTTGAACAATCCATTGGGTAGTCGCTGATTCTCGGAGGTGACGACCGTGATTCGGCGCGTTTTGGCACGGCTGTATTTATTGCGGTTGGCTTTGAGGCGAGTCCGGCGGTCGCTGTGGCGAATCTCCAACATGAGGCCAGCAAACGACTTCAGGGCGATATCGGCAGGGTGTGCCATTGAACGGCTTGGACGTCCCTATTCGATCCGCGTGCCGTCGCGTCCAAAAATATGCAAGCGTTGGGGATCAAGACGCAATACGACTTGGCTACCCTTTTCGGGTGCCAGCGTTTCGGCATCCCTGCGCAGGGTGAGGAGAGTGCCGTCCGCGAGAGATGCGTGGACAACTCGAGCCTCTCCCAGATCCTCGACGTGGACCACGCGGGCGTGCAGGGCGCCCGGCTCATCCGCCACTACTTGTGCAATATTTTCGGGGCGAATGCCTATGTCTGCTGGACCGCTGAAGTGAGTGGCGACATTTACATGCTCGCCAGCCGCCAACCTTGCCATGCCCGCCTCGATGTTTACGGGCAAGATGTTCATCGTCGGCGAACCAATGAATTCGGCGGCAAAGCGCGTCGCCGGCCGTCTGTAGAGATCCGTGGGCGTACCCACCTGCTCCACGCGTCCTTTATTCAAGAGGACGATTCGATCGGCTAGCGTCATGGCCTCGAGCTGATCATGGGTGACGAATATCATGGTCGAGGCTAGTTCGTCATGCAGGCGCGCGATCTCGAGGCGTGTCTTGGCCCGCAGTGCCGCGTCGAGATTCGACAACGGTTCATCCAATAGGAAGACTCGTGGCTCGCGCACGATGGCGCGGGCTATGGCGACGCGTTGCCGCTGACCGCCGGACAATTCGCGGGGGCGCCGATGGAGCAGATCGGTGATCTGGAGCATCTCCGCGGCGTGGCGCACACGCTGCTCGACCGTTGCGGCAGACGTGCCGGACATCTTCAGCCCGAACGAAATGTTCCGGTAGGCGTCCATGTGCGGATATAGGGCATAGGTCTGAAATACCATCGACACGCCACGTTTCGCCGGCGGGACATGGGTGACCTCGCTGTCGCCGATCCATATTTTTCCGGACGACGCTTCTTCCAGGCCAGCGATCAAGCGCAACAGCGTCGACTTTCCGCAACCTGAGGGACCCACAAAGACGGCAAATTCTCCTTCCGCAATGTCGAGATCGATGTCGCGGATCACCTCCGTGAGACCAAAATGCTTTGTCAGGTTTTCAAGTCGCACGCGCGCCATAGGGCTATCCTTTCACTGCGCCTGCGGTCAGCCCGGTTACCAGGCGACGCTGGAAAACAAGCACGAGGCCGATAAGAGGAAGGGTGACAATGACCGAGGCTGCCATGATATTTCCCCACGGCAGCTCGTATTCGCTTGCGCCGGTGATCAGCGCAATGGCAACCGGTACGGTGCGCTGATCGTTGGAAAGTGTGAAGGTGAGTGCAAACAGGAATTCGTTCCAAGCTGCAATAAACGCCAGGAGCCCGGTGGCGGCCATAGCCGGCGCCATCAATGGCATGAAGATGCGCGTCACGATGACAAAGGGCCCAAGGCCATCCAAGATGGCGGCTTCCTCGATTTCGACGGGTAATTCGCGCATGAATGTCGTGAGTACCCACACCGTGAATGGCAACGTGAAAATCATATAAGAGAAAATAAGCCCAATCAGGTTGTTATAAAGCCCGAGAACGCGGATCACCTCGAACAGGCCTGAGAGGACAGCAACCTGTGGAAACATCGAGATGGCAAGTATCGCATAAAGAAGCATCCGACGCCCAGTAAATTGGATGCGCCCCAACGCGAAGGCTGCCGTCAGCGCAACGGCGAGAGAAAGAACGACAACGCAAGTCGCAACGACGATCGAATTCAATACATTGCGGACGAAATTCTGCTCAGTCCAAATTTTTACGTAATTCGTGACGTCGAGTTCGGTCGGCCAATAGGTGACGCGAAACAATTCGGAACCCAACTTGAACGAGGTCAACATCGCGTAATAGAGGGGGAACAACAAGAAGACAGCAAGCATGACGCAGACGAGTGCCAATCCGAGGCCAGCAAGCAGGCGCTTCATCGCCGCTTTTCTCCAAAATCAAGCCGCATGGCCGTGAGGTAGACCGCCGTCAGAAGTGCGATGATGAGAAAAACCAGAGTCGCTGCTGCGGAGCCATAGCCCACGTCCTGAAAGCCGACGAGTTCGCGCCTTGCGAAAACAGACAGCGTCATGGTCGCGTCGGTAGCGCCGGTCATGATGTAGACAAGGTCGAACATCCGCATCGCGTCAAGAAGTCGAAAGACCACGGCGACGGCCAAGGCCGGGCGGATCAGCGGCAACGTAACCTGGAAGAAAACCCTCACGGGATGCACTCCGTCGACCCGTGCTGCCTCATAGCAGTCCTTCGGCACCATCTGCAGTGCTGCGAGTGCCAGCAATGCAACGAAAGGTGTCGTCTTCCAGACGTCGACGAGAATGATCGAGGCCATCGACAAGGTCGGGTCGGCTAGCCATGCGACGGGTGCGGCAACAGCTCCGAACTTCAGCAACGCGTCGTTGACCACACCGAACTGGTCATTGAGCATCCAGCTCCACATCTTGGCGGAGACCACCGTCGGGATTGCCCAGGGGACGAGCATAGCGGCCCGCATCAGCCCGCGACCCCGAAACGGAACATTCAGGAGAACGGCTATCGACACGCCGAGCATCGTCTCGAGTGAAACCGAGACGATGGCGAATATGAGCGTGTTACGAAGTGAGGCGAGCCACTGCGGATCGGTCAGAATCCCGTACCAGCGGCCGCTGTCGTAGGCGAGGTAATTGGATAATCCGACGAGCTTGTAATGGCTCATGTCGACCAGCGTCGCGTTGGTCAGGCTAAAATAAAGCGTGCGCCCAAGTGGCCACAGTGCGACGACGGCGAGGATCACCAGCATTGGCGCCAGGAACAGCCACGCGGCGCGCGTTCGCTGAGCGGAGATGGACCGGTGCCGACTCAAAGCATCACCCCTCACCACCCCGCCCTGTACTTGAGCCGGTCGAGCTCCGAGGCGAGCTGCTCGACGCGCGGTTTAGCAGGGGAACCGGCAAGAATGTCATGCACGGCCCGGAAGACGTCGCTCGATAGTCGATTGTAGTGGGGACCGGCAATGCGCGAGGGGCGGGCCGTGGCATTTCGCAACGGCTCGAGAAGCTCGCTGAAAAATGGGTTTGCGGCCAGGACCTCCGGATCGTCGTAAAGCGCCGGCCGCGTGGGATTGTACGAAGCTTCGACGGCCCGCTTTTTTTGCTGCTCGGCGCCGGTCAGAAAAGCAACCAATGCAGCTGCCTCCTTCGGGTGCCGCGAGTAGCGCGAAACGGCGAGGTGCCAGCCCCCGAGCGTCCCGGATCGCTTGCCATCCCGCCCGCCACGGGGTAGCGGCATGACACCGACCTTGTTACGAACGGGGCTGTCCTCGCGCTGGGCGAGCGACCACGCATAGGGCCAATTGCGCATGAAGATGGCATTGCCGGTCTGAAAGACGCCGCGAGCGGCCTCCTCATCGTAATTGAGCACTCCTTTCGGCGAGATATTTCCAACCCATCCGCCGGCGAGTTCCAGCGCCTCGATGGTGTGCGGGTTGTCGATTGTGATCCGACCCTTGGTGTCGATGATGGCTCCACCGCGGAACGCGTCGATCCACTCCAACGCGTTGCACGTCAAGCCTTCATAGGATTTCCCTTGAAAGACGAACCCCCACATCCGTCGATTACCCGAAGCTCGCTCGGAGTCCTGGACGACTTTCGCAGATGCCGTCAATTGTTGCCATGTGCGAGGCGGTTGGATGCCGTTCTTCTGCAGTAGATCCTTCCGGAAATAGAGCACGCCTACATCCGCCCACCATGGCAGGGCAACGAGCTTCCCACCGACCGTGTCGTTTTCGATGAGAGTTGGGAAGTGGGCGGCGGGTGCATCGCCCACGTAAGGTCGCAAATCGGCTAGATGACCGGCCAGGACACCGGCCCAAACTACATCAATCTGGAGGACGTCGATGTCATTCGTGCGCGAGGCGAGCATCTGGAGGTAGAGGGCGAGCCGGTCCGTCGACGAGTTCGGAGTGGTGATGATCGTGACCGTATTCCCGGTCCGGCGCTCCCAATCGTGGACGGCGTCCGAGCAAAGCTGCAACTCGACACCGAGCGCGCCGCAGGCGATGGATATATCTGCTGCTACCGACGGCGCGCGTGCCGCCGGAAGCAGTAGCCCCAGTGCAAGAAGAGCTCGAGTGACGATAGCCAGCATCACGCAGCCTGCGGCGACTTTCCGCGACCAGGCAGGGCCGCAATGTGATCGAACTGGTCGGCGACCTGGCGAGCCCATCGTTCGTGATCGTAATGACGCACGACCTCATTCATCTCCGCCATGCGTCGGATCGCTTCTGCCTCCGGCATGTCGATAGCCTCATCCAGCGCACGGTCCATGGCACGGTTCGAATAGGGATTGGTCAGCACGGCCTGGGGCAGTTCGACAGCGCACCCCGCGAATTCAGACAATACCAGCGCGCCGGCCTGACCCTTCTTTGCCGCCACGTATTCTTTGGCGACCAGATTGAGGCCGTCACGCAGAGGCGTCGTCAGGCACACGTTCGCGATGCGGAAATGCGCCACAAGGCGTTCGAACGGAATGGCGTTCGAAAAGAGTACGACGGGTGTCCAGTCGAGCGTCGAAAAGCGACCGTTGATCCGTCCGACCATGCCTTCGATTTCGCGCTGAGTGTCCTCGTAGACTTTCATCGTCGAGGCGGCGCGCACCGACGTGACCAGCATTTTCAAATTGCCGACGAGTTCAGGGCGGCGCTCAAGCAATCGCTCGAAGGCGAGCAGGCACTCGATCATGCCCTTCGTGTAATCCGTACGGCCGACCGTCATCAGAAGTCGGCGCCCGCCGAGTTCCTCGAGAAGCTGCTTTTGCAAGGCCTGATTGGAATCGGACTCGACGTAGCTCTCGACCAGATCGGGATTCGTTCCGACTGGTGTAACGCCCAGCCTGACGGTGCGCGTCGCCGTCTGGAGGACGGTCGGGACCTCCGGCTCCGAGAGGGCCGTGCCGGCTGGGGAAAGCCCTTCTTCGACCGGCGCAAGCTCTTTGATCTCGGCATTATTCAAGGCGCGCGCCACGTCGGCAAAATTCTTGGCGTAGCGGGGGATGTGGAACCCGACGAGATCGCACTCCAGCAGGCTGTCGACGATTTCGCGGCGCCATGGCAAAACGTTGAACACATCGGGGCCCGGGAACGGCGTGTGGTGAAAAAAGGCAATGTGCACATTCGGCTTGAGTTGACGCAAATATGCTGGAACGAGCCACAAATTGTAATCGTGCACCCAAACCAAGCCGTCGTCCTCGACCTGCTCTGCGGCGGCTTCGGCGAACAGGCGGTTCACTTCGCGAAATTTTTCCCAATCGACATTCTCATACTGGAATAACCGTGGAAAGGAATGAAGGATCGGCCACAACGCCTCCTTCGATGTGATGTGATAAAAGCTTTCGACCTGATCTGCCGTGAGCGGCAGCCGCGATACGACATAGCCGCCGTTCGGGTCATCGACATGGATGACTCGTTCGAATTCGCCTTCCGTCGAAGGGTCGTGAATTTTCCACGCAACCCAGGCGCCGGCCTCCGGCGGGAGACGATGAAAGAAGCTCTTCAACGTCGGGACAATTCCGTTCGGGCTTTTATGGGTACGATAGACGACGCGTCCGTCGACCATGACCTCGTCATTCGGCTGCCGGTGGTAGACGATGACCAGAGACGATTTTCTCATGGGCGCGGCTCCCCTTTGAAGGTAAAATGCTGCATGGCATCGAGAATTCCGGCCGTGCCGGGGCGGCTGCTGCGATAGACGTTTTTCATGCCACGAACCGCTTCTGCGAGTCTCGGCTCGGAATTGCCAACCGCGACGCCTTTGAAGCCGGTCTCGAACAGCGACAGGTCGTTCATGGTGTCGCCGGCAACGAGAACGCTGTCGGCGTCGAGCGCAAACGCATCGATCAACCGGGTCAGCGTCGGCCCCTTCGACACGCCTTTCGGCAGTACGTCGAAAAATCGGTCCGCCGATAACAGGCAATCGAAGCCCGCAGCTTCAACCTTTTCTGAGCTGCATGGTTGAAGTGCCGACGGGTCGCAATCGTAGCTCACGCGATGTCGAAATGTCGTTTCCTGAAGTGTCAGGCCCGGATCATCTTTCAGCATCTCAATAATGCGCGGTCCGGAGTCGTTCCAGAGCGCCGCGATCGGCGCTTCCAGATCTGCAACCGGTTCAAGCCTTTCGCCATCATAAATCGACGTTCCGACGTCACCGATGATAAAGTGCGGCCGCGGCATGCCCGGCGTTTCGATCAACTTGGAAATGAAGTCGATGTCTCGACCGGTGACGAAGATCAGAAGAACGTCGCCGCGCGACTGCAATTGTCCGTAAAGTTCGACGCGATCGGTGCTCGATCCTCCGAGGAATGTGCCGTCCAGATCGGTGGCGAGCACAAGATTCGGCCGCTTCATTCCGAGGCCGTTTCACGGCGAGCGCCCGTGACGGGAGCGCGTACGGCGGGGCGTCGCACGACTGAAAACGTGATACCTCGGGATTTGCGACCAATTCGGGTCGCCCGCTCGAATGCCGTCGGTCCCACGTAAGTGTTACAGAACCGCGTGGCTGCTCCGTTGTTGCTCACGGTAGCCCTCCGCTGAGTGGAGACGACGTGCTCGCCGCCAATGGATTTGCAGGCTTAAAAAGCCCTGCTCGACTTTCACGATTTATGATGCACAACCGTGACTATAGCCTCGATCTGGACGTGTCAACCCCAAGGCGAATGGCTGGGTGTCGAGATTTCCTATTGTTGCCGCAGCGTATTGCTAACTATCTGATCTTGGAAATCAGCCGATTTAATTTTCTGGAATCTATGTCTTCTGCCTCGGTTGTTCGAGATTTATTGCTGTTGATTGTCATGTTCAAATAGATCCTGAACTGGGTCCTGACTGGAGTGTTGCGGCCTGTGCTGCAGATGAGTGCCAAAGACTTGATTGAAGTCTTCAAGTTCAGTGGCCGCGGCATGCTGCGCGTGGCCGCCGAGCGAGAATCATCGATACTGCGTGCCATGCCTCGGTGGGCTCACCTGATCAACGCATGGTGTGGATGCCAAATGATGGCGCTTGGGAAGTGGCTGACGGTTTGGCTGGCGTTAGGCGTTGCCGGCGCAGCGCAATCTGTCATCGCAGAGGAGCGGGAGAATTCGCACCTCGGCATCCCCGAAGCGTCCGTGGCGACTAGTCTGCCCCCCAGCTTAGCCGATCCGGGAGCGTTGAGAGCCCGCCTCGCCTCGCGAGGGATCACATACGGGGCCAGATCGATAAATGAGCTGCTTGGCGTCGTCTCGGGCGGCGACAAGCGAGGCGCGAAATACGATGGCCGTCTCGAGTTGCACGCAGATTGGGATCTGGCCAAGGCCATCGCATGGCGGGGCCTCACTTTTCACGTCAACGCATTCCAAATTCACGGGCGTAGCATCAGCGGCGAGAACGTGGGGAGTCTGGCATCGGTCAGCAACATCGAGGCGACGCCAGCGACTCGGCTGTTCGAGGTGTGGTTGGAGCAGTCGGTTCTCGATGGAAAGGCGTCCGTTCGCTTTGGCCAGCTTGCAGCGGATAGCGAATTCCTGACCAGCGAGGGCGGCGGGGCCCTGCTCAACGGTACGTTTGGATGGCCAACAATTGCCGCGGCCAATCTTCCTGATGGTGGCCCCGCCTATCCGTTGGCCACCCCAGGCGCGCGCCTAAAGCTCACTGGGGACGATTTCACAGTCTTGGCCGGGTTCTTCAATGGTGAGGTCGCGCGTCCGTGCGCCAAGGACGATCCGCAGCGCTGCAACAGCGATGGCCTCCAATTTCCTCTCGGCGATCCGCTCTTCATGATGGTCGAGGCCCACGCAAAATACACCCTAGGTTTCGCCGGGTTGGTCAAGGTTGGTGGATGGCGACACTATGGCGATTTCGAGAGCAGCCGTTTCAATGACGCCGGCGCGCGCTTGGCCTTCTCTGGCGGGCCGGCAGCGATTCTGCACCACAACTACGGCCTTTACGGGATCGTTGATCAGGTCGTTTACCGAGTTCCCGGCTCGGAGACCAGGGGCGCCAGCGTGTTTGGTCGTGTGGCCGGGAGCCCCGATGATCGCAATCTGATCGATTTCTACCTGGAGGGCGGCGTCACGTTCACGGGGCTTACCGCCGGCCGGCCGAGCGACGTGATCGCCGTGGGGATCGGTCACAGCAGCCTTGCAGGCGACGTGCGAGGCGCCGATCGCGACCGCAATCTGGCGAGCGGTCATGCGGCGCCGGTGCGCTCGTCCGAGACAGTTTTCGAAATCAGCTACGCGGCCGAAGTCGTTCCGGGATGGACTATTCAACCGGATTTCCAGTACTTCTGGCGACCGGGTGGGGGCGGTGTCCAACCTGACGATGATCCGGCAGGCGAGCCTCGCCCGGAAAACGCGGCGGTGATCGGTCTGCGCTCGACGATCAAGTACTGAGTGACGATGGCGAACGTCGGCGTTCGCGCGAAGGAGGGTGTCTTGAGCAGTAAGACGACGTTGGCCGCCCGCGTCGCGGGGGCAGCGGGCCTGTGCGTTCTGGTTGTGGCAATGACGAGCCCGGCGAGTGCCGTAAGCAACGACGACGTGATCAAGACTTACGCGAATATCGGGCAGGCCGCGTACGAGGATTCGCTGGCGGCGGCTCGTAAGTTGAAAGCCAGTGTCGCCACGCTCATTGCCACGCCGAGCGCGGACACGATGGCGGCGGCACGAGAGGCCTGGAAGGCGGCGCGGGTGCCCTATATGCAGACCGAGGCCTTTCGCTTCGGCAATAAGATCGTGGACGAGTGGGAAGGCAAGGTGAACTCGTGGCCGCTGGATGAAGGCCTGATCGACTATGTAGATCCAGGCTACGGGACGGCATCGGACACCAATCCGCTCTATACGGCCAACGTGATCGCGAACCGAAAGCTCACGATTGGAGGACGGACGGTCGATGTGAGCCGCATCACCAAGGTCCTGCTTGCCGAGACCTTGCAAGAGGCGGAGAAGATCGAGGCGAACGTGGCGACAGGCTATCACGCCATCGAGTTTCTGCTTTGGGGCCAGGATCTCAACGGGACGGGGCCGGGTGCGGGAAACCGGCCGTTCTCCGACTATGCCAAGGGCGAGGCATGCACCGGCGGCAACTGCGATCGGCGGGCGACCTACCTGACCGTAGCTACCGACCTTCTTGTCGACGATCTTGCCTTCATGGCCGCCCAATGGGCGCCGAAGGGCGCGGCGCGGTCCGCGCTCGATAAATCGGAAAGTGAAGCGTTGACGGCGATCTTTACCGGGCTTGCGAGCCTATCCTATGGCGAGATGGCCGGCGAACGGATGAAGCTCGGACTGTTGCTCAACGACCCCGAGGAGGAGCACGACTGCTTTTCGGACAACACGCACAACTCGCACTATTTCGACGTGATCGGTATCGAGAACGTTTACCTCGGGCGCTACAAGCGAACCGATGGGACAATGATCTCCGGCGCGAGCGTCTCGAATCTCGTCAAGGCCAAGTCACCTGAGATCGACGATCGCGTGCGCAAGGCGCTGGCCGCGACAGTGTCGCGCATGGGCGTTTTGAAGCAGCGCGCCGAGACGAAGGAAGCCTACGATCAAATGATCGGCGAGGACAATGCGGAAGGCAATGCTGTGGTCGAAGCAGCCATCGGTGCACTCATCGCGCAGACGAAGGAGTTCGAGAGGGCGATCGCTGCGCTCGAGCTGCACGCGGTGAAGATCGAAGGATCGGACAGCCTCGACGATCCGGGAAAGGCGCGTTCCAAGAAGAAGTAATGCCAATGATGCGTGCCGTGTGTCGCCAAACTCTTCTGTCCCTTCTATGGGGCGGGGTTTCGGGTGTCATTATTCTTGTCGCCGGAGCAGCGTTCGGCGAAGGGGGCCCCGTGGCCGCGGGTGCGCGTCCGGGAGACGCGGAGCCGGTGGCAGCCTTCGAGCCTGGTGAAGAGAACCCGGGCGGCGCGGCGACGGCGAAGGTCGGGACGACGACGGCCGATGCATTTTCGCAGCTTTCAGCGAACATGGCGTTTTCGCGTGAACTCGACTTCAAGATCGGCAACGGCATCTTCCGTAAGAACTGGGTCTCGTCGCCGTCGTCGACAAAATCGTCGGACGGGCTGGGGCCGCTCTACAATGCGCGGGCCTGCCAGGCCTGCCACTTGAAGGACGGCCGTGGCCATCCGCCGCTCGGTCCTGGGCCGGAAGGTCATTCGATCTCGACATTTCTTCGCTTGTCGATTCCGCCGCAGTCCGAGGAAGAGCGGGCGCTGCTGGCATCGGGGCGGGCAAGCATCGTGCGTGAGCCGACCTACGGTGGCCAATTGCAAGAGCTCGGCGTTCAGGGACATGTCGGCGAGGGCCACATGCTGGTGAGCTACGAGGAAGTCCCAGTTCGGCTCGTCGACGGCGAGACGATTTCACTGCGCAAGCCGACCTATCGCATCGGCGACCTGGGCTATGGTCCGATGCATCCGCAGACGATGATATCGCCCCGGATGACACCGCAGATGATCGGCCTCGGTCTGCTCGAAGCCATTCCTGAAGCCGATATCCTTGCCCGCGAGGATGCCGACGACAAGGACGGCGACGGCATCTCGGGGCGTGCGAACCGCGTGTGGTCAGTCGAGGCGCAGATGGTGATGCTCGGCCGGTTCGGCTGGAAAGCCGGACAACCGACGGTCAAGCAGCAGTCGGCTGAGGCATTTGCCGGCGACATCGGGATCGGGAGTTGGATCGCACCCTTTCCCTATGGTGATTGTATGCCAGCGCAGACGTTATGCAGAGAGGCACCGCACGGTGGCAGCGCGGCCAAGCCTGCTGAGGAAATCAACGCGAAGCTCCTGGATTTGGTGGCCTTCTACGCACGCAACCTTGCCGTTCCGATGCGTCGCAGTCCGAACGCGCCCGAGGTGCTTCGAGGCAAGCGAATCTTTCATGACCTGGGATGCGCCAGTTGCCATGTGCCGTCGTTCAAGACCGGCCCAGCGTCGCCGGACGAGCATCTGCGGGAGCAGACGATCTGGCCATATACGGATCTTCTGCTCCACGACATGGGCGAAGGGCTGGCCGATGGCCGGCCCGAGGGCAGGGCTGATGGCCGCGAGTGGCGCACCGCTCCACTGTGGGGAATCGGTTTGACGGAGACCGTCAATGGTCACCCGTTCTTCCTGCACGATGGCCGCGCGAGAAGTCTCGTGGAGGCGATCCTGTGGCACGGCGGCGAGGCCAAGGGAGCACGCGATGCGTTCTCGGCCCTGACGGCGGAAGATCGAAAGCGGCTGATCGCTTTTGTCGGCTCCCTATAGGAGACTCTGCGATGCCCAGGTTTGCGTCATTGGCTGTAGTCGGAGTCCTTACGGGCATCCTTCTGTCCGCTGCGGGCGCCGCGGATCGATTATCGGCAGCCGACGGCAAGGTGGCGTTTCCCCATGCGCGTCTCGCACAGCAGTCGCTCGAGAAGCATATCCGTCCCGGATATCGGCGTTTCGCGGAGGCGACGAAAAAGCTCGACGACGTCGTTGCCACCGACTGCGCTCTGGCGGGCGGAGCCGCCCGTCGAAAGGTCGGAGCTGCATTCGACGAGGTGGTCACGGCCTGGGGGAACGTCGAACATATCGCGTTCGGCCCCGTGACAGTGGAGCAGCGTTACGAGCGGATCATGTTCTGGCCGGACCGGCGGGGCATCGGGGCGCGTCAAGTTGCGAAGGCCTTGGCCGATCACGCGCCCGACGTGCTCGATGCCAAGCGGCTCGCCGAGAAAAGCGTCGCCATGCAGGGGCTGCCTGCTCTCGAAGCGGTTCTTTTTGGTGAGGCTTCGACCGGTGCTGAGGATGGCACGGCGTACCGATGTGGTTTCGCGAAGGCCATCGCATCGAATCTGAAAGGCATGGCGCGGTCGATCGTCGACGAATGGGACGCGCCGAATGGTTTCTCGAAAAGCTGGCTATCGCCAAATCCTGCCGATCCCCACTTTCTGAAGCCGGAGGAGACCACGATGGCCCTGGCAAAGGCATTCGACCGAGGGCTGGAGAAGGTCAGGGATCAACGCCTCGCTGGACCGATGGGGCTCAATACCCAGCGTCGAAAGATTGCGCCGCCTCTGAGGAAGAGCAACCGTTCGATGCGTCTGATCGTGGCCAATATCGTGGGCTTGCGTGATCTCTACGTCGGTGGGGGGCTGGAACAAGCGCTGATCGAGGCGGCAGGCGATCCGTCGGACAATTCGAAAGAGCTTGCGCAACTCGTCTCTAAGGAACTGGCAACGGCGGGACGGGAGGGCAGAGAGCTGTTGAAGGCCAAATCTCCCTTCGAAGGCGCGGCATCGCAACGTATCATCGCGCTCGGTTTTCCCCTCAAGAATGCCCGCACCACCGCTGCGGAGATGTTCGCTTCGGTGACGGACTTGCCACTAGGGTTCAATGCTTCGGATGGTGATTGATCGCAGGACTGCCGTTTCTTCGATGCTGGCCGCGATCGCCTCGGCGATGGCTCCCAGAACGTCGCGTGCGGCGGCGTCAACTCTTTTCGCGGCGGCTCGCCGCGGACGCGACGGCCGCTACTCCGCGGCCATCTTCACAAGCGACGGCGAGGACGTGACGGCCGTGATGCTGCCTGGTCGCGGGCACGATATAGCGGTCTCGCCGAGCAACAGACAATGCGTGGCCTTCGCGCGTCGTCCCGGCAATTTCGCCGTCGCGTTTTCGGCGGATCAAGGGCAGGTGCCGGTTGTGTTTGCAGCGCCGCCAGGCCGGCACTTTTACGGCCACGGCGTGTTCTCGCCCGATGGCCGGCTGCTTTACACCACGGAAAACGACTTCGAGGCGGCTCGGGGCGTGATCGGCGTCTACGATGCGACGGCGCGGTTCCGTCGGATCGGAGAGTTTCCGTCATTCGGTTTGGGGCCGCACGATCTGGCGTTGCTGCCGCGGGCGGGGGCGCTCGTCGTCGCAAACGGAGGCTTGCGCGAGCACCCCGATATCGGGCAGGGCCGCCGGGTTCTCAATCTCGACAGTATCGACACATCGCTCGCTTACATCGACATCGCGACGGGGGATCTCCTCGAGAAGCACGCTGTCGCCGCCGGCGGAGCGCTTTCGCTGCGGCATCTCGAAGTGGGCCAGGACGACACGGTGGTGCTTGGAGGACAGGTGGTGAAAGGCGTGTCTGGCGGGCATCCGCTGAGCGAAGCGCTCATCTACAGACATCGCCGGCAAATGCCGCTGGTCGCCACGTCGCTGCCCGGTGACGTGGCGGAGGCACTTTCGGGCTACGTTAGTTCGGTTGCCGTCGATAGCGAGGGGGCGGTGGCTGCAATTACATCTTCGAAACGGGGCTCGGTCGTCATGATCGACGTAGCCACGGGCAAGGTGCTTGGTGTTCGGACAATGAAGGACGCCTCGGGCGTTACCAGTCGCGGCCACCCGGGACGATTCTTGGTGACGAGCGGTGAAGGCGCGATCGCGGGTGTGTCGACAGCCGCCGGAGGCCTCGAGCCGGCGGCCGACTGCGCATGGAATTGGGACAACCACGCCATTCGGCTCGGCGCTTGATGGGCCTTCGATCCCCGCGGCTTCGGCGCGGGTTCCGCCGTAGCGCGCGGGCGAGGGCGTAGCTTCGCCGCGAGGGCCAGCTACGCCTAGCGCTTGTAAGGCGGCCGCCGAGCCGAAGCTCGGAGCGGCTCAGGGAAATTCCTCTCTCTTGCGAATTTCCAGGTCTGCGACGAGAACCTTGCCCTTTGTTTCAGGACCGAGGTAGACGCTGAATACCAGCACGAGGAGAGATCCTATCGTCGCGTACATCATGGGTAGAGCGAAACCCATGCCCTGATTGACGGCGAGATAAGTGAGTCCCGGTGCGACGAAGCCGCCCCAGATGGCGCCTTGATGATAGACAAATCCGGCTGCGGACGCCCGAATCTCGGTCGGAAAGCGCTCGGAGAGCCAGGCAGGGTTGAGGGTGTCCTTGCCGCCGACAATGATGCCCATGAGAATGAAGCCGGCGATGATCCAAAATGGATCTTTCGCCAACAAGTAAATGGGCGAGATGAAAATGGCGATGGTGCAGGGGATCATCAGCGCCGGCCGGCGACCGATCCTGTCGGAGACGGCTCCCCAGAAAGCGCTCGAGAAGAACACCATGATGTTCGCCCAGAAGAGGGGAACCGCGACTTGGGCCGGGGTCCAGCCCAATTCCTTCTGAAGGTAGGTGCCGAACAGCGCCCAGATGGAATAGTAGACGACGAAATTTGCAGCCATCCATAGACAGCCAGTGATCGTGTTCCAAAGATAGCGCTTCTTGAAGATAGCGAACAGGGGCAGCGTAACTGCCTGATCGGTCTCGACCTGAATTTTCTTATTTTCCTGCCAAACCTCAGGCTCCTTCACGTAGTAGCGGATCCAGACGCAGGCAAGCGCCGGCAAAACGCCGAGCACCAGCAATCCGCGCCAGCCGTAACCCTTCTGGATGTTTTCAAGCGGCGTGTAGAGAAATCCATAGGCGGCGGACGAAAGCGCAAAGCCGAGCCCCCAGGAACCCTGGAGAACGCCCGACATAAGGCCGCGGGAACGGGCCGGCCATGATTCCATCGCAAGGGCTGCGCCGGCGGGCCACTCCGCGCCCATGCCGATGCCGAGCAATGCGCGAAAGAAAAACAAGACTGCAAAGCTCGGGGAGAGCCCGGCGAGCAAATTGCAGATCGAGTACCAGAGGATCGAGATCATCAGCGGAGCCTTGCGCCCCAGGCGGTCGGCCATCCAGCCGGCGGCAGTGGCCCCAATGAGCCGCAGCCAGAGAGTGACGGCGAAAACGGCGGTGACGGCCGTCAGCGGAACGCCGAAATCCTGCGAGATCGGCACCATTATCAATAGAAAAATGGTGAAGTCGAACGCATCCAGCGTCCAGCCCAACCAAGCGGCAACATAGGCGTACCATTGGTCTTTTGTCGGCTCGCGCCACCAAGGCACGTCTTTGCCGGCTACGTCCACAGCGACAGTCATAGGCCCTTCCTCCAGAACGTTTTTTGTCGTCTCTGGCGCCGTTCGGCGTTCTCTCGGGCTCAACGATCAACTCGTTCGACTAGGTATTTCTGCGGAGGCTGCGCTCGATCTGCGGGCTTTGCAAGTCGATCGGACATTAAATTAGCGTAAAAATACGGAATGCTCGCAGTAACTCGTCACTATCTGCAAGCGCATCAAGCGCGTGCGGCGGAACATTCAAAATCATTTCAAGCAAAAGCTCGGTCGATGCGTTTGGAGGCGCTGGTGACCGCTTGGACTGGCCGATGGCTTTCGGTGTCGCTAACCTCGGGTTAGCCAGCGATGCCAATCAGGAAAGTCCTCTCTGTATGTTCAACGGTAAACTGCTCGTCGCCAACCGCGGCGAAATCGCAACTCGCGTGTTTCGAGCTGCCGCGGAGTTGGGCCTTCAAACGGTGGCGGTCTACCCGTCGGATGATGCTGCCAGCCTTCACACCCGCAAAGCCGATGCAGCGTACATGCTGCCGGGGCGAGGCGTGGCAGCCTATCTCGATGCAGAGGCCATACTGGCGGCCGCGCGCGCGACGGGAGCAGGAGCGATCCATCCGGGCTATGGCTTTCTATCGGAAAATGCAGCGTTCGCGCGGCGATGCTCGGAAGCCGGCCTCGTGTTCGTTGGGCCGACACCGGATACGTTGGAACGGTTCGGTGACAAGCATCAGGCGCGAGCTTTGGCGACGGCCGTCGAAGTGCCAGTGCTGCCGGGCACGGTGGCGCCGACATCGCTCGTAGACGCGCGAGACTTTCTTGCCAAGCTCGGCCCCGGCGGGGCGGTCATGGTCAAGGCCGTGGCGGGCGGTGGTGGACGCGGCATGCGGCCGGTGACGAGTGATGGCGATATCGAGGAAGCATTCGCGCGATGCCGATCCGAGGCACAGTCGGCATTCGGCAACGGGGACCTCTACGTCGAGCGGCTCGTGCGGCGGGCGCGGCATATCGAAGTGCAGATACTCGGTGACGGCGAAGCCGTATCGCATCTATGGGAGCGCGACTGCTCACTGCAAAGGCGGCGCCAGAAGATCGTCGAGATCGCGCCCGCACCAGCGCTTCCCGAAGTCTTGAGGGGCAAGCTCATCGAGGCGGCTTTGCGCCTGGGGGCTGCCGTCAAGTATAAGAACCTCGGGACCATCGAATTTCTGGTCGATGTCGAGGCGGGCGAGTACTTCTTCATAGAGGCGAACCCACGACTGCAGGTCGAGCACACGGTGACGGAGGAAGTCACGGGGCTCAATCTCGTCGAGGTTCAGCTGCAGATTGCTGGAGGGGCTTCGCTAGGTGATCTTGGTTTGACGTGGGATCTGGTGCCGCCAGCTCGAGGGATGGCGCTGCAGGCCCGGATCAATACCGAGCGCGTCGGCGACGACGGTACGATCAAGCCGGCGGGCGGGTTGCTCACGGCTTTCGAGATGCCGTCTGGGCGTGGCATTCGCGTCGACAGCAATGCCTATGCCGGCTACAGGACGAGCCCGGTCTATGATCCGCTGCTCGCCAAGCTGATCGTACATACGGGCTCGCCGCAGTTGAGCGATGCTCTCGCCAAAGGCTATCGCGCACTTTGCGAGATGCACGTTGCTGGTGCGCCGACGAACATTGCGTTTCTGCAGTCACTGTTC
The DNA here is from genome assembly GCA_050187415.1 of Hyphomicrobiaceae bacterium. Lineage (GTDB taxonomy): Bacteria > Pseudomonadota > Alphaproteobacteria > Rhizobiales > Hyphomicrobiaceae. The sequence goes on along the minus strand of JBFWXN010000018.1, from coordinate 60,421 downwards.
CGTGACGCCGCCGTGCAGGCGGGAGGCGTGGATACCGACTTCGTGGAAGACAACGCACGACGGCTCGCCGAGGCGGCTCGCCTGGAACACCCGCATCTCTACTTCGCCGTTGCGTCGGAGGCCGGAGCTGTCGACGGTCAAAGCTCGCGCGCCGGCGCCAGGATCGACGCGAACGATCCTCTTGCCGTATTGGCCTACGGTCAGGCACAGCCGTCAGGGGGAGGCGACGCGGGGCGCGGGGCGGGCGAGAACGTGGCCGATGGCCTGCTCGCGGTGCGTTCGCCATTGCAAGGCACGATCGTTCTCGTGTCCGTCGAAGAGGGCGCCGAAGTGGAGCGCGGCGCGCAGCTCGTCGTGATGGAAGCGATGAAGATGGAGCACGTCGTGGTGGCAGACTGCGCTGGAACGGTGCAGTCGGTTCACGTCGCGCCGGGCGATACGCTGTGGGAGGATCAGCTTCTGCTGACTGTCGAGCCGGTCGAGGGCGCGGACGATGCCGGCGAGGAGCACGAAACGATCGATCTCGATCTGATCCGGCCCGATCTTGCGGAAGTGCTCGATCGCCGGTCTCTGACGCTCGATGAACAGCGCTCCGACGCCGTTGCGCGTCGACGGAAGACAAAGCAGCGGACGGTGCGCGAGAACGTAGATGATCTGGTCGACCCCGGCACCTTCGTCGAATACGGGCCGTTGACGGTCGCCGCCCAGCGCCGCCGGCGCGGGCTGGAGGATTTGCTCAAACGCAGTCCCGCCGATGGCCTTGTCGCCGGAGTGGGACGGATCAACGGCGATCTGTTCGAGGACCCTGCATCGAGAGCGGCCATCCTGGCTTACGACTACACGGTGTTTGCTGGCACCCAGGGCGTTCACAACCACTGGAAGACGGATCGCGTCATCGACATCGCCGAGCAGGGCCGCATGCCGCTGGTGTTGTTTGCCGAGGGCGGTGGCGGGCGGCCGGGTGACGACGACTATGGTGGCTTCATCGGCTTCAACACATTCCATCATTTCGGCCAGCTCTCGGGGCTGGTGCCGATGGTGGGCATCGTGTCCGGCCGCTGCTTCGCCGGCAACGCATCGCTGCTCGGCTGCTGCGACGTGATCATTGCGACGGCGGATTCAAACATCGGCATGGGCGGCCCGGCCATGATCGAAGGCGGAGGGCTCGGTGTGTTCCGGCCGGAGGATATCGGGCCGTCGCCCGTGCAGCGGGCCAGCGGCGTGATTGACATTGCGGTGACAGATGAAGCCGACGGCGTTGCGGCGGCGAAGCGGTATCTCGCCTACTTCCAGGGACGCGTCGGCACCTGGACGGCGCCCGATCAGCGGCGCATGCGATTTTTGGTGCCGGAGAACCGGGTGCGCGTCTATGACATCCGCAAGGTGATCGAGACCCTGTCCGACGCGGAAAGCGTGCTGGAGCTGCGCCGCGATTTCGGACGGACGATGATCACCTCTCTGATTCGTATCGAAGGTCGCGCGGTCGGTGTCGTTGCGAACAATCCGGCGCAGCTTGGCGGCGCGATCGACAGCGATGGGGCCGACAAAGGTGCGCGTTTCATACAGCTTTGCGATGCATTCGATATTCCGGTCGTGCATCTGTGCGATACGCCGGGGATCATGGTGGGGCCGGAGATCGAGAAGACGGGGCTTGTCCGACATGCGGCACGCATGTTCCTGACCGCGGCAAACGCCACCATTCCCTATTTCACCATCATCCTGCGCAAGGCCTATGGGCTGGGCGCCGTCGCCATGGCCGGCGGCAATTTCCGGGCGCCGTACTTCACGGTCGCCTGGCCGACGGGCGAATTCGCGCCGATGGGCATCGAAGGCCAAGTGAAACTCGGATACCGCGGCGAACTCGCGGCAATCGCCGATCCGGACGAGCGGCGCGCCTACTACGAGAAGATGGTGGCCGAGCACTACGAGGTCGGCAAGGCCGTGAACCGCTCCACGACATTCGGTATCGACGATACGATCGATCCAGCGGAGACACGGCACTGGGTGGCGACATTACTTGCATCCATCCGGCAGCGGCCGCGCGATGGGAAGAAGCGACCGATGGTCGATGCGTGGTAGTGGGACGGCGCGCACGGCGCTCAAGAAGGGAACGTCAATGCCAGAACTCCTGCTGGTCGGGCCCACTGACGCCGACTGGACCATTCTGCTGGCCCACGGGGCCGGCGCTGGAATGGAAAGTCCATTCCTCGCTCGCACAACCGAACTGCTCGTCGAGCGGGGACTACGCGTCGCGCGTTTCGAGTTCGGATACATGGCCGCCCGGCGGACCGGGGGCAAGCGCCGGCCGGCGCCAAAGGCCGAAACGCTGATCCCAGAGTATCGGGCGGCCGTCGAGGCGGTATTCTCAGGCAATTGGCGCGGGCGACTTGCCATCGGTGGCAAGTCGATGGGCGGCCGTATCGCCAGCATGGTCGCCGACGAGTTGCACGGAGAGGGAAAGGCCGATGCGCTGGTCTGTCTCGGCTATCCGTTTCATCCGCCGGGCATGCCGGAGAAAACGCGGACGGCACATCTTCTGACACTAACGTGCCCGGCCTTGATGGTCCAGGGCGAACGCGATCCTTTCGGTAGCCGAAGCGAGGTTGGCGGCTACGAACTGGCGCGCGGCATCGATATCGCGTGGATCGACGATGGCGATCATGACCTGGGGCCACGCGGCGCGTCGGGGTTCACGCGCAAGGGCAATCTTATCGCCGCGGCCGACGCGATCGTCGCGTTTTTAGCTCACATTTCACCGTGAGCTGCCTAGCTCACTCCTGCCAGCAGACCGTAGCCGTTGCCTTGCAAGTGTGCTCGTCGAAAAAGCCGAAGTCGAGAAACAGCTCGCACGTGACGTCTTTTTTGCCGGTGGTGTATTTCGCGATACCGCGCTCGGACGTCCACTTCTGGATGTACTTGTCGAGCAAGTCCTTCGCGTCCTTGGTCGGACCATCCTTGCCATAGTCGTTGACCGAGAAGCCGAGCTTGGTGCACTTGGCACTGGCTACCGTCGCGCTGCAGACAACGATGATTGCCGCACCGAGCAATCGCGCGACTCGTGATGCGTTCGACCGAGACATGATGGCGCAAATCCCCCGCCTAGCTTCCCAACTTGCAGCACGACCCCTAGAATTTCCGTGCGCTCAGCCTTGCTCCTATAGCTGCCGAAATGACGCCTCGCCAGGGCAAACACGGGAGAGCAGCAAGATCGCGGGGTAGCGTGGCGCTTCTGCCGAACCGTGGCCCAGAGACCGTCGAGTGCGTGGACAGTCAAGATGGCACGCCGACCGAATGTTGACGCAAAGAAAAGCAGCCTTTCGCTTGCGGATGCGTTCTCGGGATGCCACGACAGATGACAAGCGGCTTGCAAGACATCGGATCGTCGTCGAGCCACCCAAGTTCAAGGCCGGTCATGGGGATAGTGTGTGGATATCTTTGGGCTTGGCGTTCAACTGATCTGCGGCACTTCCGGCGGGGCCGTCGTCACGCGCAACCAGCGAGGCGATACCGTCGGCGTGCTGATTGCGGGTGCCGTCGGTGGTTTACTCGGCGGCCAAATCGTCGAGCGCAGCATGTCACAGGTTCTCATTCCATTGCAAAGCGGAACGCCTGACCTGGGGGCCACGCTTGCGTTAGCCGGTGGGGCAGGTTTGGGAGGAGTCGTAGCCGGCTGGCTGATCTCCCGGCTTAGCCGGCATTTGCAGCGGTAGATGAGGGGCCGGCCGTCGTTCGACGCGGCCCGCCGCCGGCTCGGGCGGCCTGTGGCCGCGAGTCAGCCTTCCTCTTGCAGGTTCACGGCCTTTGGCCCTTTGCCATGCTTGTCCGGCTCGGTCTCGAACGATACTCGCATGCCCTCGTCAAGGCCGGTGAGGCCAGACCGTTCGACGGCTGTGACGTGAACAAACACATCCTTGCCGCCCGTCTCCGGCGTGATGAAGCCGAACCCCTTCGTCGGATTGAAAAACTTTACAATTCCGGTCTGCCGCATGCGTGGTCTCCAATAAATGGCGGAGGTTTGCCACAACCGGACGGACCTGCTCGCCAATCATCGTCATGGCGAATCGTTCAACCAAATAAGCCGATTTTGGTTCGGTCCCGCGCACCGAAAAAGCGCGCCTTGTCACCCAATATCCGTCAGCGTGGACATGCAAAGTATCGGGCAAGGTCGACGGCCACGCAAGATCAAACGGGGCTGAGAACGGCCAACGCTCGAGGCATCGTCTCAGCCGCCGGCGATCTGGGGTAGAATGTGCACCTCGCTTGCTTCGCCGATCGGCTCGATCAGCGTCTCCTGGTAGATCTGGCCATCGATGGCGACGGCCAAGCCTTCTTCGAGATGTGGCGCAAGCTCAGGGAACTGGTCGCCAAGCTTCCTGAAGAGTTGGCGGATGTTGAGGGCGTCGACTTCAAGATTGGTTACTCCGCCCGTGTATTGGCGCAAGTTTCCCATCAACGTGACATGGGCCATTGCAGTCGGGCCTCCTTTGTGTCCAGCAGGCGTTCGTAACGCGCGGCGGCATCCGACGAGAGCAGTGTCATGCTCGCGACAATCGGCCGGTGAGGATTGCCGGTCAAGCTTCCGGGAACATGCAGAACGTGTCAGAGGCCCGCCCCGACCGGTGCGAGCCTCTGACATTGTCAGGCGTGTGAGAAAGCCGGTCAGGCCCTCTTCGTTTCTTTCATCGCCTTGAGCACACGAGGTGGCGAAAGCGGCAAGTCGAACATACGAATGCCGGTCGCGCCGTAGGCCGCGGCGTTGATGGCCGCCATCGGAGGAACGATCGCCGTTTCACCGATGCCGCGAACACCGTAGGGATGGCGCGGGTTGGGAACCTCAACGATGATGGTTTCGATCATCGGAAGGTCCGACGCCACCGGAATCCGGTAGTCGAGGAAGCCCGCGTTCTGCAGCTTGCCGTCCGGCCCGTAGATATATTCCTCGTTGAGGGCCCAGCCGATGCCCTGGACGGCGCCGCCCTGGAACTGGCCCTCGACGTAACTCGGATGGATGGCGATGCCGGCGTCCTGGATCACAGTGTAGCGTGTGACCGTCAGCTTTCCGGTATCCGGATCGACCTCGGTATCGGCGATGTGGACCCCAAAGCTCGGCGCCGCACCCTGAGCCGAGATGGCCCCCACCCCGACGATCGATCCGCCCGTCTTGCCGGCAACCTTGGCGATGTCAGCCAATTTCATCGGCTTGAACTTTCCGGCATTGTCTCCGGCCGGCCGAATCTCGCCGTCCTCCCAAGTGACGGCGTCCTCCGCGATCTCCCAGAGTTTCGCCGCGCGGCCGCAGGCCTGCTTGATGATCGAGCGCGCCGCCTCGACCGTGGCCAAGCCCGATGAGAAGGTCGAGCGGCTGCCGCCGGTGACGAAGTTGTAGCCCAGAGAGGCCGTGTCGGCGATAATCGGGCGCACCTTCTCGTAGGGGATCTTCAGCTCTTCGGCCGCCATCATGGCGAGAGAGGCGCGCAATCCGCCAATGTCCGGCGTGCCGGCCATCAGAGTGAGGGTGCCGTCCTCGTTAAGCTGCAGATTGACGGTCGTCTCGCCACCGATATTGAACCAGAAGCCGGCGGCAATGCCGCGGCCCTGGTTCTTGCCGAGTGGCGCCTTCCAGTGCGGGCTCGTCTTTGCAGCCTCGAGGCATTCCACCAAACCGACCGGGCCGAACTTGGGGCCATAAGCCGCTTTCGTGCCTTCCTTGGCGGCGTTCTTAAGACGCAGCTCGATCGGGCACATGCCGAGCTTTTCGGCAATCTCGTCGACGACGCTTTCGACGGCGTACTCGGAGATCGGCCCGCCCGGAGCACGATAGGCCGCAACTTTGGGCCGGTTCGAGAGTACGTCATAGCCGATGACCTTGACGTTCGCGAGGTCGTAGGGGGCAAACGCGCACATGCACCCGGGCTGCACGGGCGAGCCCTGGAAGCAGCCGGCCTGGTACTTGAGCAGAGCTTCGCCGGCGGTGATGGTGCCGTCCTTCTTTACGCCCATCTTGACCCAGATGTTGGCGCCCGACGTAGGCCCAGAGGCCTTGAACACCTCCTCGCGGCTCATCACCATTTTGACCGGACGACGCGTCTTGGCCGAGAGCGCAAGTGCCAGGGGCTCGAGGTAGACGACCGTCTTACCGCCGAAGCCGCCGCCGATTTCGGACGAGGTCACGCGCAGCTTGGTCATGTCCCAGCCGAGCAGGCGGGAGCAGTGGGCGCGAACGATCCAATGGCCCTGCGTCGTGGTCCAGAGCTCGGCCATGCCGTCCTCGGACACAGTGGCGATGCAGGCGTGCGGCTCGATGTAGCCCTGATGAACAGGCTGGGTGTTGAATTCGCGCTCGACGATGAGATCGGCGTCCTTGAAGCCCTGCTCGACATCGCCCAGCGTAAATTCGACCCGCTTGGCAACGTTCGAGGCCTTGGTCGGCGGCGGCGTCATGCCCACGGTAATCATGCCGTCTTCGACGATGGGAGCGTCGGGCTTCATGGCTTCGACCACGTCGATGACGTGGGGTAGGATCTCGTAGTCGACCTTGATCAGCTTCAATGCCGCGCGAGCGATGCTCTCACTCGTGGCGGCGACCGCAGCCACGGGATGGCCCTCGAAAAGGGCCTTCTCCCGGGCCATGACGCTGCGGACGACATCGCGGTAGTTGATGAGCATCTCGCCGGCAGGAACAAACTCAGATGCCTGGTCCTTGATGTCGTCTCGGGTGATCACCGCCTTGACGCCCGGAAGGGCGGTGGCGGCGGACGTGTCGATCGACTTGATGCGGGCATGCGGATGGGGCGACCGAAGCACCTTGCCGACCAACTGGCCGGCGACATTGTGATCTGCACCGTATTTGGCGCGGCCGGTCACCTTGTCTGCACCGTCGGGGCGAACGGGCCGCGTACCGACGACATCGAACTTTGGAATCTTGACTCGTTCCTGCATGGCTCAGGCTCCTCGCATCTCGGCGGCAGCGTCCATTACGGCTCGAATGATCTTGTCGTAACCGGTGCATCGGCAGAGGTTGCCGGCGAGCCAGTAACGCACTTCCGTCTCGGTCGGATCGGGATGCTTTTCCAGCAGAGACTTGGCCGCGACAAGCACGCCCGGCGTGCAGATGCCGCACTGGAGTGCCGCGTGCTCGAGAAACTTCCGCTGCAGCGGGTGGAGTTTGTCGCCGGTCGCCATGCCCTCGATGGTCGAGATCTTCTTGCCGGCCGCTTCGACGCCAAGAACCAGGCACGAACAGACAAGGCGGCCGTCCATGAGAACGCTGCAGGCACCGCAATCACCGGAACCGCAGCCTTCCTTGGTGCCCGTCAGCTCAAGCTCGTCGCGAAGGCAGTCGAGCAAGGTCTGATCGGTCTCGCAGAGGTACTCGACCTCGTCGCCGTTAACGATCGTCGTGACGTGATGTTTCATTGTCAGGCCTTTCTCGCGCGCTCGAGCGCGATCAGTGCTGTCCGTTTGGCGAGCACACCCGCCACATCGGTGCGGAATTCGATCGTTCCACGCTTGTCGTCGATCGGCTTGCAAGCCGCGCGGCAGGCTGCCGCCATCTTCTCCAGAGCAGCGTCGTCGACCTTGGTTCCGACAAGAGCCTTGCCGGCGTCCTCGACCAGCAGTGGCCGAGCCGCGACGGCGCCCAAGCCCACCCGTGCTGCCGTACACGTGCCGGAGGCATCGAGCGAAAGGCTCACGCCACAACCGACGACGGCAATGTCCATCTCGGTGCGCGGGATGAAGCGGAGGTAGGCGTCGCCCGACATCGCCGGACGCTTGGGCAGGACGAAGGACGCGATGATCTCGCCCTTTTGCAGCGCCAGTTTGCGAGGAGCGAGCATGATGTCCTCGACCTTCAACTCGCGGCGGCCATTCGGCCCCACGACGGACGCGACGGCGCCGGCTGCGATCATGGCGGGCACGCTATCTGCGGCCGGAGATCCGTTGCACAGGTTGCCGCCGAGCGAGGCCCGCCCCTGGACCTGCGTGGAGCCGATCAGGTTGGCGGCTTCGATGACACCGGGCCAGGTCTTCTTGAGAGTGGCGTGCTCTTTCAGCTCCGCGCCGCTCACGGCTGCCCCGACGCGATAGCCGCCGTTTTCTTCCTTGATCGCACGCGTTTCTGCGATGCCCTTGATATCGACGACGAGCGCTGGGCTCAAGATCTCGGAACGGATCTGAACGAGGAGGTCGGTGCCTCCCGCCAGGACGCGGGCATCGCCGCTTTCCGATGCAAGCAGCTTGGCCGCCGCTTCGAGGGTATCCGGTGACTCATATCGCATGCGTAATTGCCTCTTGCGTGAGCTTAGCTAACTGGAATGGTTTGGAACGGTTACAAGCTACGATTACACGGCTTGATGGTCTGCGCCAACCCGTCCGAAAAACCATCTTTCCGGCGGATGGGGCCTCAAGCCGGCTCATCGAGGTCCCTGCGCGCCCGGCAGGGAGCGTGACCCCAAGCCATGTTGACGCGAGGTTCGTGAGGCCGCAAGGGTCACAATCGATCGCGCGTCAGGAGCGAACAGAATGTCCTCGGCCCCCCCATCACCGCCCAAGTCGACATCAGGCAATTTTTTCGAGGACTTCCATGTCGGCATGATGATCCGCCATGCGACGCCCCGAACCGTCACTGCCGGCGACGTGGCCGTTTACCAAGCCTGCTACGGTGCGCGGTTCGCGGTGCAGTCGGCGTCCGCGTTCGCCGAGGCGATCGGCTACGCGGCGGCACCGGTCGACGATGTGCTGGTCTTTCATATCGTGTTCGGCAAGACAGTCCCGGATCTATCGCTAAATGCGGTCGCCAATCTCGGCTATGCGGACGTGCGTTTCCTGCTGCCTGTCTTTCCTGGAGACACGCTTTCGGCGACGACCGAAATCATCGGCCTGCGCGAGAATTCGAACAGGGAATCGGGCGTCGTCTATGTGCGATCGACCGGGCACAATCAGGACGGCAACCCGGTCCTTACGTTTGTGCGCTGGGTGATGGTGCGCAAGCGCGACAAGGCGGCGAGCGTGCCGCAGGCCGTCGTGCCTAAGCTGCCGCCGCAGGTGGACATTGCCGAAATCGGCCGGGCCGTGCCGGCACTCGACGTCAAAACGTACGATCGTGAGCTCGCAGGCTCGCCATTCTTTTGGGGCGACTACCAACAGGGCGAACGTATCGATCATATCGACGGCATGACGATCGAGGAGGCTGAGCACCAACTCGCCACGCGCCTCTACCAGAACACGGCCAAGGTGCACTTCAATCAGCATGCCGAGGGAAAAGGCCGCTTTGGCCGACGCCTCGTCTATGGCGGGGTGATCATCTCCCTGGCGCGGGCGCTTTCCTACAATGGTCTGGCGAACGCCTTTCATGTGGCCGGAATCAACGGTGGGCGGCATGCGGCGCCGGCTTTTGCCGGGGATACGGTCTATGCGTGGTCCGAGGTCATCGAACGCACAGCGATCCCGGGGCGATCGGATGTCGGCGCGCTTCGGTTGCGAACAGTCGCGACAAAGAATATTGCGTGCTCGGCTTTTCCAGGGCCGTCCGAGCCCGCGAGCGGGACGGAAGGAGTCATTCTCGACCTCGATTATTGGGTTGTGCTGCCCAGATAGGAGCACGGCCCGCCGGCGAGCCGATTGCTCGGATCGCGCGCCATCGGCGACAGGCACGGCCTTGGATCCCCGATCCCTTTGAAGATCGCGCAGACAGTCTCTGGAGGGTGCTTCCGGGATCAAGATTGCGCGAACTGAATCCTTAGTTCGGAAATCGGATTATGTCGACCGTTTATCGCCGTCGGCTGCGTTTCGGCCAAGCGCAATAGGAATTGCCGCATCGGGATCACCACGCTAAGTAAGGCACGCTTGCCTATTGCGCCGGTGGAGAGACGACCTGATGGCGAATGCCGAGATGCAGCGGACCAAACCGCGTCCACTGTCACCGCACCTACAAATCTACTCGCCCCTGATCAACATGGTGATGTCGATCGTGCATCGAATCACCGGAGCCGCCCTTTACTTCGGCACGTTGCTTCTTGCCTGGTGGCTGATCGCGGCGGCCACGGGCCCCGATCAATTTTCCTACGTCAGCGGCGTCATGGGCTCGGTGATCGGACTGCTCGTGTTGTTCGGGTACACATGGGCTTTGCTGCATCATATGCTCGGCGGCATCCGGCATTTCATCTGGGATACCGGCCACGGCTTCAACCTGAACACGGTCAACCTGCTGTCCTGGGGTACGATCGCGCTCTCGGCAGGCTTGACAGTTGTCGTGTGGATCGTCGGCCTCTCCTTGAAGGGAGGGGTCTGATGAGCGAAACGCTTCGCCCCACACCGTCTCCGACGGCAGCACGCATCCGGACGCCGCTTGCGCGGGCACGCGGCCTCGGGTCGGCCAAGAGCGGGACCGAGCACTTCTGGCTGCAACGCGTGACGGCGGTCGCAAATACCGTTCTCGTGGTTGTGGTTCTATTACAGATCGTGCCGCTGGCCGGCGCCGACTACGCGACGGTAAAAGGGGCGCTGAGGAGCCCGGTGCTTTCCCTGCCGCTGCTGCTGCTCGTACTCTCGGGCATGGTTCATATGCGTCTCGGCATGCAGACGATCATCGAGGACTATGTGCACTCTGAGAGCAGCAAGCTGCTGCTGCTGATGCTGAACACCTTTTTCGTGATTGCCGTCGGCTTGGCGTGCGTCAGCGCGGTTGCGAAATTATCTTTCGGGGCCTGAGCCAATGACAGCGACACACGGACAATCGAACGGCGTAGCCAAGCCCGCGATCAACGGTAAAGCCTACCCGTTCGTCGAGCACACCTATGATGTGGTCGTGGTAGGAGCTGGCGGTGCCGGGCTGCGCGCGACGCTGGGGTGCGCCGAAGCCGGCCTCAAGACGGCCTGTGTGACCAAGGTGTTTCCGACTCGCTCGCATACAGTCGCCGCACAGGGCGGCGTGGCCGCCTCGCTGGGCAATATGGGCCCGGACGATTGGCGCTGGCACATGTATGACACGGTGAAAGGGGCCGATTGGCTCGGCGACCAGGATGCCATCGAATATCTGTGTCGGAACGCGCCGCAAGCCGTCTACGAGATGGAGCACTACGGCGTTCCGTTCTCTCGGACGGACGATGGCCGCATCTACCAGCGGCCATTCGGAGGCATGACCACGCAGTACGGCGAAGGGCCTCCCGCGCAACGCACCTGCGCGGCGGCCGACCGAACCGGACATGCCATGCTGCATACGCTCTATGGCCAGTCTCTCAGGCACTCGGCCGAGTTTTTCATCGAATATTTCGCCATCGACCTGATCATGGATCAGGATGGTGCGTGCCGGGGCGTGATCGCGTTGTGTCTCGAGGACGGGACGCTGCACCGGTTCCGCGCCAAGAAGACCATCCTCGCAACGGGTGGCTACGGACGCGCTTATTTCTCGTGCACTTCGGCGCATACCTGCACCGGCGATGGCAATGCCATGGTGCTGCGCGCGGGCCTGCCGCTCGAGGACATGGAATTCGTGCAATTCCATCCGACAGGCATCTACGGGGCGGGCGTGCTGATCACGGAGGGCAGTCGCGGCGAGGGCGGCTATCTGACCAACGCCAACGGTGAGCGCTTCATGGAGCGCTATGCGCCGCACGTGAAGGACCTCGCCTCACGCGACGTGGTCTCACGCTCGATGACGATCGAGATCCGCGAAGGGCGCGGGGTCGGGCCGCAGAAGGATCATATCTACCTTCATCTCGATCATCTCGATCCAAAGATCCTGGCTGAGCGGCTGCCCGGCATTACCGAGAGCGCGAAGGTGTTCGCCGGTGTCGATCTGCGCCGCGAGCCGATCCCCGTGCTGCCGACTGTTCACTACAACATGGGCGGCATCCCGACCAATTTCCATGGCGAGGTCCTGACGAAGCTCGGCGGCAATCCGGACCATGTCGTGCCGGGGCTGATGGCCATCGGCGAGGCAGCGTGCGTGTCGGTGCATGGCGCCAATCGCCTTGGCTCGAATTCGCTCATCGATCTGGTGGTGTTCGGCCGCGCCGCAGGTCTGCGGGCCGCCGACACGACGGAAGCGGGCGCGGCGCACCAGGATCTCCCGAGCGACGCGGGCGAACTCGCGGTCGCGCGGCTCGATCATTTCCGCCACGCGAACGGCGGCACCCGAACGGCGGAACTCCGTATCAAGATGCAGCGCATCATGCAGTCGAACTGCGCTGTTTTCCGCGATGGTCCCGTGCTGAAAGAGGGCTGCCAGCAGATCACCGAGGTGTGGAAAGGTACCGACGACATCGCCGTCACCGACCGGTCATTGATCTGGAACTCGGACCACGTCGAGACGCTCGAGTACGACAACCTGATTTCGCAGGCCGCCGTTACCATGCACGCCGCCGAGAACCGCAAGGAGAGCCGTGGTGCGCACGCCCGTGAGGATTTCGCCGAGCGGGACGACCAGGAATGGATGAAGCACACGCTCACCTGGGCGGACGATGCCAAGCGGCAGGTGATCATCGATTACCGGCCGGTGCACGCATACACGATGACGAACGAGATCTCGTATATCGAGCCGAAGGCGCGTGTGTATTGAGGTTCTGATCGAGGGGGCCGCGGTGCATCGGACGATAGCGGCGGCACCGATCTAACGACGAGGCCGGGCGCCGAGCGTACCCGGCCTCATTTTTTTGTCGCGGTGGATAACTGGCAGCCGGGCGCTTTTGCCGTCTCATTGTGGGCGGAGGTGACGCGCAGGATCGCAAGGTCGCTTTATTCGAGATTCGAGAGCGATGCGTGCGCGGGGAACGGATCCGGACGACAGCCATGCAAGAGAAAGTCGATACGCGAAGCGACGCCGACCGCCGGATTGCTGCCGATCCTCTGGCACTCGTGCTGCCCGCCGTGTCGGCGCTCGGCGCTATCGCATCGATTGCAGCTATCAACTGGGTTGCCCAGGAGAAGACAGTCGACCGGTCCCGATCGCGCCGCAAGCCCGGCGTGGCGTTGCGCGATCTCGAGTCGTGCTTCAGAGTGTTATAAGTTGAGAGACGCCTTGGTGCTTGTCGCGGGCTCGAAAGCAAGTGCGAGCTGACGGACGACCTCGTTGAGGACGAAGCGGCCCGCCGATGTCGCACGAAGGCGCTCTGGGGTGGGCTGCTCGAGCATGCCAAGACTTTCGAGGTGACGGATTGCGCGCACGGACGGGCGGACCTGGCCCACCCTGGTGAGGCGGGTCAGATCCAGACCCTCGGTCAGGCGCAGGCCCATCAGCAGCATTTCATCCGCCTGTTCGCCCGTTTCGAGCCGTGATGCTTCGCTGAGGCCTCGACCCGTCTCGCGCACACGCGAGAGCCACGCTTCAGGGATCTGCTCGTTGAAGGTCGCCGTTCGACCTTCGGGCCGCGGCTCTCGACCGTGTGCGCCGGGTCCGAGACCGAGATAATGGCCATAGCGCCAATAGACGAGATTATGGCGGCTCTCCTCGCCAAGGCGAGCGTGGTTCGAGATTTCGTAGGCGGGCAGTCCCGCCGCATCGCACATCTGCTGAGTGAGCTCATAGAGGCGGTCGGCAAGGCCGGGCTCGGGAACAACCAATTTTCCAGCTCGATGCAGGGCCGCGAAGGGCGTGCCGTTCTCGATGGTGAGCTGGTAGAGCGACAAATGGCCGGCCTCGAGGCGTAAGGCGCGAGCAAGCTCGGCTTCCCAGGCACCCTCGGTCATACCAGGACGGGCATAGATCAGGTCGAAAGAGACGCGATCGAACGTCGTGTTGGCGATATCGAGGGCCGCGAGCGCCTCGGCAACGGAATGGATGCGGCCGAGCCGCTTGAGCTGCGCGTCGTCGAGAGCCTGGACGCCGAGAGAGACCCGATTTACGCCCGCGTCGCGGTAGCCGCGAAAGCGGGTTGCCTCGACGCTTCCGGGATTAGCTTCGAGCGTGATCTCGCAGTCCGAGGAAAGGCGAAATGTCCGGCCAATCTCGTCGATGATGCCGCCGACCGTTGCGGGCTGCATCAGGGATGGCGTCCCTCCTCCGAAGAAGATGCTGCTGATCGGCTCGCTTCGATCCAGGCCCGAGGCAGCGGTGCGCAACTCCGTCTGGTAGGCCAAGAGAAACGCTGTCTCATCCCAGCCCGCGTGGCGAACGTGGCTGTTGAAGTCACAGTAGGGGCACTTCTGGGCACAGAAGGGCCAATGCACATAAACGGCAAAGCCGGGCTCACAAGCTGCCCGCGGGCGTAGCTCATTCAAGGCATGCCTCGACGAACAGGCGAAAGGCGCGGGCGCGGTGGGAGATGGTGTGTTTGCGGTCAGGGTGCATCTCGCCGAAGGTTTGGGTTTCGTCGTCGGCGAGAAACATAGGGTCGTAGCCGAAGCCTTGCGAGCCCCTTGGAGGCCAGACGAGCTGCCCAAAGACTTTGCCTTCGAAGACGCGCGTTTCGCCGTCTGGCCAAGCCAAGCATAGCGCGGCCGTGAAATTGGCACGCGGTCCGCTCGCCGATTGCCAGGCATCTTGCCGTAGCAAGGCGTCCCGGATTTTCTGCATGGCGAAGGTGAAGTCCTTGGCCGAGCCGGCCCATCTTGCAGAGTAAACGCCCGGATCGCCACCCAGATCGGCGACCTCCAAGCCTGAATCGTCAGACAAAGCTGGAAGTCCCGTGATCCTGGCTGAGTGCAGGGCCTTGAGACGAGCATTGCCGGCGAACGTGGCCTCGGTTTCCTCGGGCTCAGCCACGCCGAGATCGCCGGCAGAGGCGACGTCGAGGCCATAGGGACGGACCAGATCGGCGATTTCGCGCAATTTGCCCGGATTGTGGCTGGCGACCACCAGGCGCCCGCCGCGAACGAGCCGTCTCGGTGGCATCAGGCCAGCCCCCAAATGCGTGGCTCAGCAAACTCGAGGCAATTGCCGGCTGGGTCGCGGAAATAGATCGAGCGGCCGCCGGAGGCCGGCCAGATGAAATCTGCCTCGATCGCCACGCCTTTCGACTGCAGATGTTCGCGCCAGGCGGAAATGCGCTCGGCGCTGGCGCGGAAACAGACGTGTCCTTCGCCTGTCGCACCATGCGGTGGGACGGGCAGGGCGCCCTCTTTCGGGGGGACGACCGTTGCCTCGGGGTTGAAGATCAGAAGCACCTGATCACCGCACTTGTAGAAGAGCTGGCGGCCGTCGAGCTTGGAGAATGGCTCAAGCCCGAGAACGTCGCGCCAGAACCGTTCGGTTGCCCCGAGGTCGTGCGCGTAAAGGACAGTCTCGAGAACGCCGTCGGGTTCCATATCGGACATGAGGCTGCTCCTTTCCGTCAGCAAGGCGATGCGCATCGGCACGCCGCGGTCTGGACGATCACCGACGAGCGGAGATCTGCTTGCGCGCGAGCAATCAGCCTGGGCCCGGCCAACCGTGGACGCTCAGGCGACAGTGAGCTTCTGCAAGGCGAGCAACTCGCCGATACCCTTCTTGGCGAGCGCCTGCAACTCGGCAAACGTCTCCTCGCGAAATGCCACCGTCTCGGCGGTCGCTTGGATTTCCACGAGGCCGCCTTGACCGGTCATGACGAAATTTGCGTCCGCGTCGGCGTTGGAGTCCTCGACATATTCGAGATCGAGCACCGGTTGTCCCTTGAAGATACCGCACGAAATGGCAGCGACCTGATCGCGGATGACGTTATCCTTCACCATATCGCGCTGGCGCATCCACTGGAGGCAATCGTGAAGTGCGACCCAGGCGCCCGTTATGGCGGCTGTGCGTGTGCCACCATCGGCCTGAATCACATCACAATCGACGGTGATCTGGCGTTCCCCAAGGGCCTTGAGATCGATTACGGCGCGAAGGGCTCGGCCAATGAGCCGCTGAATTTCCTGAGTGCGTCCGGACGGATGCCCGGTTGTCACTTCGCGCCGCGTGCGCTCATTGGTGGCACGGGGCAGCATCGAATATTCGGCCGTGACCCAGCCGCGGCCTTGGCCTTTGAGCCAGGGAGGTACGCGCTCTTCCAAGCTTGCCATGCAAAGCACGTGGGTATTGCCGAATTTGATGAGACACGACCCCTCGGCATGCATCGACACCGCGCGATCGAACGATACGCGGCGCAGCTCGTCCGGCAGCCGCTTTGATGGACGCATTTTCTAAGGCTCGCTGTTGACTGGGCCATCCCTTGGGAGGATCGGGGGAAGCTAGTGGAGCGTGTGGTCCTAATCAACCAATACCGTGCAGTGGTGTGGCTGGAGGTCCGATTCCGAGTTGCGTCATCATTCGGAGCAGGCGGCGAAGGGCATATGGGATCGACCTGGTAATTCGTATCCATATGATTTATCGTAAGTATTTCAACTTCAGGTTATCTCCGAGCCTGCGTCAAATCGTGGGGCGAGCTTCAGATCCGTCACTGCGGGCAGATATTGACGTAAAGCTGTGCGATGCCTAGCTTTCGTGTTTGATCGCCATCCCGGTTACGGGCGACCATGGGCAAATGAGACAGAACCCAACCGGAATTCAGACGCTCAACGAGCGATCGCGGGAGATTTTCCGGCAGATCGTGGAAAGCTACCTCACGACAGGGGAGCCGGTCGGGTCGCGCAATCTATCGCGCCACCTGCCGATTTCGCTGTCACCTGCTTCCGTGCGCAATGTTATGTCGGACCTGGAGCATCTGGGGCTGATCTATGCGCCGCACACGTCGGCGGGGCGGTTGCCGACGCAGACCGGGCTTCGGTTGTTCGTCGACGGTCTGCTCGAGGTCGGCAACCTGACCGAAGACGAGCGACGCCAGATCGAGGTGCAACTGGCCGCGCGACGACGCAAGCCGATGGAGCAGGTTCTGGCCGATGCCGGAGAAATGATCTCGGGCCTGTCGCACTGTGCCGGGCTGGTGCTCAGCCAAAAGCAGGACATGCGCCTGAAGCACATCGAATTCGTGGCGCTGGAGCCCGGCAAGGCACTGGTGGTGCTGGTCGGCGAGGATCAGACGGTCGAAAACCGCGTCATCCAGGTGCCGCGAGGCCTCCCCCCGTCCGCGCTGATCGAGGCAGCCAACTATCTCAATCATAATGTCAGAGGCCTGAGCATCGCGGAGGCGCAGTCGCATATCGAGACGGAGCTTGCCAAAGCGAAGGCGGAGCTCGATCAGCTCACGAAAAAGGTGGTCGAGGCGGGCTTGGCGACATGGTCCGGGTCGCAGGGCGAACGGCGCAATCTCCTCGTTCGCGGCCAGGGCAACCTGCTCAAAGATCTGGGCGCGATGGAGGACCTGGAGCGCGTTCGTCAGCTTTTCGACGATCTTGAATCCAAGAAGGAGCTCGTCCATCTCCTTGGCTTGGCCGAAAAGGGCGACGGCGTTCGTATCTTCATCGGCTCCGAGAACAAATTGTTCTCGCTCTCGGGCTCATCGCTGATCGTGGCTCCGTTCCGAGACGAGACAACCAAGGTGGTCGGAGTTCTCGGCGTTATCGGGCCGACGCGGATCAACTATGCACGGATCATCCCCATGGTGGACTATACCGCGCGGTTGGTCGGCAAAGCGCTGACTTGATTTTCGAGGGCTGCGATAAGACAAGCGGCCGAGACGGCAGACTGTGTGCGCCACCGTGGGCTGCCGCAGTCGCGACATCTGAAATGAGAGGCCTATGACTAGCGACAAGAAGTTCGAGGGCGGAGACGAGGCAAAGGCACATGCCGGGCCAGGCGGTGACATGCAGAATCCAGCGAAGGAGCCGGCGGTAGGAACCGAAGACGTGCCGCAAGACGCGATGCGAACGACGGTTGCCGGTGAGGCGGCACAGCTCAGGGCCGAGGTGGCGGAGCTCAAGGACAGGCTTCTGCGCGCGCACGCCGAGATGGACAATGTGCGCAAGCGGCTGGAGCGTGAAAAGGCCGATCAGGCCAAGTTCGCCATCACCAAGTTCGCCCGCGACATCGTCGGCGTCGGCGACAACGTGCAGCGTGCCATCGAAGCCCTGCCGCAGCGCGCCGTCGAGCAGGACGCGGCGCTGAAGAGCTTTTACGAAGGCGTCACGATGATCGAGCGAGAGTTGCTGTCGGTTCTTGGTCGGCATGGCGTCAGGCGCGTCGATCCGAAGGGCGAGCCGTTCGATCCGCATCACCATCAGGCGGTGGTCGAGGTTCCGTCCGACGAGGTGCCGGCAGGCTCGGTCACGCAAGTCTTTCAGTCCGGATATATGCTCGAGGAGCGTGTGTTGCGGCCCGCCATGGTTGCGGTCTCCAAGGGCGGAGCGAAACCGCCGGCGCCGGCCGAGGCGGTGGCCGGAGATATACCACCGCCCCCGGAGGCGGCGAAAGCGGCCGACAGCGGCACAGCGCCGGAAGTTGGCGAGGGCTCGAGCAAGAAGGCGGGCACGGACGGTGGCGGGTATGGTGACGCGACCGCCTAGGTCGACGACGCCGATCGCGACCGGTCCGAGGCGCGGGAGACGACACTCAGGCGGGCAGGGTCACGCGGCGCAGCGTGAGATTGATGCGCCCGCCTTCCGCCAGCAAATCCGATGTGCCGGCCAAGATCTTGTCGACACCGTGATAGGCAAGGCGAGAGGCGCCGCCAAGGACGACCACGTCGCCCGAGCGAAGCGTAAAGCGGTGCTTCGGGTCGGTCCGCCTGGTGCCGGCAAGGTGGAAGACAGCGTCATCGCCCAGAGACAGCGACACGACGGGCGCCGCGGTATCGGACTCGTCGGAGTCGATGTGGCTGCCGAGACGGCTGGATCCGGCGTAATAGTTGATCAGGCAGGCCTCCGGCATCCGTGGGTAGCCGGCCAGTTCACGCCACACGTCGAGTATCTCCGCAGGTATCGGCAACCACGGGACGCCGGTCGTGGGATGCGTCGGCTGATAGCGATACCCGCCGTCTTTGTCGGTCAACCAGCCGAGCGGACCGCAGTTCGTCATCCGGACGCTCAAGGGTTTGCCGGACCGCGGCATTGTCGGCGTGTAGAATGGCGAATGCGCCACAACGGCGCGGACAGCTGTGAGAATGCGTTTCTGGCGGGCGACATCGAGGTAGCCGGTGTGGTAGCTAAAACCTTGTGGAATCATCGTTTCGACCCTAAGAGTTGGAGACGTGGGGCAAGGGGGGCGATCTGGGTGAATTTACGCAGCAGAACGCGCATCCGGCCGTTGCGGGGCCTAACGGCCACACCTATATAGCGGATTGTCGTCGAAGACAGCTCTAGGGGGCCGCATCCGGACTCCAATCAGGAGCAACCGGAGCATTGGATGCCAACGCGTGCGCGGCGCTGAACAGTGCAGCTATCGCAAACGGGTCTGATCGGTTCGCCGCAACAAGAAGGACAGCTACGACATGTCTAAAGTGATTGGGATTGATCTCGGAACGACCAATTCCTGTGTCGCCGTGATGGAAGGCGGGCAGCCAAAAGTCATTCCGAATGCCGAGGGTGCCAACACAACCCCTTCCATCGTCGCATTCACGGAGGATGGCGAGCGTCTCGTCGGCCTGCCAGCCAAGCGCCAGGCGGTGACGAACCCGACCAACACTCTGTTCGCCATCAAGCGCCTGATTGGCCGCCGATATGCCGATCCGCTGGTGGAGAAGGACAAGAAGCTCGTCCCGTACAAGATTACAGAGGGCAAGAACGGCGACGCGTGGGTCGAGGCGCGCGGCAAGCAGTATTCGCCGCAGCAGGTTTCTGCAGACATTCTCGTGAAGATGAAGGAGACGGCGGAGGCTTATCTCGGCCAGCCGGTGACGCAGGCGGTCATAACGGTTCCCGCCTACTTCAACGATGCACAGCGTCAAGCAACAAAAGATGCCGGCAAGATCGCGGGCCTCGAGGTGTTGCGCATCATCAACGAACCGACGGCAGCGGCGCTCGCCTATGGTCTCGACAAGAAGCAGGCGTCGAAGACGATCGCCGTCTACGATCTCGGCGGTGGCACGTTCGACATCTCGGTTCTCGAGATCGGTGATGGCGTGTTCGAAGTGAAGTCGACGAACGGTGACACGTTCCTCGGTGGTGAAGACTTCGACATGAAACTCGTCACCTACCTTGCTGACGAGTTCAAGAAGGAGCACGCGATCGACCTCCGGAACGATCGTCTGGCGCTGCAGCGGCTCAAGGAAGCCGGGGAAAAGGCCAAGATCGAGCTGTCGAGTGCGCAGCAGACCGAGATCAACCTGCCGTTCATCTCGATGAGCCCGCAGACCCAGTCGCCGTTGCATCTGACGATGAAGCTTACGCGCGCCAAGCTCGAGAGCCTGGTCGAAGATCTGATCTTGCGGACGATGCCGCCGTGCGAGCAGGCCATCAAGGATGCCGGACTCAAGGCTGCCGAAATCGATGAGGTGGTGCTCGTTGGCGGTATGACGCGTATGCCGCGCGTGCAGGCCGAGGTGAAGAAGCTGTTCGGCAAGGAACCCCACAAGGGCGTCAACCCTGACGAGGTGGTGGCCGTCGGTGCGGCAATCCAAGGCGGCGTGCTCAAGGGCGACGTCAAAGACGTGCTGCTGCTCGACGTGACACCGCTGTCGCTCGGCATCGAGACGCTCGGCGGCGTGTTTACTCGCCTGATCGAACGCAACACGACGATCCCGACGAAGAAAAGTCAGGTGTTCTCGACGGCCGAGGATGCGCAGCGCGCGGTGACGATCAACGTCTACCAAGGCGAGCGCGAAATGGCTGCCGATAACAAGCACCTAGGGCGTTTCGATCTTGACGGTATCCCGCCGGCGCCGCGCGGCGTGCCGCAGATCGAAGTCACGTTCGACATCGACGCCAACGGTATCGTGCATGTGTCGGCCAAGGACAAGAAGACCAGTAAGGAGCAGTCGATCAGGATCCAGGCGTCCGGTGGCCTCTCTGATGCCGACATCAAGCGGATGACCGAGGAAGCCGAAGCGCACAAGGATGAAGACGCAAAGAAGCGCGCGCTGGTCGAAGCCCGAAACCAAGCCGATCATTTCACGGGCCAGGTGGAAAAGGATCTGAAGGAGCACGGCGACAAGATCGCGGATGCCGACAAGACCGCGATCGAAGGTGCACTCGCCAAGCTCAAGGAGGCCATGGGGACCGACGATGCCGAGACGATCAAGGAAGCCAGCAACGCACTGATGCAGGCCTCGATGAAGCTCGGCGAAGCGATCTATGCGGCCGGCGGCAAGGGCGATGGGAACGAAGGCGATCCGGACAGCGGTCCCGGCGGTCCAGGTGGATCGGGCCCCAGAGCCAAGTCGGATGACAATGTCGTCGATGCGGACTTCGAGGAGGTCCAAGACGATAAGAAGAAGTCAGCCTGAGCCCGGCGGCGCAGCGGACTTGTCATGACGGTCCTCACCAGCCGCCAAAACGCAGGGGCCTGCCCTTCATCTGGAGGGCGGGCCCAGCTTTTGCAGGGCCAATGTTTGCACTGAGGGATGTTTCGGGTCAGCGTGACCGGCACAATCGGGGCAGGGGCTAGGAATTCGGCAGATGGCCAAACGCGACTATTACGAGATCCTCGGCGTGTCTCGGGGCGCGTCCGAGCAGGAGCTGAAAAGCGCCTTTCGCAAGCTCGCCAAAGAACACCATCCGGATCGCAACCCAGGCGAAAAGGCGTCCGAGCAGAAATTCAAAGAACTGAACGAAGCCTACGAGGCACTCAAGGACCCGCAAAAGCGGGCGGCCTACGACCAGTTTGGACATGCGGCCTTCGAAGGCGGGCGCGGTCCCGGTGGCAGCGGTGGCTTCGGCCCCGACTTCGCTTCGTCGATGTCGGACATCTTCGACGATCTTTTCGGTGAATTCATGGGTGGCCGGCGCGGTCCCCGTGGGCGCTCGGGTCGCGAGCGGGGCGCGGATATCCGCTACAACATGGAGATCACGCTGGCCGAAGCCTTCATGGGCAAGCAGGCGACAATCAAGGTGCCGACCACCGTCGGCTGCGAAACCTGCTCGGGCTCCGGCGCGAAGCCCGGCACCCGGCCGTCGCCCTGCCCAACGTGTCAAGGACAGGGGAAGGTTCGCGCGAGCCAGGGTTTTTTTACGATCGAGCGCGTCTGCCCGTCCTGCCAAGGCCGCGGGGAAATCATCGAGGACCCCTGCGCCAACTGTCACGGCGCCGGGCGGGTGACGAAGGAGCGAACGTTGCAGGTCTCGATTCCGGCAGGAGTCGAGGACGGCACGCGCATCCGCCTCGCCGGCGAAGGCGAAGTCGGCCAACGCGGCGGGCCGACCGGGGACCTCTACATCTTCCTTTCGATCAAGCCGCACGAATTCTTCCAGCGCGATGGCGCGGATGTCTTCTGTCGCGTGCCGATCGCGATGACGACGGCGGCGCTCGGGGGATCGATCGACGTACCGCTGCTGGACAACAGCCGTGTGGCGGTCACGGTCCCGGCAGGGACAGAGACCGGCAAACAGTTCCGGATCAAGGGCAAGGGCATGCCGGTACTTCGCTCCAATGTCAGGGGCGACATGTATATTCAGGTAGAGGTCGAGACGCCCAAGAACCTGACCAAGCGCCAGCGCGAGCTGTTGCAGGAGTTCGAGAAGGACAGCCACAAGGGCACGAGCCCGGAGTCGAGTGGGTTTTTCTCACGCATCCGGGAGCTGTTCGAAGGCAAGGGTGCCTGAGCCCTATCGGCGGCGACAGGGGCGGGCCCGCGCGTGAGCCGTCCCTGCTCCGACGCAAATGCCGCGCTAGCGATCGGCAAACGGATCAGTGACGCCGTCGGGTCGCATTGCGAACGTCTTCATGCTCATTGCGATGAGCGTGTAGTAGCCGAACACTGCGACGACATCGAGCACCCCGCGCTCGCCGAGAGCAGCCTTCGCCCTTGCGTAGGTCGCGTCGGATACCTCTCGGGTCGCGAGCAGTTCCTGCGCCAGCTCATAAGTTGCGATCTCGTCCTCTTTGCCGAACGATGCCGGCTTGGCTCTGCGCAACGCGTCGAGTGCGGAGGCATCGATACCCTCACGAACGGCGATCGGCTGGTGGTCGATCCATTCGCCGGCGCATTTCCAGTGCGAAGCCATGATGAGGATGCACAACTCCGACAGGCGTGATGGCAAGCTCGACTGGTAACGCGCGTATAGACCGAGCTTCTCGCCACGGCTCAATAGCTCCGGGCTGTGCAACCAGATGAAGAACGGTCCATGCAGCTTGCCGCGCGGACCCGCCGCGATCTCGTCCCATATCTGCTTCTGCTCGGGTGATGTCTGGCTGTACTCGAGTTTTTGCAGTCGCATGTCGCCGTCTCCGATGCCGTCACGCCCCTGCGCGAACGTAGACACTGGCGAGGAGGTTCAGCAATCGAAGTGTGTCGCTGCGTCGACGGGCGGGGAAGGGGTGGCCCGGCCGGCTTGCCCTGGAGCGACCTGCATGTGACGATGCTGTCCGGACAAGAATGACCGAACACGCACTCCGGAGGAAACGCGCATGGATGTCGGTATGATGATGGTGTTCGCCAGCTACGGCTGGGAGAACTGTCCCGACAAGCAAGTTTGGGACGAGGAAATCCGTCTCGCGCAGATGGCTGCGGATCTCGGGTTCGACTGCCTTTGGTCGGCTGAACATCACTTCAACGACTATTCGTTCGTTCCCGACAATATCCAGCTGATGACATTTCTGACGGCGAAATGCCCGAACATTGATGTCGGCACGGCGGCCGTGATCCTGCCATGGCACGATCCTCTGCGCGTCGCGGAGAATGCGGCGGTGCTCGACATGCTGTGCGGAGGGCGCTTTCGTTTCGGCATGGGGCGCGGGCTTGCCCGTCGTGAGTTCGAGGCCTTCCGGCTCGACATGAGCCAGTCGCGTGGACGCTTCGACGAAGCTGCCAACATGATCGTCGATGCGCTGAAAACTGGCTTCATCGAAGGCGACGGCACCTTCTACAAGCAGCCGAGAACGGAGCTGAGGCCACGCCCACAGCATTCGTTCGAGGGACGAATCTATGCCGTGGCATCGAGCGAGGACTCGATCGATTCAGCCGCCAAGCTGGGGGCGCACATGGTGATGTTCGCGGATCGGCCATGGGATATGCGAAAGCCCATGATCGATCGGGGGAGGGAGCTGCACCGGAAATACCACGGCACCAAGCCGCCGACGCCGATGCTGACGGAATTCGCGGTGATGAGCACGGACCTCGCCGCCTGCGAGGAGGAGGCCCGGAAATATCAGGGCAAGTTCGTCGAGTCGAACTTCTATCATTACGAGTTCCTGGGCGAGCACTTTGCCAAAGTGAAAGGTTACGATTCCTACCAGCAGAAGGCGGAGATCGCGCGCAAAGGCGGCGGCCTGGCGGCCGCTGTGGACGGCTTCATGAAGGCCGCGAGCTGGGGCACGCCCGACAAGGTCCTGCGCGACCTCGAGGCGCGTCGAAAGCTGCTCGGGGACTTTGAAATGAACGTGGCCTTCCGCTTCGGCGGCACGCCGTTCGAGGTCTCGAAGAGGGGGCTCGAGCTGTTCGCGAAGGAGGTGCTTCCCGTTGTCAAAAAGTGGGAGGCGATCGAGCCTGCGCAGGCCGCAGAATGAGGGCACGGACGCCGGATCCGATCGGCCGGTGATATCGTGAGGCCCGATGTCGTTCCGGACAAGCCGTTGGCAGCTTCAAACCAGCGTTGTAAGCCTGTCCGGACAAACCCACTCCAGGAGATCCCCATGTCCGACGGCGCCGGGCCCTCGCCCCATCCGACCGTGAAGCCTCTGCAGGGCATCCGCATCATCGACGTATCGAGTTTTCTAGCCGGGCCGTTCTGCTCGACCCAGCTCGCCGAGTTTGGAGCGGAGGTCTACAAGCTGGAGCTGCCGGTCGTCGGTGATGCCTTGAGGAAGTTCGGCACGCCGACGCCGTCGGGTGACTCTCTGCCGTGGCTGCAGGAGACCCGCAACAAGAAGGTGGCGACGCTCGACCTGCGCAAGCCGGAGGGGGCGGAGCTTCTCAAGCGCATGATTCGCAAGGCCGACGTGCTGGTCGAGAACTTCCAACCGGGCACTCTCGAGAAATGGGGGCTCGGCTGGGACACGCTCAAGGAAGAGAACGGCAAGCTGATCATGGTTCGCATTTCGGGCTTTGGCCAGTCGGGGCCCTACAGCCCCCGGCCGGGGTTCGGGCGCATCGGCAACGCGTTCGGCGGATTGTCATATCTGGCCGGCTTCCCGGATCGGCCGCCGACAACGCCAGGCTCGGCGACGATCCCAGACTATATGGCCGGTCTCTACGGCGCGCTCGGCGTGATGTTTGCTCTTCGCGCGCGCGACATGACGGGGCGCGGCCAGTACATCGATATCGGTCTTTACGAGCCGATTTTCCGCATCCTCGACGAGTTGGCCGCATCCTACCAGTACAAGGGCTATCAGCGCGAACGCATGGGCCCCGGCACGGTCAATGTCTGTCCGCACAGCCACTACCCGACCAAGGATGGCAAGTGGATCGCGATCGCCTGCACGTCGGACAAGATCTATGCGCGGCTTGCCGAGGCTCAGGGCCAGCCGGAACTGGCGGTGCCGGGTGGACGCTGGGAGAAAATCGCGGATCGCGACCGCGAGCGCAATGACGTTGACGCCTGGGTCGCCAAGTGGACGGAGCAGTTCACGCTAGAGGATTGCATCAAGGAATGTGACAAGTTCCAGGTGCCATGCGGGCCGGTCTACTCGATCTCGGATATTTTCAAGGATCCGCACTACGCGGCGCGCGACAACATTCTAAAAATGTACGACGAGCGCGTCGGCGGCGAAATCGCCATGCCGAACGTGGTGCCGCGGCTGTCAGATACGCCTGGCAAGGTCGAGTGGCTGGGCCCTCCGATGGGCGCTCATACCGACGAACTCTACAAGGGACTGCTCGGGCTCACCGACGCGGAAATGGGGAAACTGAAGGACAAGGGCGTGATCTGACGCCTAAGCGCTCGAATTCGCTGTGGGCCCGGGGGATCGGGCCTACGTGGAAGGATGAGTGCTCGTCACGAGACCAGCGGGTCCGGCGTGCCGCAGCGCCGGACCTGACGCCTTGATTGGGGCATGATGCTTGGTATCCGTGCATTGAGGTCGCCAAGTCGTGCCCTAGTTTACCGGCAATGCCATTTACGAACGAAGGACGCCGCCATGCCTGCCCCCTCTGCCGTTGCCAGATTGGAAGAAAACGTCGCCACCCAAAAGGCCTGGAACCCGCACGTGAACGCCGTCATTACGCCCATGCCCGGCGCCCTGCATGATGCGGAGGAGGCCGATCGGGCGACGCGTGACGGCCGCTGGCTCGGACTTCTGCACGGCGCGACAATTGCCGTCAAAGACAACATCGATACCGCGGGCACGAAGACCACGATGGCGTCGAAGTGGTTTGCGGACAATGTTCCAAACCGCGACGCGCCGGTGGTCGCGCGCATGCGCAAGGCGGGCGCCGTGATCACGCAGAAGGTGACGCTGCACGAGTTTGCATTCGGCGTGAGATCGATGTCGGCCTTGATCGGCCAATGCAAGAACCCTTGGGATACCTCGCGCATACCGGGGGGATCGTCAGGCGGATCAGGTGTCGCCGTTGCGACGGGCATGGCCGACATGGCGCTTGGCACGGATACCGGCGGATCGGTGCGCATTCCCGCGGCCATCAACGGCGTCACCGGCCTGAGACCGACGTCTGGGCGCGTCCCCAATGCAGGGTGCTTTCCGGTTTCCGCAGCGCATGACACGATCGGACCGATGGCCCGCTCGGCACTCGACTGCGCGCGCCTCTTCGCCGTCATCGCGGGCTACGATGCGGACGACCCGACGAGCCGCGACGAGCCGCTCGAAAACTTCCTGCCGACGCTCGGCGACGGTATCGAAGGCGTTAGGATCGGCGTGGTTCGCAACTACTATTTCGAGAACCTGTCGCCGGATCGCGGCGCGGCGATCGAAGCTGCGATCGCCCAGCTCGAGAAGCTCGGCGCCAAGGTGTCGGAAATATCCATTCCTGGTGCCGAGACCGTGCAGGACCAATGTGCAGTCATGGTTTATTGCGATGCGTGCGATGTGCATCGCGAGCGCCTGAAAGATCCTTCGAAATGGGCGCCGCAGACGATCGAGCGGCTCAAGCTCGGGCTGGATTGGACGGGGGTCGACTATGCTGCCTCGGTGCGGGCCAAGGAGGCCTGGATGCGTACCCTGGCCAAGACGTTCGATCAAGTCGACGTCATGCTGACCCCGACCATTCCGATCGATCCGCCGCCGCATGCCGAGGAGAGGTCGCTTTGGGCGGCAACCAAGGCGGTCGCACAGAACACCTACAATGGCGCGTTCGGACATATTCCCGGAATTTCCGTGCCATGCGGGTTCTCGGCGGCAGGCTTCCCTGTCGGCCTGCAGCTCGAAGCGGCCTGGTGGAAGGAGCCGCTCCTGCTGCGCGTGGCACACGCCTACCAGCAGGTGACGGACTGGCATAAGCGAAAGCCGACGCTGCCGAAGACCTAACTTTCCGGCGGCTTCTCGTGAGCTGAGGCGATAGCATCGCGTTGCGGCGCTGCTGTCGCCGCTGAACTAGTATGATGGTCAGCGCAGATGGTGCGCTCGATTTCGACCGTGGCGTGGGTGATGTCGAAGCGATCCTTGAGCCGCCGCTTGATCGCAGCCGTCGTCGCTTCGGGTTCGGCTGCATCGTCGCTGATGCGCGCGTGCAGCGTTACCATCGGCCGTTCCTCGCTGATGGACCACGCGTGAACATGGTGGACGTCCATCACGTCCGAGACTTCAGCAACGAGGTCGGCGGCGAGAGCACGGCTGTCGATCCCCGACGGCGCGCCCTCGAGCAGTATGTGACCGCTCTCGGCGACGACACGCCACGCCGAACGCAGGATGATGATCGCAACCAGGACCGAAAGCAGCGGGTCAATGGGGGTCCAGCCGGTGGTCATGATGATGACAGCCGCGATCAGCGCGGCAACCGAGCCGAGCAGATCGCCGAGAACGTGCAGTGTCGCCGCCCGCACGTTCAGGTTATCCTGCTCGCCAGTGTGGAGCACGTAGAAAACGCCGACGTTGACGGCCAGGCCAGCGAGTGCCACCCACAGCATAATGCCGCCGAGGACGTCCAGGGGCTGGCTCAGCCTATGCCATGCCTCGACGACGATCCAGGCGGCAATCACGAAAAGTGCGATGCCATTCGTGAAGGCGGCAAGCACGGAGAAGCGATCGTAGCCATAGGTTCGACGCCAGTCTGCAGGGCGGCGCGCCAGCCGGAACCCGTACCACGCGAGTCCCAAACTCGCGAAGTCGGTCAGCATGTGGCCGGCGTCGGCGATGAGAGCGAGCGAGCTCGACGCATACCCGCCGAATACTTCCGCCAGCATGAACAAGCCTGTGAGGCCGGCGGCCAGAGCCAACCGCTGCTCGCTCGCGCCGGCGCCATGGCTATGTCCATGCTTGTGATCATGGACATGGGGTTCGCTCTGGCTATGAGGATGATCACCCATGTGCTGTAACGCGTCGACCTCTCAATAGGGCGCCTTCGGCGGAAACTTTGGTTTGCGTTTTTCAACGTGGCTGAGGTGCCCTTCCTTCAATTCGGGCCCATCGAAGCCGAGGAACTCGAGGGCCAGAGAGGCGTCGAAGGTCGGGCCGGCCATCCGCAGCCAGTTGTTGAGGGAATGCTTCGTGAAGCGGATCGCGGTTTGGGCGCCACCCAGAAGCTTGTCGCATACCGAATAGGCCGTTTCGAGGACCTTGTCGTCGTCTGCGACCAAGGAAACGACGCCGAGCCGCTCGGCTTCCTCGCCCTTCAGAGTTTCACAGAGCATCAGATAGTACTTTGCTTTGGCGATACCACAGAGCATCGGCCAGATGATCGCGGCATGGTCGCCCGCCGCGACGCCCAGGCGCGTGTGTCCGTCGATGATGCGCGTGTTGCGGCCGGCGATGGTGATGTCGCACAAAAGCCCGGCGGCAAGGCCGGCACCGACGGAAACGCCTTCCATTGCGCAGACGGTCGGCTTGGCGCAGTTGACAACGCCGTAGACAAGGTCCGAGGCCTCCTTCCAGACGCGCATGCGCGTTCCCCAGTCGGCGGCGATCTGTTCGATGAGCTTCAGATCGCCACCCGCCGAATACGTACCGCCATCACCCCGGAGCAGCACGACCTGGACGCTGTCGTCGCGATCGATGTCCGACCAGACCCTTGCCAGTTCGGCATGGCCGTCGACGGTAACAGCGTTCAGCTTGCCGGGCGCGGACAGGATCACCTCAAGCAGACCCTCCTTCGGCGTGGCGAATTTCAGGTACTTGTAATTTTCCTGCTTGACCGTCATCTGGGTGCTCCTCCTGCGGATTTGGATTTCCGTCATTCTAAGCGCGATCGGCGTGGCGCGAACAACTTAGATGCGCGGTCGGAGCCAGGTAGACGCAAACCGGGCGATCCCCCTACGGTGCAGAGCACGCATGCGCGATTGCGCACTTGCGTATTGCGCGCACGTCGTCGAAGCGTTGCATGTTCATTTTTCATCGACGGGCAGTTGCGACGCTCCGTGCGTCCGGCCAGGACGGGAGACGCGCGTGGCGCAGACGGTGTCGGCCAACCCGACAGGAACCAGGGCGATGCTGGGGGCGGTGCTGGTACTCGCCTTCGTGATGAACATGCTGGGTCGCGGCGCGACCGAAGCATTCGCGGTCTTTCTATTGCCTGTCGAGAAGGCGCTGGGGGCCACCCGGTCGGAGATCACGGCGGTCTATTCGTTATTCATGCTCGTGGTCGGGCTGGCCGGACCGCTTGCGGGTGGCCTATTCGACCGCCTTGGTGCGCGCACGTCCTATTGCAGCGGCCTGGTCCTCCTTGGCGCGAGTTTCTACCTGGCCGGTTCGGCGACTGCCGTCTGGCACTATTCGCTGACGATCGGCTTGGCGTCGGGCCTCGGCGTTTCGATGCTGGGCATGGTCACGGCGAATGCGCTTCTCAGCCGCTGGTTCCAGATGAGGCTCGGCACGGCGATCGGCGTCGTCTACGCTGCGACAGGTTTCGGCACGCTGCTGATGGCGCCGATCGCGCAACTACTGATCGAGGCGCACGGCTGGCGCGACGCCTACCGGCTGATCGGCGGTGCGTTGCTGGTGCTGACCTTGGTTGTCGCCGTGCTGCCGATGACCCAGATGTCGAGGGGATCGACGGAATGGCAGCGCCGCAAGGCGGCCGCAGAGGCTGCGACCGGCGGTGGCTGGAATGTTGTCCGCGCCCTGAAGACGCGCTCCTTCTGGGCGCTGACGCTGGTCTACTTCCTGACCTCTTGCGCTTCGTTTGCGATCTCGCCACAGGCCGTCGCGGCGATGGTAGAAGGCGGCATCGCGCCACTTGCCGCCGCGAGTGCGTTCGGCCTGACGGGAATGCTGTCGCTGATCGGCAACGCAAGTATCGCACCGTTGGTCGACCGCTTCGGCCAGCGCACGATGATTACGCTGTCCTACCTCGGGACGGTGATGGGCATCCTGTGTCTGGCGGCATTGCCGTCCTATCCCTCGATCGTCCTGGTCTACGGCTGGGCGCTGCTGTTCGGCGTCAATCAGGGGACGCGCGGTCCGATCATCTCGACGCTGACTGCGACCTTGTTTGCCGGCGGGGGCGTCGGGCGCATCTACGGCACGATCGCATTGGGAATGGGGTTCGGCGCGGCGTTCGGATCGTGGCTGTCCGGGCTGCTCCACGACATGACCGGCGACTATCTGGCCTCGTTCTCGATGGCGGCGGTTTCGGCGGCGCTCGGCATGGCGACGTTCTGGAGCGTGCCTTTGCTCAGCGAAGCTCGCGCAAAACTGGCAAAGCAATCCGACACGTAAGTGCGATTACAGGTTGCCCGAGCGGGTCGTTCGAGCCGCAGGACGGCTAAGGCAGGACTTTCCCAGGGTTCATCCTACCGTCCGGATCCAACGCGGCTTTGATCTGGCGCATCACATCGAGTGCGACGGGGTTCTTGTGGGTCAACATGGCGTGCCGCTTGGACTGGCCGATGCCATGTTCGGCTGAAAAGCTGCCGCCGAGCGAGACCGCCACGGCGTTGATCAACGGCTCAGCCTCCTGGGCATGCTCGATCCAGTCGGCCCGGCTTCCGGACCAGTCGGCCGGAGCCTGCAACGAGACATGGATGTTGCCATCACCCATGTGTCCGATGGCAACCATACGGCCCTCGGGCAGGTGCGCCTGCAGCTCGCGCTCCACCCGGCCGAGGAACTCGGGCACGGCGGAGACGGGCACTGCCGTATCGGTATTGACCGACGGGCCGTTCTTTCGGGCGCATTCGGGGAAGTCCTCGCGGATTTTCCAAATGCCGATGCGTTGCGCCTCGCTTTCGGCCAGCGATGCGTCCGTGACCTCGCCGGCCTCCATGGCGTCGGCCAGGGTCTGCTCGAGCATTTCGCGGAGAGGCACGCTCTCGTGGGCGGCGGAAATTTCCAGCATCACGTACCAGGGACTTTCGATAGGCAACGGAATGCGCAATCCGACCCCGTGCCGTGCCGCAATCTCCATGCAGAAGCCGGAGCAGATCTCGAACGCGATCACGTCGCCGCCGCTCGCCTGCATGCGCCCGTAAAGCGCGAGCGCTGCATCCGGGCTCGGCACGGCGACGTAGGCGGTCTCCAGGCGCTTGATGGCTGGCTGAAGGCGCAGCGCCGCGGCTGTGATGATGCCGAGCGTGCCTTCCCCGCCGATGAAAAGATGGCGAAGGGCGTAGCCGCTGTTGTCTTTGCGCACGCGCCGTAAATCGTCGAGGATGCGGCCGTCGGGCAATACGATTTCGAGACCCAGAACTAACTCGCGCGCATTTCCCCAACGCAAGGTGCGTATTCCACCAGCGTTGGTCGACAGCATGCCGCCGATTTGCGCGGTTCCCTGCGCGCCCCATTGTATGGGAAAGAGGCGGTTGGCGTCGGCAGCGGCTTGCTGCACGTTTTGCACCACGCAGCCCGCCTCGGCGACGATGGAGAAGTCGAGGACGTCGATCGCGCGAATGCGGTTCATCCGCTCCATGGACAGCACGATGGCAGGGGGACCGTTGGCTGATACCACCGCGCCGCCGCAAAGGCCGGTCCGCCCGCCGGCTGGCACGATGGTGAGGCCGTCACCGGCGGCGCGGCGGACAAGCTCGGCGACCTCGCCTGTCGTCGCCGGCTTGACGACGGCGATGGGCGTTCCCCGGTAGTTGCCGCGCCAGTCGACGGCATATGGCGCAACGTCGTCCGGAGACGTAAGGTAGGCGGCCGGGCCGACGATATCGGCTAGGGCATCGAGTGCGGTCATGAGTGTCTCGTGCGGTGTGGATTCAATCGCGCGGCATGGGGGGGACGCATTCAAGACGCAATCTCGCACGAAGGGCGACCGCGTGTCAGAGGTGATACACGTCCCCGTTGACGCATGCGATGGGGGGCGATTGTCCGATGGCCGCATGCCAGCCATTTTCGGGGCGCACATTCGTCGCGATTCGATGGCGTTCCGGAGCCCCCATGGCCTGTCGGCAGATTGCAGCCCTGTTTCTTGCAGCACTCGTCGCGGGATGCGCTGCGGCCGTGCCGGGCTACCAGCCGCCGACGCCGAAGCTGGAAAAGCTTCGCAATTCGATGCCCAAGGGTGGCGGGTTCGACGACACGGGCAGCTACCACCTGACCGATCAGGAGCTTGCCCTCGACTGCAAGCGCCTCAACGGCTCCATTACCATAAAAATCAAGCATATGCGTGCTTCGAGCGGGCGTGTTCAGCCGTCTGTTGTCGCGTCGTCCGCTCAGGCCGTGACGCGACCCCTCGTCGGCGGGACCACGTACGGTCAGAATATTTCGGCGGACCTCAGGCGGGACCGCGCGCGGCTCGATGCCCTAAATCGGCAACTCGCGGAGAAGAAGTGCCCGACCTACGACCTCGATGCCGAACTCGCCCAGGGTAACGACAAGCCGCCGAGGCCCATCAAGGGCGGCAAGAAGTCCTAGCTCCGTCCTTCAGCCGATGATCGCGCGTGCCCGGCGGCTCACTTCCAGGCGAACGTGTGACGCCCCGACCCGTGCACCTGGTCGGCGATCTTGACGTGATCTCCAAGCTTGGGCGCCTTCTCTCGGGGGGTGAGCAAATGGGCGATGCGCGCGTCGTCGAGCTTCACGTCGACCTGCAGATTGGTCTGGGCGACGATCGTCTTGAATTTGCCTGCAGGCAGGCCCACGTAGGCAACCGTGCCGTCGACGGTGTTCGTGGTGACGACCATGATGTCGAGGCTCTTCCAGTAGAACGCTCCGACGACGAGACCGGCGAGGGCAACGGCGGCGGTGCCCCATTTGAGTTTGCGCATCAAGATCGCCCGGTCGAGTCGTCTGCGCGTCTCAGCCCGCATAGTATTTCCTCCGCGATGTTCAGGCCCGGCTCCGATCCGAGCACTCAGTGCGGCCCGAATACCCTGATCGGGTGAGCGTTATCGAAGGCGGCACGGCGAGGCAAGCGTGGCCCGCCGCCAGCGACCTCGCCACGCATGCCGGCAGCGTCGCCGGAGCGTGGACGTCGGCTACGCTCAGGGCGTTCGGTGCCGGGTTGCCGAACGGCTCGCGCTAAGGCCACTATCGTGTGGACAGATCAGCTCCGGGTCCGACCGGCCACACGTGACGAAGAGAGAGCTTATGGCAAGGCACGTCGTTGCAATGGTCGACGAAATTGCTCCAGGTGGAAGAAAATGCGTCGCCATCGATGGGCGTGGCGTGATCATCTTCAACGTCAAGGGCGAGTTCTATGCACTCTCGGAGACATGCCCGCATCGGGGTGGAAGCCTTGCCAAAGGGATCATCACGGGCCTCGTTCAATCCGAGGGACCGGGTGACTATCAACATTCGCGAGAGGGCGAGATCGTACGCTGCCCGTGGCATCAGTGGGAGTTCGATATCAAGACGGGCCGTTCGTATTGCGATCCGCGCCGCATGCGCCTGATGAAATTCGACGTGAAAGTCGAGCATGGCGCCAGCCTGGCAGAGGGCCCGTACGTCGCCGAGACCTTCAAGGTGGAGATCGAGAACGACTACGTGGTGGTCGAGATCTAGGGTCAGCCCCTGGTGGCGACAGGACGAGGCATTGAGGCGCGGCGCGGCGGCTGGCACATTTGGCGGAATGCTAGTCCAGCGGGAGGCCTCCATGCAGAAGGATCGCTACGACAACCCACTGACGACAGTATCGGCGTCTGCGAGAGATGCCTACGTCGAAGGTGTCGATGCCTTGCTCTCGGCCAATCCCGATCCGGAGGCTTCGTTTCGCGCGGCGATTGCGGCTGACGACGGGTTCGCGCTCGCTCATCTCGCGCTGGCGCGCACGGCCCAGGTCTACGGGCGAGAGGGCGAGGTAAAGGCGCCATTGGCGCGGGCGATGGAACTTGCTCCTCGAACGACACCAAGGGAGCAAAGCCATATTGCCATCTTCGAGAAGATCCTGACCGGCCGGGGCATGGATGGGCTCGTGCTGACGCGCGAACACATCAAGATCTGGCCGCGCGACGCATTTGCGTTGGCGCCCTCGACGAGTGTGTTCGGGTTGATCGGGTTCTCCGGGCTCGTGGGCCGGGAGGAAGAGCAGCTTCGTCTGCTCGAGCCTCTTGCCGACGCCTACGGGCAGGACTGGTGGTACCGGAGCCTGCTGGCGTTCGCGCAGCTCGAAGTCGGCCAATACGATGAGGCAGAGAGGAATATCGAAGGCGCGATGGCGGCTCGGCCGCGGAACGGACACGGCGCCCATATTCGCGCGCACTTGTACTATGAAGTCGGCGAGCGGCGCGCGGGCTTCGCGTACCTCGACGCGTGGTCGCGCGATTATCCGCGGAACGCGCATATCCATTGCCATGTCAGCTGGCACCGGGCGCTGTGGGCGATGGAACTCGGCGACCGCGAGGCGGCATGGTCGATCTATCGGGAGAGCCTGCACCCGGGCGCTGCGTGGGGACCGCAGCTCAACGTGTTGACGGACTGCGCATCGTTCCTGTTCCGGGCGGAGCTGGCCGGCGAGAAACGACGGCCCGAACTCTGGCGGGACCTGAGCGACTACGCGACGCAATGGTTTCCAAAGCCCGGGTTGGCGTTCTCGGACGTCCACGCGGCATTGGCGCACGCGATGGCCGGGAACGGCGAGGCCCTGGCCAGGATCGCCGAGGCACCGAAGGGGGCCGCTGCCGAGATCGTCGGGCCCGTTGCGGCGGCTTTCGAAGCCTTTGCGCGGCAGGACTGGGACGGCACCATCTCCGCGCTAGAGCCGATCCTCGAGCAGCACGAGCGTCTTGGCGGCAGCCGCGCTCAGCGGGACCTCATCGAGTATACTTTGACGGCGGCCATGCTGAGAGCGGGGCGTGGTGATCGAGCCGGACGGCTCATCCGTTCGCGTCGTCCGTTGAACGAGCGCGATGGAGGCTATCCGCTGATGGGGTTGTCGTGAGGCTCGGTAACGCACGTCGGCGCGTATGGCGTGGTGATGACGTCGGCGTTCAATCGCCGACGGTGTCGAGCATGGCCGAGATGGCAATCAGGAAGTTGTGAGGGCCGGTGTAACCTGTGACGCGATCGACCTCACGGCCGTCGCGGAGGAGCACGATGGTCGGAACGGTGGCCACCCGTTCGTTGAGGCCCAACGTCAGCTCATCCTGGCTTGTCACGTCGATGTAGCGCATCGGCACCTGGCGGGCGCGGGGTGACGCTTCGTAGGCGGGCTGAATATACGTGCGAACGAGGTCGCAGACCCTGCAGCCCGCAACCTCTATCACGACGAGCTCGAGCCGATGAGCTGGCGCGGAAGCGTCGGTGCGCGCCGCGTTGAGCGACGCGGCATTGCCGATCAAGAATGCGACTGCGGAGAGCAGGGCGGCGAATAAGCGCATGGCGCGGGGTGACTCCCGGAAACTTTGATCAAAAGTTTACGGGACCACTTTATCGGTCGACCCTGGGTGCGAAAAGAAAGGGCTTTCCAATGCGTTAACGCGTGCTCCAAGACGGACCGCAAATTGCCCTGTCGAGCCACGGGTCGAGCGAGGCGCTACTTGAGCAGTCCGCGTCGGGCGAGGTTCTCCATCAAGGCGCGCGCCCCAAAGGTCCAAGGCGGGGCAGCATCGGCCATGGTCATGCGATTGGAGAGACGTCCCAGGGCCGGCGTGCCGATCGTCACGACATCACCGGCCTTGTGGGTGAAGCCCATGCCGGGCGCGTCGCGGTCCTCCGTCGGGGCGAACATGGTGCCGAGATAGAGAACGGCACCGTCGGGATACTGATGCGTCTTGCCGATCAACTCGCTGACGAGATCGGCCGGATCTCGGGCGATTTCGCGCATCGACGACGTCCCGGTCAGGCGGAAGCCATCCACGCCTGCCACCTCGAGAGAGACCTCCATGTGTCGCACGGTATCGAGC
The DNA here is from genome assembly GCA_050187415.1 of Hyphomicrobiaceae bacterium. Taxonomy (GTDB): domain Bacteria; phylum Pseudomonadota; class Alphaproteobacteria; order Rhizobiales; family Hyphomicrobiaceae. The sequence continues at coordinate 24,151 of JBFWXN010000018.1, read as the reverse complement.
GTGAAGCGGGTGTCGAAGAACCGAATGAATGGGCCGACGGAGGCCGATGCGTTGTTATCTTTGGCCTTGGACAGCAGGAGTGCGGAGCGGCCCTCGAAATCGCGCAGATTGACGTCGTTGCCAAGCGTCGCCCCCACGATGCGGCCATCCGATGCAACGACCAGGGCGACCTCGGGCTCGGGGTTGTTCCAGGTGGATCGTGGATGAAGGCCTGCCTCCATCCCATGGCCGACGGCCGACAACGGCTGCGCCTTGGTAAAGATCTCCGCGTCTTCCCCAATACCGACCTCGAGATACTGCGACCAGGCGTCGGCCTCGATCAATGCCCTCTTCAGGGCGAGGGCCTGTGGCGAACCAGGCTTCAGGCGCCGCAAGTCCCCGCCAAGCTGGCGTTCGACCTCGGCGCGAATGGCGAGCGCCTTTTCAGGAGCGCCCTTGGCCTGCTCCTCGATAACGCGTTCAACCATCGAGCGAGCAAAGGTAACGCCGGCCGCCTTGATTGCCTGCAGGTCGATCGGTGCCAGCAACCAAGGCTTTGAAGGATCGCGCGTTGCCTCCGGCGTATTGGCCAATATCGCTTCGAGAGGACCGAGATCGTCGCCGTCGAGGCTGCGCAGCCGAGAGGCGGGCTCCGCGGTTTCGCACAGTGCCGTCATCGTCGGCGTGCCCTGGTTCGGCCCGCCTTGGCTCACGTCGATGACGCGGCCGTCGTCGATGCGCACGACCGAGGGGCCGCCAACATCGGGACGCCAGATACGGCCGGCGAGAGCGGCCGTTCGATGATCTTCCGGTAGTGTCGCTGCGGCTGTCATCAGGTCGCGCACGGTCGTCCTCCCTTAGGCCCCTGTCCCCTTGGTTCGGGGTTGGCTTATGTCCGGTATCGGCGCTACGGCGGTCGATACAGTTGCAATGGTTCCCTGGCTCGGCGGCACGTCGCGCGCCTTGAGGTAGCCCAGCAGGCCGCAGAGCAAGGTGGCCGCGATTGCGGCAAAGATCCAGCCATAGGCCTCCGTCGCGTAGCCGGATGGTCCGATCGGGAAGAAGCCAGGTATCAGGCCGGTCAACATCGGCAGCAGGGCACACCCTAGAAGTTGCGCCATATTCGCAGTTGTCACGCCGCGACCGGCAAGGCGCTCGGGGTAAAATGTGCGTGCGTGCGAGACGATCACGGGCCCATAGGCGGCGACGGCAGTGAGCAGAACCAGCAACGCAATGGCGATGGACGTCGGCAGCGCCGGAAACGCGGCCAGGACCGACAGAACGATGAGAGTACACGTGGCACCGGCGACGGCGACCCATTTCCGCGTGTCGAGCAGACGGTCGAGCGGGCCCATGGCCAGAAGCCCGACGATCTGGCCGAGGGCCATGGCAATCAGCACATTGCCACGTTCGATCGTTCCGAGCCCATGCACATCGTGCAGGTAAGTGCCCGCCCAGAGACCCAGGATCGTGGTGAGAACGGCATAGGCCACGGTTTGCAACGCGAGGACGTGGGGCAGTCCGGGCAGGCGCAGGATGGTCATGAAACCCTTGAGGGCGGTGGCCACGGTTTCCGGCTCGTGCCCAATTTCAGGCGTTCCCGGCGGTTGATCGCGGACCACGATCACGAAGAGCAGCGCTACGAGAGCCGAGATTACGGCAAGGATGAGAAACGATTGCCGCCAGCCGATCGTGTCGGCGGCCAGTGCCAGCGGCGTTCCAGCGGCGGCGATGCCGAGCATGCTGCCTGCCCAAACGCGTGACAGCACCGTCGTCCAGCGCTGCCGGGGGTACCACCGGGAAACCAGGAAAACGCAGGCAATGAAGCTGCCGCCGTGACCGAGCCCGAGCAGGAAGCGTGCTCCCGCCAAGCCGTTCCCGGTCGTGACGACGGCATGCAGCAAGGCTCCCGCTACGGCGAAAATTGCCAGCATGCCGACCGTGTAACGAGCGCCGATGCGATCGAACAACAGGCCGACCGGCACCTGGATCGCGAGCAGAGCCCAGAAAAAGCAGGCATTGGCGAAGCCCAGCATCTCCGGCGTCAGCGACAGGTCGCGGATCAATTCGGGGGCGATGACGTTTGTCGACGCGCGAAAGAACTGCGATAGGCTGGTCGTCGCAACGAGCATCACCAGGAGCGGCATGCCCGAGCGTTGCGAGAGCGATGCTCGTGCCGAACGTGCCGGCTGCAATGGGTCGGAGAGCTTTTGCATCCGCACAGCGATGGCCGATCCCCAGGTGAGTGGCAAGCCAAACCGTGCTGCGCCGAGCTGGCGATGTGCCCACCGGTCCATCGTCTTGTTGCGCGAAGAACCGGCTAGCGGGGGCCGGGAAAGAGCTCGTTGGTCCGCCCCAACACACGATAAGCGACGAGGCCGATCCATTCTTTCGTCGCTTCGTCGAGACGCTTCAGGCCCGCTGGAAACGAGGCGAACAGGTCGAGCGGCTCGTCCTCGATGCTGGTGCGGAAATCGGTGGGAAACGCGTCGACATCGAAGCCGGCCTGGCGGAAGGCCCCCATAGCGCGCGGCATGTGAGCGGCGGACGTAACGAGTAGAAAGCGTTTGGCGCGCGTCGGTTTGAGAAGCGCGTACGTCAGCGTCGCATTTTCGAAGGTATTGCGCGATCGGTCCTCGACGACGATGCGTGCGGCGGGTATGCCGATCGATAGCCAATAGTCGCGGACCGCCGCTGCGCTGTCGGGTTTGGCCTGGGTGAGCGAGACGGCCGCACCAGTGAAGACCAGACGAGCGTCGGGCAACCGGAATGCCAGTGTGGAGGCCGTGGTGATGCGATCCCCGGCCTCGTTGATGTGCAACAGGCCCCTACGTGCTGAGTTGCTTCCATCCTCGCCTCCGCCGAGGACGATGATGCCGGAATAGCCGCGGTTGCCGGGCGGAACATGGGCCACAGGAAAACGGGCCTCCAGCGGCCACATGGCCCAACTCGCCAGGGGCGACAGGCCAGCAATCATCAACAACGATGCGGCGGTCCAGCAGAGGCGCATGCCCTGGCGACGGGACAGCGCTCGGGGAGACCTTGCGCGCATCAGGCCGGCCACGAGAAGCAGCCAGATCAGCGTCGAAGGCTGCACGAGGAAGCCCACGAGCTTGGAGATGAAGAACAGCATCGGATCTCCGAACTCGACGGCGGGAGAACCGCACGGCGCGGTTGAGGAACGAGCTGGGTCGCCGTTTGACGGTGGCCCCGCCTAGTTCAGCGGCACGCCCTCGACGGTGATGCGGTGCATCAGGCGGCGCTCGCCCTGGTAGTCGTTAACGGCATAGTGCCACGTCGCCCGGTTGTCCCAAAAGGCGATCGAGCCCGTCTGCCACTGAAATCGGGTGTGGAAGTCCGGTCGCCGTGCGTGTGCGTAAAGCGTCTCGAGCAGCCCCTTGCTCTCCGCCTCGGTCCATCCCTCGATGTGGGTGGTGAAACCAGGGTTCACAAACAGCACCTTGCGACCCGAGTCCGGATGGCGCACGACCATCGGATGGACGGCGTCCTGGGTCGCCTCCTCCGGATTACCGATGCGCCCATTCATCTCGCGACCATACTGCGGGCGGCCGAAGACGTGCCGGCTCGAGTGGACCGCCCGCAAGCCCTCGAGGGTTTTCTGCAGGCCCGGGGACAGCGCCGCGAACGCTTTCGCCATGCAGGCAAAGAGCGTGTCGCCGCCCCGGGTGGGCACCTCGCGGGCGAGGAGCACGGAGCCGAGGGCGGGAATCTGGTCGTAGCTGTGGTCGGTGTGCCAGTTGCCGCCGATGTTGCGCGCCTGCTCCGGCTCCTTGCGTACCTCTGCGATCTCAGGGTGCTGCGCGTCGCTCTTGAAGAAGCGATTGATGTTGATCGGCCCGAAATTACGGGCAAACGCGATGTGTTGATCGGGCGTCAGAACCTGATCTCTGAAGAAAATGACGCCGTGCTCGGCAAGCGCGCCTTTCAGGGTTCCGACGTTCTCGTCGTCGAGAGGCTGAGCAAGATCGACGCCAACGATCTCGGCACCCAAAGCGCCCGACGACGGGCGGATTTCAAGCTTGCTGTTGCGCATTCCGGTCGCTCCTCCGCACTGCCTTGTCGTGGGGCACGTTGGCGCTCCCCAGCCTGTGTGTTCTCCCGGTATGACGAAACGCGCTTGAACCGAGACCGGGAGCCACGCACATAGAACCCCAGCCGTCATACAAATCCAAGAGGTCCCGACATGAGGTCAGCCGCTTCCTTCTTCTCTGCGAAACCTGGCGTCGAGGCCGTTGCAGCGGCGGCTGCGGCGGGTGGGAGCTCAGGCGTGGCGTCGGATCTCGGCGCGATGCCGGAATGGAATCTCGGCGACCTCTACCCGGGCATGGAGGCGCCCGAGCTCAAGCGCGACCTGGAGAAGGTCGCCGCCGACGCCGCGGCTTTGAAGGCCCGCTATCAGGGTAAGCTCAAGGGCATGGGGCGTGATGGGCTGGCGTTGGCAGAGGCGATCGAGGCCTATGAACGGCTCGCCGATGTGATGGGCCGGCTCGGCTCGTACTCGGGCCTGCTCTACTACGCGAACATGTCCGACCCGGCCCGTGCCAAGTTCTATGGCGATGTGCGCGAGAAACTGACCGAGGCGTCCGGTGATTTCCTGTTCTTCGAACTCGAACTCAACCAGATCGACGAGGCCGAACTCAAGCACGGCTTGAAGGAGCCGAGACTGGCGCGCCTCAAGCCATGGCTCGATGATCTCAGGAAGGAGAAACCCTACCAACTCGACGAGCCAATCGAGAAGCTGTTCCTCGAAAAGAGCATGACGGCGGGCGGGGCATTCGACCGCTTGTTCAATGAGACGATGTCGGCGCTTCGTTACGAGGTCGAGGGCGAGCCCGAGCCGCTCGGTCTCGAGGCGACACTCAATTTCCTGATGTCTCCGGACCGGGCGAAGCGTCAAGCCGCCGCCGAGGCGCTGGCGAAGGTGTTCGCTGGCAACATCAGGCTCTTCACGCTGATCACGAACACGCTCGCCAAGGACAAGGAGATTTCGGACCGCTGGCGTGGGTTCAAGGATGTGGCCGATGCACGCCATCTTTCGAACCGGGTCGAGCGGGACGTCGTCGAAGCCCTGGTGTCGACCGTGCGCGAGGCCTATCCGCGTACTGCGCACCGCTATTACGCGATGAAGGCCAGGTGGCTCGGGCTCGACAAGCTTGCGCATTGGGATCGCAACGCACCGCTGCCGGAGAAGCCGGAGCGTGTGGTGACATGGCCGGAGGCGGAGCGACTTGTGCTCGATGCCTATCGTGGCTTTGCGCCGGACATGGCGGACATTGCGGCAAAGTTTTTCAAGAGCGGCTGGATCGATGCTCCGGTCAGGCCGGGCAAGGCGCCAGGAGCTTTTTCGCATCCGACGGTCCCCTCGGCGCACCCTTACGTGCTGATGAACTACCAGGGCAAGGCGCGCGACGTGATGACACTTGCGCATGAGCTCGGCCACGGCGTGCATCAGGTGCTGGCCGCGCCGCAGGGGCCTTTACTCGCCTCGACACCGCTGACGCTTGCCGAGACGGCATCGGTGTTCGGCGAAATGCTGACCTTCCGCGCCATGCTGGCGGCGACCACCGATCCACGCGAGCGCAAGGCGATGCTGGCGCAGAAGGTGGAAGATATGATCAACACGGTCGTGCGCCAGATCGCGTTCTATACGTTCGAGCGAAAGGTGCATGAGGCGCGTCGCGGGGGCGAGCTGACGAGCGACGATCTGAATGGCTTCTGGATGGCGATCCAAGCCGAAAGTCTCGGCCCGGCAGTCGAGTGCAAGCCCGGCTACGAGACGTTCTGGACCTACATCCCGCACTTCATTCATTCGCCGTTCTACGTCTATGCCTACGCGTTCGGCGACTGTCTGGTCAACTCGCTTTACGGCCTCTATCAGGAGGCACACCCCGGATTCGTCCAGAAATACTTCGAGATGCTCAAGGCGGGCGGTTCGAAACATCACTCGGAGTTGTTGGCGCCGTTCGGCCTCGATGCGCGCGATCCGGCCTTCTGGTCGAAGGGCCTCAAGGTGCTCGAAGGCTTCATCGATGAGCTCGAGGCCATGGACAGGGTGAGTTGAAGGGGGCGGTCGGCGAGAGCAAGAAGGCGTGCAGCGTCATGAACAGCGTACCGGAAGGTTTGGGTTCGGATGATGCGCTTCATGGCGAGGAAGCGATCATACAGGCGTACCTGGCTCCACTCGCTGCAGGTTACCCGGGGGCGTTCGGCCTGGCGGACGATTGTGCTGCCTTCGTGCCGACGCCCGGCCACGATCTGATCGTCAAGACCGATCCCATCGCCTCCGGCGTCCACTTTTTGGCCGAAGATCCTCCCGCGGATGTCGCGTGGAAGGCGCTGGCGGTGAACGTCTCGGACCTCGCCGCCAAAGGGGCCGAGCCCCGTGCCTACCTGATGGCGCTCAGCTTTCCGGAGGCACCGAAGCGAGTGTGGATGGCGGCGTTTGCGGAAGGGCTCGGCGAGGCCCAAGCTGCGTTCGGCATGCATTTGATCGGGGGCGACACGGACAGGCGGTCCGGACCGTTGACGATCTCGATCACAGTGTTCGGCGAAGTTCCCAGTGGTCGGATGGTGCGGCGCGGTACGGCGAGACCTGGCGACGTATTGTTCGTCTCCGGTTCCCTCGGTGAGGCTGCATTGGGGCTTGCCCTGTTGCGCGATCCGGCCCTGGCCACGCAGTGGGGGGTGGACCGGACCGCCGTACGAGCGGCGGAGCGCAAATACCGGCGCCCGCAACCGCGTTTGGCACTGCGAGACGTTCTTCGGCGACACGCCTCGGCAGCGATGGACCTTTCGGACGGCCTGGCCAAGGATCTCGGGCGGATGTGCCGCGCCGGCGGCGTCGGGGCCAAGGTGAGGAACGAAGCCATTCCCAGGGATGCGGTCGCGAGGGCCGCCATATCGGTCGATCCGGACCGATGGAACGAAGTGCTCGCCGGAGGTGACGATTATGAGCTCCTCATAGCGGTCGACGCCAGCGAGGCCGACACATTCGAGAGGGCCGCCATCGCTGCTGGCCGAAGTGCACCCGAACCGTTTGGCGTCACTCGAATTGGACGTATCTGCCGGACGCGAGAGATTGCCTTCCTCGATTGCGACGATAGCCCATTCGTGCTTTCACGCACAGGCTGGGATCACTTCTAGGCGTCTGCCGGGAATGTTGCGGACCGGCAACAGGCAACGCAGGCCGTCACCAATTAACCGCCAAGGCGATTGGGCTGTCGTCGGCTTTGCATGCCGTGTTGCAAGAGGGCACCTGTTGGGGCATGGTCCGCGCGAATCTCGGGCTCCGTGCGGCGATGGGCCGTCTCCACGATAGGTTCGTCGACTCAAATACGGTGCCCGCCTACCGGACTTCCTACTCCACATTCTCGAACTGGGGGAGATTCTCATGAGCACCATGATGTGGGCCATCATCCTTGGCGGCCTGCTGTCGATCGTCTACGGAGCCGTCACGATCAAAGCAGTGATGGCCGCCGACGCCGGCAATGCGCGCATGCAGGAGATTGCGGGCGCTATTCAGGAGGGTGCGCAGGCGTACCTTTCGCGCCAGTACACGACTATCGCGATTGCAGGCGTGCCGATCTTTCTGCTCGTCGGTTTTCTACTCGGGTGGCTGGTGGCCATCGGATTTCTCATCGGCGCGGTGCTATCGGGCATAGCGGGCTTCATCGGCATGCACGTCTCGGTGCGTGCCAACGTACGCACGGCTCAAGCCGCGACGAGATCGCTCGGCGACGGGCTTTCAATGGCCTTCCGGGCGGGTGCGGTGACGGGCATGCTCGTTGCCGGTCTGGCTCTGCTCGGCGTCGCGGTCTATTACGCGATCCTGACCGGCCCGATGGGCTATACGTCCACCAGCCGCACGGTGATCGACGCGCTCGTGGCACTCGGCTTCGGTGCCTCGCTGATCTCGATATTCGCTCGTCTCGGCGGCGGTATTTTCACCAAGGGGGCCGACGTCGGCGGCGATCTGGTCGGGAAGGTCGAGGCGGGCATCCCGGAAGATGATCCCCGAAATCCGGCGACGATCGCCGATAACGTCGGCGACAATGTCGGTGACTGCGCCGGCATGGCTGCGGACCTGTTCGAGACATATGCGGTCTCGGTCGTTGCCACCATGGTGCTGGCCGCGATCTATTTCACGGGGCAGCAGCTCGTCGGCAACCTGATGATCTATCCCCTGGCGATCTGTGCGGCCTGCGTGGTGACCTCGATCGTGGGCACCTATTTCGTCCGCCTTGGCGCCAACAACTCAATCATGGGCGCGCTCTACAAGGGCTTTATCGCCACCGGCGTCCTGTCCTTGATCGCGCTCTATCCGATCACCGACAGCCTGCTTGGCATGACCACCCAATTCACGACCAAGGGAGGCCTGTCGTTCACCGGAATGGATTTGTTCTGGTGCGGTGTCGTCGGCCTGGCCATTACGGCCGCCATCATCGTCGTCACCGAGTATTACACCGGCATCGGCTATCGCCCCGTTCGGTCGATCAGCCAGGCCTCGGTGACCGGACACGGCACGAACGTGATTCAGGGTCTCGCCATCTCGCTCGAGGCGACCGCCCTGCCGGCTCTCATCATCATCGCCGGAATCATCGTCACCTACGCGCTCGCCGGGCTGTTCGGGATCGCCATCGCCGTGTCCAGCATGCTGGCTCTGGCCGGTTTCGTCGTGGCGCTCGATGCCTTCGGTCCTGTGACGGACAATGCCGGCGGAATTGCCGAGATGGCGGGACTGCCGTCCGATATCCGAAAGACCACCGACGCGCTCGATGCAGTCGGCAACACGACCAAAGCCGTGACCAAGGGCTATGCCATCGGTTCGGCGGGTCTCGGAGCGCTGGTGCTGTTTGCCGCCTATAGCGAGGATCTCAAGTTCTTCATCGAGTCCGCGAAGAACGCCCCGGCCTCGATGTTCCACAACCTGACGGTCGACTTCTCGCTGTCCAATCCCTACGTCGTCGTCGGCCTGCTGTTCGGCGGGCTGCTGCCATATCTGTTCGGCGGCATCGCCATGACGGCGGTTGGGCGGGCCGCTGGTGCCATCGTCGAGGAGGTCCGCCGGCAGTTCAAGGAGAGGCCGGGCATCATGAAGGGCACCGAAAAGCCCGACTATGCCCGCGCGGTCGATCTGCTGACCAAGGCCGCGATCCGGGAGATGATCGTACCGTCGCTGCTGCCGGTCCTGTCGCCGATCGTGTGTTTCTATGTCGTCAAGGCGATCGCGGGTCCCGGCCAGGCATTCGCCGCGCTGGGTGCGATGCTGCTCGGCGTGATCGTCAATGGCCTGTTCGTTGCCGTCTCGATGACATCGGGCGGTGGCGCGTGGGACAACGCCAAGAAGGCGTTCGAAGACGGGTTCGTCGACAAGGACGGCGTGCGGCACATGAAGGGCTCGGAAGCGCACAAAGCGTCCGTGACCGGCGATACGGTCGGCGATCCCTACAAGGATACGGCGGGACCCGCCGTCAACCCGATGATCAAGATCACGAACATCGTGGCCCTGCTGCTGCTGGCGGTGCTCGGCCACTAGATAAGATCGACGCAAGTCGCCAAGACGATTGGCGCGTGACCAAAAAGAAACGGGGCGGCTTCGTTCGAGGAAGCCGCCCCATTTTTTCGTCGTCTAGATCAGTGCCTGTCGCAGGCCGTCACCACACGTTCCAGCGAAGGCCTGCGCGAATCGCGTGCTCGTGGGTGTCGGCGATCGAGAGGCGCGAATCGACGGAGTTGCGTCCATTGATCGGCTCGGAGAAGTTGATGCGCGTGTCGAAGTCCACCGCGCCGATGTAGGTGTAGCGATAGCTGAGGTCGAACACGAGACCCTGGCTGATATTGTAGGCGACACCGGCGGTCGCCGCGGCAGCGACAGCGAGTTGCCGTCCGGTGCCCTCTCCGGTGAACGTCCGGGTTGTGGCCGGTGCCAGATTCGCCGGATCACTGAGTGTTTCGACGGTGCTGTGATCGCGGTCGATGTTGCGGATGGCAAGGCCGACACCTGCGCCGATATACGGCACGAGGCGGCTGCTGCGGTCCACCAGATCCCAGTAGAGGTTGGCAAGTGCAACAGAGGTGCGAACCTCCGTATGCTCGCGCGTCGCACCGTCTACCTGAATATTCGCACCGACAACTGCGGGATCGCGCAAGAAGCTGTACGAGCCGTCGACATGAGCGTCGCCCTTGGAGCGAACGTCGATTGTGACGTCGGCGCGCAGGCGAGGCGAAAGATAGGCGCCGACGCCGACGCCGCCCATGGCGAAAGTGTCGAAATCGCCGGTGAACCAGCTCGACGTCGCGCCGAACACGGGCCCGTCGGCCGGGTCGCGATCGAGGCCGTAAAGGTTCTGGCTCATGGACGGTGTGGCACCGTCGACGAGGCCACCACCTACGTCAGCGCGCAGATACCACTTGAAGGTTTCGATAACGGGAATTGGCGCCGGCACGGGAACGCCGCCATAGTCCTTGACGCTGCCGCCGCGGTTCCAGTCGGCGGCCTGCGCGCTCGGGGTCGCGACGGCGACCGTCAGGCCCATCATCAGGATTAGTCGTGTCAATCGCATCTGCGTCGATCCTTCGAATGCACCGGCATCGGACCTGGCTGGCTTCGACAGTCAGGCAGTGCCCGAGGAGCAAGCGTTCGCGTCACAGTTCGGGAGGCCTGATGGGACTGCCCGACTACGCCGACGCAAAAACGCAAACGATCGACGACTTCCTTCCTCGTGCCGTATCATGGGCAGAATGTCGGAGAACGCTTAAGAACCATTTAAGCCGTGTGCCGATGCGGCTCCCCGCTCCCCGGTGCGGCGCTGGCGGATGGCAAGCTGGTCATTGGCGCAGAACGCCTTTGTCGCTTGCCCGAAGGCCCGCGCCCGCCGCCTGATGCGCGCTCGACCTTCCATGAGGTGACGCCATGACTGGAACCGGCCTCGAGACAGCACGCGGCTTCTTTGCCGTCGGTGCAGAGCGCATGTCGAAAAGCCGCAATCTCGGCAACCTCATGCGCTCGGCGCATGCTTTCGGGGCAGCCTTCACGTTCACGGTCGGGGCTATGTATAGCGCGCTGGAGGCCGTAGCGGATACGTCGCGCAGCGACCAGCACCTGCCGCACTACGACTGGCGCAGTGCTGACGATTTAGCACTTCCGCGCGGCTGTGTGCTGGTCGGAATAGAACTCGTTGACGAGGCAACCGAGTTGCCGCGCTTTCATCATCCGGCGCGGGCCGCCTACGTGCTGGGGCCGGAGAAGGGATCACTCTCGCCCGAGATGCTGGCGCGCTGCGATACGATCGTGAAAATCCCGACGCGGTTTTGTGTGAATGTGGCGGTGGCAGGCGCCATCGTCATGTACGACCGGCTCGTCTCGAGGCAGCCGGTCGCAAGGCTGCCTGCTCTGCACACGGTGCGATCGCGCTGACGGATTCGGCAATTTTCGCGTGCCGCGTCATAGTGTTGTCCACAGCGCGCGCAAAAATCGAGCATGAGCGGTTGTCAATGCTGGACATACCGGCCTCGAGCCAGCATTGAGGGATGGTTCGCCATCCAATTCCACGAAGAATGATGCGGGTTCATGATACGACACTTCAAAACCGCCTTCTTGATCTTCGTTCTGCAACTGGTGGGTGGTCCGATTTGGATCGGCCTCGCCGACGCCGCAGAGCTTATGAGCACTCACACCGACTGGAAGGCCTATCGGCACGGATCGGATGATCAGCGCATGTGCTTTGCCGTGTCCGAGCCGACCGAGGCCAGTCCGCAAAAGGCGCGCAAGGAGAGCCCTCACGTCTATGTTACGGCGTGGCCGAAGGCAGGCATCAAGGCCGAGATCAGCGTGCTGGTTGGAGTCGCCCTGAAAAAGGGGGCTCAGATCGAGGTCGACGTCGACGGGACGCGCTTCGATCTCTTTCCCGACGGTGATCGCGCCTACGTGAGCGATGCCAACGACGAGTTGAAACTGCTCGATGTCATGCGCAGAGGGCGGTCCATGACCATTACCGCCACGTCCGCCGAGGGGCAGCAGACCAGTGACACCTACTCGCTGCTGGGTTTGACGGCCGCCATTCAGTCGATGTCGTCGGGCTGCACTTGACCGCAATGTGATGGCGCGCGAGGCGAACGGTTCTTGTGCTCTGTGACCTTCGATCCGATCTGAGATCCCGGTAATACTTGTCGATCGATACTTCGGACGGAGATTCGTGATGATGGACTGGCGCCCCCTATTCGGGGCCTTTCTGCTTGCCGTGCTGGTCTCGACGACGGCTTCGGCGCAGGTCTGGAAGCTTGCACCGGATGGTTATGTCTATAAGCCGGCGACGCCGTGTCTCGACGACCCGGTGCGGGCGTCGCAGCCGATAAGGCCTGGCGGCGCGGTGTACAAGGTCTGCGAGGATCAACTCGCCTACCTGACACAGTCGATCGAAGGGGCGCGGCAAGAAGGCAAGCTCCTGATCGTCACGGTAGGCGCGACCTGGTGTCCTTGGTGCGCCGCGTTGCAGCGCGCCATGCCGGGACCGGAATTCTTCGGACGGCAGGGTGATCCGATCGACTATGCCAAGACTTTCAAGCATATCGAGGTCGGTCTTTCGGCGACGCACAAGGGGCGCAACGCGCTGATCTATAGCGGCGATGCTGCGGTCAAGGCCCTGCTGGCACGGTCCGGCGATGTCAAGCTCGAGGCGATACCGTTCCTGTTCATCATCGATCCGACACAGCCGGAGCGGATCTTTGCGCGCAACACCAAGGACCTGTCGGACTTCGCCACGGGGCAGCAGGATATGGCTGGCTTTCGCAAAGCCGTGGCCGAGGGCGTAGCCTATCTGCGAGCCGGCAAGCGAGCAGCCGCCGAGTAGGCGGCCGCTACTGCGGGCGCAAGCAAGCCCTTGTCATGCGGGCGGCACAGCGTATTCGCGTCAATCGCGGAGCAGATCGTTGATCGAGGTCTTGGCGCGCGTCTGCGCATCGACGGTCTTGACGATGACGGCGCAATAGAGCCCGGGTCCGGTCATGCCATTCGGCAGAGGCATTCCCGGAAGCGAGCCGGGCACGACCACGGAGTAGGGCGGCACCTTGCCCATGTGGATCTGGCCGGTCGATCGGTCAACGATCTTCGTGGTGGCGGAAATGAAGACGCCCATGGAAAGCACTGAGCCCTCGCCAACGATAACGCCTTCGACCACTTCGGAGCGTGCGCCGACGAAACAGTTGTCCTCGATGATGACCGGATTGGCCTGCAGCGGCTCGAGAACGCCTCCGATGCCGACGCCGCCGGACAGATGGCAGTCCTTGCCGATCTGAGCGCACGATCCGACCGTTGCCCAGGTGTCGACCATGGTGCGCTCGCCGACGTACGCGCCGAGATTTACGAACGAGGGCATCAGCACCACGTTCGGCGCAATGTACGAGCCGCGGCGGACAACGGCACCGGGGACCGCTCGGAAGCCGGCCTTCTTGAAGTCGTCAGTGCCCATGCCGTCGAACTTCGAAGGGACCTTGTCCCACCAGGACGAGCCGCCGGGGGCACCCGCGATCAGCCCCATGTCGTTGAGGCGGAACGACAGCAGCACGGCTTTCTTGAGCCACTGGTTGACCACCCACTCCTCGCCCCTTTTCTCGGCGGTGCGGGCGGTGCCCTTGTCCAGCATCTCGATCGCATTTGCGACCGCATCGCGAACCGCGCCTTTTGTCGACGAATTGACGCCATCACGCGCCTCCCAGGCGGCTTCGATGGTCTGCTGCAGGTCGGCGGTCGACATCTTGGCGGCTCCTTCGCAACGGCGATTGGCTTTCGGCTGGCGTTGTGGCGCGGGTGTGGTCGGCCTGTCAATCGCGGTCCGTGGTCGGGACAAGGCATCGGCCGATCCGCGCGGCGTGCAGGATCAACAGGTTTTTTGCCTGTGGATGATGTCAACGACGCGCGAATCCGCATAGCGAATGTAGCTGCATCGCCGAGCCTTGGGCCGGCACATCAAGGAGACTACGGATATGGCCGTCAGGAAGAGCGAGAGCACGGGAACGAAGGCAGCGTCCGCGGCGGCGAAGGTGCTGAAGGACCCGACGGCGAGCAAGAATGCCAAGGTGGCTGCGGCTTCGGCGCTGACCCAGAGCAAGAGCAGGGAAGTCACGAGCGCCAAGGCGGCGACCGCAGCGGCCAAGGTCATGAGGGATCCCAAGGCCAGCGCGGCTGCCAAGACAGCGGCCGCATCGGCGTTGACGCAGAAGGCGGCCAAGGCCCCCGCCAAGCCAGCTGCCAAGGCGCCCGCCAAGAAGGCCGCGAAGAAGTAGTCGTATAGGAGACGGCCGGCACCGCCGCGTGGCTGACTGGTGCACAGTTGATACTGGCAATCGACGAAGCCGGGCTCCATGATCGAGCCCGGCTTTTTTGCGCGCAGGCGGATGTCGAGGAGACCGGCCACATGAAATTCGGCTTGAGCACGCTGACGCAGCGGGTCTTTACGTCCGCGGACAACTATATGGCCGTTGCCGCGGCCGCCGAAAAGGCCGGCTTCGATTTCCTCTCGGTCAGCGACCATCTCGTGATTCCGGCCGAGCGCGAGACGCATTACCCCTACGTTGCCGGTGGCACGTTCGGGGGTGCGCAACACGGCCACTGCTTCGATCAGCTATCGACGATCGCGTTTCTGGCCGCAGCGACGCAGCGATTGCGTCTGCTCACGTCGGTGCTGGTCGTGCCGCATCGACCAGCCATGCTCACGGCGAAGATGCTGGCAACGATCGACGTGCTTTCGAAAGGCCGGCTCATCGTCGGGGCGGGCGCCGGGTGGATGAAGGAAGAGTTCGCGGCGCTCTCGGCGAACTTTGCAGACCGCGGCGCGGTGACGGACGAGAGCCTGGCCGCGTTCATCGAGCTTTGGACCAAGGAGCGGCCATCATTTCATGGTGAGCACGTCAAATTCAATGAAGTGATCTTTGAGCCGAAGCCACTGCAGAAGCCGCACCCCCCGCTCTGGATCGGCGGCGAGAGTGCGCCAGCTATTCGTCGAGCGATCAAGTACGGCAGCACCTGGTATCCGGGCAACAACAGCCAGACGATGCCGCTCGACACGCCCGTGCGGCTCAGGGCCGGCATCGAGCATGTGCGGGCTTTGTGCGAAGCATCGGGACGCGATCCGGCGACACTTGGGTTCACGCTGTTGGTGCAGGATTTCTTCGAGTGGGGCGATCACCGCGTGGCGGATGGCTCGGCGCGGCGGATGTTCACAGGCACCTCCGCCGATATGCTCGCCGACGCCGAAGCGTTAACCGAGGCCGGCATCAGCCATGCCGCGCTGAGGCTCGGAGGCGCAACCATCGAGGAGACCGTCGGGCGCATCGAGCGGTTCGGAGCCGAGGTCATCGCCCGGCACAAGGCTTGATCCGGCCGCCATGCGTTTCGACCGACCGAGCTGCTTGCTGGTTGATTGCTCCCCGGCCCGTAAAGCTTGAAAATGCTCGCAACACACTTGATGGCGGCGCGGCGCGCGCCGTCTCACATCGCCCTGTGGTTCGAGGACACGTGTCATGAAAGTCGGACTTTTCATCACCAACCAGCAGAAGACCGGGGCCGATATGGTGCAGGCGCTGGGCGACCAGATCGCCATGGTGCACCATGCGCGCGATCGTGGTTGGGATTCGCTGCTGACTGGCCAGCATTACCTGAACGAAGGCGACAACAAGCAGCTTCAGCTCGTGCCATTCCTGGCGCGTCTCGCCGCCGAGGCGGGTGAGATGACGATCGGCACGGGTATCCTGCTGCTCAACCTGCACAACCCGGTTTATACGGCGGAGACGATTGCGACGCTCGACATCCTCGCGAAAGGGAATTTCGTGTTCGGGGTCGGGCTCGGCTATCGCGATGTCGAGTTCGATGCCTTCGGCGTGCAGAAAGGTGCGCGCGTGAGGCGCTTCGAAGCCTATCTCGACCTGGCGCAGCAACTCTGGTCGGGCAAGCCGGTCACCTACGAGGACGAGACCTGCCGGCTCGACAACGTCGTCATGAACATTCGGCCGGTCCAGCAACCGGGCCCGCCGATCTGGATCGCGGCGAACAACGACCCGGCCGTGCGTCGGGCGGCACGACTGGCGGACGCCTGGTTCATCAATCCGCACGCGACGCTCGATTCGATCCGCCGCATGATGACTGTTTACCGGGAGGAGTTGCACGCGTGCGGCAAACCGTTCCCCCGTGATCTACCCGTGTTCAAGGAAGTCTTCTGCGCCAAGGATCGGCGAACCGCGATCGAGATGGCGGCGCCCTATCTCGGCGGCAAGTATGCCGACTATGCCAAGTGGGGGCAGGACAAAGTGATGCCGGACAATGCCGACTTCTCACGATCGTTCGAGGAACTGACCGAGGGTCGGTTCATCATCGGCTCGCCGGAGGACTGCTTCGAGCAACTCCGCCCCTACTGGGACGAATTCGGATGCAGCCACCTTGTCGTGCGCACCAACTGGGCGGGGATGCCGGCGTCCGCGTCGCTGCCGAGCATGCGGCTGATTTCGGACGAGTTGCTCCCGGCTCTCAGGCAGGTGGCTGTGAAGCGGCCGTGAGCGGCGGGAATTCGCCTGCTGGCCGCGGGCGCTTGAACCATGTGCACCCGAGAGCATGACCCCCGGAGCTCGACCAAACGCGGTCGCGCGGATCGATCAGGCGAGCCGCGAGGCGGCCTTGGCCTCGGGCGTGAAGATCCAATCTGCCATGACCTGGCAGCGGCGCATATGGCGCGGCTCGTCGGGGCGATAGTCGGCGACCGCGTTGTGCATTGTCCAAAGGTTATCCCAGCACAGCACGTCGCCCTCGCTCCACAGGTGCTTGTATTTGTACTTGTCCTGGAGCTGGTGCTTGAAGAGAACCGACAAAAGATCGTCGCTCTCTTGCTTGCTGACGCCATCGACGTGGGTCACATAGCCGACCGTGCAGTAGAGCGCTTTGCGTCCCGAGATCGGGTGCGTGAGCACAAGGGGGTGCGAAACCGGCGGCTTCGCGGCGCGCTGCTCGGGTGTGAGCGGCTTGCGCTGAGTGCCGGGGCGCTTGAGCATCTCCTCCCAGAATTTGTTGAAGTCGTGAGTGGCGCTGAGGTTCTCGATGCGCGACTTGATATCTGGGGCAAGGTCGTCATAGGCGGCGCACATATCGAGGAACTCGGTATTGCCGAGTGGCTGGCCGTCGCGGAACGGCACTTTGATCGCGTGCAGGATATTGAGGAACGCGATCGGCTCGGAATAGCTCATGTCGGTGTGCCAGTCCTGGCCCGCGTCGGCCAAGCCGATGGGCTTGCCGTCTTCGACGATGTTCGAGAGCACCATCACTTCCGGATGGCCGGGCACCGTGTAGTGGCCTGCGGCGACATTGATCTCGAGCGAGCCGAACTCCTTGGCGAATGTTTTCTGCTGCGCCGGGTCGACGTTCTGCTTCGGGAAGCACAGAACCGCATACCGTCCAAAAGCTTGCAGAATTTCCGCCTTGTCGCTTCGAGAGAGCGGTTGCGAGAGATCAATTCCCTCGATCCGGGCGCCGAGGGTGGCGCCGATCGGCGTGATCTTGAGCATCTGACGTGGTCTCCGTAGTGGCGGCGCGGCGTGTCGGCCCATTCGAGGCAGGCTTGGCGATCTTGGCCGACCCGGCGGTCGATGCTTTGCATATAACCCAAGATGGAGGCAATTTCGTCGAGTGAAAAGACGGGCCCGGCGTCTTGGCGCGGCTCGTTGTCGAGTATTCCAGCCGGCCCCGATTGCCGGGAAGGCATGCCGCGATGATGCGCGTTGCAACCGACAGCGGGGCATCGGGCGTTTGAAGTCCAGCACCGCAGCTTTCAACGGGGTCCCTATGACGGTCTGAGACCATGTCGGATTTGCACATCGCACACAAAGTGCCCTGAATGGCCGCGGTCGATACGAGAGTCTACGGGCGGACAATGCTTGAACATACACCTCCATTCAGCTTGATCATGACCCAAGAGCGCTTCCCCTTGGCCTCGCGGCTGGAACCGCGCTAGAGGTTCGCACCCCGGAATTTAGTCGCACGATACGTTGAACGAGCGGAGGCTAGTCCCATGACGATGACACTTGAGCAGGTTGCCCAGGCGATGGTCGCGCCAGGGCGCGGCATTCTCGCGGCCGATGAGAGCTCTGGCACGATCAAGCGGCGCTTCGACAGCATCAAGACCGAATCCACAGCCGACAGCCGCCGCGACTATCGCGAAATGCTGTTCCGCTCGACAGAGGCGATGAAGAACTACATTTCGGGTGTGATTCTTTACGACGAGACGATCCGCCAGAAAGCCAAGGACGGCACGCCGCTCGCGAAGGTCATCGCGGACGCGGGCTCGCTACCGGGCATCAAGGTCGATGGCGGGACGAAGCCGCTGCAGTTCTGCCCCGGCGAAGTGGTCACGGAAGGGCTCGATGGATTGCCGGGCCGTGTGAAGGATTACGTTGGCCTCGGGGCCAAGTTCGCCAAGTGGCGCGCGGTGATCGACATCGGTGCCGGCATCCCGAGCTACACCTGCATCAAGGCCAATGCGCATGCGCTCGCCCGCTACGCTTCCATCTGCCTCGAAGGCGGGCTCGTGCCGATCGTCGAGCCGGAAGTGCTGATGGACGGCGCGCACGACATCGATCGCTGTGCCGAGGTCACCGAGTGGGTGCTGAAGGAGGTGTTCCAGGAGCTCTACTACAACCGCGTCACGCTCGAGCAGATCGTGCTCAAGCCGAACATGGTGATCGCCGGCAAGCAGTCGCCGAAGCAGGCTTCGCGCGAGGAAGTCGCGGAGAAGACGGTGAAGGTTCTCAAGCGCTGTGTGCCAAGCGCCGTGCCCGGCATCGCGTTCCTCTCGGGCGGCCAGTCAGAAGAAGATGCCACGGCGCACCTCCACCTGATGAACGCCATGGGCGATCTGCCGTGGAGCCTCACCTTCTCCTATGGGCGTGCGCTGCAGGCGGCCGCACTGAAGGCTTGGTCTGGCAAGAAAGACAACGAGGCGGCGGGCGCCAAGGCATTTGCGCACCGCGCGAAAATGAATGGTCTGGCGGCCGCCGGGAAGTGGGCGCCGAGCCTCGAGACGGCGGCCTGACAAAGCGCTTTTGCTGAGACGACTGGGCCCGGAGCTTGCGTTCCGGGCCTTCCATTTTGCGTCCGGCAAGTGTCCGCGCCGCGACCGATGGATGCCTTGCCGAGCCACCGACGCGCCTCCATGATGCGCTGCGATACGAGCAGGCTTGGAGGCGATGAGATGAGCGAGCAATGCGAGAGTGCCGCGCGGAGCGTCGTTGCGCTCTATCGCTATCCGGTCAAGGGGCTCTCGCCCGAGCCGTTGGTACGCATCCAATTGTCGCCGGGAGAGACCATACCGGGCGATCGGGCCTGGGCCATCGAGAACGGACCGGGTGGGTTCGATCCGGACAATCCGCGCTATCTGCCCAAGATCCACTTCCTGATGCTGATGCGCGACGAGAAGCTCGCGACGCTCGAGACGACGTTCGACGAGCAGACACTGACACTCACCATTCTGCGCGACGGCAAGCAGGTGGCTCGCGGCAACCTGGCGACGACGGTCGGGCGGCAGTTGATCGAGCAGTTCATGGCCGCCTACATGAAAACGTCGCTTCGAGGCGCGCCGAAGATCGTCGCGGCGCCTGGGCACAGCTTTTCCGACATGAAAGCGAAGTGCATTCACATCGTCAATCTGGCGACGGTTCGCGATCTGGAGCGTATTGTGGGACGGCCACTCAACGCGCTTCGCTTCAGGCCGAATATCATTTTGGACGGCGTGCCGGCGTGGCAAGAGCTGGACTGGGTCGGCCGCAAGCTGGCCATCGGCCCTGCAACACTGTCGATCTTTCATCGGACGCGGCGTTGCGCCGCGACCGACGTCGATCCCGAGGCCGGGATCAGGGATCTTTCGATCCCTGCTGCGTTACAGCGCGCGGTCGGCCATTCCGACTTCGGCGTCTACGGCCGCGTGGAGGCGGGCGGCGAGATTGCGGTTGGCAATGCGGTAGCGCTGGATTGAGTCCGGGCGACCCATGTCGGCCGTGAAGCATTCGATTGCCACGGCGTCCCTGGCGGGCCAGGATTGGCGCAAAATGCCAACGGTCAGGGGACGGAAGCGATGAAATCGGCGCTCTGCGAGCGATTTGGAATCGAATTTCCGCTGTTTGCCTTCACGCACTGCCGCGACGTCGTCGTCGAGGTAACGAACGCCGGAGGCTTTGGCGTGCTCGGTGCGGTCGCGCACACGCCGGAGACACTGGAGATCGACCTTGCGTGGATCGATCGGCACGTCAAGGGGCCTTACGGCGTCGATCTGCTGATCCCCTCGCGTATGGAGGGCAAAGCCGAAGACGTCACCGCGCAGGACCTCGCCGAACGTATTCCGGCAGGGCACCGTCAACATATCGAGAGCCTACTCAAGCAGCACGGCATCGAGACGTCGGACCTGTGGACGTCCAACTGGGCGCATGATTACTCGGCCAATATGAAAGAGGACGGAGCGCAGCGCTTGCTCGACGTGGCGTTCGCGCATCCCATCAAACTGTTCGTGAACGCGCTGGGGCCGCCGCCGAAATCGGTGGTTGATCGCTGCCGGGCGAACGGGATTGCCGTCGGTGCCCTGACGGGTGCGCGCGAGCACGCATTGAAGAACGTGGCGGCCGGAGTGGATATTCTTGTCGTCTCGGGCACGGAAGCCGGCGGCCACTGCGGCGAAATCTCGACGATGGTGGTCGTGCCCGACGTGATCGATGCGATCCAGGATCAGCCCACCGTCCATGTGCTTGCGGCCGGCGGTATCGCCACCGGCCGGCAGATGGCAGCCGCGATGGCTATGGGTGCCGCCGGCGCCTGGACCGGGTCGGTCTGGCTGACCACGGTCGAGGCCGAGACGATTCCGACGGTGAAAGCCAAGATGTTGAAAGCGTCCGCGCGCGACACAGTGCGCTCGCGCAGCCGTACGGGCAAACCGACACGGCAGCTCAAGTCGCCGTGGACGGCCGCGTGGAGCGCGCCGGGAATGCCGGAGCCGCTCGAGATGCCGCTGCAGGGCATGATCAGCCGCCCGGCGTTGGCAAAAGTCGACAAGCTGGCGGAGAGTGGCCACGCCGGCGCCAGGGAGCTCGCGACATACTACGTCGGTCAAGCCGTAGGCCTGATGAAGCATGAGATGCGGGCGCGTGACGTCGTCTATGAATTCAAGAAAGATTTTGCGGAGGCCGTCGAGCGGCTCAACGCAACGATGGAGGAATGAGCGACATGGCAGGCCCTCAACATGACCTGGTCATCCGAGGCGGTATGGTGTTCGACGGTAGCGGCGCCGAACCCTTCGAGGCCGATATTGCAATCGACAACGGACGCATTGCTGCGATCGGTCAGGTGACCGGCTCAGGGCGCGAGGAGATCGACGCCAAAGGACGCATCGTCACGCCCGGCTTCATCGATCTGCACACGCACTACGATGCCCAGGTGACGTGGTCGAGCCAGATCACGCCGTCATCCTGGAATGGCGTGACGACGGCCGTCATTGGCAATTGCGGCGTCGGTTTCGCGCCCTGTGCGCCCGAGCAGCGCGACATGCTCGTCAAGCTGATGGAGGGCGTCGAGGACATTCCGGAGGTGGTGCTGACGGAAGGCTTGCCGTGGAGCTGGCAGAGTTTCGAGGACTATCTCGATGTGCTGGAGGCGCGGCCCTACGATCTGGATGTGGTGACGCAGGTGCCGCACGCCGCGCTGCGCGTATTCGTGATGGGTCAGCGGGGCGCAGACCGGGAACCGGCGACGGCCGACGACCGGGCGCGCATGGCGGCGTTGGCGGCGGCAGGCATTCGCGCGGGGGCGCTCGGCTTTTCGACGTCGCGGACGCTCAATCACAAGACACTCGACGGACGGCCGATCCCGACGCTGAAGGCCGATGAGGCCGAGCTGATGGAGATTGCGCTCGCGCTCAAGGCCGAGCGGGCCGGTTGGCTGCAGGTGATCTCCGATTTCGACGATCCCGAGGACGAAATGGCGCTGCTGCGCCGATTGGCCGAGCGTTCAGGGCGGCCGATGTCGATCACAATTCTGCAGCGTGACAGCCAGCCCGAGGAATGGCGCCGCCTGATGGCCGGCATGGAAGATGCGCAAAAATCCGGCGTACACATGATGGGGCAGGTGCTGACGCGGCCGACGGGCATCATGCTCGGCTTTGAAATCTCGCAGAACCCGTTCATGGGGCGCCCAAGCTGGAAAGAGGTGGAGCATCTGCCCTTCCCGGAGAAGATGCAGCGACTTGCCGATCCCGCCCTCCGGGCCCGGCTTGTCGCAGAGACGATCGATGATGCATCTCTCATGCGCCGTGTGACGAAGTGGGATCGCATATTCCCGCTCGGTGATCCGCCGGACTACGAGCCTGCGGCAGAGAAAAGCATTGCGGCAAGGGCCGCGCGGGCGGGCATCAATCCGGCAGAACTCGCCTACGACATGCTGATGGAGAATGGCGGCAAGACGATACTTTACCGACCACTTTCCAATTACACCTATGGCACGCTCGACACCGTGCGCGATATGATGTGCCATCCGCACTCGCTGGTCGGGCTCGGGGATGGCGGGGCGCACGTCGGCATACTGTCGGACGCGAGTGCCATGACGTACATGCTGACCCACTGGACCCGCGATCGGACGCGCGGACCGAAATTGCCGCTCGCATGGGCCATCAAGCGACTGACGAGCGACAACGCCCGCGCCATCGGACTGAATGACCGTGGCATCCTGCGGCGTGGCGCCAAAGCCGACGTCAACGTCATCGACTACGAACGGCTTCGGCTGCATGCGCCGGAGGTGGTCTACGACCTGCCGAGCAACGGTCGACGGCTCATCCAGAAGGTTGATGGCTACGAGGCGACGATCGTTTCGGGCGAAGTCGTCAGTCGTGAAGGCCGGCCGACCGGGGCGCTGCCTGGGCGATTGGTGCGCGGGATCAAATCGGGGGCTTTGGCTGTCGCCGCAGAGTAGTGGGCGGAGGCGAGCAGGGAGCGGCGGTGTTTCGGTTCCGGAGGCGCGTTGACGGGCATTGTCGTTTGCCGAGAACGCGCCTAGGATTCAAAATAGATCGATTGGAATCATACGAGGCAGATCATGACGGCGTCTTCGACTGCAGCGGACGGCAAGATTCGCGTCTACTGGCACCCTGGCTGAACAAGCTGTCTTCGCACCAAGGAGTTCCTTGGCAGACACGGAATTGAATTCGTCTCGCGCAACGTGGTCGAAGATCCCAGCGGCTGGGACGAGATGAAACCGTTTGGCGTACGCATGCTGCCACTCGTGACACGTGGCAAGCAGTATGCGAACGGGCAGTCGCTGCGCGATGTGGCAGCACTCGTCGGCGTCGATATCGGCGAGGAGACAATCCTGCCGCCGGAAGAGCTTGTGCAACGCATCGAGCGTATTCTCGAAGCAGAGCAACGCTTCTTCGCGCAGATGCCCGAGGAGAAGATGCAAGGCGAGGTACCAGGGCGGCCGCGCTCATTCGCCAATCTGGCGTGGCACACGTTCAACGTGGTGGACGCGTGGCTGGAGCACGAGGTGGAAGGCATTCCCCTCGTTGTGACGGCATACGGGCGCAACGCGCCGGACGGTCAAGACAGCAAGGCGGCCATTCTCGCCTACGGTGCAGACGTAGAGCGGCGTTTCAAGGAGTGGTGGACGACGCAAGGTCAGTACACCGACTACGCCGACGAAGCCGAGACGTACTACGCCAAACAGTCCAAGCACGACTTCCTCGAGCGCACGACGTGGCACTCGGGTCAGCATTGCCGGCAGATGATGATGATCCTCGAGGACTTCATCGGAGTGAAGCCGATCGACCCGCTGCCGAATTCGATGTGGGTGGGGTTGCCGATGCCGGAAAAAGTCTGGGACGACGAGAAGCCGATCAAATAAGTGCGAGCGAGGCGCAATCACACGTCTCGAGCGAGACAGCAGAAAGGGCGGCATGTTGCCGCCCTTTCCATTGCCGAAGGCCCACCATCGCGCGAGCGCTACCGCTCGAGCGAGTAGAGCCTGGTCAGCAGCGCGTCGAGACCCTGGCCCGATCCGGCATGCAAGTCGATGCGGCCAACCTTCTCGACCAGCCGCTCGAGCGCTTCCAGCTCCTTCAGTTTCAGGAGGAGCGGATGTCCTCCA
>JBFWXN010000017.1:0-80929 GCA_050187415.1 Hyphomicrobiaceae bacterium | reverse complement strand
GTCTTTTCATCGCAGGCGACGAAACGAGGGGCGCCACCCGCAAGCACCACGATTTCGGGATAGGAGATCCAGTAGGGCGCCGGAATGATCACTTCGACGCCAGCCTCGACCGTCGCCATCAACGCGTTGAAGAGGACGTGCTTGCCGCCATTCCCGACGATGATATTGGCCGGTTCGTAGTCGAGGTCGTTCTCCCGATGGAATTTCTCGATGATGGCTGCCTTGAGTTCGACAGTCCCTGAGACCGTCGTGTAGCGTGTTTGACCTGCACGTGCCGCGCGGAAGGCGGCATCGATGATATGCGCAGGTGTCGGATAGTCCGGCTCACCGGTCGTCAAGGATATGATATCGGCGCCTGAAGCCTTCATCTCCCGCGCGCGTTGGGCGGCGAGTGTCGACGCCGAGGTCGCGATGCGGCCCACGCGTGCTGCGAACTTCATCTGTTTCCTCCCCTCGAGTGTCGGGCGAGTATACACGGCGACGCCCCGTCCGCTGCCGAGCGGCGAGCTGTGCCCTCCACCGCGGGCATCAACTATTGGCAATTCTGAAGTTGTTGGCCATGCTGACCGCCGAGATGGCCGATCCAGGCCGCCACCAATTTAGGAATCGCCGCATGCCCGCCTCCGCCGTTCAACCGTCCACCGTCGATGTTGTCATTGTCGGGGCCGGCTTCTCCGGCCTCTACCTCCTTCAACGCCTTCAGAAGGCGGGCTTTTCCGCCCGCTGCTTCGAGCGCGGCAACGGTGTTGGCGGTACCTGGTTCTGGAACCGCTACCCCGGCGCGCGCTGCGACGTGGAGAGCATGCAGTACTCCTATGGCTTCGACGAAGACCTGCAGCAGCAATGGCAGTGGCCGGAGAAGTTCTCGGCCCAGGCGGACATTCTGGACTACGCGAACCATGTCGCCGACCGTTTCGATTTGCGGAAATACATCACGCTGGAGACCGAGATCCGCGCCTCTCACTATGACGAGGCAGCCCGTGCCTGGCATGTGACGACCGACACGGGCGAGACGGTCGCCTGCAAATATTTCATCATGGCAGGCGGCTGCATCTCGACTGCGCAGATACCAAAGTTCGAGGGACTGGCCGACTATCAGGGCGAGACATACCATACCGGCAACTGGCCCCACGAGCGTGTCAGCTTCAAGGGCAAGCGGGTTGCGGTGATCGGTACCGGCTCCTCCGGCATCCAGGCCATTCCGGTGATTGCAGAGGAGGCGGCGCATTTGACCGTGTTCCAGCGCCAGGCGAACTACTCCATTCCCGCGCGCAACGTGCCGATGACCGAAGACTACGCGAACTCCTGGAAAGACGGCTATGCCGAGAAGCGCGCCGAAATGCGCTACCAGCCGAACGGCATGCTGCGCGAAGCCAATGAAGTTTCGGCCTTCGACGTGAGCGAGGAGGAGCGCCAGCGCATCTATGAGCAGCGCTGGAAGGAAGGCACGGGCGCGTTCCTTGGGGCCTTCAACGACATTCTGACAAACAAGGCCGCCAACGACACGATGGCGGAGTTCGTCCGGAACAAGATCCGGTCGATCGTGAAGGATCCGGTGACTGCCGAAATTCTATGCCCCAAGACGCACCCGATCGGCACGAAGCGCATCTGCATCGACAGCGGCTACTATCAAACCTTCAACCGGGAGAATGTCGAACTCGTCGATATCAGTGAAAAGCCCATCGAACGGCTGACGGAAAGGGGGCTGGTCGCGAATGGCCGCCAATTCGAGTTCGATGCCATCGTTTTTGCGACCGGCTTCGACGCCATGACTGGAACGCTTTTCAACGTCGATATTCGCGGCCGGGACGGACTGGCGCTCAAGAAGAAGTGGGAGGCGGGACCGCGAACTTATCTAGGCCTGATGTCCGCAAGCTTCCCGAACATGTTCATCATCACCGGGCCGGGCAGCCCGTCCGTGAAGGGCAACATGATCAACACCATCGAACAGCACGTGGACATGGTAACGGACACGATGGTCTACATGCGCAAGCAGGGGCTCGACCTGGTCGAGCCTGACCGGCAAGCGGAGGACGAGTGGGTCGACCACGTGCAGATCGTCGCGCACAAGACTCTCTTCCCGCAGGCGAACTCCTGGTACATGGGCGCAAACATTCCAGGCAAACCGCGCCTTTTCATGCCCTATATCGCGGGCGTCGGCTCTTACCGCCGCACCTGCGAGGACGTGGTAGTCGACAATTACCGGGGCTTTCGTTTCGAGCCGAAGCGGCAGGCCATCGCGGCCGAATAGCATCGCGGCCATCGGCAACCATCGCTCGCCACCACGCCACAGCACACGGAGGACTGCCATGCCTGGCCCACGTCTCGCGGGGAAAGTCGCCTTCATCACCGGCGCGGGCGGCGGCATCGGCCGCGCGACGGCGGAGCGGTTCGTCGAGGAAGGTGCCAAGGTGGTCGTCGCCGAGATCAACCGAGAGCTGGGCGAGGCAGCAGCGGCGTCGGCGCGATCGATGGCCGGCAACGCAGGCGGCGACGCGCACTTCATCCACTGCGACGTGACGGACAAGGCCTCGGTGGTCTCCGCCGTGGCGGAGACGGTCACGCGCTTCGGCAAGCTCGACGTGCTCCATAACAACGCGGGCGGATCGACGCCGCAGGACGGCCCCGTGACGGAGGCGTCGGAGGAGGAGTTCTGGCGCGTCATGAAGCTCGACCTTTTCGGCACGTTCCTGTGCTCGAAGGTCGCAATCCCCGAGATCGCCAAGGCGGGCGGCGGCGCGATCATCAACATGGCCTCGAACCTGGCGCTGATGGCGGTCCCCGGGCGGGCCTGCTACGGGGCGGCCAAAGGTGGCGTGGCGTCGCTGACGCGGGCCATGGCGCTCGACCATGCGAAACAGAAGATCCGCGTCAACGCGATCGCGCCCTCGGCGACGCTGTCGGACCGGGTGAAGAAGCTGCTGGAACTCAATCCGGCGCTGACAAAAATGGCCGACAGCCATCTGTTCGGGCTCGGCCAGCCGATCCATATCGCCGACATGGCCGTGTATCTGGCCTCCGACGAGGCGGCGATCACAACCGGGCAGGTTTTCCCGGTAGACAGCGGCGTCACGATCTACTGAGGTGCCGCTCGATCACGCGCCGGCCGGTCTCGCACTGGCCGCCGCCGAGTTGCCCCGATTCGCGCTGAGCAGGAGCCGATCCCATGACCATTCGCGCCGTGTTCTTCGATGTCGGCGAGACGCTGGTCGACGAGAAGCGGCTCTATGCCGACTACGCCATGCGGATGGGCGTCACCTACGAATTCTTCCTGGAGCGCATCGAGGCGGCGATGGCCGATCGCCAGCCGGTGAAGAACGTGTTCGCGGCGGTGAAGCCGGGCTTCGACTTCAAGGCGGCGCGGGCCGAGCGCGAGGCGGAAGGCAAGAAATTCGTGATCGGCCGCGAGGATATCTATCACGACGCGGCCGATGCGCTTTCGGTCCTGAAGGCGCGCGGCTATTTCATCGGCATCGTCGGTAATCAGCCGGCCACGGCCGAGGCGATGCTGCGCGAGAGCGGGCTCGCCGCGGATTTCATCGCCACGTCCGAGGGGTGGGGCGTGTCGAAGCCCGATCCGCAGTTCTTCGTCAAGGTGATCGAGGCGGCCGGCATGGATCCCCATCACATCGCCTACGTGGGCGATCGCGTGGACAACGACGTGCTGCCCGCGCGCGCGTCCGGCATGCACCCCATCCTGATCCGGCGGGGCCCATGGGGGCGCGCGCAGTGGGGTTGGCCCGAGGCCAGCCACGCGCACCACCGGATCGAGAACTTGAGCGAGCTGCCGGAGTTGCTGCCCGGGCCGCCGCCGCGCTGACGGCGCCCGATCGGGTACGCGCCCTGGCGGTTGTTACGTCTGACCTTTTGCCGCCTCCGCCGCGATCTGCGGCAGGGCATCGCGCCAGACCTCTGGCGGCTGCGCACCCGAAACCGCATACTTGTCGATCAGGATGAAGAACGGCACGCCGCGGATGCCCATGCGGATGCCGGCGTCCTCGAGATCGAGCACGGCTTCGAGCGTGTGCTCCGCATCGAGCGCCACCTTGGCCGCCTTCTCGTCGAGACCGGCCTCGGTGGCGAGGGCCACCAGCTCGGTCTTGCTGCCGATGTCGCGGCCTTCTTCGAAATATCCCTCGAACAGCCGGTTGACGACGGCATTCTGAGCGGTGCGGCCCTCGCGCCCGGCCTGCCAGATCAACCGATGCGCAAGACGCGTGCTCGGCGTGCGCTTCATCTGGTCGAACGCGAAGGCGATGCCGACCTCGCGTCCCGTCTCGGCCATCTGCTCGT
Organism: Hyphomicrobiaceae bacterium; assembly: GCA_050187415.1. Taxonomy (GTDB): domain Bacteria; phylum Pseudomonadota; class Alphaproteobacteria; order Rhizobiales; family Hyphomicrobiaceae. The sequence goes on along the minus strand of JBFWXN010000017.1, from coordinate 76,636 downwards.
CGAGCTGACGGGCTTTCTCGGCACCGAATTTCGCGGCGCGATAGGCGGCGCGTTCCATGCCCGCATCCGGCATATCCGGATTGAGCTCGAACGGCCGCCAGGAGATCTCGATGCGCTCCGGCACGCCGGGTGCGCCGAGCGCCGCTTCGAACCGCCGCTTGCCGACATAGCACCACGGGCAGATGACGTCCGAGTAGATCGTCACGGGAAGGGCGACACCATGGCCGGCGCGGGGATCTGTTTCAGTCATGGGCGAGCCTCCTCGGCGTTGGTGGACCAAATGGCCGGAATGTATTGCGGGGACCCTAGCGAAGCCGGTCGCGACTGTCGAATCGCGCCCGCTTGGTCCTGCCCGTCTGCCGTCGGAGCTCCCGCCCCGCCGTCATGGGACGCCCGCGGTTCTGCTGCGGAGCGGTCCGGTGGGGCTTTGCGGCGACATGTCTCGGGTGCGAAGCCTGTTGACCGGCCTCGCCGCGCAGGTCATGTCAGTGTCGCCTCGAAGGGCGGATTTCAACTTGCGATCACTGTTCCGTCCTCGGCGTAAGCGCGCGGACCGTCGCGAAAGCCTGAGGGCGAGCGTCACTTTGATCAAGCGATCGATACTGGTTTTGGTCGGATGCGTTGCGACGGCGTTGGCCATCGCCGGCGCCATTCTACCCGGCTTGCCGACCACACCGTTTCTGCTGATCGCACTTTGGGCCTTTGCGCGTTCGAGCGACACCCTGTACGAGCGCCTGCAGCACATCCCGCTGCTGAGCCACGCGCTGGCCGAGGCGAACCGTTTCGAAGAGCGTCGCGCGGTTCGACCGGCTGTGAAACTGGCGGCGGTCTCGCTGGCCTGGGTGTCGGTGCTCGTCACATCGGTGGGGTCGGGGTTGGCGAGACCGGTCCTCCTGGCGTGTGTCGCCGGCGCTGCCATCGCGGCGACCGTCTTCATGCTCTGGATTCCGACCGACCGGAGCTGACTGGTCGTGTGTATCGCTGCCCGCAGCAAATCGGCAGCAGACGACGCTCGCCTCGTCCATCGGCGTCTCGCTGTCGCCGCCAAGTGCCGGTCGCTCGGGTTTCAATGATCCATCGGCTCAACCCTGGGACACGTCGAAGCCCGTGAATTCGTCCTGGATGACATTGCCCTGGTATCCGATCTCGTCGTGGATGCCGATGCGCGTCCGGTAGTAGGTCTCGGTCACCGTCCATTTGATCGTTCCGAACGCATACTCGCCCGCTGCCTTTGGATCGGCCTCGTTGCGAGAGATCAGGTCCATCAACCGGGCGCGCTGCTCGGGCGTCGCCTCCATGAACCTCCGGCGGAATTGTGCCCGCGACAGGCGATCGATCTCGGCAAGGTCGTCCTTCCAGCTCTTGCGCCATGCCGGGTCGAGGCTTTCGGCCAACCGGCCATCGATCATTTCGGCGACGCGCGCCGCGCGAGCCCCGCCCGAGCGCTCGTCGCCGGGAACGATCATCTCGGCGATTTCGTCCAGTGCCGCGAACTCGGCGCGTGTGAAGAATTTTGTCGCTGACGTCGCCGCGTCTTGGCGTGGGCGCCCCGTTGCCGGACACACCGCGCCCGCGCTCGCCAACCCGGTCGCCCCCGCCGCCGCAAGCAGCCTGAGAAATTCCCGCCTGCCGGCGATGTCGCTTGCTCTCATGTCCAGGCTCAGAGATTGCCGCGCTTCAACTCGCCCGCCAGATGATCGCAGGCGCGCCAGGCAAGCGCCATGATGGTCCACGTCGGATTCTGGCAGCCGGCCGACACGAAGCCCGACCCGTCGACCACGTAGAGGTTCTTCACGTCGTGCGACTGCTGCCACCGATTGAGCACGCTTTGCCGAGGATCGACGCCCATGCGGGCCGTTCCCACTTCGTGCACGGACGAGCCTTCCACCAGCGGGTCGCTGTGCACCTTGGTGATCTCGAGGCCCGCCGCTTCATACATCTCCTGCATCGAGCTGGTCATGTCCTTGCACATGGCGCGTTCGTTCTCGCCATAGGCGTATTGGAAGTTCAGCACAGGAATGCCCCACGCGTCCTTGACCCGTCGGTCGAGCGTCACGCGGCTCTCGTGCCGCGGCAGCACCTCGCCGAGACCATACATGTAGATGAATGCGCCCGCGTGATCGCGCACCTTGCGCTTGTACGAGGCCCCCCAGCCGGGCATCAGCATTGCCTGCTCGGGAAACATCTCCCACCCGCTCGACCCCTCGAGCCCATAGCCGCGGATGAACGATCCTTGCTTGCTGCCGTTGTCGAGATTGCGGAAACGCGGCACATAGAATCCCCCGGGCCGTCCATCATCGTTGACGGCTGGCTTGCCCACCCGGCTCTTGTAAATTCCTTCGACGCGCGGACCCAGCACATGCTCGCACAGGTTTCGCCCGAGATGACCCGACGTGTTCGCGAGGCCCTCCGGATGCTGGCGGGTGCGTGATAGAAGGAGGATGCGCGTCGATTCCAGCGTCGAGGCCCCCAGCACGACGACCTTGCCCCGCGCTTCATAGCTCTTGCGCGTAACGGCATCGACGAAGGCGACGCCGCGCGCTTTCCCCGTGTGGGCATCCACCGTGACCTCGTGCACGACGGCATTGGTGCGCACCGCCAGCCGGCCCGTGTCCCACGCCGGATAGATCCACCCGGTCTGGCTGTCGAACGCCGCGTGAATGTCGCATCCGCCCACGCGGCGGAAGCAGCCGCCCCGTCCCATGCAGCGTGAGCGGTACTTGTTGTGGCTGAGCCCGTCCGTCGTCACGCCGAGCCGGAACGGTGTCAGCAGCCGGCCCGTGCCGGCGAGGCTTTCCCGCACGTGCACCTCGGCCGGGTTGAGCTTGATCGGGCGCTGGTAGATCGAGTCCGGCAGCCACGGCAGATCTTCCCGCACGCCGGAGATGCCCAGATACAGGTCCACCTTGTCGTAATAGGGCGCGATGTCCGCGTAGGAGATCGGCCAGTCGATGCCATAGCCGTCGCGCGAGGCCGCCTTGAAGTCGTAGTCCGAAAGACGCAGCGCCAGCCGTCCCCACACGTTCGTCTTGCCACCGAGCACGCGTGAGCGCACCCACGAGAAGCGCGTGCCCGTGTAGGGGTGCTCGCGCTCGTTGACGAAGAGATCCTTGGTGTAGTCCGGTCCACCCCCCGTCTGCTGCCAATTGGCGACCGTCTTGTAGCGCGTCAGCGTTCGACCGTAGGGCGGCGTCAGCTTGCGGTAGTCCTCCTCCTCGAGCACTTTGTAAGACGGCGGCAGATCGCCCTGTCGGGCATGCTCGTAGGGCCACTCCATCGACTTCAGCGTTTCGGTCGTGTCGATCTGGCGTCCGGCCTCGAGGAGCAGCACGTCGAGGCCGTGGGCCGTCAGCACATTGACCGCCGTGCCGCCGGCCGCGCCCGAGCCGATCACGATCACGTCGTAGAGCTTCGTCAGATCGGCCTCGCGCGCCTCGCTGAAATCCGGTGCCGCTTCCATCCCCACTCCCCGCAGGCCGCGCCCTGGCAGTCGCACCGCGCAGCCTGCGGAGCAATGAGCGCGGGTGGGCGGCGTCCGGCAAGCATCAAGGCGTGTGACCGCCGATTTCCCGCCGCCGGCGATGCGCACCTGCAACGCGAAGCGTCTCCGACACGCTTTCGGCCTCGCGCGTTCGGTGCCATCGTTGTTCGGACGCCAGCGATGGAGAGGGTCGACAGCATGCCGACACATCGGCAGATGATCTATGCGCGTGCGCCCGAGGGCATGCCCGAGGCATCCTGCTTCCGCCTGGTCGAAGCTCCGATGCCCGAACCCGCCGAGGGCCAGGTCCTCGTGCGCACGCACTATCTTTCGATCGATCCCTACTTCCGCCGCATGATGGGGGGCGGCCACGGCCAGTATGCCAATCCTCTCGAGATCGGTGACGTCATGGTCGGCCGCGGCGCGGGCGTCGTCATCGAAAGTCGTCATCCGGACTTCGCGCCCGGAGACGCCGTGCAGAGCGAGTTCGGATGGCGCGAGCACGTGGTGCTGAACGGCCGGGGATTGCGCAAACTGCCGGCCGATCTTGCACCGTTATCCCTCGCCCTGGGTCTTATCGGCCAGTCCGGCGCAACGGCCATGGTCGGCCTCGTGGACATTGCGCGCATACGGTCGGGCGAGACCGTCGTCGTCTCGGCTGCGGCAGGCGCCGTCGGGAGCGCAGCCGGGCAGATCGCACGTATCCTGGGCTGCCGTGCCATCGGCATCGCCGGAGGTCCGGAAAAATGCCGGCACGTTGTCCGCGAGCTCGGCTTCGACGACTGTCTCGACTACAAGGCGGGCCCCATCGGGCCGGCCCTGGCCACGGCCGCGCCCGGCGGCGTCGACATCTATTTCGACAACGTCGGCGGCGACATTCTCGATGCCGTCCTGCCGCATCTGGCGCAGAATGCGCGCGTCCCGATCTGCGGCCAGATTTCGCAATACAACGCCACCGAGGCTCGCCCCCTGCGCAATATCGGCGAGTTGCTCGACAAGTGCGCCATGATGCAGGGCTTCCGCATCGGCGGTCATCTCGCGCGCCGCGACGAGGCTCTCGACCAGCTCATGTCCTGGTATCGCGAAGGACGTTTGAAGTATCGCGAGACCGTGGCCGAAGGCATCGAGCAGGCACCTGCCGCCTTCATCAACATGTTGTCGGGCGGTAATGTCGGAAAGCAGGTCGTCCGGCTTGCTGGCGCCTGACGCACCGATCGCTCCCGCATTCGTCGCCGCTATCTGGCGAGCCGCTTGCAGTCCGATTCGCAGGCGCTGGTGCCATCGGCCGGCCTTGGGCCGGAGCGATGCAGCACCGACTTGGTCAGGCTGATGGCGGCCTCGTGTCCGCCGTCGGGCCGCTGCACCCCTGTGGCGATGCCGTTGACGAACATCGCATATCCGCCCGCGTCACGTGGCGGCCAGAAAAGCGATACGTTCGGCACGCTCGCTATGTTGCGCGCCGCCGACGGGCCGATGGCGCAGTCGATCTTTTCGCCGTCGAGGCGCACCGATACGGGCGTCGTATGCGGCCCGTCCTTGCCGACCGTCAGCAAATAGGCCTCGGGCCCATAGTCCGAGATCGCTTCTGCGAGCGTGCGGGCGGACATGCCTTCGCCTTTCTCGTTCGGATTGTCACAAAGCCGGGGCCAACCTTGCCGCTGACGACACCATGCTAGGGCGCAATCGCCCCTCTCACAATGCGTCTCACGATGCATGAAGGCCGGGTGCCGGGCGGCCACCGATACCGTCGTCCGAGGGCAAGGAAAATGTTCTGGAAATGGTACCGCCTCCCCGGCTCGAACGGGGGACCTCTAGATCCACAATCTAGCGCTCTAACCAACTGAGCTAAGGCGGCACACGCGCTGCGGCTCTGGGCAATGTGGCTTCGCAGCGAAACCCCTTATTGCAGGCACCGGGGCTCGTTCGTCAAGGCCGAAGCGGCCGTCGGCCTGTCACAATGCTGCCGCCGGACATGGCGATCGTGCTGCGCAACTCGGATAGCGGGCGGATCGGTACGGGGGAGGGGAGAGGCATGCTGTTGTCGATCGGCAGGGCAGGAACGGACAAACGGGCGCGCACAGCCGCTGGAATGCGTCCCGGCGCCTTGATCGTCTCGCTTTTCGTGACCGTGGGTTTCGGCGGTCCCGTGCTCGCGCAATCCAGCCCGTCCGGCGCCACTGTGCCAGCACTCAAGACGGTTGATCTGACGCCTGAGGAACGAGCCGAGCGCGACGCCCGCAAGGCATGCAAGGTGCGCATCTGCGCTGCCTTTCACAATCACCGGGCAGAGACATCTGACGTCTCCTGCAACGTCTTGAAATCGTGGCGGAAGGAGCAATTGAGCAAGATGCTCGAGAAGGCCAAGGTGTCGTGGCCCTGGGGACGCGTCAAGTGCACCGCCGAAGTCAGGCTCAAGGGCGACATGCTGGCCAAGGCCTTGACGAACGATCGCTACGAGGCGGCGCTCGACAAGCATAAGGTCGCCTGTGAGGTCGATCGCGAGAAGGCCGACCCGGCTCACATCAATTTCGAGTTCTCGCCCAAGGTAACCTTCGCCAAGGGCAAGGCCGTCAAAGCCCTGCTCAACTGGGGCAAGATCGAAGCGCCGACCCTGATCAAGGGCGCCATGTGGACGGCGACGGCGACCGACAACACCTTCAATGTCCTCCAGAGCACGCTCGTCGAGGACATCAACGATTTCATCGGCCCGCGCTGCGACGAGGTGAAGGCGGACTGGGTCGGCAAGTAGCCGGGCTCGCGAGCATTCCCGCGCCGGACCACACCACGCCGTCGGCCTCCGTCGGCAAGCAGCCGATGGCGCCGGTTGCCGTCTCTTGTGCCGGATTCCCTATGACAGCGCGCCCCTCGATCTGCTAGCTATGCGCGCCGTTCGAGGCATCGCAGGGAGCCTGATCCATGGCCTATGTGTTCGATCCGCCACGCCAGGCGGCGTTGCCCATTCGCGGCAGCGATTTGCTGTTTCCCGTTCATCGTGTCTATTGCATCGGTCGCAACTATGCCGAGCATGCGCGGGAGATGGGTCACGATCCGAACCGCGAGCCTCCGTTCTTCTTCCAGAAGAACCCCGACAACCTCCGCACCGACGGCAAATTCCCCTACCCGTCCGGAACGAGCGACGTGCACCACGAGATCGAGATGATCGTGGCCTTGAGCTCGGGTGGCCGGGACATCAAGCCCGAAGCTGCACTCGGGCATGTGTTTGGTTATGGCGTCGCGCTCGATATGACGCGTCGCGATCTGCAGGGCGAGGCCAAGAAGCTCGGCCGCCCGTGGGAGGTCGGCAAGGCGTTCGAGAACTCGGCGCCGTCGACGCCGCTCGTTCTTGCCGGCGAGATAGGCCATCCCGCCAAAGGCGCTATCTGGCTCGACGTCAACGGCAAGCGACGCCAATCGGGCGATCTGGCCCAGATGATCTGGGATATCCCCGGTCAGATCGCCTACATTTCGAGCCTGTTCGAATTGCGCGCCGGCGACGTGATCATGACGGGCACACCCTCCGGCGTGGGCGCGGTCGTGAAGGGGGACCGCCTGCACGGCCATGTCGATGGCGTCGGAGATCTCGAGGTGACTGTGGTTTGAGGCCGGCGGCGTCGCCGTCGGTCGGCGTTGTCCCGGCGTTCCCGCCTTCCTGAAAGCACGAACGGCGCGAAGCCCCGCTTCGCGCCGTTTTCGTTCCGTCCGACGTTTGGCGCCGACCGGTTACTGGTTGCCGGCGCTGCCGCCATTGCCATCGGCCGACGCATCCGAAAATTTGATCTTGGATTGGGCCATTTTGCCGATGGCGTCGAAATACGCCGGCTCATCGCCGACGACTAGCGACGGATTGCAATTCGGAGTGCAATTGTAGGTTTCGCGCTTGCCGCCCTTTTGCAGATTGACCACGCGTGCATCCTCGCGCGCGACGATCACGCGCTGGTCCTGGATGACGTTGCGCTCCGCATCGAGGGCGATGACGTTGGTGATGCCGAAGGTCTTTCCGGTCACGACCAGCAACTGGCTCGACTGCACGCTGACATCGGCAATCGTCGGGTTGCCGACGATGATCTCGGCGACCGGTCGCGTCAGGCGCAGCAATTGCGACTGATCGTACTTGACGATGAGGTCCTGGGCGGCCGCGCCGCCGGCCGGCAGAAGCAAGGCGGCAAGAATGCCCCGCGCGACTGCCTTCACGTGCGATGTGACGGATATTCTGGTTGCGCGGCTCGACATCGACTGCGGCTCCGTCGGCAAGAAACTCGGTTCGCCCGCATCATGCCGTCAAATGTGTGAATGAATGGCAAACGGCGGGCCGGGTCTTGTATCGTTTCGGCGCGAATGGCCGGTCGGCGATAATGCGTTCGATCCCGTTTACCGAAAGTTCGCCATAATAACGCGAGAAATGGCAATTCGCTTCGCTATTTCATGGAGTTAATGTCTTGTTTAATGGCGTGAGCTAGTCTCCTGGGTGTCGAGGCCAGGCAACGCCCCGGCCGTAAAGAGTGGGGCCCAAGGCCTCTGGTTTTATCGAGTTGGGAGAGTACCTGTCATGAAGTTCCTTGCAAAGTTCGCGAAGTGCGAGTCCGGCGCCACCGCCATTGAGTACGGCCTGATCGCCGCCCTGATCGGCGTCGCCATCATCGGCGCCGTCACGAGCGTCGGTGGCAAGATCGGCGATACGTTCAACAACGTCTCTGGCGCCCTCTAAGGCACCGCCGACGAAACCTGCAGAGGCGGGCCTCGAGCCCGCCGGGCAGAGTTCGCGAGCCGTCCGCTTCCGCCAGGATCGGACGGCTTTTTTGTTGCCGAAGTTGGTCGGCCTTGTCCGGCGAGGCACGGCCCGTTCTCTCGATGCGGCGCGGAAGAGCGAGCTTTGCCCGGATAACAACCGGGCAACAGCCGATCGTCTGAGCGAGCTGCCTGTGATGCGGGTGCCGAGGCTGCTCCATCGTTGTTTTATCGCATGACGATGAAGTGGCGGATCATGTAGGGAGTGTTCAGGAAATGCGGATCATCGGGAAGTTTGCAAAGTGCGATTCTGGCGCTACGGCCATCGAATACGGCCTGATCGCCGGCCTGATCGCCGTCTTCTGCATCGCGGCGATAACAAGCGTCGGTACCGGCATCGGCAATACATTCAATACGGCTTCGGATGCAATGAACTGACGTGGTCTGGATCGGCGTCGATTCCGGTCGCTCGCGGCCAACCTCGCGCGTGGCTGCTCCGCAACGCAGGCACGCGCGACGCCGATCGACCCGACCGGCGGATGGGCCGCGCGCGCCTTAAGTGCCCGTTTACCGATTTTGGATACGATAGTCGGAATAATTCCCGCTCGTCCGCCTCGCGCGGAGGTGCCGAAACGTGTGGTGCGTCGCCGTGCTCGAGTTCCTGCTCTTTCTGTCGTTTCCGGCCGCCATGGCTTTCGCCGGTGCGATGGACCTCTTTACGATGACCATCCCCAACCGGATTTCGATCGGGCTGGTCGCAGCTTTTCTGGTTGCAGCCCTTTTCGCACCGCTCGGATGGACCGAGTTCGCCGCACACGTCGGCGCCGGCCTCCTGATGCTGGGCGTCGGCATAGCCCTTTTTGCATGTGGGTTTCTCGGCGGCGGCGACGCCAAGCTCCTCGCCGCGGCCGCTCTGTGGTTCGGGTTCGAGGGCTTGCTCGAATATCTGCTGCTGGTTTCGATGGCAGGCGGCGTGCTCGTGCTCGCCATTCTGCTGTATCGCAGCATGACGCCACCTTTGTGGATGTGCCGTCAGCCTTGGGCAATGCGCTTGCACGCGAAGGCAGGTGGCGTTCCCTACGGCATTGCGCTCGCGGCCGCGGGTCTCTGGCTCTACCCGTCGACCTCGTGGTTGCAAACGCTCGTCGTCTGATCGCGACGATTGCGCTGCGCGAGCCACACCGCTGCATCAGTTCGAACAAATTCTTAGCGCGCGCCCTCCGTTGATCCAGCGATTAACGTGCCATTGACGTTTGTCGAGCACATTCCCTTTCACGATCCCGTCGAATTGGGACCCTGAAAGGACAATTGCGTCATGAAGCGAGCACAGATCCTCGGCATTGCCATTGCTGGCATCTGCGGCCTGGGCGCCTCTTTCCTCGCGAAGAACATGATTTCGCAGCCGCGTGAAATCATGGTCGAGACGCGCTCCAACACGACCGAGGTGCTCGTCGCCCGCTCGAACATCTCGCTCGGGCAGATCGCAACCGAGTCTGCGCTGCGCTGGCAATCATGGCCGCAGGACGCCATTCCACCCGGTTCCGTCGTGCGTAGCCCTGGCGGGTCGTCGAGCGGAATGCGCCCCTTCATCGGTGCCATCGCGCGAACGCCGATTCTGGCGGGCGAGCCGGTCACAAAGGCGAAGCTTGTCAGCGCCAACGAGGGCGGCGTGCTCGCCGCGATCCTTCCGGAAGGCATGCGTGCGGTCGCCGTCGGCATCCGCGACGACTATCTGGCCGCCGGCAAGCTGATCCTCCCGAACGATCGCGTCGACGTCATTCTCGTTCGCAAGCAGCGCACGCGTGCCGGAGGCGAGGACACTTCGAGCGAGACGCTGTTCCGCGACGTCCGCGTGCTGGCCATCGGCCAGCGCATCGAAGTCAAGGACGGCCAGAAGAACGCCGACGGCAACACCGCCACGCTGGAGCTCTCGCCTCAGGACGCGGAAGAGTTGGTGCTGGCGCGTTCCAAGGGTGAGATCACGCTGGCGCTGCGTTCGATCGCCGACTTCAACAAGAAGGAAGCGCCGGAGAACGCCAAGAAAAAGAATGCCAAGGCGTCGAGCACCGTCAGGGTGCTTCGCTACGGCATCAAGTCTCGCTCGTACGGTGTCAACTGAGTGACCTGCTAGGGCGAAAGCTCGTGTGAGGCCGGTGAATGTTGCGTCTGCGTCTGTCCGTGCTCCCGGTAGCTCGTCAGAAAGCTTCAAAACCATGCGCAACTACTCGCTTAAGTCTTATGGCACCGCTATCGCCGGGCTGACCGGGCTCGTGGCTCAATTGATCCTCACGCCAGCCGTTGAGGCCGCCGACTACTCGAGGCCCCGCGACGTGCGACCGGTCGCAGCCGCTCCATCGTTTTCGTCCAGTCATCAATCCATGCTGCGTCTGACGGAGCGCGATGGCTTCCCCATCCATCGCGCCATCAAGCTCGGGCGCAACAAGTCGATGCTGGTCGAGCTGTCGCATGAGCTGCGCGATGTCATCGTGTCCAGCCCCGATATCGTCGACGCCGTGGTGCAGAGCTCGAACCGCGTCTATCTGATCGGCAAGAAGATCGGCCAGGCCAATGCCTTCTTCTTCGACGTCAACGGTCAGCAGATCGCCACCCTCGAGCTCGTGGTCGAGCAGGATACGGCGGTGCTGGACACGCTCTTCAAGCGTCTGCTGCCCGGCTCCAACATCAAGACCGAGATCCTGAACGAGACGGTTATCTTGACGGGCTCCGTCCGCAACCCGTCCGATGCCTCGCGTGCCGCCGACATCGCCAGCCGCTTCATCGTGACTCCGGCGCCCGAGGAGAACTCCCGTCACACCAAGAAGGTCATCAACCTGCTGCAGGTCGAGGCCGAGGAGCAGGTCATGCTCCGCGTCAAGGTAGCCGAGGTCGAGCGCTCGGTGCTGAAGCAGTTCGGCGTGAACCTCGGGGCCGCCATCACCTCGGGAAATCTCAGCCTCGCCATGCTCACGGACAACTCGTTCCCGCTGACGGCGGCTCAAGGACTGGGCACGCTTCCGCTTGCTGGCTTGGGAACGGGAGCCGCCGCAACTGTCGGCAGCGCCGTGACGTGCGGCACGATGGGAGTGCTCTGTAACTACAATCAAGGGCCATCCGACTCCTTCGGCAACTCCGGCATTTCCGGCGGCCTCTCGGCAGGTAGCTCTAGAGTGACCCAGGCAATTCGGATGATGGAGCGGAACGGCCTCATCAAGACGCTCGCCGAGCCGAACCTGACGGCCATCTCGGGCGAGTCGGCGAAGTTCCTGGCCGGTGGCGAATACCCCGTTCCGATATCGAACGACAGGGGCCAGATCGGCATCTCCTTCAAGGAGTTCGGCGTCAGCGTGGCTTTCACGCCGGTCGTTCTCTCCGAGGGCCGCATCAACCTCAAGATCGACACCACGGTGTCGGAGTTGACCGACGCCGGCTCGCTGCAGATCCAGGGCATCTCGATCCCGGCGCTGAAGACCCGCAAGGCAAGCTCGACGGTTGAGCTTCCCTCCGGCGGCACGCTCGCCATGGCCGGCTTGATCTCGGAAGACACGCGCAAGAGCATCGACGGCTTGCCGGGCCTCAAGGACTTGCCCGTGCTCGGCACGCTCTTCCGCAGCCAGGACTTCATCAAGCGCGAGACCGAGCTCGTCATCATGGTGACGCCCTACGTCGCCCGGCCGAGCGCGATGCAGAAGCTGGCCAAGCCGACCGATGGCCTCGCACCTGCGTCCGATCTCAAATCGAACCTTCTTGGCCACATGAACCGCGTCTACGGCGACACCGTGCCCGCCTCGGCCCGCGGAAGCCTGAAGGACGGCAGCATCGGCTTCATCGTCGACTAAGGCCTGAGCGCCGGAGACCCACAATGACCCTCTCGATCATGCACACCAAGGTCACCCGCCGCTCGGCTCGCGCCGCCGCCATCGGGATCGCCTCCGCACTTGCCGGACTGGCCCTGTCGGGCTGCGCCAACGGCCTCGACCCCGGCGGCCACGTCGCCGGATGGGCGATGATCAGCGCCGAGCAGCGCCATCCGATTCTCGTCGGCGAAGAGCCCGCCACCCACTCGGTGCGCGTCGCACGCGGCTCGAACGGACTAACCCCGCACCAACGGGCCGGCGTCGCCGATTTCATCGGCCACTATCGCGCAGCCGATGCCGGTAACAGCAAGCTCTCGATCGCGGTGCCGTCGGGCTCTCCTAACGAGATCTCGGCACTCAGGGCGGTCGCCGATGTCCGCGCCATCGCTCAGGACTTCGGTATCGACGACAGCCGTATCTCGGTCAGCCCCTACAACAGCGGTCATGCGCGCGATGCCGCCGTCCGCGTCTCTTACACGCGCTATGTCGCCGAGGCGCCGCAGTGCGGCGAATGGCCGACCAATCTCGCCGACGACGCGCGCAACCTGCCCTATCCGAATCTCGGCTGCGCAACGCAGCGCAACTTCGCGATGCAGGTTGCAAACCCCGCTGATCTCTTGGGCCCACGCACGATGACGCCGGCCGTCTCCGAACGCCGCGACACGCATTGGGAGAAGTTCAAGTCGGGTGACTCCACGATCGCCAAGCGAGAACAGGACGAGCGCGCCTCGACCAAGACTGACAAGTGATCGGATTGAATGACGAGCAAGAAGGCGCAAAACATGGCTTCTGAGGCACCGAGCCGCGAGCTCGCAATGATCGACGACAGGTCCGACGAGAGTCACGTCGACCGGGCCCGTCCGATTCCGCGCATCTCGATCCAGGCATTCTGCGAGAATCCGTCCACCGCCGAGGCAGTTCAGGTCGCCGCCGACGATCGGCGCCTTTCCAAGGCGCACGTCTCGGCGCACATGGGTGGTATCGAGGCGGCCGTCGCTCACTATCAGGAAAGTCCTACGCCGAACCTGATTATCGTCGAGTCGTCCCTGCGCGGCGGCGACCTGATCGGCCAGCTCGATCGGCTCGCCGAGTCCTGTGACGCCGGCACCAAGGTGATTGTAGTCGGCATTGCGAACGATGTGCTGCTCTACCGCGAGCTGCTGAAGCGGGGTGTCGCCGAATACCTGATCGGCCCGGTCGCACCGATGCAGATCATGGAGTCCATCTCGAACCTCTATAACGATCCGAATTCCGACCCCGTCGGGCACATCATCGCATTTGTGGGTGCGAAAGGCGGCATCGGATCGTCGACCGTCTGCCACAACGCGTCGTGGTGCATTTCCGAGCTCTTGAGGGCAAGCGTCGTCATCGCCGATCTCGATCTCGCGTTCGGTACGGCAGGCCTCGATTTCAACCAGGATCCCGTGCAAGGCATCGCCGAGGCGCTCGGCAGCCCGGAACGATTGGACGAGGTGCTGCTCGATCGCCTGCTCACCAAATGCTCCGAGCATTTGTCGATCTTTGCCGCTCCCGGCACGCTTGATCGCGACTACGACCTGACCGCCGATAGCTGCGATATCGTGCTCGATGTCGTGCGCCAGAACGTGCCCTACGTGACCGTCGACCTGCCGCATGTGTGGACGTCCTGGTCGAAGCGCATCCTGACGCAGGCCGACGAGATCGTTGTCACCGCGACGCCGGATCTTGCCAGCCTTCGCAATACCAAAAACCTGATCGACCTCCTGAAGCAGGTGCGCCAGAACGACCGGCCGCCGCATCTGGTCATCAACATGCAAGGCGTTCCCAAGCGCCCCGAGATCCCGGTCAAGGATTTCGAGCAGGCTCTCGGTCTCAAGGCCTGCTCGGTCATCGAGTTCGATGCCGAGACGTTCGGGCAGGCGGCAAACAACGGCCAGATGGTCGAGGAGACGTCGCCGAAAGCCAAGTCTGTCCAGAACTTCCGCGACGTTGCCCTCGCCGTCACAGGGCGTCGCGAAACCCGTGTCGAGAAGAAGTCGGCCCTCGCGCCAATTCTCGAGCGCTTCAAGATCAAGCGGTAAGGAGTCCCGACGATGTTCGGAAGGCGATCGAACGAGGCAGCCCCCCCGCGCCGCCCAACGACCCAGCAGGTGGTCGTGCAGGCGGTTCCGAAAGCGCCTGCCGAGGCCAAGCCTGTCGCGACGCCGGCGCCCCCGCGTCCGGAGCAGATAGAGCCCCAGCGCAAGCATTCGGAAGAGTACTATGACGTCAAGACCACGGTCTTCAATGCACTGATCGACACGATCGACCTGACGCAGCTTGCAAAGTTGGAGACGGCAGCCGCGCGCGAGGAAATCCGCGACATCGTCAGCGAGATCATCCAGCTCAAGAATGTCGTCATGTCGATCGCGGAGCAGGAAGAGCTCCTCGAGGACATCTGTAACGACGTCCTGGGCTACGGACCGCTGGAGCCGCTGCTTGCGCGCGATGATATCGCCGACATCATGGTCAACGGAGCGGCCACCACCTTCATCGAAGTCAACGGCAAGGTGCAGAAGACCGGTGTGCGCTTCGCCGACAATGCGCAGCTCATGAACATCTGCCAGCGCATCGTGAGCCAGGTGGGCCGCCGCGTCGACGAATCGAGCCCCATCTGCGACGCGCGTCTTCCCGACGGCTCGCGCGTCAACGTGATCGCGCCGCCTCTCGCCATCGACGGTCCCGCGCTCACCATCCGTAAATTCAAGAAGGATCGCCTGCGTCTCGAGCAGCTCGTCAAATTCGGCTCGATCTCGCCGGCGGGCAAGACGTTGCTCGAGATCATCGGCCGCGTGCGCTGCAACGTTATCGTGTCGGGCGGCACGGGCTCGGGCAAGACCACCCTGCTCAATTGTCTCTCGTCGACCATCGACCTCGACGAGCGCATCATCACCTGCGAGGACTCGGCGGAGCTCCAGCTCCAGCAGCCGCACGTCGTCCGCCTCGAGACGCGCCCGCCGAACCTCGAGGGCGAAGGCCAAATCACGATGCGTGATCTCGTCAGGAACTGCCTGCGCATGCGCCCCGAGCGGATCATCGTCGGCGAGGTGCGCGGACCGGAAGCCTTCGATCTGCTGCAGGCGATGAATACCGGTCACGACGGCTCGATGGGCACGCTGCACGCCAACAGCCCGCGCGAGGCGATCAGTCGAATGGAATCGATGATCATGATGGGCGGCTTCACGCTCCCCACCAAGACCATCCGCGAGATGATCACCGGCTCCGTCGACATCATCGTCCAGGCGTCGCGCCTGCGCGACGGCTCGCGCAAGATCACGCACGTCACCGAGGTGGTGGGCATGGAAGGCGAGGTGGTCACGCTGCAGAACCTGCTGGTTTTCGAAATCACCGGTGAGGACGCGCATGGCCGGATCGTCGGCCGACACCGCTCGACGGGTATTGCCCGGCCGCGCTTCTGGGAGCGCGCCGAGTACTACGGCGAGACCGACCGGCTGACGCACGCGCTCGCGTCGAGCGAGGTGCGCGACGAGTACGGCAATACGATGGGTGAATGATATGCCTGAGTTGTCGCCCGAAACGATGCAGATCCTGCTCGGCACCATTATCGCGGTGTCGGCGGCTGCGGCCATCTTCCTGTTCCTCAATCCCTATCTGTCGGGCGAGGTGAAGCGCGACAAGCGCATGCACGGCGTTACCGAGAATCGCACCAATCGCGCCCAGGCCCGCGCTCGCGACGATGAGCTGCACAACCGCCGCCGGCAGGTCGCCGACACCCTGAAGGAAATCGAGGACCGCCAGAAAGCCCGCGAAAAGGTATCGCTGCGCCTTCGCCTGGAGCGGGCGGGCCTCGATATCACGCCCAACGCTTTCTGGATCGCCAGCGCCAGCGCCGCTGTCATCGTCGGCGTCGTCACGTTCTTTTCGACGATCGGGATGACGCCGCTCATCTCGATCGCGGCCGCGTTCGCCGGCGGACTTGGCCTGCCACGATGGGTGCTGTCGTTCCTGACCAAGAGGCGTCAAAAAAAGTTTACCTCAGAGTTTGCCAATGCCATCGACGTCATCGTGCGCGGCGTGAAGTCCGGCCTTCCGCTCAACGAGTGTCTCGGTATCATTGCGCGTGAGAGTCCGTCTCCCATCCGCGAGGAGTTCCAGGACATCGTCGAGCAGAGCCGGGTGGGCGTACCACTTCAGGATTGCTTCGAGCGCACGATGAAGCGCATGCCGTTGGCCGAGGTGAAGTTTTTCGCCATCGTCATCGGCATCCAGCAGCAGGCGGGCGGCAATCTTTCCGAGGCGCTGGGTAACCTCTCGGGTGTTCTGCGCGACCGCAAGAAGCTGGCGATGAAGGTCAGTGCGCTCTCCGCGGAGGCCAAGGCATCCGCGGCCGTGCTCGGCTCCCTGCCGTTCCTCGTGATGACGATGGTCTACGCTACGACGCCTGATTACATCATGCTGCTGTTCCACACGAAGACCGGCAACTTCATGCTGATGATCGCCGCATTCTGGATGACGTGCGGCATCCTCGTGATGCGCAAGATGATCAACTTCAAATACTAGCCGCGCGAGGCCGCCGTCAGGCGGCGTCGCAGCCTTTCCATTGCCGCTGGCTGACCGAAACAAGACGAGGCGAGCCGTGTTCGATCTGATAGAAGCCCTGGTGCGGCCGCAGTTCATGGTGATGCTGCTGGTGTCGATCGCCACCTTCGTCACCGTTCTGACGATCGCCATGCCCGTCCTGCAAAAGGACCGCATGGGGCAGCGCATGAAGGTGATGGCCACCGAGCGCGACAAGGTCCGCGCTCAACGCCTCGCCGATCTCGCCAAGGAAAGCGGCGGTGGCGGCCGGTTGCGGCAGGCCCCGAAAGGCTTCCAGCAGCAGATCGTGAACCTCTTCAACTTGCGCGCGACGTTCGAATCCGAAGAGGTCAAGAACAAGCTCAAGATGGCGGGCCTGCGCGGCCAGGCGCCGCTGGTCGCCTACATGTTCTTCCGCGTGGTCGCGCCCATCATCGTGGCCATTATCGCGCTGGTCTATCTGTTCGCGTTTTCGAACTTCCAGTATCCGCCCATCGTCAAATTCGGAATGGCCATCGGAGCCGGCTATCTGGGCTTCTACCTGCCCAACATGATCATCCAGAACTTGGTGCAGCGCCGTCAGGCATCCATCGGTCAGGCCTTCCCCGACAGCCTCGACATGCTCCTCATCTGCGTCCAGGCGGGCATGTCGACGGAAGCCGCGTTCGGCAAGGTCTCGAAGGAGGTGGCGACCCAGTCGCTGGAACTCGCCGAGGAGCTCAGCCTGACGACCGCCGAGCTGTCCTACTTGCAGGACCGCCGCACCGCGTTCGAGAATCTGGGCAAGCGCACCGGCCTGCCGGGCATCAAGGCCGTTGCCACCGCGCTGATCCAGGCCGAGCGCTATGGTACGCCGGTCGGCCAGGCGCTCCGCGTCATGGCCAAGGAAAATCGCGACGCGCGCATGTCGGAAGCCGAGAAGAAGGCCGCCGCTCTGCCGCCGAAGCTCACCGTGCCCATGATCATCTTCTTCCTGCCCGTGCTGTTCATCGTCATTCTTGGACCGGCCGTTGTGCAGGTCATGAAATGGAATTGAAGCGCGTCGTCTGATCGCGCGGATCGCCGAACGAGGCACAAGCCGCGCCGATTGCACACGAGCGGGCCGCGGAAGCGGCGCTCGCCACTTCGTCGTTTTGGTCGGACATCGCCAACCGCGCTGCTCACGCGAACGCCGGGCAATTTCCGGGCGGACGCGGTCGATCGCGCGGATCAGCCCCGAGCGGCGCCGTACTTCACCGAGCAGCCGTAGGGTCGGGTCGACGCGGGCGCGGCCACCGCCTTGCCCTCACGCAATGCCGCCAGCGCCTCCCGGACGTAGGGTCGCGCCGTCTTCACGGTGTCGGGGGCCGTGGACGGCTTGTCGTCGATGGCGCCCATGTAGGCGAGCGCCCCGGTCTTGTCGATCACGAACATATGCGGTGTGGTGCTGGCACCGTAGAGCCGGCCGACCTTGCCGTCGCCATCGAGAAGCACGCCCGACGGAGCGGCTTTCCGGTCGCTCGTGAGCTTCTCCGCCTCCAGGTCCGACACGTAGCCCTGATGGCCCGGTGCAGACGAGATGACCGTGAGCCAGATGACGCCATCGCTCGTCGCGTCGCTCTGAAGCTTCTGCATGGTGCCGGTGCCGTAGTGCTTGCGGACATAGGGACAATCGTGGTTCGTCCACTCGAGGACGACTGTCTTGCCTTTGAGGCTGCCGAGCGTCACCGGCGTGCCGTTCGTATCGGTGGCGGTGAAATCGGGTGCCGGCTGGCCGGGACGAACACTGTCGCGAGCAAGCGCGGGTGCCGCTAGCATGAGCATGGCAGCTCCGATCGCGGCAGCACGAGTAAGACGCAGGGCGATGTCGAGGGGCATGGCTCGGCTCCATCGGTTGGCTCGTTAGTGAGGTCTTGTCGCACGCGGGCGAGGGACCTTGAAGCTCAAGGAAACGTGAGATCGTCTCGCGGCAGGATTTTGACCCGCATCGGGCCGGTCACGAGTAGTGCCGTCCGCCGTTCACCTCGATCGTCTGCCCCGTCGTATAGGCCGCATCCGGGCTGCACAGCATCGTCACCATGTGCGCGATTTCCTCCGGACGGCCGTCTCGCCCGACCGGCAGGCCGGAGGCGTGTGATCCGCCTGGCCTGGCGCCGGCCGCCGCACCTCTCTGGGTGGCGATGGCGCCGGGCGCAACAACATTGACCGTGATGCCGTGCGGCCCGAGTTCCGAGGCGAGCGATCGCGTCATGCCGACCATCCCCGCCTTCGCGGCCGACACGTGCGCGCGTCCCGCGAGGCCGCTGAACATCGAGATCCCGCCCAGGTTGACGATCCGTCCCCATTTGCCGGCCATCATGTGAGGCACCACCGCGCGGGTCATCAGGAACGAGGCGTCGAGGCTGGCGCCGAGCACTTCGCGCCATTCGGCAAGCGACATCTCGGTGATCGGCGTATTGCGCCGGACCGCGGCATTGTTGACGAGGATATCGACGCGCCCGAGTTTCGCCACCGCCGCCGCGACAAGGCCCTCGGCCCCCGCCTCTGTCGACAGATCCGCGAGATGGCTCTCGGCCGCTCCGCCGGCTGCCTCGAGTTGCCCGACCGTCTCGGCGACGCCGTCGGCGTCGCTGCGGGCGTGTACCATTACGGCTGCCCCCTCACGCGCCAGCATCAGGGCCGTTGCGCGGCCGATGTTTCGGGCGGAGCCCGTGACGATTGCGACACGGCCAGTGAGCGTGGACATGGGCTCGGTTCCTTGACGGATGGGAAGGATGGACAGCACGTCCCGATGCTCTGCCCATCGCGGCATGTCCGTCAACCGGCGAACGGCGCTCGGTGCCGCCTGAAGCGCCCCGGCCTCGTTCCGAAGACGGCCTTGCCTCTGCCCGCCGTATCGCTTAGAAGCCCCGAGCCGATACCGGAAGTCGATTCAGAGCGCGCCTCGCGCCTCGACCGATCGCAACCGGAGCAGGCCAGGAGAGGTGGCAGAGTGGTCGATCGCACCGCACTCGAAATGCGGCAGACTGGGTGACCGGTCTCGGGGGTTCGAATCCCCCCCTCTCCGCCAAGTCCTTTATCTCGTGCTGCATCAAGGTTCGGGAGCAAACCTGTGGGCGAGGTGGGGCCAGCGGACGTTCTTCGGGCAATGTCATCGATCTGGCTAACGAAGCCGGAGACGGCGCGTAGGGTCCGGCGGCGGATTGGCGTGGATGCCGCCGTACTTCCCTTCGTCTTCGGTTAGGCGCGTCGTCTTCCAACTTCGTATGAATGACGAGACGGAGGTGGCTTGCAACAAGGTTGTTTCACGAGTTGTCGTGAGCGGCTCAGCCCTTGATCCCGAGCAGCCTTGCCGCCGTGCCTCCGAGCAAAGCAATCTTGTCGGCGTCGCTCACTCCGCAGATCGACAGAATGTGGTCAACTGGCGCCGTATTCCATGGGAATGGGTAGTCGGTGCCCATGACCACGTGCTCGATCCCGACCTCGGCGATCAGGTGGCGCATGGCCTCTTCCGTGAACATGATCGTGTCGAAGTAAAGTTGGCCGTTGCGCAGGTAGTCCGTCGGTTTCATTTTGGGTAGAGGCCCAACCCGGTCAGGGAAGGTCTTGATCACGGCGTCTGAACGATTGGCGTAGGATGGCAGGAATCCACCGCCGTGCGCGGCGCAGATCTTGAGCCCCGGGAAGCGGTCGAGCGTTCCCTCGAAAATGAGGTGCGACAGCGCGATGGTGGTTTCGAGCGGATTGCCGATGGTATTGGTAAGCAAGCCGTTGCCGGCGAGCCGGCCGCTCGGCTCCAGTTCGCGGGTACCTAACGGGTGCATGAACACCAGCACGCCGAGTTCCTCGCACTTCGCCCAAAACGGGTGGAATTTTGGGTTCGCCAGTTCCTCGCCGGCGACGCTGCCACCAACCCCGACCCCTCGGAATCCGAGATTCTTGACGGCATGCTCGACCTGCTGTGCGGCGAGGTTGGGAAACTGCAGCGCAGCAGTTGCAAATCCGACAAATCGATCAGCTTGACTAGCGCAAAAGCCGGCCAAGCTCTCATTTTGCACTTTGATCAGCTGCTCGGCTTCGTCGCGGTTGGCTCGGTACCAAAACGGGTTGATGCTAAGTGCCTGGATGTCGACGCCTGACTGGTCCATGTGTGCGAGGCGCGTCCCGAGATCCGACCAAAGCAGGCCAGGGGACTCGAGCGGGTGATTGATCACTTTCGCGGCGTCAGGGACGATGCAGTGGGCGTGCACGTCGACGGTTTTGATCCGCTTGCCGGCAATGACAACCTCCCAGCGCGGGTGCGAGTGAGCATGGGTAGTCTCGTCGACACCGGTGCTCGCGCTAGGCCCAGCGGAAACATCGCAACCGACAAAGGCTATGCCGACGTTGCCGAGGGTGCGCGTTTCAGTCGTGATCGGCATCTTGACGCCCTCTGCGTTGCCTCTCGCCGCCGGTGCAAGCCTACTACGACCTGGAGCCCGATCGCCAGAAGCCGGTGCCTCCATGGCCAGCCGGAGCGCTGCCGGCGTGGCTCGCTGAGGTTTATCGCGCGGACTAATTTCGTCAGATGTTTACGCATGTCAGCAAAACAGGAGGTGGCGCCTCATGCCTGCACCGATACTGGGTCTTGCCCGGCCCAATTTCTGGCGCTTCAGACTTGGCGGCTTCGACATTATTCAGCTGCACGACGGCGCGGTGCACATGAAGGGACCGCGACCGCCATTCGCAATCGACCAGACGACGGAAACCGTGGCGGCCCACTGCGCGGCCAACCACCTGCCATCCGATAAGTTCGAAAATTCCTTCACCTGTTCCATGATCAACACGGGCGCCGAGCTCATCCTGTTCGATACCGGCAATGGCGCCGCCAGGCGACAGGCGGGCGCCGGCTCAATGCTCAAAGCCATGGCCACGGCGGGTTACAAACCCGATCAGGTCGACGTCGTCGTCATCACGCATTGCCATCCCGATCATTTTCTCGGCCTCATGGAGGACGGCAAGCCGGCATTTCCGAACGCGCGCACGGTGTTCGGTCAGCGCGAGTTTGACTACTGGAAAAAGGGCGACGACGTGCCCGACTGGCGCGTGCCGACACGCGACGGCTTCCTCAAGGTCTGCCTGCCCTTCGCCGAGAGATCCATCTTCATTAAGGAAGGGAGCACGGTGTCACCCGGTATTACGGCGGTCGAGGCATTTGGCCATTCGCCGGGTCTGCTGGCGTTCAACGTCGAAAGCCAGGGTCAGCGATTGTTCCTGTGGGCGGACGTCACCAATCATCACGTCATGTCGTTGCAGCAGCCGAGGTGGGAAGTCCATTTCGATCATGACAAGGCACAGGCGGTGGCCACCCGCGTGCGCGTGCTCGACATGGTCAGCCATGACAAGTGTCTCGCCATCGGCTTCCATATGCCGTTTCCGGCATTCGGTTACGTCGACAAGATGAGCCACGGCTATCGTTGGGTGCCTGCGAGCTACCAGATGAATTTCACCTGAGCGTGTCGCCGTACGGCTTGCCAGTCCATTTACGCCGCCGCAATGCGGGCTCCAGCGCCGCCCACCTTCATTCTCAAGCCACCATCGTCAGCTTCGCAAACGGAGACTGCCCCATGGCCGAGACGCCGACATTCGGACGCTATGCCGAGATCCCCTACCACGAGATGACGCCCGAGCAGCAGGACGCCTACCGCCTGTTGATCGAGACGCGCGGCCGATTGCCCGGACCGAACAAGATCTACGTGCACAATCCGAAGCTCGCCAAGGTGATGGCGCCGCTCGGCGCACACTTCCGCACTGGCTACTCTCTGAGCGAGCGTGAGCGCGAGATCGCTGTCAATGTCGTCCTCGCCAAATGGGGCTCTGCCTATCCGACCAATGCCCACGAGCGCGCGGGCAAGGCGGCAGGGCTTACAGCTGAAAAGGTTGAGGCCATTCTCTGCGGCCTGCCGACCTCATTCACCGACACGCGCGAGCAGATCATATATGAGATGGCGATCTGCCTCGCCAACGCGCGTTGGACCCCGAAGGGCATCTATGACCGTGCCGTTGCTGCCCTCGGTCACGTAGGCATCACCGATGTCATCACATTGATGGGATTTTATACAAGCGTAGCGATGACGCTTTCCTTCTACGATGTTCCCGCCGGTGCCCCAGGCATGACCCGTTGAGATCGAGAGGGTAATGACAGCAATCGCCGGCGACTCATGAGATGCGGAGGTCCGATGCAGGACGTACCCGTTCTCATCGTCGGCGGCGGCCCGGTCGGGTTGGCCGCTTCCTTCATACTGTCGCGGCTGGGGGGTGAGTTCGCTCGTGTGCGAGCGGTATGCCTCAACCGTGGTGCATCCCAAGTCGATCGGGATATATCCGCGATGCGTCGCTGGATCGACGAATGTCATCCGGCGAGGAGTATGGGCCCAATAGCAGGTTGTAGCCGTTCTCGGCGAAGCGTCGGACGGAGCGAGGGCTCCCCGCACCCATCCAGATCGGCGGATCTCAGTTTGTTCCGTTCGGGTCCGGACCTAATCGCATGGCCGACATCGGGATTGGCGAACTGACTGGAAGCCCCACCCTAGCGAGACCTGCACAAATGCGGTCCATCACAGGCTCAGCGTAGAGCATTGCCGTGCGGGCCTTTTCGCAAGTCATCTCGGGATAGTCCTGAAGCAGAAGCCGCAAACCCTCAGCGGCGTCAGCCATCCTTCCCGAATCTACGTAAGCGGGCACGAGTTGGCGATAGATCCACCGGGCATTCGGGTTGACGGCGAGTGCCTTCTCCATCCATTCGACGGCCTCACCGTTCCGCCCCAGGATGTAATGCGCTGCCCCGATGCCGAAGTGGCAATTGAAACTCATGGGATCGAGTGGGCTCAGCCGAAGTGCCTTCTCAAAGCAGTCGATGCTTTCCTGCGCCCTGTTCCGATAGCCATGCAGCCAGCCAAGTCTGTTCCAGCCCCAACTGCAGTTGGGGTCAAGCGCTGCGGCACGCGCGAGCAACTCTTCGGCCCGCTCGAAATCGCGCACCAGCGTGTGGGCGGCGCCAAGCATCGCCAGAGCAAATGAGTCGTCAGCGGCTTGATGCACCGCGCGTTCCGCGAGATCCAGAGCCGTGCGGCTGTCAGATGAAAAATCGTCGGTCCAGCTGTAGACGCAGCGCTGCGCGTGGCACCAAGCCGACATGGCCAGCGCAGAGGCATAGCCGGGCTCGCGCTGCAAGGCCTGGGTCAGCAAAGCAAGGCCAGCCGCGTTGGAATTGCGATCGAGCTTTGCCACATGTGGCAAGGCCTGCAGGTATAGGTCGTAGGCGTCGAGGCTTCCGGGTCGCTTGCGTCGTGACCTAGCAACTTCTGCCGATCGGATCGATGGCTGAACTGCACCAACTACGCTGCTAGTGACTCGATCCTGCAACTCGAAGATGTCGGACAATTCTCCGTCGAAGCGGTCCGCCCAGATATGATGGCCGGCGCCGGTCTCGCTAAGTTGTCCCGTTATGCGGAGCCTCTTGCCGGCTTTGCGAACGCTGCCTTCCAGCACATATCGTACGCCGAGTTCGCGCCCGACTTGGCGCACATCGACAGGCCGTCCCTTGTAGATAAACGTCGAGTTGCGCGAGATGACAAGTAGCTGCCGGACACGCGAAAGCTCTGTGATGATGTCCTCGACGATCCCGTCGGCAAAGTACCCTTGATCGACGTCGCTCGACATGTTCTCGAACGGCAGTACGGCAATCGAAGGTTTGTCGAAAAAGGTCTCTTGGGGATTACCAGAAACGTCCGTGACGCCCTGGCCGACGAGATCAAGCTCCGAGACCACGTCGAGCGGCTTCAAGTCGAAGCGGAGTCCCCGGCCACGCACGGTCTTGATGACGCGCTGCGCCGCGCCATCATCCCCAAGCGCCTTGCGAGCCGCGTTGACACGCGTTGCGATCGCCGCATCTGAAACGATACGTCCCTTCCACACCCTCTCGATGATTTCATCGTAGCTCAAAAGTCGTCCCCGGTTGGCGACGAGGAACGCAATCAGCTCGAAGACCTGAGGCTCGACGAGTACGTTTGAACCGCTGGAGCGCAGAGTGGCTGCGTCGAGATTGATCTCGAAACCATCGAACTTCAGCAGAGGCTTCTCGTGACGATCCTGCATTCGACTAGTCTCGACAGCTGCCTTAGCGTCAGAGCAGTCCGGAAGAAAAAAAGCATCTCTTCATCGACCCAAAGCCTATCTGAAGGTGCTCTTAAGGCAAGCCTCAAGCAGAGGTCGACGACTGCTTCTAGGTTTAGCTCTTCCCCTGGCGGGATCGAGCAGACAGTGTAACTGATGGTGAGCGCCATGACAGGCTTTGATGCTAGCGCCTTCAAGAAGACGACACATGCGCAGTGGAACGCGGTCGCCCGCCGCTGGAACGCCTGGGGGCCATTGCTCGACGACTGGCTTGGTCCAGTGAGCGAAACTCTGCTGGACATGGCTAAAGTTGCGTCCGGCTGCCGCGTCCTACATGTCGCTGGAGGTTCAGGGCAGGAGGCTCTGCAATCGGCTCGGCGCGTCGGACCAACGGGATACGTTCTTTCAACGGACATTTCGGAGGAGTTGACAGCGCTCGCATCGGCCAACTTCGAAGCTGCGGGATGCAAATACGCGCAAGCGCGGGTCATGGATGGAGAGCAGCTCGCACTTGCGGCGGAGCCATTCGATGCCGTCTTGTCGCGGGTCGGGCTCATTTATTTCCCAGATCAAGTGAGGGCTGTCGAGCAGCAGGTTGCCGCCCTTCGCCCCGGAGGGCATGTCGGTGCAATCGTCTATGCCACCGCCGAAGAGTGTCGGTTCTTCTCCGATCCCGTCGGTGTGATTCGTCGGCACGCTGCGCTGCCGCCGCCTGCCCCTGGACAGCCGGGCCCGTTCAGCCTCGGTTTGCCTGGACGAATTGAGGCCTTGTTCGAGTCGGCCGGACTCGAGGATGTGCAGGTGCGCAAAATCCACGCCCCCGTCATTCTGCCGAGTGCTGCAGACTGTTTGCGCTTCGAGCAGGAGTCCTTCGGTGCGCTTCACCAAATGCTCGCAAAGCTCGATGAAGCAGCCAAGGCCCGTGCATGGGCGGAGGTTGGTGAGAAATTGTCAGCATTCGAGAGCAACGGACGCTTCGAAGGTCCGTGCGTGATGATCGCTGCCGTAGGCCGTCGCGCGTGAGCCAAGCTCGCCGCCTAAAACCGGAATGCAATCAATGAAGATCGCAGCCATACAAGCATCGCCTGTGTTCCTCGATCCTCGAGCAACGACAGAAAAGGCGATATCTCTGCTGCATGAAGCAGCTCGCAACGGTGCCAAGGTCGCAGCCTTCCCAGAGGTCTTCATCTCTGGATACCCGATATGGCTTCGCCCACTCTATACGCGCCTGACGCATGCCCAGCAGCAAGCCGCTCATGCTGCGTACGTAGCCGCCGGCATATCGGCAGAAGGACCCGAGCTACGTGAGGTCGCTACATCTTGCGCCAAGCTGGGCATCTTCGCATTCGTCGGGTTCATCGAGCGCAGTCTCAGCGGCGCAGTTTATTGCGCGATCGCCGCGATTAGCCCTGATCGCGGCATTGTCGGCATTCACAGGAAGCTCAAGCCGACCGCCACCGAGAGGCTCGTTTGGGCAGATGGAGACGCGCACGCGTTGAAAGTCCATGAATGGCAGGGCCTGAGGATGGGAGCCTTGAATTGCTTCGAGAATTGGCAACCCCTTGCACGCCAGACCCTTTACGCTCAAGGCGAGCAACTTCACGTCATGTGCTGGCCCGGTAGGAAGGACCACGCAGTGGACGTAGCTCGTTTCGTCGCGATGGAGGGACGAGTGCATGTCCTTTCGGTCGGAGCGGTGATGCACAACCGTGATATTCCATCGCATTTCCCGCTCGCAAACGAACCTGGGCTGGAAGAAGGACTGCAAGTTGCGACGGGAGGCGCAATGATCGTAAGGGCTGGCGGGAGCGTCGTCGCCGGGCCGATCGCAGACGAAGAGACCATTCTCTATGGCGAGATTGATCCGGCAGAAGCCGTGCGCGAGAGGGATCGGTTGGATCCCGCTGGCCACTATTTGCGCCCGGATCTGTTCGCCTTACGAGTTCGAGACACGCGACTGACGCCGGTACAGTTTGAGAACTAAGTGCCTATTGTACGTCTCCGTAGCACGCTGTGACCTTCCGGAGCCGGCAAATAACCGTGGATATGAGTTGGCCGAACCCGGTGCGCAAGTGTCTTCCGCAGTTCTTTCGAGAGCCGACAGCTGGGCTGTCGCCCACGCCGACGTGCCAAGAGACGACCTCGACCTCCTGCAATCCTTCCCCCAGATCGGGCAGGATGAACGTTGTCATCGGTAGCTCATCACGTCTCGGGCCGCTGCCAGGACGCGCTCCATGGATGGCATTGGATGCCACCGCCGACAGGCGCACGCAGGACCATGGGGCAGGAAAGGCGGCCACGCGTGCGCGTACGCAGGCGCGCAGCATGACTGGCCATCTGATCGAGTGTCGAGAGCATGAACCCGTCGAACTGGATCTCCGCGACCGGCCTGAAGCCCTGTACCGCCAGACCGACCGCCACCCCGGCGATCGCCGCTTCGGCCAACGGTGTGTCGTGGACCCGCGCAGTGCCGAACCGTTCGAGCAACCCCTGAGTTGCGCGAAACACGCCGCCATCCACACCGATATCCTCGCCGAGCAGCAGCACCCTTGCGTCATCGGCCATCGCGCGCGTCAGCGCCAGATTGATCGCTTCAATCATGGTGATCTCAGCCACCGCGGTCACTCCCGTGTGCTGAAATCTCGACACGCTGGCCGGCGAGGGCCTTCGGTAACACCGCATGAAGGTAGTCGATGATGTCGGTCGCGGGTGCCAGTCCCGCCGACAAATATTTGGCCGCAGCCTTATCCACGTCTTCGTGGCAGGAACTCAGCAAGGCCAATTCCTGCTCTTTGCCCCAGACGCCGGATGCCACGAGATGGGCCCTGAGACGTGCCAAGGGCTCTTCCTGCCAATGCGGTGACACCTCGGCGTCGGTGCGGTAACGCGTGGCATCATCGGCGGTGGTGTGGTCGCCGAGGCGGTAGGTGACGGCTTCGATGAGCGTCGGTCCGTCGCCCCGCCGGGCCCTCTCGAGCGCGCCGGCGACAACGGCATGAACAGCTATGACGTCGTTTCCGTCGACCCGCTCCCCAGGAAAACCTGCCGCAACGGATTTCTGAGCGAGGGTGACCGCCGCAGTCTGGGCGCGTCGCGGGACCGAGATCGCCCATTGATTGTTGTTGATGACGAAGACGACCGGCAGGCGCCAGACACCTGCGATATTTATGGCCTCGTAGAAGTCGCCCTTCGAAGTCGCGCCATCGCCGCCCATTGCCACGGCCACGCGGTCCTCGCCACGCAACTTCAAGGCCAGCGCGACACCGACGGCGTGCGGGAACTGAGTCCCTACCGGGATGCATACGGGGAAGTCCTCGCGTGGCCCCGCGAATCCAGAGCCGCGCTCGTCGCCGCCCCAATAGGCGAAGATCTCCGGCATGGTCACACCGCGCCAGAGCATCGCTCCCTGCTCCCGGAATGAAGGCAGCAGTACGTCTCTCTCCTGCATGGCGCTCGCGACGCCGACACCGACGGCTTCTTGTCCGAGCGAGGACGCATACGTTCCGAGCCGCCCGGTCCGCTGCAATGCAACGGCCCTCTCATCGAAAATGCGGGTAAGCACCATTGCCCGGTATAAGGCGATGATCGTGTCTGCCCGCGTCGCAAATTCGGGCAGGGTCTCTTCGACGCTTCCTTTCGCGTCTAGATAGCGCATAGGGATCGCGCCATCGGGACGGCACGTTCTGGCTGATTGTGGCCGCGCTTCGCTAGCTGCCATCGCCCTCATCCTGAGGCTATGCGCATCGGCTATGCCAAAATGAAGACGAATCGAGAGCCCAGATCACCAAGGCGTGCGTTGACCGACGTCAATCTCCGTCCCGGAGGGGCACGGCGACACTCTGTCGGCCGCCAACCTGACGGCCGCAATTCACGGCGTGTGCCGGGCCTGCGTGGCCTGATCCCTTGATGCTCATCAATGAGACAAGAGGAGGCACTTGCAAAGATGGATGAACGGGTAGCAGTTCAATCTGGTGAAGAGTGGGCTGGTGAGGCGAGAGACCGACGGAACCATTGTATTTGGCAAAGCTGCCGATGGCCACATGGAGGCTGATGCGGCCGGTGTCTGGACCGTCGAATACGCAGCCGACCTCGATGCCACTCTCTCGAAATTACTCTGCGAGCTCGAGCCGGGCTCGGCAGTCCGGCTTCGAATGGGCCACGTTACCGCATTCGATACCTTCGGAGCGAGCGCTCTGGCCCGCTTGAAGCAGAACGCCAGAGCCAAGGGTTCAGAGGTGGAATTGCAGGGCTTGCCGGATCGGTTCGCCGATCTCGCCGCGAAGGTCGATGCGCTCGGCCGCCACACCGTGTCTGCTGCGCCGCGGCACACGTGGTCGGCCCTACCTGCGGCACTCGGCGAGGCACTCGATAGGCTGGCCCGCGATGCGTCATACCTGCTCAATCTTCTGGGTGCGGTCTGCGCGGGACTAATTGGCTTCCTGCGCCGACCGGGATCGTTTCGCATGACATCGACTGTCCATCAACTGGACCGGGTCGGCCTGCAGGCTGTTCCCATCATTCTGCTCATCACGTTGCTGATCGGGGGCATCATCGCCCAGCAGGGCTTTTTTCATTTCCGCAAGTTCGGCGCCGACCAGTACGTGGTGGACATGGTCGGCATTCTGGTGCTCCGGGAGATCGGCGTGCTTCTGGTGGCCATCATGGTAGCAGGCCGGTCTGGAAGCGCGTACACGGCCGAGCTCGGGTCCATGAAGATGCGGGAGGAGATCGATGCCTTGCAGACCATGGGCCTGGATCCCGTCGCCGTGTTGATCGTGCCGCGCATCCTGGCATTGATCATCGCCCTTCCCGCATTGACCTTCCTCGGCATGATGGCTGCGCTCTATGGCGGCGGCGTCGTTGCTTGGCTCTACGGTGGCATGCACCCGGACATCTTCATCGCGCGGCTGAGGGAAGCGATATCGATCACACATTTCAAGGTTGGGATGATCAAGGCACCATTCATGGCTCTGGTCATCGGCATAGTGGCGTGCGCCGAAGGCTTGAAGGTGAAAGGCAGCGCGGAGTCCTTAGGCCTCAATACGACGTCCTCGGTCGTCAAAGCGATCTTCCTCGTGATCATCCTCGACGGTTTGTTCGCTATGTATTTCGCGGCGATCGGGATGTAGATCGCGATGCAGGTGGGAACCGTAGAGCCGATCATACGTGTCCACGACCTTGTTGTCGGATTCGGTCAGCGAGTGGTGCTCGATCATTTGTCGTTGGACGTGTCGCGCGGTGAGATTGTCGGCTTGGTTGGGGGATCAGGAAGCGGCAAGACTGTACTGATGCGGACCATCATCGGTCTGGTGCCGAGACGCTCCGGCTCCATAAAGGTGCTCGGCACAGACCTAGCCACCGCAAACAACGAGCAGCGCGCCGCCATTGAGCGGCGTTGGGGCATTCTGTTCCAGCAAGGAGCGCTATTCTCGTCGCTAACCGTGCGCCAGAATGTCCAATTCCCGATGCGCGAGTATCTCGCGCTGCCGCAGCGCCTGATGGACGAGGTGGCGTTGACCAAGCTCGCGATGGTCGGTCTTGACGCGCGGGATGCTGAAAAGCTGCCTTCGGAGTTGTCGGGCGGCATGACGAAGCGAGCTGCGCTGGCGCGCGCACTGGCGCTCGACCCGGACATCCTCTTCCTGGACGAGCCGACATCAGGGCTCGACCCGATTTCCGCCGGCGACTTCGATGCGCTCATCAAGACTCTGCAGACGACACTCGGCTTCACCGTATTCATGGTTACGCATGACCTGGCGAGCCTGCACACGATATGCGACCGCATCGCGGTGCTTGCCGACGGCAGGATCGTCGCCAGCGGCGATATCGGGGTGATGCTCGCATCCGAGCATCCTTGGGTCACGGCCTACTTCCGGGGGCGCAGAGGACAGTATTTTCACCGCCAGCCGGCCCCGACAACTTCGTGAGAGAGTGATCATGGAAGTCCGCGCCCGCTATACATTGATCGGTCTTTTCGCACTGGCCGTCATATCGGCGGGGTTTGCGTTCATTTATTGGCTCGACGCCGGCGGCGGGCTTGGCGCACGGGTGTCCTATCGCGTCAGATTCGATGGCCCGGTGGCCGGCCTGCTGAAGGGGTCGGCTGTGCTGTTCAATGGCGTTCGAGTCGGAGAGGTGACGGCGCTAAATCTGGATGCGGCACAACCGAGCGACGTCGTCGTGGAGATTGCGGTCGACAAGTCGGCCCCCGTGAGGGCCGACACCACCGTCGGCATAGATTTCCAGGGCCTTGCTGGTGCACCGGCAATCGCCATGGCTGGCGGCACGGCAGCGTCGCCTCTGCTATCTGAGGGGCAGCCCGCTGAGCGCGTGCTCGCGGCTCAGAAGCACGCCGGCGAGAGCCTGGTGCAGGCAGGGCGTGAGGTCCTGCGCAGGCTGGACTCGGTTGTCAGTGAGAACCAAGAGCCGCTGAGGAATGCCATCGCAAGCATTGACAAGTTCTCCGCCGCGCTTGCGCGTAATTCCGACAAGGTGGATGGCATCCTCGCGGGTCTGGAACGTCTGACCGGCGGTGGCGCAAAACCTGTGGTCCGCATCTACGATCTTTCGGCGGCACAAACATTTCCGCCGCTGAGGGCAATTCCTAAGTCCCAGCTGGTCGTGCCGGAGCCGACGGCGCTGGCCAACTTCGAAGCAGAGAAAATACTTGTTACGGGGGCCGAAAAGCAGAGCCTGGAGAATGCGCAATGGCCGGATATGTTGCCGCGCGTGGTCCAGGCCCGCATCGTCCAGAGCTTCGAGAATGCCGGCTACTCCAACGTGCTGGCTGGTCCGCCCGAGGGCAAGCGGGCGGATGTTCAGCTCATGATCGACATCAGGCGCTTTCAACTCGCTGCCGGCGCTGAGCCGCACGCCAGCATAGAGATCGCGGCAAAACTGTTGGACAAGGACGGCGGCATCATTGGCGCGAGGACATTCTCGGCCGATGCCGGTGTCAAGAGCCTGGAGACGCAAGTGGCCGTCACGGCCCTGAATGAAGCCTTTTCCAAAGCGACGGTAGATCTGATTGTCTGGGCCTGCGGCGTGCTCTGATCGCCAAACCGAAATGTCCCGGCACATTGCTCCAGGACAAGGACTGGCGGCGTTCTGTGATCAATTCTGATCAATCACACGCGTAAAGCGGCGGGAGGCTTCCATGAGCTATGTGCGAAACGCGCAACCCAGACAGCGGGTGGCAGTCGTATTTGCCGGCCTTCTGGCCATGGTGTCAGCCGGCGGGGCCGCTGCCGACTCCTCGGCCGCCGTCTCCACGCTCCTGGGGTCATGGAGCGGAAATGGGCGGATCACCTACACGGATGGCGCGTCCGAAGGCATTCACTGCAACGCCTACTACTCGGGCGGGGGCAACGAGCTGAAGATGGCCATCCAGTGCCAGAGCGAGAAGAATCCCATCCACGTCCGAAGCCAGTTGCGCATCGAGGGGAGCCGCGCGTCGGGAAGTTGGGAGGAGCGGACTTTCAACGCGTCCGGCAGCGCGTCGGGCAGCGTCGGCAGCGGCAGCATGTCGCTGAACGTCTCAGGCGGCGGCTTCACGGGGACGATGTCGGTATCGTTCGGAAAGTTGTCTCATAGCGTCAGCATTTCGACCAAGGGCATCGCGATGAGCCGTGCAACGATGAGCTTTTCCAAGCGCTAGGTGGAAGCACCTCGCACGTTTGGTACTTGCTTGCGCCAGTCTCTTCACCAAACTTCAGAATGTCGTCGCCCATATGGGCGACGGGATCAACGATGCGCCGGCCCTGTATACGGCCGATGTAGGCGTCTCAGTGGACCAGGCCGTGGACGTTGCCCGGGAGACGGCCGACATCGTTGTGCTCGAGCGCAACCTCGAGGTGCTGAGGGACGGCGTCATCGATGGCAGGCGGACCTTCGCGAACACGCTCAAGTACGTGGCGCCCTCGACTCGGGACACGACAGCGCCTTTCCGTGGCCGCCATGTTGGTGCCGGACGCGTTGGACCGAGCTGTTGGCTGCCAATGGAAACTCAAGCGCGACGGCACGGTCACTCGGGGCGATCACGTCTTGTCGCAAATTGAGCCGACGAGCACGGTGCCTTCCAGCACATGAATCGTGCTTTCCTCATTGGTCTCCAAGCGCAGCGCGTGTTCTTCCGGCAGGTCGCAGGCCGTGCGGTCGGCGATCACCCGCGCAACCCCAGTGGGTGCGAATACTAGATGACGACCGGGCGGGCAGCGCAACTTCGTGTTCGTCCTGCCGACCCGCAGATCAATATCGAAGCGCTGGCGGTCCGCAATAAGGTTCACGACCTCGACCGGCCCGCACTCGAGGCGGGTACGGATCGGCGTGCCGCCGTCGTAGCGTCGGGGCTCGAGCGCATTTCGCAATTCGATCTCGTGATCGGGCGCCATCAAGAGGAGCCCGGTGCCTTTGATCACGACTTGCAGGCGCTCATATCCAGAATAGTCGGAGAACGGGCCCTCCTCAACGATGGCGGTGCGACCGAAATGCCAGGCTACGCCCATGTCCTCCCATTTGTCGGTGCCTTCGCCATCGATCAGCACAAGTTCACCGCGACCGTTCTTCCACGGAAGCCTTCGATAGCGATCTGGGGAAAGGCGCTCAATTGTTGGCATGTTGCCCTGTCCGATAGTTCGAATGCCACAGTCGGCTGCGGTCTCTCAAACTGCCATGTGGGCATTCGAAAATCGAGAGCGCGACACGTTTCGGCATCGAGTTGGACACCATCATCGAGATCACTGAGGACATCGCCCTTTGACGGAGGAAGCTCTACCTCGAATACCGGACACGGTCGGCGGCATGGTCAGCACCGCCGACTTCAGTAAGGCAATGACTGCTATTGTGAAGGGTTTCGGAGGACGGCCCTCCACAAACGATGCCACATGCACGAGGGCCGTCGTCGGGAAGCCTTCACATCTGCGAACGTTCGACGACATGGATGATCAGATCGGCGTGACGGTCTTCCTCGTCGCGAAAATCGCTGCGGTGCATCACGTCCGATAGGTATTTCCGATCTCGGCGACCGCTTTCGATCCTGTCGCGTCGCTTGACAGTCAGCCCTCAGATCGCGCGTTTTTTGACCAGCTCGGACATTGTGCCGATGCGCAACACTCATGTTCCTATGCTGCCCGAACGTAAGTGGTTAGCTGCGTGCGCCGCAACAATTCACAAGATACTGCCACGCAGGGTGCCGCTTTGCATAGCGGACTTTGTCATTCGTTCTGTCTCGGGGCACGGTATGAGGAGTTCAGACGATTTGCGAAGAACGTCCATGTGGTCCGGGAAGTCTTTGAGAGTCTGGATTCTCTACATGGCAAACTTCGCACTTACGCTTGGTTTCGCATTCGCAGGCCCGTATGCGCGCTCCCGAACGATGTTCCGGCCGCACCCTTGAGAAGCGCTTCCGCATCCTCCAGCTGGCCGATTGCGGCGCGTCGTCCGGTGCGTTGCGCGAACTCGAGAGCGGCTTCAATCTTGGGGCGCATCGAACCCGGCTCGAACTCTCGTGGATCGAGATCGTTTGGACCGGCACTGGCAATGGCCTGAGGTCTCGCCGTGCGCCAGCCAAGGTAGACATTGTCAACGTCGGTCAGCAGGAGGAGGCAATCCGCACCGACCTCACGGGCCAGCAGTGCACTCGCATGATCCTTGTCGATCACCGCTTCGACGCCTTGGAGACGACCATCCTCGGCGCGGAATACGGGAATCCCACCGCCTCCGACGCAGATGACGATGACACCTCGCGAAGCCAAGAGCGTGAGCACGCCGAGACCAAGAATGGCGAGCGGCCGCGGCGAAGGGACGACCCGGCGCCAGGTCGCGCCGTCTTTGACGATCGGCCAGCCCCGCTCCAACACGAGGCGCTGAGCCCGATCCTCCGAGTAGACGGGGCCGATCGGCTTCGTGGGATTTCCGAATGCAGGATCCTTTGGGTCGACGATGAGTTGGGAGAGGACGGACGCCACCTCCCTTCCCGAAGGCAATGCATTCCTGAGCTCCTGCTCGATCAAGTAGCCCAGCATGCCTTCCGTTTCGGCACTCAGGACATCGAGCGGTTGCTCACCGCCCGCGGGACCTGCCGTACTTTGCAGCGCAAGGAGGCCAACTTGCGGACCATTGCCATGCGTGATGAAGACCTCGTTGCCGTCAGAGCAAAGTGGCGCCAGCGCCGCTACAGCCCGGCGGACATTGGCTCGCTGATTGGCCTCGGTCAGCGGCTCACCGCGTTTGAGGAGCGCATTGCCTCCGAGTGCCGCGACGATGCGCATCGTCTTACGAGCCTATGGTCGCGACGAGAACCGCCTTGATCGTGTGCATGCGGTTCTCCGCCTGGTCGAATACGACGGATGCCGGCCCTTCGAATACGCTCTCGGTCACTTCCATGCATTCGACGCCACACTTCCGGGCAATCTTTTCCCCGACGGTCGTCTCTCTGTTGTGGAAGGCTGGCAGGCAGTGCATGAACTTGGTGTGCACGTTGCCGGTCATGGCCATGGCGTCGTCCGTGACGCGGTAGGGCGTGAGCAACTTGATCCGCTCGGCCCATTTCTCCTCCGGCTCCCCCATGGAGAGCCACACGTCGGTATAGACGAAGTCGGCGCCTGGCAGGCCGTTGCGAAGGTCGGTCTCGATCGAGAGCTTACCTCTCGCCTCGTCCGCGGCCTGTTCGAGCTTATCGAGGAATGAGCGCTCGGGCCAAAGCTCCCTTGGCCCACAGAGCCGCATATCCATCCCGAGCTTCACCGCGCCGAGCGCCAAGCTTCGCGCCACGTTGTTGGACACGTCGCCCGTGAAAAGGACCGCCATATCAGACAGGTGCTTGTGAGTGAATTCGCGCATGGTCATGAAATCCGCCAGTGCCTGGGTCGGGTGAGCCTCGTCCGTGAGGCCGTTGTAGACGGGCACCGCGGAATAGTCGGCAAGCTCGCGGGCCGACCGCTGGCTATAGCCGCGAAACTCGATGGCGTCGTACATGCGCCCGAGTACCCGCGCCGTGTCCTTCATCGATTCCTTGTGACCGATCTGGCTCCCACTCGGGCCAAGGTAGGTCACATGGGCGCCCTGATCGAAGGCTGCCACCTCGAACCCGGTGCGTGTCCGGGTTGAATCCTTCTCAAAGATCAGCGCGATGTTCCGCCCCTTCAGCCGCTGCTGCTCGCTGCCGGACAGCTTGGCGGACTTCAACTCCGCGGCAAGGCGCAATAGAAACCGGATCTCCGCTGCCGATACGTCGTCGAGGCTCAATAGACTGCGGCCCTTGAGATTGATCGGCATGGGAGGCTCTCCAGAATTGTGACGTGAATAGCAGGCAAAGCTGTTCAGGGTTGCCGTGTTCCTCGCTGCTGCAGAAAAGCGTCCAGGCGCCGATCGAGGCGGGGCGTGTCCACTTCCGCGAACTCGTAGCGAGCACGCACCACAGGCCTATCGATCGCGATGAGATGGGCGATGTCGCTCGGTGTTCCGCTGACCACGAGCTCGGCTGACGAGCCGTTGATCGTTGCTCTCAGATCGTTGAGCTGGGCCTGCGAATAGCCAAGCGCCGGCAAGACCTTGCCAATGTGCGGGTACTCTTCGAACGCTGCTGCGATGTGCCCGACCGCCGATGCCCTCGGATCGACGATCTCAACGGCACCAGCCTCGACGGCCGCCAAGTACCCCGCACCGTAACTCATGCCGCCGTGTGTGAGCGTCGGCCCGTCGTCTATGACGAGGACGCGCTTGCCTCGCACCCCCTCAGGTGCGTCCAAGATGATGATCGAAGCTCCGCGGATGATCTCCGCTCTGGGAGCGATCGCTCGTGCAGTCTCGGTAACCTGTTGAATGTCAGCCCTCGACGCCGAATTGCACTTGGCGACGATGACGATGTCGGCCATGCGCAGGACGGCCTCGCCGGGATGATGCGTGGTCTCGTGGCCGGGCCTTAGCGGATCGACGAGAACGATGTGAAGACTTGGTCTGACGAACGGAAAATCGTTGTTGCCGCCGTCCCACAGGATGATGTCGGCCTCCTTTGCGGCTGCCTCGAGGATGCGGGCATAGTCGGCACCGGCAAAGACCAGATTGCCGATCGCAAGATGCGGCTCGTACTCCTCGCGCTCCTCGACGGTGCATTGAGCGGCATCCAAATCCCCAAGGTGCTCGAAGCGCTGCACGGCCTGGCGCTCGAGGTGGCCATAGGGCATCGGATGGCGCACGGCGACCACGCGAAGGCCGCGCTCCTTGAGCCGTCGCGAGAACCAGCGCGCGACTTGGGACTTGCCCACGCCCGTTCGCACCGCTGAGACGGCGATGACGGGGACCCGCGTCTCCAGCATGGTGCGCTTTGGTCCGAGCAACGTGAAATCGGCTCCGGCTGCCAGCGCGATCGATGCCCTGTGCATGACGTGGGTGTGCGTGACGTCGCTATAGGCGAAGACGACCTCGTCGATCGCCTCTCTCTCGCAGATGTCGGCGAGGTCGCGCTCGTCGAGGATCGGAATGCCGTCGGGATAGCGGGAACCGGCCAGCGACGCGGGATAGCGCCGACCAGTGATGCCCGGAATCTGCGCCGCTGTGAAGGCCACGACCTCGCTCGCAGGATCGTCACGATAGACCACATTGAAATTGTGAAAGTCGCGGCCGGCCGCACCCATGATGACGATGCGGCGCGGGCCTGTTGATGTCGTCATCGATGGTGGTCCTTCCGCTGCTGCTCCTTTGGCTCAATCTGCTGCAACAGGCTCGTCGGTATCGCGTTCACCACGCCGTGCTTTTCATCCGTCACGGAATAATGGTCGATGCAGTCACCCTCCCGGCCCCGAACAACGCGCTTGCCCTCCAGCGGACCACGGGTCTCGGTCACGATCGTACATTGCGTCTCGGACTCGGAATCGGCGTGGAAATAGACAACGACCCAATCGTTGATCTTCTGCAGCTCGTGCGCCCTCTGGGTGTTCGAGAAAAGTACGGTGAATTGCCACGCGTCGCGGCTCGTGTGCAGGACGGGAAGCCAAGCCTCGCCCGACGGATTGAAGCGCTTGGGGGCGATCTTTTCCTGCAATTAATAGTCGCGACAGGCCCTGGCGAGGTTGACTGACATCAACGCACGGACCTCACCGATACGAAAACTTATCGCCAGAGCTTATCGGCTCGGCGCCTCGACAATGAGGACGCCGATCTAAAGGTTGTTCAACGACCAACCGGGAGTTCAATCATTGGGCCAGCTCGCCGAGCAGGCTGCAGCACACTTGGCGAAGGCCGGCTGCGTGCTAGCCACTATTCGTGCCGCAGCGCCTCGATCGGGTCGAGACGGGCTGCGCGGCGGGCTGGGAAGTAGCCGAACACGATGCCGACGAGTGCGGAGAACGCAAATGCGAACAGCACAATTGTCGAATCGACGGTGAATGGCACCTGGAGGCCGCGCGTCGCAAGCAGGGCGAGGCCAAGGCCGAGCAGGATCCCGACCAGGCCGCCGAACAGCGACAACACCACTGCCTCGACCAGGAACTGCATAAGAACCTGCCCCTCGAGGGCGCCAATCGCCAGACGTATCCCAATCTCGCGAGTGCGCTCAGTCACCGAGACGAGCATGATGTTCATGATGCCGATCCCGCCGACGAGCAGGCTTACCGCGGCAACGGAACCGAGTAAACCTGTCAGGATTGCGGTGGTGCCGGCCATCATTTGCGCGATCTGTTTCATGTCGCGCACCGAGAAATCGTCCTCCTTGCCCGGTGCGATGTTTCGGCGTTCGCGTAGCATACGTTCGATGTCGAACTGGACCTTGGCGGTCTCGACCCCGTCCTTTGCCGACACCATGATCCGGGCGATGTCGGTGTTCCCGGCAACACGGCGGTGGAACATGCGAATCGGAATCAATACGATGTCGTCCTGATCGGTGCCGAAACTCGACTGCCCCTTTGATTCCAGCAGTCCAATCACTTCGCACGACACCTTGCCGACGCGGATGCTGCGCTCGAGCGGATCGGCTCGACCGAACAGCTTCTCATGTACCGTGGTCCCAATGATGCAAGCCGCCCGGCCACTGCGAATCTCACTCTCGAAGAACTGGCGGCCGGACTGCAACGCCCAGCCCTGCGTTATGAAGTAGTCGTTATCCGTTCCAGTGACCGCTGTGATGCGGTTCTCTGCACTATAAACCACGGTGAGCGACTTTTGCGCCAGCGGAGCCACGGCTTTGACGCCCATGAGCTGGGCTTTCATCACATCCACATCGCGCGCATTGAAGGGCCTGGCGTCCGAACTCGCACGGCCGGGTCCGAATTGACCGGGGCTGACGAACAGCAGGTTCGAGCCCAACTTCGCGAGGTCGGCCGTCACCTTCGCCGTGGTGCCATTGCCAATCGTCACCATGGCGATCACCGCGCCGACACCGATGACAATGCCGAGCACTGTTAGGAAGGACCGCAGCGCGTTACGCTGGATCGCTTGAAGCGCGAGCTTGACGGCTTCGAGGATCATGACGCTGCCTGCCGGTTGAAGACATCGCTGTCGATGCGGCCATCGACAAAGCGAATGACGCGCTGCGCGTAAGCGGCGATGTCGCTCTCATGCGTCACCATCACGACGGTAATTCCCCGATCGTGGTTGAGGCTCGTAACCACTTCCATGATCTCGCGGCTCGTCTTTGTATCGAGATTGCCGGTCGGCTCGTCGGCAAGCAACACGTCGGGATCGGTAACTATGGCCCTGGCGATGGCGACGCGCTGTTGCTGTCCGCCGGAAAGCTCCGCCGAGGTATGACTCTCGCGCCCCGCAAGACCGACGTGGTCTAGCGCCCTGGCCGCAAGCATGCGCCTTTCTGCCACCGGCATGCCCCTGTAGATCAGCGGCAGCTCGACGTTCTCGAGCGCGGTCGTGCGAGCAAGCAGATTGAAGCCCTGGAACACGAAACCGAGCAGGTGGCGGCGGATCAAGGCGCGCTGGTTGCGGGCCAGTCGCCCAACCTCCAATCCCTGCAGGAAATAATCCCCCGAGCTCGGAGTATCGAGGCAGCCGATGATGTTCATCGCTGTGGATTTGCCTGAGCCCGACGGCCCCATGATCGCGACGAACTCGCCATCATCGATCCTGAGATCGACGCCGGCTAACGCGTGAACAGCGCCGCTGCCGTGGCCGTAGATTTTAGCTACCGCACGAAACTCGATCAGCGGTGACTTGTGGCTCGTGTCCAACACGGCGGCACCTCTATCACTGCTTCGCCGTAGTCTGGTCGACGATCAGCGCATCCCCGGAATGAAGCTCGCCGGACTGAACCGCTGTGCGCTTGCCGTCGCTCGGACCGATCACGATCTTCACCAAGACGGGCTTGCCCTCGCGCAGCACCCACACCGTCCGGTTGGGACCGGCATCTCCGTGTGTGCTCGGAGCACGGAACTGCGGCGGTCCGGGCAACAGCCGGCGCAGGATACTCTGGCTGGGAGGCGCCTCGGGCGGCGCATACCGCAACCCCGCATTGGGAAGCAGCACGACGTCCTGGACCTCGGTGACCCTGATCTCCGAGGTTGCCGTCATCCCCGGGCGCAAAAGCAGCTCGGAATTGTCGATGGTCAGCACACCCTTGTAGGTCACCACGCCCTGGATAGTCTCGGAAGCGAAGCGCACATCGCGGATCGTGGCCGGAAACTTCCGATCGGGAAAAGCATCGACGCTGAAGCTGGCGTTCTGGCCAATCCTGACCTTGCCGACGTCGGCCTCGTCAACGTCGACCTGCAGCTCCATCTGCCTGAGATCCTCTGCGATTGAGAACAGCACGGGGGCCTGGAGTGAGGATGCCACCGTCTGGCCCGGATCGACATTGCGCTTCAACACCACGCCGCTGATCGGCGAAACAATGTTCGCCTTGGTGAGATTGATCTCGTTCAAGCGCAAGTCCGCCTCGGCCACAACCACGTCAGCCTTCGCACTCAACAAGGTGGCCGCCGCGCGGTCGTAGGCGGCCTGCGCGACATCGAGATCGTTTGCAGATACGATCTGCTTGCCGGCCAGCGGGCGCTTTCGAGCAAGAATCTTCTCCTTCTCGAGCAGCGCGGCCTCGGCGTCGACGACCTGCGCCTTGGCCGCCGCGAGCTTAGCCCGCGAGCTGTCGGCGGTCGCGACGAGTTTGTCGGTATCGAGCATGGCCAGCGTTTGCCCAGCCGTGACGGCGGAGTTGTAGTCGACCAGAACTTTCCGCACCGTTCCCGACAGCTCGCTCGACACATCTACCTTGTTGGTCGGCTGCACCGATCCCGTCGCCGTGACGATCACAGTGAGGTTGCCAAGCGTGACGGGCTCGGTAACGTAGCGCACCGAGCTGGTGCTGCCGATGAACGACCGCGTGGCAAGCAATACCAGCACGACTGCACCGAATGCCGCAGCCCACCTCACATGCTTGCGCTGCATCCAGTTCGCCGTTGCAGCACCGCTGTTTCGGAGAATCGCCTCCATATTTTGGCGTTCTCGCGCGCCGACGGGCTTGTTCATGTGACGAACTTTCCCTTGAAGCATTGCCAATTTTTGTGTCGCACGTGCGAACGCGTGCGGTATTGACAAGCCTCAAGCGTACTCGACGCTTGGGTCCGAGCCGCCGGAAAAATGTGCCCGTTGCGATCTCCCGGAGCGCCCGTCCGAACCCATGTGACCGGTCACGAGATACTTCCCGTCAGGGCGACATCGGTCGAATGCAGCAGATCCTCAAACGGCCCCAAGTGATGGACGCGCTTGCTCGTTGCGTTATCCCACATCTGCGCGTGCCGCGTGCCGCGAGCCGGTGATGAGCCCGTCTGCCGTGAAAGTGATGTCGAGCCCTTCTCGGCTCCATTGCGCGGGATCAAGGCACTCAAGCGGTCATTAGCAGAGAGAGAGTCTTCGATCGATTTTGTGCGCAGCCGCTCAAGTGGAAAATCCGAAGCTAGAAGTCGCGTCGACTAGCTGTGAGCCATCAGATGACCAACCGTAAACTCATGAGTATCGTGCAGGAGCAGAAGCCCATTGTTCTGGCCAGTGATTCTACCATGCTGGAGGCATGCCGCCTCATGGCGGATCATGCTGTCGGCTCCATCCTGGTTGTCGACAAGGGAAACAGCCTCGTCGGGATCTTGACCGGGCGAGACGTGGTGCGCGCGCTCGCCTTGGGTCTCGACGCCGGTAGGACGCTGCTTGGTCAGGTAATGACGCGTGATCCGGCGACGATCACACCGGACAAAACCGCCATCGATGCACTGCGGATGATGTGGGATGGCGGCTATCGTCATCTACCGGTTGTCGACGGCGGTCGCGTTCTCGGCGTCCTGTCGCGCGGCGACTTCAAGGGCGTGGAGATTGACCGGATGGACCTAGAGCAGCATCTCTGGGAGACAATCCGCTGAGTGCGGCGCTTCTTTGAGAACCCAACATTGCAGATCGAGGAACGA
This sequence comes from Hyphomicrobiaceae bacterium, assembly GCA_050187415.1. GTDB lineage: Bacteria > Pseudomonadota > Alphaproteobacteria > Rhizobiales > Hyphomicrobiaceae. The sequence continues at coordinate 34,493 of JBFWXN010000017.1, read as the reverse complement.
GCCATGGTCGAACGCACACAAACCGGCGGGTGGATGCCATCGCTGTACGAGCCTATCAAGAAGGCGAGCCAGAAGATCGCCGACTGGTTTGCGCCGCGCTCGGATGCGGCCGTACTGTCTGATGCCTACGAGATCACGATGGAGCTGCCGGGCGTAATGCCCGAAGATATGGACGTCGCGGTGCAGGACGGCATGTTGGTGGTGACCGGCGAGAAGCGGTTCGACCAGGAGGTCACTGAAAAGAACTATCTTTTCTCGGAGCGCGAGTACGGCGCCTTTCAGCGCGCATTTCGCATCCCCCCCGACGCTGACCCGGACTCCATCGACGCGCAGTTTAAGAATGGCGTGCTGACCGTTCGATTGCCGAAAGAGCGAGTCAGCGCGGGCCCTGCACGCAAGGTCTCCATTCGCACACCTTGATCGAGAAGAGACGCGATCGGAGCACCGGGCCATGCGCATCGCGACGTTCAACCTCGAAAGTCTCGATCTTCCCCCAAAGGCCAGCGCTCCAATCGAAGTGCGAGCCCAGCTGTTGCGACCGGCACTGGCACGTCTCGATGCGGACGTGCTCTGTCTTCAAGAGGTGAATGCGCAGCACGTTCCCGGTCGGTCAGAGCGCGTGCTCGCGGCGCTCGATCAACTCGTCGCCGGGACTGCCTATGCCGGATATCACCGTGCAGCGACGACAAGGTCGGGCGGAAAAGGCGCAGCCGACGTACACAATTTGGTGACGCTGTCGCGCTTCCCGGTGCGCGGGTCTCGCGAGGTCCGCCACGATCTCGTGCCACCCGTGCGGCACGCACTGCAAACTGCCGATCCAGCTGAGCGCGAGCCGCAGCCGATCTGCTTCGACCGTCCGCTGCTGGTGACCGAGGTCGAGCTGAGTGATGGCCAGTTTCTCTCCGTGATCAACCTGCATCTGCGCGCGCCGCTCGCGGTTAGCATCGCCGGTCAGAAGGTGTCGCCGTTCGTCTGGCGCAGCATCGTGGGCTGGGCCGAGGGTTACTTCGTCTCGAGCGTGCGACGGAGCGCGCAGGCGCTTGAACTCAGGATGCTCATCGACCAGTTGCTTACCGCAGATCCTCAGCGGCTGATCGCAGTTGCCGGTGACTTCAATGCCGAGGATCACGAGACGCCGCTCAGGATTGCGGTCGGCGCCGAAGAGGATACCGGTAACGGCCTCCTCAGCGCCCGGAGCTTGGTCGTGCTTGATCGCTACATCCCGGACGATCGCCGCTGGAGCGTGCTGCATCACGGACGGCCGCAGATGCTGGACCACATCCTGGCGAGTCGTACGCTCTACGGGCATTTCAGATCGATAGAGGTGCACAACGAAACCCTCGGCGACGAGGCCATCGGATATGCACGGGTCAGCAGGTCCATCGGCTCCTATCATGCCGCGGTGGTCGCCGAGTTTTCTCTCGGCCGAGAGTGAGATCGGCTAACGCCGCAGGCTCGAAATGTAGGCAATCCCAAACATAAGATCCCAGAACACCGCCCGAACGGGCGATCCGCTTCATTCTACTCAGAGCCTTCTTTCGATCCGGACAAAGTCGGCGGCTCGGAAAGAACGTGTATCCCCCGGGGTGATGTGCTGTCTCCATGACCGACAAAGCCGATGGACGTTCGGAGCCAATCGCGTTCCATATCAGAGGCGTGCTTGGCATGCTGAAGAGTAAGCGGAACTCCTCTTCGTGGTTCGCTCTTCTTCGTCTGGTGGAGCAATATTGACACGCGCTCGCTTCGAAAGCCGACATCCGTGCGGGACTGCTATCGTTCGTCAGCCTTCGCTTCTACCGCCGCTGTTGCTCGGATCACCAAAGCCAAGGCAATCAGGATGAATCCTCCGGCGAAAGCGAACGTGATATTCATCGCGCGTGCCACGTTGTCGGTGTTGCCGGCAGCTGAGCCGTCGATCAACGCTGCGAAGGTCCCGCCCATGAGCGAGGCGCCGGTCGCGAGCCCGAGATTACGAGACAGTGTCAACACCCCCGAAATGACGCCGCGCTGTTCCTCGGAGGCGCCGAGCATCACAGCCGTATTGTTGGCCGCCAGAAAGAGCTGATAGCCGGACGTCAGAACGGCAAGTGCGGCGACATAGCCGGAAACACCGACGGCTGGTGTGAGCATTGCCAAGGCAGAGCAGCCAACCAGCAACTGAGCGAGCCCAGCGACGAGCACCGCACGCGCGCCGAACTTGTCCACGACGAATCCGGCAGGAACCCCGCTGATCGCAGCAATGATCGGACCGACCGAGACGATGACGCCGACTGTCACGACGTCGAGGCCCAACCCCCGCGATAAGTAGAATGGACCGACGACCAGCGTCGCCATCATCACGGCTGCGGTCAGGATGTTGCCGGTGAGCCCTGCGACGAGCTTGGCATCTCTCATTAAGGCAAACGGAACAAGCGGTGCTTCTGCTCGCTGCTCCACAAATACGAAAACAGTGGCACTCACGATCGCGAGCAGAAAAAGGCCCCCGCTCCACGACCCGCCGGTCACGCCACAGAGAGCCAGAGCATAGAGCGCAACGCTCAATCCCAGCAGCAGTGTGCCGACGCCGTCGAAGGCTGCGGACGAGCGACGTGGCGCAGCCGCAGACGGAATGCTGAAGAGTATGAGCGCCAAGCTGATCGCGCTCACTGGGATCAGGGCCAGGAAAATCGAGCGCCATCCGAAACCTGCGGTGAGCGCTCCGCCAAGCGTGGGACCCAGCGCCGTCCCAACCGCCGACATAGTCCCCAGCAGGCCAATGATACGGCCCATCTTGTCCCTACCGACGGTCTGCCGGGCGAGCACCAGCGTTAGGGCTATCAGAGCGGCGGCTCCCGCACCTTGGAGAGCTCGGCCGGCGAGCAACATCCAGAAGGTTGGCGCTGCGGCACAGGCGACGGTCGCAAGCAAATATAGACTTGATCCCGCGAGCAGAACATTTCGCGGCCCGAACATGTCACCCAGCTTTCCGACTCCAACGACGAGTGTCGTGACGGCCAATAAGTAGGTGGTAACGATCCACTGCACCGCCTGTAGCGAGACGCCGAACGCTTCGCTCAAGGTCGGCAAGGCGACATAGGGCAGGCTCACGCCCAACGAGCCTAGCGCCATTGTGAGGGCGAGGCCGATGATCGAGCCCGGCCCCATCGCGGTTTGCGTCATCCGCTTTTCACCAGCGATTTGCGAGAGCATCGCCATGACTTCCTCCTTGACCAACTTCAATCAATGAGGCACGCTACAACCTCAAGTTCACTTGAGGTCAAGCATGAAGTTGCTCGATATTTCCGATGTTTCGAGCAGATCGGGTCTACCGGCTTCGGCTCTGCGCTACTACGAGGAGCTGGGCCTGATCTCATCGGCGGGACGACATGGCCTAAGACGTCAGTTCGGCCCCGAGGTCCTCCTGCAATTAAACCTGATCGCGATGGGGCAGGCGGCGGGCTTCTCGCTCCAAGAAATTCGCACGGTGTTCGGTGTTGACGGGAAGCCGAACATTCCGAGACCAGCACTACTATCGAAGGCCGACGATCTCGATCGTCAAATCCGAAAGCTCAGCGCCCTTCGCGACCTGATCCGGCACGTCGCCGAGTGCCAGGCACCGTCTCACTTTGCGTGTCCGAAGTTCCAACGGCTGATGCGTCTGGCCAGTCGCGCTCGTGCGAGCACGCGCTGAGGTGGCTGATCCCGCGGCCGTTTAGTCTTCGCTGCGCAGAGTTGGAGCGAATTGCCCGGGCTGGTCATGCCCGGGCGGGGCGCCATTAGGCACCGTCAGTGTGTGCCATCGGTCGTGAGGATCGGAGCCGCTGTGGCGAGCGGAGCCGACTGCTGGATATCCTCAAAGATCGAGCGCGGCGCGCTATCCGCTAGCTGATCGAAGACCGACCGCGGTGCCGTCTCGGCGATCTGATCGAACAATGAGCGTGGTGCGGTATCGGCAATTGTGCCGAAGAGGCCGCTCTGGACGTCGGCTGCCATGCTCGGGGAAAGCATCGTCGCAAGCGCGACAAGTCCAGCGATTACTGTCTTGGTGGTTGAAGTGCTCATGTCTCAACTCCTAATTTGTTTTCTGTTTCGACTACTGCTTCGTCGGCCGGGTCCTTGCTTGACCGACCATATCCGCGCCTCCACCAGGTCGTGAGGGAGTGCCGGATATCGGGTTGCCCATTAGGCTCTAGAACCAACGGGTATTTTCGAAGTGTTGGCTGCGCACGCGACGCTCGCCGGTCTTGTCGTTAACGATCGAGTTTATCTCGGAGCGATCGATGCCGATGTCGCGAAGCATCCTGTTGTCGAGCGCAGACAGTTCAGCCAGTGCCTTTCGCTGGTGATGCCACGCTCTCGCCCCCTCGATCATTCGCCTCAGGCGGCCGTACCGACGTGAAGCCGGCTCAGCCCAGCTCACATGGGTAATTTCGGCGTATATGTTCGTGCTCATGGTCATTTCCTTTTTTCTGCAACCTTCTTTGGCTCGTGCAAGTGGCCAGGTCGGCAGGCCCTTCGCGACAGAAGGCTCCGCTCGATCGCGAAGTTTGCGTATTGGAATTGCCGTCTCTTGGTTCACTGCCAGTCGGCGGTTGCCGGCGCTGCGATGGGCGCAACAAACCAAATGCCGGGACGATTTGGAATCAGTCGGGAGTATCGGCAGTAGCGTGGACCGCCGGCTCGCGCGAACGATTCAACTCATTGAAAAAACAATCAAAAATAACTCGTCTCGCTGCCGATTCAGATCCAGCATCAAGAACCGATACTGAAGTATCATCGATATAAGCCGCCGGCGTTCGAGGTGCAGCAACAGAGCCGCGCGAACGCCATCGAAGCCAGAGGAGATGAAGCCGGAGCGGTATTGTAATCTCAGGGGGAAGGGTGGAGGAATCGTCACGTCGACGGGTCAGAGAGATGCGGCAAGCCGACTAACCGCCGGCGTTTCGGCGTCGCATGATGGAGCTGCAGGATGAAGATGCTGCTGGTGGACGATCACGCTCTGATCCGCGAAGCCATGCGCGCCGTGTTGCGGGAGATTGACAGTTCGGCAGCCATTTACGAGGCGCAAACCGCGAGGGAGGCCGAGCACCTGATTGCCCATAATCCTGACTTGTCGCTGGTCCTCCTCGATCTCGGACTCCCTGACCGCGACGGGCTTGAGATGCTGGCCACACTGCGCAAGAGTCATCCGGCAACCGCTATCGTCATGCTGTCGGCCTACAGCGATCGTGACAACGTGCTGCGGTCACTCGACGGCGGCGCGCAGGGCTTCATCGCGAAGACGGCGACGCGCGACGTTCTGCTTAGCGCACTGCGGCTCGTGCTCGCGGGTGGCGTCTACATACCGCCCGAAATCCTTCAGGGACCGACAGCGAATTTCACCCGGCCGCCCCCAACCAAGCCGGCAAGCATGGGGCCGAAACCTTCAGATCTGGGACTGACGGGTCGCCAGCTCGAAGTCCTGGCCCTGATGATGCAGGGCAAGAGTAACAAGTTGATCTGCCGGCAACTCGACCTCGCTGAGCCCACTGTCAAAAACCATGTCTCGGCGATCCTGAGGGCGCTTAACGTCAACAACCGCACAGAAGCAGTGCTGGCCGCGACCGCATTCGGCTGGGATTTCGCATCGCCGGAATGAGAAGGGGGCGTTGCCCGGCTCAGGTCGACGGGGCTCGCAGCAGCATTGCCGCCATCATGGCCCTGAGCGCCATCGGCGTCACCGGCTTGTGAAGCAGCGGATAGCCGTGCGGTCCGACCTTGCCTGTCTGCCCAGTCGAGATGTCGCCGCTGATCAGGAAGGCCGGCACGGCCGGACCGAATGCCCTGCGGAGGCAGTCGATGGCCTCGACGCCCGTACCTCCTCCTGCGAGATGAAGGTCGGAGATGATCAGGTCGGGTTCCATGCCGGCCAGGCTGCCGACGGCCTCGAGCGCCGTTTCCGCCACGACGACGCGGCAGCCCCACCCGGTCAGCAGCCCGCACGTGCTCTCGCGGACCAGTGAATCATCGTCGATCACGACGATCAGCTTGTCGGTCAGGGCACCGCTTTGCGCGGGCGATCGCTCGCTCGCTTGCTTTGGCGCGCCCGCCGCGGTCATCGGCAGCGAGACCGAGAAGCGCGAGCCGCGGCCGAGCTGTGAAACCAATGTCAGAGGATGATCGAGCAGCGTGCACAGCCGCTCGACAATGGCAAGGCCGAGACCTAGTCCCTCGCCGGTCTCATGACCTTCGGGGTCGATCCTGTAGAATTCGCTGAAGATGCGCCGCTGCTGGTCCTCCGCGATGCCGGCGCCCGTGTCGCAGACGTCGATACGCAGTTTGCCCTGGCTGCGGCGGCAGCCGACGACGATGCCGCCGACCGACGTGTAGCGGACCGCGTTCGAAACGAGATTGAGAAGAATGCGGCCGAGGAGTATGGGGTCGCTCTCGACCCAGGCAGCGCTCCCTACGACCCGGAAATGCAAGCCTTTGTCGTGAGCGGCGGCAGCGAATGTCGTCTCGATCCGTGACAGCACTTGATCGATCGCGAACCTTGTGACGTGCGGTGTGAGCGCTCCCGCGTCAAGGCGGGAGATGTCGAGAAGCTCGTTGAACAGCCTGTTCATGCTGTCGATCGAAGAGACGATGTTCTGCGTCAAACGCTGTCGCTCCATGGGGTCGTTGGCGCTTCCGAGCTGGGCAACGAACAGATTGAGTGCATGCAAAGGCTGGCGCAGGTCGTGACTGGCGACGGCCAGAAAGCGGGACTTCGCCAGGTTGGCTTCCTGGAGCTTTCGCGTGCGTTCATCGACTTTGCGCTCGAGGCTCTCGTAGGACCCCTGCAGCTGGCTCGCCATGTGATTGAATTGAAGGGCGAGCGCCTCCAGCTCGTCGCCTGTGCTGATCGCTATGCGATGGTCCAGCGCGCCAGTGCCGATCTGCTGGGCGCTCACGGCCAGCGACCGTATGGGAATGACCATGTGGCGGGCCAGCAGCAGGGCCGCCACGAGCGACATTGCTAGGCCGGCGACGGTTAAGGCAAGCCATCGGGCGAGCGCCGAATAGAGCGGCGCATTCGCCTCCCGTTCCGGCAACTCGATGAATACCAGCCAGTCGAGAGGTTTGACCGCAGCGTAAGTGGTCAGGACGCGCTTGCCGTCGAGGTTGAGTGCAGCAAACGTCGTTGCGCCGTGCAATGGCATTGCGCGGCGAGCTGCCGCGACCTGCGGCTGGCGCGAAAGATCTATGTTCCGCAGGACGCGGCTGATGTCCGGATGCGCGATCAGGTGGCCTTCGGGACCGACCACATACGCTCCGCCTGTGCGGCCAACGCGAATCTGGCTGACCACGTCCCAGATATGCTTGAGGTTCACCTGCGCCACACTCACACCCGCGTCGTTCCGCGCACCGCCGACGGAGATCGACATGTAGGGCTCGGTCTCCCGACGAAAATAGACCGGTCCGTAATGCGTCTTGCCGGCAATCGCGGTCTTGAAACTGTCGTCACCGGAATGATCGGCGTTGTTGCCCTCGCGGTCTTCCGCTTGGCGCGACAGGCGCAACCGCTCACGTCCGTGCGGATCCAGTAGCGTCAGCTCGGTGATGGCCGGCACTTGCCGCATCAAACGGCGGCCGTCGAGCTCATGCTGGTCCATGGTCGAGGCCGCCCAGGGCAGGTGCGTCGTCCACCCCATCTGGGCCTCGATCTCCTCAACGAAATGCGAGATCCTCTCTGCGGCCGCCGCTGCCTGCTCTGATTGCAGCCGGTGGAGATTCGAACTGTTCTCATCGTAGAGGAACCAGATGTTGACCAGGCCATTGCCGACCAGAGCGATGCCGAGCACCGCGGCAAACATGCCGACATATTTCCAGAACAGCCCGCCCTGTGCGAACGGCGGAATGACCGATCGAACGACGGCGATGCTTCTGCCGGGGCTTCGATCCGCACCCAACGTCACTGGCCTTTTTCCTTCGGTGCTCGATTTCGCGGTATGGTATTTGGGCTATCGCATTGCAGCCGTTGCCGGAGCCCTGGCCGCGGCCCGATCGGAGTATTTTATAGCATGTCCAAATTGGATCGGCGCCAGCTCGGAGCCATGCTCGCCGGCGTAGCAGTGATACCTGCAGCAACCGCATTTGCAGAGGCGCCTGGCAAGGGCGCGCGGCGCGTCGGACTCATGATGGCGGTCTCTGACGGAGACGCCGAAGGACGGGCCCGGGTTGAGGCCTTCCGCAAAGGGCTCGAGGAGAGTGGCCTCAAGCCAGGTAACGACGTCGACGTGGACATCGTCTGGTACAAGGGCAGCTTCGCGGTGGCGCAAACAGAAACGAAGGCCCTGCTCGCGCGAGGGGTCGAGCTTTTGATCGTAAACGGCACGCCCGGCATGGATGCCATCCGTGCGAGCGGCACCAAGCTCCCGGTCGTATTCGTCGTGGTTAGCAACCCCGTTGGCGCAGGCTACGTCCCGAACCTGTCGCGGCCCGGGGGCAACGTCACGGGCTTCAGCACCTTCGAACCGGACATCGCCGGGAAATGGCTGCAGATCCTGCGCCAACTTTCGCCGGGCATGCGGAACGTCAACATGCTGCTCGATCCCAAGTTCAAGGGCTTCAATTCCCTCTTGGAGGCGGTCGAAGAGATCGCGCCGCGGCACGGCATCGTACCGCACGCCGCGCGCGCCAGCAGCCTTCAGGAAATCGAGGCGGCGCTGGCGATCGCCGCAAAGCAGGAGATGCCCGGGCTGATCGTCAGCCCGAGCCCCATCAACACGGTCAACCGGCGCAAACTCATCACGATGGCGAATGCTGCGGGCATTCCCGCCATCTACCCGTTCCGCTTCTACGTCAGGGACGGGGCGCTCGCGGCCTACGGCTTCAACGCGGCAGACCAATTCAAGCGTGCTGCCGGCTACGTGCGGCGCATTCTCAATGGAGAGAAACCGGGCGACCTGCCTGTCCAGTCGCCGAGCCTCTTCGAGTTCGGCATAAATCTGAAGACCGCCAAGAGCATCGGCATCACTGTTCCGCAATCGCTGCTCGTCTCGGCCGATGAGATCGTCGAGTAGACGGGGCCGGGCACGATGATGTGGACTCCCGAGGGCGGGCGAATTGAGACCTCCCTCCGAGCCCGACTTCATCATGCAGCCCTGTGTTCCGCGATGCCCGTACCGTCCGGCCTGAGCGGCATGGTATAGGTGGTAGCCGTTCCCACGACGTAGATCTCGCCTTTTGCGTTGCGAACGATGGTCTCCAGCCGGCAGATGGGTTTGTCCTCGCGGACGTGCTCGACCCTGACCGTGGCGTGGATAGTATCTCCGACCAAGACAGCCTTCACGAACTTCCAGTTCGTCTCGAGGAAGACGCTGCCGGGGCCGGGCAGGTCCTCTGCCACGACCGCGTTGAGCAGGCCGGTGGTGACGCCACCCTGCACGATCAGCCCGCCGAACGGCGACCTCTGCGCCAGTCCGGCGTCGTAGTGGATGGGGTTCCGGTCGCCCGTCATTTCTGTGAACATTTCGACGTCGCGCATCGAGGTCGTCCGCATCCTTTCGGCCGTCGCGCCCAAGATGGGCCGCCCTGCGATGGTCCGTTTCCACGGTGTGCCATGACTGTCCATTTCAATCTCCTGTGTCGCCAAGTCATCGGTCTTTCGTGAGTGCAATCCCGCAAGCGCGGCGCATTCCGCCTTCATGGCGGCGCTCAGGCGAGCGTGCAGCGCCTTGACCTGCGCAAGCGTCCAATCAAAGGAGGCGACGGCATCGGTCACCTCGAACAGCGGAATCGAGAGGATGTCGCGCTCCTTGCGATAGGCCGCCATGGCACGCTGCTCGTCGGCGAGCACGGCCCGCGCGAGTAACTCGGCGTCCCTCATCGCATCTGTGATGCCGTGTGCGGTGAGCGGATCCTTGAAGTAGCCGGCATCCCCGACCAGCGCCCACCCAGGCCCGTAGGGCTGGCGCAAGAAGCCCTTCGCACCGGCAAATCCACGCAGTCGCGTGGCCCTCGGCGCCCGTTCGACAGCGCGCTGGAGATCGGGTGAACACATCCGGAGCACGTTGGCGAACCCACGCTCGACGTCGCCACGGAACGTCGAGGCGAACAGGACTTGAGGGACACCCGCGAACACGCAGTGCTGGCCATGGTTTGTCGGAATGAGACCGGCGGCGGCCGAATCCGCGAAGTACCAGTGCAGCCCGTCGTCGGCGAGGCCATCGAAGTAGCCGTAGACGCACGCGGACGTGTGGCGGCTTTCCAGATAGATCTCGGCCGCGGCGAGCCTAGCGACGGTGGACTGGCGCCCGTCGGCACCGATCACCAGTCCTGCGCCGACTCCGACGTGGCAGTTATCCTCCGAGGTCAACCACGCGCCGACTACGCGGCCGCTCGAATTGAACTGTAGGCCAGATAGCATGACGCCATGCCGGACATCGGCGCCCGCAGAAACTGCAGCCTCGACCAGGATTCGGTCGAGAACGGTCCGCCGTGGCGCTGAGAGGTAGTCGACGCCGTGCTCCGGCTTGATGGCGACGCGAGTGTTTTCTTCACCGTAGTGGAACGTGGTGCTCCTGATCTCAGGCGTTCCCGCCGATGCGACCTCGGGCAGGAGGCCCCAACGGTCGAGCTGCATCATGCCTGCCCGCATGAGCGCATGCGTCGACATGGTATCCGAGCCGCGCGATTGCCGGTCGATCACCAGGACATTCGCCCCGGCCCGTGCCAGCAGCAGCGCCGTTGCGGCGCCGGCGCAGCGCGCGCCGACGATAACGGCGTCGTAGCGACGTGAGAAAGAGTTCATTGCTCGGCTCCATCAGGCCGCGGCGCGGGCGAAGAAAGTCGCCATGTGGGCAGCAAGCTCCTGGGCGTCGTCCCCCGCGCCGTCGATGAACGACGATTTGCGCCGCCGCATGAAAGGGAGTCCCAGCACGTAGAGGCCAGGTACTTCGACGATGCCTCCCCGATGGCGAATGCGCCCCCGTGGATCGAGCACCGGTACGTCGAGCCAGGAATAGTCGGGCCGATAACCGGTCGCCCAGATGATCGTCTCGATGCGCCGCGACCGAAGATCTAGGCTCAGCGGAAGCTTCCGACTGAGAAGGGTCGGCTCGAACCTATAAGGCGGCTCTTGCGTTGCGATCCCGGCATTTGACGCAACCCAGGCATCGATGCTGGAGAGAAGCCTGTTCATCTTCAGGTCGGCGAGCGCGCAGTGATTGCGCAGGGCGCCCGAGAATTTTGCCACAGCGCCGTCGAGCCCGACCAGCCTTCCCACAATCTCGACGCCGGCCGCCCGCAACGCGTTGAGGTCGATCGTCTCGCGCCCGGGCGTTCCGATGAGTTGCGGCGATGGCAGCCGGCGGGCGCGATCGAGGTCGTCGATCTCGTCGTAGCGGACGTCCATGAGGCCCATAACATCCATCCACCAGTCGATGTCCCGGCCGCGATAGGTGCGCGGGAGACGGACGTGCTCGCCGACGGCCAGAACAACCTCACGACCGGAGGCGCGGATCTCGCGAGCCAGCTGCACCCCCGTCGCCGAGGCGCCGACGATCATCACGCCGCCGGCCGAGAGCAGGTGCGGCGCGCGATACTGAAGTGGCGTCATACTTGCGATGGTCGCCGGCAGGCGGGCGACCAGGGCCGGCACCACGGGAAGGTTGCAGGCACCGCTGGCCAGGACGACGGAGCGACAGGCCCACGTCCCACGATCGGTACGCACCACAAAGCCTTCGGAGGCACGGCTCACGCGCAGCACCGTCGTATAGGTCTCTACCGGCGCCGCAAGCAGATCCGCGTAGCATTGTAGATGGGCGACGAGTTCCGGCATGGTCATGTAGCCGTTGGGATCCGGGCCCGAGTAGACGTGCCCCGGCAGCCGGCACTGCCAGTTCGGCGTCAGGAGCCGAAGCGAGTCCCACCGCTCGGTCCGCCAGGAGTTCGCGATCCTGCCCCGCTCCAGCACCACGTGATCGATGCCCCGCTCGAGAAGGTGCTTGCTCATGGCGAGGCCCGAATGGCCGGCGCCGACGACGACGGTCGTAATGTGCTTCACGACACTCGCTCCATGTCTTGGTGCCAGCCTCGATCAGCCGACGGTGACGTGCACGTCAGTAGGGTTGGTAATGATGTCGAAAACGGCCGACCGCTTCTGCGACTGAGCGACGAGAGCGGCGATGTCGTCCTGGATCGCATCGGCCTTGATGTCGAAATGGACGCGGACGGCGCCGAAACCGTTACGCACATCGTCGGCGATGCCGAGGATGCCTTGCAGGTCCATGTCCGCCTCAAGCGTCGCTTTCACGGAATGGAGCTGGATGCCCCGGTTCTGCGCTACTGCCGCAACGCCCGCCACCAGGCAACCGGCGAGGCCAGCTAGAACGAGTTCGACGGGCGTCGGCGCTTGGTCCTCGGCGGCAAAGACCTTTGGATGATCGGCTTCGACCGAGAAAGTACGGGAGCGCTTCTGCTCCGCACCGAGGCCGAAAAAATCGCCGATCACTGACCGGCTGTGGGTGCCGCGGATCCATTCGGACGAGGCCCGCCACTTGAAGGCAGCAGCCTCGGGCGTCTTAGCGAGAGCCTCTCGGGCGCCCAGCAGCGCAGCGACATTGACGCCGTTGTCGGCGACGGGGGAGGCGGTGGCGAAGGTCGTGCTCATGGATAGTCTCCGTTCGATGCCTTGGTCTTTGGCGGACTTGAATTTGCCGGCACTTGGTCGACGGTCTCGGTCTGTCTGGCGCCGACTGCAGGCAGACCGTCACCTGGCGGCGGCTGCGAACGACCGCCGTCCCGGATTTTCAGATGGGCCAATTCGGCCTCGCCTAGCGCGTCCACGTCCAGGCGATCAAAACTCGATGTGATTTGGCTGCGACCGAGGCCGATTGGGCGTAGCAGTTGCTCGTTGGCTGGGCGATCGACCAGCCGGCACCATTCCGAGAGCGCAGAGCGCACCCGGCCGAAGCTTCGTTTCCAGGAACAGCGGCTAGTCGGGCCGCCTCAGGAATGTGTAATCTGCCGAGTACGGCACGCTCAGAGTGGCACCGGCCTTGGCACAGGGACCGCTTGCCATCCCTCCTTTGGTGTTCAGGCGTTCGATCGTCGCTGTCTGCGAGAGTTGCCCCGCGCCCTGCTGAGAGATCACCTCGAGCCACAGCAGCGGCACGTCTTGCCGCCTCGCGCCGGGCGCACGTGCCGCGACTTTGGCCGTGACGGCGCTGCCATCGTTGAGCTCCCAGGTCGGGCCTGCGTAATGTCTCCCGACCACCCGGCCGTTCTCGAACAGCGTCGCTAAGGGTTCGAGGAGCCGCCATGCACGCGCACCGTCATCAGCGGCCTTGCATTGGTAGACCTGCGCCCCCTCAGCATGCAGCCGGACGACCAGATCGGGCCCGTAGATTTCGCGCGGGGCCCGCTCTTGGGCTTTTCCCGAAGCCACCCAAGCAGAGAGCAGTATACTAAAGCCGACCGGGCCGCAGAAACTGAAGCGCATGACACATGCCCCCTGAGGCGTTGGAGAGTGCGGACGACCTCGTGGCCAGCCTGACCGGCTCCAAAGCCGGGCTCACGCTGTGGCGGTCGTCGGATCAATCATCTTGCGCACCTCGGTGATGCGCGTGGCCGGAAAGCCGCTGATCTCGGCGTGGCGGCGGATGATGTCCTCGTCCTTGGCGAGGTAGATGCAGAACGTCTTGTCGGCGCAGACATAGCTCTCGACCCACTGGATATCGGGCCCCAGGCTCCGCAGCACGTCGTTCGACTTCTGCGCGGCTTCACGAAGCTGATCCCGCTCGAAGGTTCCGACGCTCGGGATATTGCGCTCGATTGCGAATTTGCGGGGTTGCATCAAAATCTCCTGGTTCTTTGCTCGTCGTCAGCGTCATCGCTGCGATGACCGCAAGAAACCAGATGACGGGGAGATTGAGAATCAGCCTGGAGTATCGGACCCCAACGACCATGCAAAACAGCAACGTGGATTTCAACAAGTTGATTAAGCTATACAAATGACATCAACCGGAACCGGTTGAACTTCCTATGCGGGTACCAATACGGAAGTATCGACGTATCGGGGCCTAGACACTCGGGCCCTAGGTCTCTTACCTCGAGTCACGCTGCCCGGATGGTAAATCCCGATCTATCGCGTAAGTAGCTAGAATCGGCTCGGTTGGCCTGAGGTGAAGGTGCTACCGACCATTGCGCAACAAGCGGCGGAACTCCGATACGTGTTCGACTGACGGCGGGTAACCGGCAAATTCCTCTTTTCGCCGCGAGGCGCCCAAACCTTCCAAACACGACTGCATCTGGTCACTGCCGGTTTGAGACGGACACGTCGGCCGGTAACTACGTCGTGGAAGAAGTGATCGAAATCCCGTCGTCGCGCCAACCAGTTAGCCCGTCATCGGCGCATGGTCGTCTGTCTCTCTGACACGGAGACAGACCGTGGAACAGGAACATGCATCGGGTCCATTTCTCGTCGACGAGGAAGTTTTTCTCAAAGCCCTCCCGCGCGAAGCAGATGGTCGAATTTCGTCGGATGGGCAAGGCAGGCAGTGGAACCTTGTAGGTCACCTGCTCCGCGCTTACGGTCGAGACCTGACCAAGTGCGGAGAGCCGATCGTGCCAGCATCCGATAGCATCCTTACGATCGCGGAGACCTCGCGTCGCATAGCCAACGGCGATACGACACCTGTCGACGTGCTTGAGCGCTACCTTGCCCGCATTGACGCGGTCGATGACAAGATTCACTCTTATGTCCACGTCGATCGAGTTGGTTCTCGCGCAGCTGCGCGCGGAGCCGCCGCGGAAATCGCCGGCGGACGCTGGCGCGGCCCGCTTCACGGACTCCCGTTCGCGGTGAAGGACAATTACGATGTCGCGAACATGCCTGCGACGGCCGGATCGAAATTGCGCCTCGGGAGTGTGCCAACAAGCGATGCCGAACTCGTGCGCCGCCTGAAAGCAGCCGGTGCCATTCTCGTCGGCAAGTTGTCGACATGGGAATACGGGACAGGGAATGGGGGTGAGTACTTCGACTTGCCATTTCCACCGGCACGCAACCCGTGGGATACCGAGCGCTTCACGGGCGGCTCGAGCACAGGCGCCGGCACGTCGGTCGCCGCAGGGACCGCAATGTTCGCGCTTGGCTCGGATACGACGGGCTCGGTCCGCCTGCCTGCCGCTGCAACCGGGACGGTTGGAATTATCCCGACGCCGGGTCGGCTCAGTCTCGATGGCATCCTGCCCAACTGCTTTTCGCTGGACAATCCAGGCCCGTTCACGTGGACGGTAGAAGACTCGGCCATCGTTCTCGAGGCCCTCGTTGACCGAATGCCGCGTGATCCGCGAAACGAAATCGGCTTCAGGCGCGCAACAGGCGGTGGCATCGCCGGCATGCGGATCGCCGTGGTGAGAGACCCAGGAGAGGGCATGCCGTCCGCGGATGCTCCGTTGGCGAAGGCGCTCGATGAGGCGGTGAATGTCATCGAAGAACTTGGCGCAAAGATCACCGACGTCGTCCTGCCCATCCCGACTGCACAATGCTTCAACGTCACGCGCATCATCGGTCCTGCCGAATCCGCCGCGATCCACGAGCGAGAGCTGCGCGAGCGACCGGGCGAAATGGGGTTCGCGCTGCGTGACAAGCTCATGGCGGGTTCGATGCTGCGCGCGGTCGATTACATTACGGCCCAGCGACAACGGCTCATCATCGCCAATGCGATCGACGCACTGGTACGTGGCTTTGACGCGCTCGTCACGTTCGGCGCACTCCATCTGCCGCCACGACTTGGCGTCGAGCCGGAAATGACCGCCTTCACCGTCGACACGATGCTGACGCCTTTCAATCTGTCCGCACATCCGGCAATGATACAATGTACGGGCTTCTCGGCGGAGGGTTTACCGCTGCATTGGCAACTTGTCGGGAACCGGGGCGATGAAGCGAGCCTCTACCGTCTTGCGGCCGCATATGAAGGCGCAACCGCGTGGCGACAGAGACGCCCGGTCCTGTAACACCTAACCTTACGGAAAGCATCTTATGAGCGCGTCTGCGAGCGACTACACGCACGAGGAAATTGCCGCTTTCGCGCGTCGCTACGGCCTTCAGCGGCTGAGCGACGAGCATCTCGCGCGCATGCGCGAGCTGGCAGCCTATGTTTCTGATCTCGGGCGCGAGCTTCCGCGCCCGCAGCACAAGGACGATCCGCCTGCCACCGCATTTGATCTCCAGGCCCATGCGATCCGCTAGTCGAGGCTAAGTCTCATTGATGGATTGACGGACCGGCACAGAGCGGCACAATGCACGCGAGCTTGCGACCTTGACTTGTTTGTCCGCATCGATACCGGCACACGGCATCTGCGGTCCATCAATGTGGGACGGACTAGGTATGCAGTTGCGGAATTCCAAATCCAGGGAGGCGCGGTCCACCATGACTAATTCTCGCGACAATTCCGTTCGAGGCGCGAGCCGCCGCCAGTTCGTGACGCTGACAGGAGCGGCCGGTGTCGCCGCAGCGTTGCCGGTCAACCTTGCGACGCTGACACCTGCCCACGCGGCTGGAAAAACACTTCGCGTGCGGTTGGGATCGGACATTTCCGTTCTGGATCCGGCCCAGATCTTTCAACTCGAGAACCAGACCGTGGCGGGCCACGTATTCAACGGCCTGGTCAAGTATGATCAGGCGACCAACAAGATCGTTCCCGATCTCGCGACCTCCTGGGAGATGTCGGATGGCGGCAAGGCCATCACGTTCAAGCTCCGTCAAGGCGTCAAGTTTCACAAGGGATACGGGCCCTGCACATCGGCGGACATCAAATTCACCCTCGACCGTGTGCTCGATCCCAAGACCGCGAGCAAGTATCGTGGCCAACTCGACGGATTGAAGCGCATCGAGGCGCCCGACGATCAAACCGTGCGCATTATTCTCGAAACTCCGAATGCGGGGCTCCTGCATAAGTTGACAGCATTCAACCAGGGCTGGATCGTCTCGAAGAAGGCGATAACGGAGATGGGCGACAAGGCGAAGCTCGACCCTGTCGGCACGGGGCCGTTTGTTTTCGAGAAGTGGACGGCAGGCAGCGAAGTTCGCCTCTCTGCGAACAAGGAATATTTCGAGGGCGCGCCCAAGTTCGATACCCTGATCCTGAGAGTGATCAAGGATGAGACCGCGGCTGCGATCGCACTCGAGAAGAAAGAGATAGACATCTTCTTCTCGCTACAGCAGCCGCAGATCATCGACCGGCTGCAGAAGGCACCAAGCATCAAGGTGTTGAGCCGCGAGGCAAACCACACGATCAACCTCGTCTTGAATACAACAGCGAAGCCGCTCGGCGATGTGCGGGTGAGGCGAGCGATAGCGCACGGCATGAACCGCAAGGCGCTGATCGAGGGCTTCTTCAAGGGAACGAAGGCGGAAGGAGTGTCGGTGCTCACGACGTCGTTCGCCGAGTACACGGACGACTTGCCGAAATATCCCTATGATCCCGACAAGGCGAAGGCGCTCCTGAAGGATGCTGGCGCCACTTCGTTCAAGTTCGAGATAACGTCGGTCGGCCTGTCGCCCTACGACAAGCTGGTTGTTCCTCTTGCCAACGACCTCAATCAGATCGGTATTCAGACGAGCATCCGCATTCTCGAGCGCGGCGCGTACACGCAGGCTCGAAACAGCGGCAACGTCATGTCGTGCGTAACCGGGGTCGTTGGTCCACCCGATCCGGATTCACCACTGGTCACGCTCTATGCCAGCAAGTCATTTCCCCCGGGCATGAACACGGCGCGCTATAAGGACGCGGATGATCTGCTTGCCAAGGCAAGTGCTGCGACGGGCGAGGCGGAGCGCAAGGCTGCCTACAAGGCGATCCTGCAAAAGACGATGACGGACCTACCCGTCATCCCGCTCTATGCGGACCGGTTGTTTCTGGCTCACACGGACGCCGTTGAAGGGCTCGTGCAGAACTCGCTGTTTACGGTGCAAACCTATCCCGTTTCGCTCAAAGGCTAGGCGCTGGTGGTCGGCTATCTCGGGCGTTGCCTGATACAGCTCGTTGTCACGCTCATCGGGATTGTCACGGTCGCCTTCTTTCTGTTGAGGGCGATTCCTGGCGATCCCGCAGCATACATTCTCGGCGACTACGCGACGACGGAAGCACTTGCGACGTTGCGCTCGCAGCTCGGTCTCGATCGTCCGCTGATAGAGCAGTATTTCATCTTCATGATGCGCGCAGTCACGGGCGACCTTGGAACCTCGGTCGTGACCGGTCAGCCTGCGCTCTCCGAAATCATATCGAGCCTTCCGTCGTCGGCGGCGCTCGCCGTGCTGGGGTTGCTGATTGCCGTAGCGGTTGGGATTCCGCTCGGCATCTGGTCGGCGACGCGGCAAGGTACCTGGGTCGACGTCGCCATCATGCTCGGAGCACTCGCCGGCATCTCGTTTCCGGTGTTCTGGGTGGGCCTCGTGGCGATACTGTTCTTTGCACACTGGCTGGACATCTTCCCGGCGCTTGGGGCGACGAGCTCGGAGAATATCTGGACACAGCTCTACTATCTGGCGCTGCCGGCGCTCGTCTTCGGATTCTCGATCGCCGCCTATATCGCGCGGTTGACTCGTTCCGCGATGCTCGAGGTGCTGAGCCAGGACTACGTCCGGGTGGCGCGCGCGATGGGCATTTCGGAAGGCGAAGTCATATTCAAGCTGGCGTTGCGGAATGCGCTCATCCCGATCCTCGCCGTCGTCGGCGTTACGTTCGCCTGGGCTTTTGGCAATGCCATTCTGATCGAGGCTGTTTTCAGCCGCCCCGGCGTTGGCTCGACACTGCTCAAGGCTATTCTCGCGCGCGACTATCAACTTGTGCAGGCAGGGGTACTCGTTCTCGCGGTGATCGTGGTGCTCATCAACGTGTCGCTCGACATCGTCTACGGTCTGATCGATCCGAGGCTCAGGAAGTAATGACTGATACCACTACCAGGGCCGATCTCGAGGAACTTCCTCCCTCTCGCCGGCTTGCGTTTCTCGACAAATACATCCGGCATCCGGGGCTGATGATCGGCCTTTCGATCCTGGTTGTTCAGGTGGCAATCGCGATCACGGCTCCGTGGATCGCACCCTATTCGCCGCTCGATACGGACCTTGCCAACACCCTCGCCCATCCATCCTCTCAGTATTGGCTCGGAACCGATCAATACGGTCGTGACATCCTGTCCCGACTCATCTGGGGTTCGCGCATCTCTCTGCAGGTGGCGCTGGCGGTCGTAATCATCTCGCTCAGCCTGGGTACGTTGATCGGCGCGGTCTCAGGTTTTTCTGGAGGATGGATCGACC
Organism: Hyphomicrobiaceae bacterium; assembly: GCA_050187415.1. Taxonomy (GTDB): domain Bacteria; phylum Pseudomonadota; class Alphaproteobacteria; order Rhizobiales; family Hyphomicrobiaceae. Next base: position 15,228 of record JBFWXN010000017.1, on the reverse strand, counting down.
GGGTCATCGTCGTGTGCAACGACATCCTGCTCGCTTTCCCCGGCTTCCTGCTGGCTCTGGCGCTGGTCGCGGCGCGCGGTTCATCGCTCGAATCCGTGATCACGGCGGTGTCGATCGCATTCACCCCGCGCGTCGCCGCCGTAATGCGCTCTGTCGTGCTGACGATCAAGCCGCGTCTTTTCGTAGAGGCTTCGCGCGCGATCGGCATGTCGTCCTGGCGCATCCTTTGGCGGCATATCGTCCCGAACGCGCTGCCTCCCGTCATCGTGGTGGCGACCGTCAGCGCCGCGACCGCAATTCTCGCCGAAGCGGGCCTGAGCTTTCTCGGGCTCGGCGTACAGCCTCCGACGGCCACGTGGGGCAACATCATCTCGGACGGCAATGCCACGATAACAACCAATCCCCTCATCTCGTTCTCGGCAGGGCTTTGCATCGCGATTGCCGTCGTCGCACTCAATCTGCTCGGCGACGGCCTGCGTGACACCCTCGATCCGCAGATGCGTCGGCAAACCGGCAGAATGATTTGACGGATATGGAGAACGCTTCGATACCCCTTGGAAGTCGATCGATACCTGAGCCCGGTGCCACGGTGCTGGATATCCGGAAACTCGTGACACGGTTTCCCGGCGAACCCCGACCGGCGACGGTCGTCAACGAGGTGAGCGTCTCTGTACGGGCCGGCGAGACGCTCGCCGTCGTCGGCGAGTCGGGCTCCGGAAAGACGATGACGTTCGTCTCGGCCATGGGCTTGGTCTCGCACCCCGGCAGAGTTGTTGCAGGCGAAGCGCTGCTCTCGGGCGTCGATCTGCTCAAACTTTCCCGTAGGGAGCTCCGCAAGCGGCGGGGTGCCGAGATCTCGATGGTGTTTCAGGACCCGCTGTCGGGTCTCAATCCCGTCTTTCGGATAGGTGACCAGATCACGGCTGTAATTCGTGCCCATCGCTCAGTCTCGCGTGTCGCAGCACGCAAGCAAGCCATCCGTCTGCTGGAGCGCGTGCAGATACCAGATCCAAGTCGGCGTATCGACGACTACCCGCACCAGCTTTCGGGAGGTATGCGGCAACGCGCGCTGATCGCCATGGCTATCGCACTCGGACCGAAAGTACTGATTGCAGACGAGCCGACGACGGCCCTCGACGTCACCGTACAAGCGCAGATCCTGGAGTTGCTCTCCGAGATCCAGGCGGAGACCAGCATGGCAATGGTCCTCATCACGCACGACCTTGGCCTCGTGGCGCGCCATGCCGATCGTGTAGCCGTGATGTACGGGGGGCGCGTCGTCGAGCAGGGCACGACCGATGCGATCTTCAAAGAAACGCAGCATCCTTACACCGTGTCGCTGTTTCGCTCGATCCCCCATCTCGACACGCCCGCCAATGCCGATCTGACACCCATCGATGGGCAGCCACCGAATCCTTCACGCCTTCCGAAAGGATGCGCATTTGCTCCGCGCTGCTTCCTTGCCGGGGAACGGAGCGACTGTTTCGAGATACGCCCCTTGTTGACCGCCACAGGTTCACCCGACCACCTCAGCGCATGCCATCATTGGCGTGAACTCAGCGCGGAAGGGGGAGGGATCGCCAGATGAAGCAAGAGGCTCCCGCCCACAGCGACCTGATCCTCGAACTCGACAACGTATCAAAAGTGTTCGAGAGCGTCGGTTTCCTCGGCCGGAAGACCGGGGTGGGGGTGCGCGCAGTGGACGGCGTTTCGCTCTCGATCCACCGCGGCGAGACGCTCGGGCTGGTCGGCGAAACCGGGAGTGGCAAAAGTACCATCGGGCGTCTGGTATTGCGGCTCGAGACCCCGACTTCGGGCCGCCTCAAATTCGAAGGCTCGGATATTACGGAGTTCGGAACGCACCGGGTCCGCAACCTGCGACAGCGCATGCAGATGGTGTTCCAGGATCCGTTCGGCTCACTCGATCCGCGCATGACGGTGCGCGATCTCATTTCAGAGCCGATGATCGTGCACGGCACACCCGCCGGCGAAATTTCCGGGCGTCTCGAGCGCATCATGCAGCAGGTCGGCCTGAATCCGCTCATGGCAGATCGCTATCCCCACGAGTTTTCCGGCGGACAACGACAGCGCATCGGAGTCGCCCGGGCGCTCGTACTCGACCCGAGTCTTCTCATCCTCGACGAACCCGTTTCTGCCCTCGACGTGTCCATCCAGGCGCAGATCCTGAACATGCTTCGCGACATCCAACGCACCCGCAACGTGGCTTATCTCTTCATCGCACATGACCTGGCTGTCGTCCGGCACATCAGCCATCGCGTTGCGGTGCTCTACCTCGGCAGAATTGTCGAGACGGGGCCGCGCGACGACATCTATGAGAGGCCGAGCCATCCATATACGGTCTCGCTGCTCTCGGCAGTACCGGTGCCGGATCCTGAGATGGAGCGTCGGCGAGCCCGCATCGTGCTCCATGGCGAGATCAGTTCCGGCGCGGCCGTGCCTTCGGGATGTCGCTTCCATCCACGCTGCTTCCGCGCTCGCATGATCGCGGCGCAAGGCAGAGAGGCGACGGCCGACCGCAGTGGCGCGGTGTTGCCACTCCGCTGCGTTGAAGATGATCCGTTGCTTACCGGAGAGGGCGCTCATCAGGCGGCCTGTCATTTCCCGCTCACACCTGAGGACACCGCCGACATCCTGGCAACCGGCAAACGCGGCGCCAGCCCCGGCAGAGGTGGCATCGACGATATTACGCAGCTACGGCGTTATCCTGGTTGAAGGAGTCGGACATGAGCGAGACACGCGAAACGAACTATGAGGGCGTTTTCGATACACGCCTCGGATTTGGTAAAAAGCCCGCTGTTATCGTCATTGATTTCATCCGGGCCTATACGACGCTTGGCGCGCCGTTCTTCGGCCAGGGGGTCGTCGATGCGGTCGAACATTCCGTGCCGTTGCTGGCCGCTGCGCGCAAGGCCAAGGTTCCGATTATCTATACGAAAGTGCTGTACCATCCGTCCGGCGTGGATGGCGGGCTTTTCGTCAGAAAGGTACCCGCGCTGCGAATGCTTGTGCAGGGCGAACCGCTCGCCGAAATCGATCCGAAGATCTCGCCCGCGCCCGATGACCTCGTCATTGTGAAGAATTATCCGAGCTGTTTTTTCGGTACTTCGCTACAGTCGACATTGACGGGCCTTGGAGTCGATACGCTAATCCTGATCGGCTGCTCGACGAGTGGGTGCGTGCGGGCCGCTGCTATCGATGGGATCCAGTATGGCTATCGCGTGATCGTGCCACGCGAATGCGCGGGCGACCGCCATGATGCACCCCACGACGCCAACCTGTTCGACATTAATGCGAAGTATGGCGACGTGCTGCCCAAGGCCGAAGTGATTGCTTATCTCGAGCGTCTCGTGGTTCCCTGATTTGCTCCCGGAATTTCGTCGGCTTCGCCGCCGCCCCGGATACCTTCGACCGGCCGAGTATGTTGCCGCGCCCCTCTATCCGTCAGAACACCAGACGCGGCACCGAACCTCACCTTGGCGGGAATTTGGTAGTCGGTCGCGCGATCTTTTTGATCTGGCTCCGTCGACGGTCACGGCGGCGAAGCACAAGCCGCCCTCTTGCCGGCGCGTAAAGGCGGCCAGCGACCGCCGAGCCCACAGCCCGATCCAGTCGATTTCGGACTGGAGGAGACCCTACGCCAGCCGAGCGTATTGCGCTTTCGCGCGTGCAGCCCCAACGCGATCGCATCGGCCCGCCGTCCGGCCGCCGTCTCTTAATTGCTCTCGGCACGAACGCAACCTTGTTGTAGGTGCCAAATTCGGATTACTCTGACCCGTGGATGCAATAGTCCCCGCAAGAAAGCGGAGCATCGTCTGCTCGTGACAGGCCTCCAGTCAGGCAGTCGCCACCGGCCGACGTCGCATCCCAGCTCGTCCGTCAAGAGAAGCGCTCGCAGCGTACGTCATCCGTCAAACAAAACAGCCGGCGCTGCGGCATTGAAAAGGTTAGGCGTCAAAGGGAGTTGAAACATGGAAAAGGCACTGGCTTGGTGCCTCCGCTTGGCATTGGCTGCCATCGCGGGAGGTGCCGGCGGCGCATTGGCGCAAGAAAAGACCGTCGTCATTGGCATGCAATGCGACCGCACGGGCCCGACCCAAATCGTCGGGACCACGCTCTGTCCCGCTTATCATGACTACGTTTCTCTGGTGAACAGTCGCGGCGGTCTCGAAGGCTTCAAGGTCAAGGTCCTCGAGATCGACCACGAGTACAAGGTGCCACCTGCAATTGAAGCGCACGAGCGCTTCAAGAAGGAAGGCGCGATCTTCGAGTCGGTTTACGGCACGCCCCAGATCGCGGCGCTCGCAAAGAAGCTCGAGGAAGACCAGATGGCAGCCACTTCGCCGGGTTTCGGCTCGGCCGCAGCCGCCGATGGTAAGAGTTACCCTTACATTTTCCCGGTTGCTGCGACCTACTGGTCGCAGATGGCCGTTTCCGTGAAGTTCATCAAGGACAAACTCGGCGGCAATCTCAAGGGAAAGAAGATCGCCTACATCTTCTACGACAATCCGGCTGGCAAGGAGCCGATCGGCGTGCTCGAGGATCTCGCCAAGCTCGAAGGTTTTACGTTTCGCACGTTTGCCGTGCCTGCACCGGGCGTCGAGATGAGCGCACAGGTTCTCGACATAACCCAGCGGTTCAAGCCCGACTTTGTCGTCGCTCATCTGTTCGGCCGGGCACCGTCGGTCGCGCTCAAGTCGTTCAAGGGCCAGGGGTGGCCCATGTCCAAGCTGATCGGCTTCGTATGGGCGGCATCCGAGGCTGATATCGTCGCCGGCGGCGGCTTCGCGGCTGCGGAGGGTTACTATACGGTTCAGTATGCAGGAGTCGGCAAGGACTACCAGGTCCTCAAGGACATCCAGGCCATGTACAAGAAGCAGGGCAGCGAGCCTCCCAAGGCGATGGACACGAACTCGGTGATGTATAATCGCGGCGTGTTCCAGGCCGCGATCCAGCTCGAGGCAATTCGCCGGGCCATCAAGGCGAAGGGCGGCAAAGCACCCGCCGGCAAGGACGTGCGCGATGCTTTCGAGACGATCGACAGCTTCACGCTCGGTGGCCTGGCGCCGCCCCTCAAGATCACACCCGAGGATCACGAGGGCGGAGGCTGGGCCCAGATCTGGCAGGTCAAGGGCGGCAAGTTCGTCAAGGTGACGGACTGGCAGCAGGCCTATCGCGACGTCATCAAGAAGCATCTCGCCGAGGATGCGAAGAAATAGCCCGGCAATCTCGCGAGGCGCCGGCGGCTGCTTTCGCGCTCGTGTCGTGGCTCCGAGGCATTCCGCACGGCGCCTCTCAGGATCGAGCTGGCGCGCGTTCGGCCTGGGCAATGGGTTTGTCCGCTGACACGCCCGGCCCGGCGGCCGGGGCGATGGCTCGGGAGTTCAAGGGCGCCGTCGCGAAGCGGCGGCACCCGCCGGACTGACAACAAGTCGGAACCTTCGATGAGGCCGAGCGACCGTCCCGCCTGGACGCTCGTCCTGCAGCAGAATTCGAAAAATGGTGGGCACAGGATCGGCGGCAGGGCGCCCGCAGTCGGCGTCACGAGCCAACCGACACTCGCAACCAAGCGATGAGGAAGGATTGTCGCAATGAAACGTGCACTCACGGCCCTCGGCATCGCCGCTGCTACTGCAATAGCCATTGCGGCGCCAGCAGAGGCAAGAGAATTGAGAGGTGTCTATTTTGTTTCACCAAAGCATCCGATCGGAATCGGATATCAGTTTCTCGCCGATGAAATGAAGCGGGAAACCGAAGGCGCCGTCACCATCCGCAACTTCGCTGGAGAATCTCTGCTGGCCGCCAAGGCCATCTCCGACGGTGTTCGCGATGGCGTCGCCGACATAGGACAAGTGGTGATGACGTACACACCCGCCTACTACCCGCACGGCGTCGTCATCAACGACCTCGCCATGGTAGGCCCGAACGACATGGCCGGGATGATGGCCGTGACGGAGATTTATCTTCTGCACTGTCCCGGCTGCCTGGCGGAGTTCGATAAACAGAATCAACTCCCGTTGTCCGGCATCTCGACGCCGCCCTACGTCATTATCGCGAACGGCGATTTCAACTCACTGGAAAAGATCAGGCTGAAAAAGCTGCGCGCCGCCGGCTCGTTGTGGGACCGCTTCTGCCGGTCGATCGGCGCCGTCGCCGTCAACATGCCGACAGCCGGCATGTACGAGGCGATGTCGCGCGGTACACTGGACGGTGCGCTCTATGCCGTCGGTGGCTTGAAGACGCATGGCCTGAGCGACGTCGCCAAGCAGGTGATCATGTTGAACACCGGGTCCTTCCGCGCAGGGGCGTTGTACTCGACGAGCAAGACGGCCTGGAAGTCGCTTGCGCCGGATCAGCGCAAGGCCTTGCTGCGCTCCATCTCGAAGGCCGTCGTGCGCACCACGGCTGCATTCCTGGAAGGCGACGTCGAAGGGCTCGCGGCCGCCAAGGCCAAGAACATTCCGGTTGTCCAGCCGGACCCGGAATTGCTTCGGCGGCGGAACGAGTTCGTCGAGAACGATCTGAAGCTGACGGTCAAGAATGCGACCGAACACTTGCATTTGGCCGATGGCGCCGAGTTCGTCGCGAACTATCGCAAATATTACGACAAGTACGAGAAGTTGGTGGTGCCGGTCGCGACCGACGAAAAGAAACTGGCGGAAATTCTCTGGAGCGAGGTCTACTCGAAGATCGACGTAGCAAAGTTTGGGTTGAACTGAGCCTTCCAGTGCGGGCTTCGATCGAATGACGGCAGGCGCGGTCCGCGCGAAACGCTGGCCGCGCCCGCTCCCGTTCGAAGCTGTGCAGACCTCGCGACCCGCAACGGCCGGCGCAACACTCGACGCGCGGACGCGCCAGGAAATGCAGGGCCGGCGGAGGCGATTGGTGGTAACTCGCCCTCTTAAGCGTACCGCGCGACGTCATTGGAACCTGCTCGCATTCCGATTAGACTGTTGGGGCGCACGAGCGGACGCAGCCTTCGGCGCGATGGCCCGACTGGGCGCGCCTGGAAGGCGGCACGATGATCAATTTGAGACGGGCCATCGTCTGGGCATCGGCGGGCCAATACGTGGGGATGGCGATCAGCCTGGCGTCCGTCTTCGTGCTGGCGCGACTGCTCACGCCGGCCGAGTACGGCGTCGTTGTGCTTGCAAGTTCCATTAACTCCATCGCCGAGGCGATCCGGGAGGTCGCGGGCACCGGCTATCTTGTTCGCGAGAATAACCTCAGCGTCGAGAAGGTGCGCTCCACGACAACATTGAGCGTGCTCGTCACAGTGTTGGTTGTGTTAGCCATTCTGCTCGCCGCCGAGCCGCTTGCGCAGTTCTTCGCCATGCCGGCTCTCACGTCCTATCTCGGCGTCCTCGTTTTCGCCTATGCGCTGGGGCCCTTCGTCCATCCTCAGATGGCATTGTTCGCGCGCGATTTGGCGTTCAACCGGCTGGCCCTGATCAATCTCGTGACGGCGATCGTCGCGGCCGGCGTCTCGATCGGGCTCGCCTGCCTCGGCTTCAGCTCGCTGAGCCTCGCCTGGTCGGCCGTGGCCACCGCCGTCGTGTCGGCGGCACTGGGCTGCCTCCTCTCCCGCGACGTCTCGATTTATCTTCCCTCGCTCTCCCACTGGCGCGGCGTCCTGGCCTTCGGCAGTTACAGCAGCGCCACCGCGCTCCTTGGCAAAATCAACGAGACGCTCCCGGTGTTCATCGTCGGCAAATTCCTGAGCGCGGAAGCGCTGGCCATTGGCCAAAGGGCGCTGGTGTTGACGCTGATCCCCGAGCGCCTCGTGTTTGCCGCGGTCGGCCCCGTCGCGCTGCCCGAATTGTCGAGGCGGGCGCGAGAGGGCGAGGATCTGAAGGTCGCCTATGTCGGCGCGCTCTCGTTCATCAGTGTTGTGCAGTGGCCGGCCATGATCGTGGTTGCGATCCTGGCGGAGCCACTGGTGCACCTGCTCCTCGGCCGCCAGTGGCTGGAGGTCGTGCCGATTGTGCGCATTTTCAGCCCGGCGTTCCTGCTCGCAGTGCCGATCGGGCTTCAGTACCCCATCCTTGTCGCCGCAGGCGCCGTGCACCGCCTGCCGCGCCTGCTCGCCCTCCAGGTTCTGGTGATCGCTGCGGTTGTGCTCGCGACGGCTCCGTTTGGGCTGCATGCCGTCGCCTGGGGCAGCTATGTGGTGCTGCCGATCAATGCCGGCCTCTCGCTCGTCATGGTGCACAGCGCCATTGTCTTCGATTGGCGCGAACTCGGGCGCGAGGCCGGCCGCAGCGCATTCGTTACTCTGACGAGCGCGGCAGCGCCGCTGGTTATCGCCCTGGATGTGGTCGCCATACCGTTCGCAAGCACGCTCGCCGATCCGGTGCGGACGGCCTTGACCGTGGCTCTTGCTGTGGCGGGCTGGCTGGCTGGCATCCACATCAGCGACCACCCCATGAAGGGCGAGCTCTGGCGCTCTGTGGCGGCTTTGCAGCGTCTCGCTGCTCGTCGCCGCGATCGAATCCGACAGTAGATGGCTGCGCAAGCATCGAGACACTTCGGTTGGCATTGGCGTAGCGTCGGCCGCGGGAGGATCAGGCCAGTTGCCGCTCGTGCGGCGGCTCCAGCGAGCCCTGACGGAAGCTTGTCGTGCGCAGCCATTCCTCGAGCATGTCGTTCAGGCGGGCACGATCCTCGGCCGGAGTGAGCGTATGATCGGACTTCGGAAAGTATTCCAGACGCAGCCGATCCGCGAACGGAACCGACGGGAAAGCATCGAGCAGCTGCTCGCGATAGGTCTGCCTCCAGGCCAGATCGCCCCCCGTCAGTGCCACGAAGAGGTGGATGCCCTGCGCGATAGAGCAGCGGTAGTGATGCTCGAGTTCGGCCCGGCTGGTGCTTTCGATCGCGCCCCGCGTGGCCACGGTGGCGACCATGCTCGCGACGTCCCCCCAGATGCGGCCGCGGCCCCGGGCGAATGTCAGCCAGCTCGGCAGGCGGGAAATGCGCTCGCGGATGTAGTTCGTGTAGAACCGGGCCGTCGGCGGCACTTCGGGATCGAGCAGCACCAGCCCGACGACGCGCGGATCGGTGTGGCCGTATCTCAGAGCGACGTCCGAGCCTGAGCACAGCCCCATCACCAGGACGTCCTTGAAGCCAAACTTCCCCGCGAGCCAGTCGACGGCCTCGCGCGTATCCTCGTGGGCGTCGGCATGGGGATTCGAACCGTTCGCGCGTCGGCGGCTGTCGCCGAGACCGGAAAGATCGAACCGGAGAACGGCGTGCCCCGCCCGCGCGAGGCGCCTCGCCATGGTGACGTACATGCGGTGGTGGCCGACACGATGCACGATGCCGGTATTGAGGATGACGATAGCCGGCGACCGGGCGCGCACCTCGTCTTCCGGCAGGGCCAGTACGCCCACCAGAGATTTTGCGTGGCCGATGAGCACGGCCTGCTCGTGGTACCCCTCGTTCATCCCAGCCAGTTTACAATATGTCGCACCGCTTTCACCGGGATAACGCCGGTTTGCACGTTTTGTTCGACCCAAGGGGGCTCGCAGGCCACAAAATCTACGGCAAGTTGGCGTGATGCATGGCGCTTCGGCGCGACGGTCGACAGGACGAGGGAGCGTGCGGGCAGACTGGGGGCGCGTTCATCGAGATCAAGAGCGCGGAAGTCTGCGGGTGATTCCGCGGGCCCGGCTGCTTCGTCTTCGAGAGCCGTCAGCGGTTCCCAGAGGACCAGTGCCTCGACCTCGCTGGCGCGTCGTGCCACAACGTCGGCGGCAAGCGACGCGCCGAACCTGAGCCCGACCAGCGAGATGCGGGCGATACCGGTTATCTCCTTGAGTTCGGCCCAGGCTGTCTCCACGTCGGCGCCGCTGCCCGCGGTATCGTTCTCGCCATCGGCGCCAGCCGAGTCGCCGGTTGCATAATAGTCGAACCTGAGGACATGAAAGCCGTTTTGCGACAGGCGAAGCGCGAGCTGGCGCAGCGTTCGGTGCGAATAGATATACTCGTTGCCCCAGGGCGCGCAGATCAGGGCGGCGCGGGCAGCCCGCTTTGTCGTGCGCGCGGGGTCATAGGCACCGAAGAGACGACGTTCACGCGTGCCGAAGAAGAACGGCATCATGACGACGAAAACTCCTTCGGCTGCGATAGCTCGCTAATGGCGGCAGCCACTTGACGCAGGCTCTGAAAGAAGAGGCTGCGCGGGTCGATGCGGGTGCCGGTCTGGCGTTCCATACCCGCGACGAAGCGCAAAGCCAGCAGGGAATCGCCGCCAAGCTCGAAGAAGTTGTCATCCGCGCCGACCCTCTCCACTTTCAAGAGTTGATGCCAGATGCTTGCAATCACCGCCTCGAGGCCTGCGCTCGGCGCCTCGAAACCGCTGGCCGGAACGGTGTCGCGGTCGAATGGATCGGGCAGCGCATTGCGGTCCATCTTGCCGCTTGCCGACAGCGGAACCGCATCGAGCGGCACCGCGATGGCCGGGATCATGTACTCGGGCAGTCGTGTGCGCAGGTAGCGCCGCACGTCGCTGTTCGTCAGTTCCTCCGCTCCCCGATAGAGAATGTAGGCGATCAGCCTCACGTCGCCCGGACCGATTTCGCGCGTGATCACGATCGATTGGCGCACGGCCGGGTGCTCGTTCAAAACGGCTTCGATCTCGCCCGTCTCGACGCGGAAGCCGCGAATTTTCACTTGGTGGTCCATCCGTCCGAGGTGGTGGAGACGGCCGTCTGGGTCCCATTTGCCGAGGTCGCCAGTCCGGTACATGCGGGCGCCGGATCGCTTCGCGAAGGGATCGGCCACGAATCGCTCCGCCGTCAGGTCCGGGCGGCCGAGATAGCCGATGGCGACGCCGTCGCCGCCGATGCAGATTTCGCCGACACCCCCGATCGGGCATGGCGACAGCCCTCTCAGAATATAGATTTGAGTGTTGTCGATGGGGCGGCCGATCGTGACCGTGACGTCGCCGCGCTCGACGAGCCCCGCCGTGGACCAGATCGTGGTCTCGGTCGGCCCGTACAGGTTCCACAGTTCGCCCACCCGCTCGGAGATCGGTTCGGCCAGCTCCCGCGGCAGCGCTTCGCCTCCGCAGAGGGCGCGGAACCCGGGGCCACCCTTCCAACCAGCGTCGAGCAGCATGCGCCAGGTGGCAGGCGTCGCCTGCATGACATTGACCTGCCGCTCGGCGATCAGCCTCGCGAGCGCGACCCCGTCGCTCGCGATCTCGGGCGCAACCAGCTCGACCCGGCCGCCGACCTGCAGCGGCAGATAAAGCTCGAGGCCGGCAATGTCGAAAGAGATGGTGGTCACGGCCGCGAGGACATCGCCTTCATGAAGTCCCGGCTGGCGCTGCATCGAGGTGAGGAAGTTCGAGAGCGCTCCGTGCGGGACTGCGACGCCCTTCGGCCGGCCCGTCGAGCCTGACGTATAGATCACGTAGACCGGGTCTGCGGGTTCGATAGCACGGGGTGGAGCCGTCGCTGCAGAGCATCTACCCGCACCGCCATCCTTGACCGCCGATCCCACGTCGATCCGGAGGACGTTCTTGGGCACCGCCACGGCGCCGCTCGTCTGGGCGCTCATGACGATGACGACGATGTCACTGTCGGTCATCATATACGCCAGCCGCTCGGCCGGTAGCGCGGGATCGAGCGGAACGTAGGCGGCGCCCGATTTCTGGACCGCGAGCAGCGCCACGACCATGGCCGGCGATCGCTCGACGCACACGCCGACCTTGCCTCCGCGACCGACACCTCTCTCGACCAATTCGTGCGCCAGCGCGTTGGCGCGGGCATTCAGCTCGCCGTAGCTGAGTGTAAGTTCGCCGAACGTCACGGCCGGCGCCTCGGGCCGCTCCTCCGCCCGGGCCTCGAGCAGGTCTATGAAAGGCCGGAAAGGCTTCTCGACCGCCGTGTCGTTCCACGCGCCGAGCAACAGCCTGCGCTCGTCCTCCACCAGCAGGTCGAATTCCGAAACGCGCGTTGCTGGCGCCGCCACCGCCTGCGACAGCACCTGCAGATACCGTCGGAGAAACCGCTCTATCGTGGTCTTCTCGAACAGATCGGTATTGTATTCGACCGTCGCGGTTTCGCTGATCTGCCGATCGACGGACAAGCTGAGCTCGAACTGTGCACCGCCCCGGTCGAGCACGACCGGCTCCCACGACACCCCGTCGAAATCGAGGCCGTGCAGGGGCGCGTTCAGGAGATTGAACATGACTTGCGCCAGCGGTGCGCGGCTCGTGTTTCGCGACGGCACCAGCTCCTGGACGAGGCGGTCGAAGGGGACGCTTTGGTTGGCGAAGGCCTCGAGTGCCAGCGTCCGGACGCGAGCAACAAGGTCGGAAAATGTCGGATCGTCCGAGACATCGACGCGCAGCACGAGGAAATTGACGAATGTACCGACCATCTGCTCTACGGCGTCGTGCGAGCGGTTCGCAACCGGTACGCCGATGGCGATGTCGTGCTGATCGGATATCCGGGCGAGCAGGGCCGCATAGCCGGCGAACATGCTCATGAAGAGCGTTGCGGACTCACGCCGCCCAAGTTGCTCCAGACCTGCGAACAGATCATCAGGCACCTCGGCCTGCACAAAGCTGCCGCGAAGTGTCGGCAGGCGTGGGCGGGTCCTGTCGATCGGCAGGTCGAGCGGGGGCACGTTGGCGAGCTTGCGGTGCCAGTACTCGAGCTGCCCGGCAATTTCGTCGCCCCCCAGGTGCTCCCGCTCCCAGGCCGCGAAGTCGCGGTATCCGAGTGAATCGGCGGTTGTCTCGACCGCCTCGCCGGCGCGCAGCGCGTTATAGATGCTCGCCAGCTCTCGCCCGATCACACCGAGTGACCACTGATCGCCGGCGATGTGGTGCACGAGGAAATGCAGAATGTGCTCGTTGACGCCGATGCGCATGAGCCGGATGGCGAAAATCGGCCCGTTCTCGAGATCGATCGATGTGCATGCCAACGTGTTGGCGATAGCGAGTGCCGCACCCTCCGGGTCGCTTTCAGTCGCCGTCAGATCGGCAATCTGCAGTGTGCCTGCCTCGAAAGGCTGTACGCGCTGCAGGACCTCGCCATCGATGCTGCGATAGGTCGTACGCAGGATGTCGTGGCGCATCAGCAGCACGTCGATCGCTCGCGCCAGCGCCTCGTGATCGATCTCGCCGGTGAGGCGTGCGGCGGTCGACATGTTGTAGGCAGTGTTCAGCGGGTCCAGGGACTGGATGGTCCACATCCGCTGCTGCGAAAATGAAAGAGGGGTGGCGGTTCCCTCCGGCGCTCGCCGCAATGCCGGGAGCGGGGGCGCTTTGCCGCTCTCGCCGATGGCTTGGTCGATGCATGTGGCGAAGGCCTGCAAGGTCCGCGCCTCGAAAGCGGTCGCGAGAGGCAGGTCGACCGAGAACACGCGCTTGACCCGTATCATGACCTGGATCGTGCGCAGCGAATCACCCCCAAGTTGGAAGAAATCGCCTGTCCGCTCGAGCACCCGGCAGCGCAGCACCTCGCCCCAGATCCCGGCCAGCGTCAACTCGGTCGGCGTGCGCAGCGCGGCCGTCCCCTTCAGTCCGCTGTCGGCACCGCCCTCCGGCGTCTTCCCCGGCGCCTCGCCGCGGCATTCAGCCCGGCGATCGGAATGATCGTGGAATTGGATCGTGCCGTCTTCGCGCCAGCTCGCCCGGTTGCCGGTCGCGGACACATAGCTTTGCGGCTCACCGAAAAGATCGGCGACCAAGCTCTCGGACGTGACACTCTCGCTTCCGGCCGAACCCGCCGACGGCTCGGCGACCGCGACATGGAGCGCGCCGATCACGCCGAAAGGCACAGGCTCCAATCGGTCGTTCAGGATCGCCCGGCCCGTTTCCTTCCAGATGGCGTGGAGCGTTTTCCGCTCGCTCGCTGTCAGGACGTCGATGCTCGCAACCGGAATGTCCGCTTCGGCGGCAGCCAGTTGCTCGACCACGCTCACGAAGCGGCTGGCATGCTGCGCCAGCTCGGTGGCCGTATAGTGTTGGGGGTTGCCGATGACATCGATCCGTTGCCCATCTCGATCGGCTCCGCCATAGTAAACGAATTGGATGTCTTCGACGCGCCAATTGCCGAGTGGATTGCTGGATGCCGGATGGCCGCCAAAGGTGATGCCCTGCTCGAACGGCGTGAAATTGACGTACGTGCCACAAATATCGGAGGCGTTCGGCGAGAGACGGAGGTCGCGCCGCAGATCTTCGCCCCGATATCGTTGGTGTCTCAGCGTGGCCCGCATGCCGCGGGCCGTGCGCGCAATCACCGCGCCTATCGTGTCGGACACCGAAACTTCAATGCGTAATGGGAGTGCGTTTGCGGCAACCCCAACGATGGAGCGCGACTTAGCCCCGACGCGCGCGGCAAGCGGCATCCCCAGCAGCATGTCGCCGGCGCCCGTCATCCGATGCAGGTAGACGGCCGTCGCCGCAACGATCAGTGCTGCCGGGCTGGCGGCATGGCGACGTGCCACCTCTGCGAGATCGATCGCGTGTGGAACATGGACGGTCGTCTTGCTGTAACCGGCCGGTCGCTCGGGCGGCCGACCCGAGAGTGTGGTCGGCGCGGGAGAATTGGCGAGGTGCTCGAGCCAATAGCGTCGATCGCGCCCGAACTGCTCTGAAGTCCTGTAGGCGACCTCGTCGGCGACAAGATCTCGCCACGACACATCAGGCAGTGCCGGGATCGGCTTGCCGTCCGGCAATGCACAGTAGGCCTCCCCGACGCGCCTTTGGAACAGGCGCCAACCGATACCGTCATTGATGAGGTGGTGGTTGACCGCGTACCAGTAGGTGCAGCCTGCCGAAATGCGCAACAGGGCGAAGCGAAAAAACGTGTCGCCGTCGAGCCGGAACGTCCGGCTCATGTCGCGCATCATCCAGTCGCGAGAGGTCTGCTCAGGGTCCGTCTCGCGGCTGAAGTCCTCACGAATGAGTTCCCAGTCCGGATCATGGCTGAAGTATTGAGCGGGTCCGGAGTCGGTTTCGGCAAACCTGAGATGCATCGCATCCGTGGCTGCCACGACATGGCGAAGCGCAAGCTCGAACAGGCGCTCATCCAATGGCCCTCGGATCTCGATGCACTCGCCGATGTTCCAGCAGGGGTCGTCCGGATCCAGCATCTGCGTGAGCCAGATGCCAACCTGCCCCTGCGTCAGCGGCAGCATTTCGATCCGGCGTGTTGCGGCGATCGTCTCCAAGACTCTGGGCCCACCCCT
>JBFWXN010000016.1:0-83483 GCA_050187415.1 Hyphomicrobiaceae bacterium | reverse complement strand
TGTCGGCTAAGCTGGCGATCTCGTCGGTCGTGAAGCCTGCCTCGCCCAGCACGTCGGCGTTGTGTTCACCGAGCGTCGGTGCGTGCCGTCGCAATCCGAGCCGCTGATCGTCGTGCAGCGCGAACGGCATGGCGGGAAGCCTGAGCGGCGTCCCTTCGGCGCCGCCCGCGCGATTGACGAAGGTCTCGATCAGACCGCTCGTCGCCATCAGGTGGGCGTCCTCGAACAGGTCTGCAGGCTTGCCGACCGGGGCCCAGGAGCATTTCGCGCGCTCGAGCCGTTCGGCGACCTGGCTTTTTGGTAGCGCCGCAACAACTTCCTTCAACCGCGGGATCAGCCATTCACGCTCGCCGACCCGCATGATGTTGGTCGCGAGCCGCGGATCGGCCGCGAGCTGCTGCAACCCGAATTCCTCCACGAAGCGTGCCCATTGCTGATCGCTCGTCACGCCGATGAAGAGTTCGCCGTCATCGCAGGGGAACACCTCGTAAATGGCCCACGCACCGCGCCGCGCGGGCATCGGCGGCATATCCTGTCCCGTCGCGACGATGCCCGACATGTGCGATGCCATGAGAAACGCTGCGCTCTCGAACAAAGCCGACGACACGCGCTGTCCTTTGCCGGTCTGGTCGCGCTCGCGCAGAGCAGCCTGCACGGCGATGACACCGAAGATGGCCCCGAGGATGTCGATGACCGAGGCGCCGGCTCTGAGCGGCCGTCCGGGCGGGCCCGTCATGTAGGCGAGCCCGACGTGGTACTGCACGACTTCGTCCAGCGCCGGCCGGTGCGCGTAGGGGCCCGGCAAGTAGCCCTTGAGGGCCAGGTAGATCAGCCGCGGGTTCAATGTCTCGAGCACGTCCCATCCGCAGCCGAGACGCTCCATCGTCCCCGGCCCGTAATTCTCGAGCACGATGTCGGCGTTGGCGGCAAGTCTGTGGAATGCCGCCTGCCCATGCTCGTGCTTGAGATCGAGCGCAATGCCGCGCTTGTTTCGGTTGAACGCCGAGAAAAAGCCTGCCGCGAAGCCACCAAGGCCGCGCGTATGATCGCCTTTCGGCGCCGGCTCCACCTTGATCACGTCCGCGCCGAGATCGGCCAGAACGAGCCCCGCGGTCGGTCCCATCACCGTGTGTGACAGTTCGAGCACGCGCACGCCCGCGAGGGGCAGCATCTCAGGCGACATCAGGCCGCCTTGCGCCGGAAGGCGTCGAGGCTGCCGGCGTGAATGAGCTCGGATGGCAGCACGTGCCCGACGATCTCCTCCGCCATGCGGCCGACCTCGATCAACTTGTCGAGGTCGACACCTGTCTCGACACCCATCTCTTCGCAGAGCAGCACAAGCTCTTCCGTGCAGATATTGCCTGCCGCGCCCTTCTGTCCCGCGAAGGGGCAGCCGCCGAGGCCGCCAACCGTCGAGTCGAACTGCGCGACGCCCATTTTCATGGCCGCGTGGGCATTGGCCACTGCCATGCCGCGGGTGTCGTGCAAATGCAGGCCGATCCGATGCGAGGGCCAGCGGCTGCGCACCGCCCCGATCACCTTTTCCAGGCGTGGCGGAATGGCCCAGCCCATGGTGTCGGCAAGCGAGATCAGCTCGATCGTCGCGCCGGCCTCCTCCGCGAGGCGGAAGCCGTCCTCGACGCGCTCGACCACCTGCTCGGCGGGAACGTCG
Organism: Hyphomicrobiaceae bacterium; assembly: GCA_050187415.1. Taxonomy (GTDB): domain Bacteria; phylum Pseudomonadota; class Alphaproteobacteria; order Rhizobiales; family Hyphomicrobiaceae. The sequence continues at coordinate 81,811 of JBFWXN010000016.1, read as the reverse complement.
CCCGAGTAATTGCAGCCGAACGCAGCCATCACGCCGATCCGCTTGACGGCGACGCCTCGCTCGATGTGAAGGGCCGTCTGCTTGCGCATGGCCTCATAGTTCTCGGCCAGCGTGCGGTTGAGGTTCTTCTTGCAGAAGCCCTCCGTCGCGACGAGCGAGATAGAGCCTGAAAGCGTCAGTTTGTCCTTGAACTTCAATGCACGATCAAGACCTGACGCGTTGAACCAGAGTGCCGTGTAGTCGACGCCGGGCTTGGCCTTGAAGCCGGCAACGGTGTCCTCGGCGTCCGCCCATTGCGGCACGACCCGGGGTGAGACGAACGAGCAAGCCTGGATGTGATGCAGTCCCGTTTCGGCTAGCGCCTCGATCAGGCGGATCTTGTCGGAGGTCGGGATCGGGCCGGGCTCGATCTGGAAGCCTTCGCGTGGGCCTTCTTCGTGGACGTGCACCTTTTTCGGCAAATCGGACATGTAAGCGCTCCCGGCAGTGGGTCTTTCGTTGACCGCAGCATGCGCCGTGCCCGCCCGGCTTGTCGAGGCGGATATTGCCGTGGCCGGCTTTGTGCGGCGATTATGATGGCGTTCGCCACGATGGATCGCCAACCGGTGCAAGCTGTGCCAACGTGCGCCATCGAGAGGAGCGCCACGCAAAACGGCCGGAAGGCTGCGCAGCGCCCTGCAACTCTAAGCGCCTGAGACCTGGAACCGATGCAGAAAGCCGCTCCCCAAAAATCCAAGTCCGAGATCATTTCCGAATTCGCAAGCGGATTGACGTGGGACGACATCCCCGGGGCCGTGCGCGAGCGCGCAAAGCTCCAGATTCTCGACGCTCTGGGCACAGGCCTTGCGTCGCACGCCTATCCGTTCGCAGCGACCTCCCTCGAGGGCATCGAGGCGCTGGGCGGGGCGGGCACGTGCTCGGTGCTGGGCAGCACCCTGCGTCTGTCGGCCCGCGACGCGGCGCTGGCTAATGGCCTCCTGATGCACGGCCTCGATTTCGATGATACGCACCTCGGCAGCATCATTCATGCGACGGTCGCGTGCCTGCCCGCGGCATTGGCCATCGGCGAGCAGATCGGGGCCAGCGGCAGAGATATGCTGGTCGCCTATGTGGCGGGCATGGAGACGGCGATCCGGGTCGGCATGGCGGCCGATGGGCGCTTCCACCATACGGGCTTTCACGCGACGGCGATCGCGTCCCACTTCAGCTCGGCCGTGATCGCGGGCAAGCTGCTCGGCCTCGACGCTGACGCTCTGACGCGTGCTCAGGGCATCGCGGTAAGCACGGCGTCCGGTATTCAAGTGTTTCTCGAAGAGGGCGCCTGGACGAAGCGGCTGCATCCCGGCTGGGGGGCGGCGGCGGGCATCACCGCGGCCGTGTTGGCGCAGCGTGGCTTCAAGGGGCCGCGCCGGCCGTACGAGGGCAAGTTCGGCCTGTTCGAGACGCACTTTCAATCCGAGGCGGCCGGGGTGGATCAGGAACAGCTCGTTGCCGGGCTCGGCCGCACGTGGCTGCTGGCGGAGACGGCCATCAAGCCCTATCCGGTCTGCCACTTCATCCACGGTTGTGCCGACGCTGCGATCGAGCTGTCCCGCGAGCTGTCGGCGGCCGACATCGCCGAGGTCGAGGCGCTGTTGCCCGAACCGACGCTTCCGATCGTCGCCGAGCCGCACGCCGCCAAGATTGTGCCGACGACCGACTACGAAGCCAAGTTCAGTGCCCAGTTCGTGATCGCCACGTGCCTGGCGCGCGGCAAGTTCGGTCTTGCGGAGCTGAAGGACAGCGCCTTCGCGGATCCCGAACTGCTCGATCTTGCCGCCAAGGTCGCCTGCAAGGCGGATCCGGAAACGGCCTTCCCCACATTCTTCTCGGGTGGCGTCAACGTGAAGCTGCGCGATGGTCGCGTGATCTCGCGCCACGTGCGCGTGAACAGCGGCGCCGGTGAGCGCATGCTCGACGTAGACGGCGTCAGCGGGAAGTTCCGCGCCTGTGCCGCGATGACGACTCCCGCCGACAAGGCTGAACGGGTCCGCGCGGTTGCGCTGGCGCTCGAGCAGCATTCGGCGCGGGACCTCGGCGAGGCGTTGCGCGCTGGTTAGTCGGTTCGCGTTCGCGGGGCGGCATCAGCGCGCGAGAAAGTGGGGGCCTTAAGCCGGGGCGTTGGCGTCAACGCTTGCCGATCACCTCGATGATGGTCGGGAAGTACTTGTCGCCAAGTCCCTGGTCGATAGCCGCCCTGTAATACGTCTCGACCAGCCGCGGCAGTCGCGGCTCGACACCCATGCTCTCCGCCAACTCCATCGAATAACCGAGATCCTTCAGGACATAGGTCGACGGAAACGCCTTTTCCGGAAAACTCCTTGGCACCATGGCCTTCATGCCGTGGTTGCGCAGAACGAAGCTGTCGCCCGAGCCCTTGGAGACGGCTTCGGCCAACGTTGCGGGGGCGACGCCTGCGCGCTCTGCGACCACCATCATTTCCGCCAGCGCTGCGACATGCTCGAAGACCAGCGTGTTGTTGATCAACTTGACGACCTGGCCGCAACCTGTGTCGCCGCAGTGCGTGACGTCGCGACCCATGTAGGCCAGCAACGGCTCGATCCGCCCAAAAACGGCGGGGCTCGCGCCCACCATGATGCTGAGCGTGCCGTCTTGCGCCGCCTGCCGCGTGCGCGCCACCGGCGCATCGGCAAATCCCATGCTGTGCTTTGCCAACTCGGCGCCGATGCGTCGCGCGTCGGCGACGCTGGTCGTGCTCAGGTCGACGATCAGCGTGCCCGGCCTGGCACTCGCGGCAATGCCGCGCGCGCCGAGACAGACTTGCTCGACCTGCTGGCCGCCGGGCAGTGAAAGAAAGACGATGTCGGCGACAGCGGCCACGTCGGCGATCGATGCGGCTGCGATGGCGCCGGCCGGCGCGACCGCCTCGATCGCGGCCGGCGTGACGTCGAAAGCATGCACCGCCCCACCATGTTTTCTGGCTACGTTGGCGCACATCGGACCGCCCATCACGCCGAGGCCGATGAAGCCCAGTGTCGGCATCGTCTCATTCATGCTTCGAACCTTTTGCCGGTTGGCCGGATAACTCGCCTGATCAACCTTGGGGCGCGCGCGACGGCAGTTCGACCGTGCCGGTGCCGAGAATGGAAAGCTCGCCGTCCTGGTTGACCGCCGATTGCTCGACGTCGACCAGATGGCGCCCGCCTTCTACTCGCTTTGCCGTCACCTTTCCGTCGATGAACAGCAGGTCGCCCTCGGGATTATGGCGCCGGATCTTGCAGGTTGCGCGTCTGAGGAAACCATCATCGCCCATCCAGTTGGTTAGATGATGCGTGAGCCACGAGCAGCGCTCCGGCCCATAGTCGTAGGCTCCGGGCGCGCCGACCATGAGAGCGAATTCCGGCTCCCAGTGGACGCGCTCGGGACAATCCGGAATGCCGAACCGGTTTGGAATGCCGAGACCCTTGTGGCGATGGATCATCTTCCAAGCCAATTTGTTGGCGCGGATGTAGAGGCCGCCCCAGCCTTGCGCGAACGCGATGAAGCCTGTCACCGTCATCGGTCCCTTCGCCATCGACGGCAGCGCCTCGCCGACGGTCACGTCCTCGAAATATCGAGGCGTCGCACCGCGGACCTGCTCGTTGGCGTAGAGCTGCCACACCTTCTCCAGCTCGGCATCGGTATAGCGGCGCTGCGGCTTGTCCTTGAGGCCTTCGTATTTGGTGCCTTGCTCGCGTGCGAAATCGCGATCGGTGCGAAAGCACCAGCTATCGGCCTCGGCAACCAGCTCGCGCCGCTGATTGTAGAATTTCACATGGTAGATCTGCTGCACGGCCCGACCGGCAAAGCGCGTCTCATGCTCGACCAGATCCTTCAGTTGCGCTTGCGCCGTCACCTCGTCGTTGCGCTTGAGCGGCAGGTGCCAGGTCCAATCCGCCCCCGACCACATGGCGTGGACGCCCGGCAGGCCGCCGACATAGCCCGAGATGATGCGGTCGCAAGCGAACAGGAACGAGGGAGGCGCCACGACCGTGCCGAAACGCGTCGTCGCCGCATACTCCGGATTGCACCAGAGCGGGTTGTCGTCGCCGATGCCGTGCGCATAGTGACGGATGTTGTCGCGCGTCGCTTCGTGGCACCAGGGCTCGAGCGTATCCGAGATCGGCACGCCGATGCGTTTCCGCAGGTCCGAGAGCGCCTGTTCGGTAATTTTCGGAAAATGCTGCTCTGTCTTTGTCATCTCGGCCTCATCCCTTGCTTGCGGCGCCGGCTGCGGTCTCGCGATCGCGCAGCACCTTGCGGTTGACTTTGCCGGCTGGCGTCTTGGGCAACTCGGCAACGAAAGTGATCTGGCGTGGGTATTCGTGCGCGGAAAGCCGCTGGCGCACCAAATCCTGGATTTCGCCGGCCAGGACATCGTCCCCCGCCCGGCGGGCAACGACGAATGCCTTGACCACCTGGCCTCGCACGTCGTCGCTAACACCGATGGCGGCGGCCTCCGCAACGTCCGGATGCTTCAGTATGGCATCCTCGATCTCCACCGCGCTCATGGTCCATCCGGCCGAGATGATGACGTCGTCGGCGCGACCCGCATGATAGAACCAGCCGGCTTCGTCCGTTCGGCCGAGATCTTTCGTTGCAACCCACCCATCGCGTCGCCAGACCTTGATCTCGCCGACCACTCCGGGTGCGCAGGCGGCGCCGTCTCCGTACTGGACTTGGACCCGCATACCCGGCATCGGCAACCCGAGCGCTCCCGCCGGCATTGTGATGTCGCTGGCGCCGGGATAGCTCGCGAGAATGACGCCGATTTCGGTCGTGCCGTAGAAACTGGCGGGTGGCCGGCCGAAGGTTGCGGCTGCGAAGTCGCGCGTTTCGCTGTCGAGCGGTTCGCCGGTGAAGGTGAGCTTCTCCAGGGCGAAGCGGTAGCGGCCCGCCGTGCCGGCATTCTTCATCATGCGATAATGCGTGGCGGCGGCTGAAAGATTTGTGACACGAAAGTCCTGCAGCGCGCGCATCAGGCGATCAGCATCGAAGCGGCCGGAGTAGGTGCCGATGGTGACGCCGAGCGCGAGGGGGGCGAGGGTTCCGTGCCACATGCCATGGCCCCACGCGGGCGACGACGGACAGAAAAATTCGTCCCCGGTCCGCACGCCCGTCGCGTAGAGCGCCGCGACCATGACAACCACGACGGCGCGATGCGTATGGCGGATCGCGTCGGGCAACTCGCGCGTGGTCCCGGACGTGTATTGAAACACGGCCAAGTCGTTCGCCTTGCTGTCCCAGGCGAACTCCGACGGAAAGCGCTCGAGCGAGCCGACGAACGCATCGTCCGCGATCACCACGTCGAGCCCCGCGATGCCCTGCGCGATGGGCAGCTTCTCCGCATTGGTGAGAAGCATCTTCGGGGCACAGTCGTCGATCCTCAGCCGCAAGCCGTCGGGCCCGAACAGCGTGAACATCGGCACGGCGATCGCCCCGGCCTTGATGGCGCCGAAGAATGCCGCATAGAAAGCCGGCGTAGCCTCGAGCATGATCGCCACGCGATCGCCCCGGCCCACGCCGCGCGATTTTAGAAAGTGAGCCATCTGCGAGGAAAGCGCCTTCAGGCGGGCAAAGGTCAGGTGCTCGTCCCGGCCGTCGGCGTAGGCGATGCGAACCGCCACCCTGTCGGGCGATGTGGCATGGCGGTCCACGCATTCGTGCGCGAGGTTCAGCCGCTCCCGATTGCCATCGAACAGCTCCCAGAGCTTCTCCTGCGAGAAGTGGCGCTGCGCGTCGGCATGGCTGGTGAGCTCTGTAAGCCGCATGGCGTTCCAATCCCGGACCGGCCCGGCCGAAGTTGCCCCGGCGGGGGCACATGGAAAGTGTTGGATCATTTTATTCGCGCAATCCTGAAGCATTGTCCAGACGATATTTCTATTGTATATAGACAATATGAAAAGCTCTTCTCACGCGATCGACGCCGATGCTCGGAGTAACCCCGCGGACGGCACCCGTGGACCGCCCGTGCTGCGTGCAGTCCCGGCAATAACGCGGGGCATTGCGATCCTCAGGCTGCTTGCGAGCAGCTCGGAGCCGCTCGGTGTCAATGCCATAGCGCGGGCACTCGACCTGGTGCCGAGCACGTCGCTGCACATTCTCCGCGCGCTGGCTGCCGAGGGTTTGGTGGCGGCCGACGCTGCCACGAAGCGCTACGCGCTCGATGCGGGCGTGCTCACGCTGGCCCGGAGTGCCCTCCGACAGGATGGGTTTGCGATGCTGGCCCAAGCCAAGCTCGACGCGATAGCGAGCCGCTACAGTGTCACCGCCATCGGGGTCCGCGTGATCGGGCTCAGGCACATGATCGTCGTGGCGATGTCGCGCTCCGAGGCGGCGTTTCGGCTGCATATCGATATCGGAAGCCGATTTCCGGCTTTGATCAGCGCAACCGGCCGCTGTTTGGCTGCCTTCGGTCATCATGAGGAGGAGGCCATCGAGCGGGCATTCAAAACGCTCAGGTGGGATGCTCAACCGAGTTATAAAGCATGGCGAGCCGAGGTCGATGCCACCCGGCGCGCGGGCTTCGGCGTCGACAGAGGCAATTACATTCGCGGCGTCACCATTGTCGCCGCACCGGTGATTGGTTTCGAAGGCACCATGAGTCACGCCGTCGTTGCCGTCGGGCTATCGGATCAGTTGCCCGCAAAATCGGTCGCAACCGTCGGCGTGGCGCTCAGATCGGCGGGTGATCAGATATCGTCGCTCCTCGGAGGATCGGCCTGACCCGAGACTATCGGGATACGGCCGGCCCCCTTCGCGGCCCGGCAGGCGGCCGGCTATGATCGCCATCGGTGCCGTCAGGCACCGAATTAGCGCGTGACATCAATCCGATTTGTCACGATACTTAGTCACGAAATGCCGGAGTTCCGTCTCCAGGGCAGGACGGCCATCGGTCGCTTTTCAGTGGCTCAAAGTTGGCGCTGTCCCTTTTGGCAACAGCATAAAGAAGCCAGATAACGGCTCAGAATGGGAGGAAGTAGATGCTTCGATACAGCTGCTACCGCTGTGGTAGGTGGCGACCATGCGCAGACAACGTCATGCCGTCGCAGACGCGCACCCGGTAGATCGTCTCACAAGCGGCAGGTGTGGCTCGAGGGCGCGACCGCAGGTGCGGCCTGAATTTCTCGCCATTGCCCAGCGCCCCATACTAATCGCCGTCGGTTCGATCGAATTGATCGGTCGCGGTGCGCGTTACGTTTGCCGGCTTGAAATTCGGCCATCTCGAAGCCGAAGCAAGTCTGGACTTTAGGCTCCTGCGGCATGGTTCCGTACGGGGCTCGAGAATGGGAGAAAAACGTCATGATAAGGAAGAGAACCCGGCAGGTCGCGTGGCTTGCGCTCAGCGCCGCGTTGGCGGCGAGTAGCGGGGTGGCCGCGAAGGATGAGCCCAAACGCGGTGGTATCCTGAAGTTCGTGGTGCCGGATGAGCCTCCGAGCTTCGATGGACATCGCGAGACGACATTCGCGCTCATTCATCCGATCGCACCTTTTTATAGCGTGCTGATACGCGTCAATCCAAATAATCCGGCGTCACTGACCGATTTCGTCTGCGACTTGTGCACGGAAATGCCGAAGCCCACCGACGGTGGAAAAACCTACACGTTCAAGATCAGGAAAGGCGTGAAGTTCCACGACGGCGCGCCGATGACGGCGAAGGACGTCGAGGCCACGTACCAGCACATCGTATTTCCGGGGGAGGGCGTGCTCAGCGCACGCAAGGCACAATTCTCGATGATCGAGAGTGTAACGTCACCGGACGACGAGACGGTGGTCTTCAAGTTGAAGCATCCGTCCGGGGCCTTCATTCCGGTGCTCGCGAACCCCTACAACTTCGTCTACTCGAAGGAGAAGCTCGCGGCGGATCCGAGATGGTACGAGAAGAATGTGGTCGGCACCGGCCCGTTCGTTTTCGACAAGCGCGAGGCTGGCGCTCGCATCACCGGCAAGGCGAACAAGGATTACTATCACAAGGGCCTGCCTTATCTCGACGGTTTCGAGGCGATTTTCGCCAAGAAGCAATCGCTACGCGTGCAGGCCATCCGTGGCGACCAGGCGGCCATCGAGTTCCGCGGCTTCCCGCCGAAGAGCCGTGACGACCTGGTGCGGGCGCTGGGCAAAGACATTACCGTCCAGGAGAGCGACTGGAATTGTGGGCTGGTGCTGACGCCCAACCATTCGCGAAAGCCGTTCGATGACGTGCGTGTCAGGCGCGCGCTGACACTTGCACTCGACCGTTGGGGTGGTTCCAAGGATCTTTCCAAGATCGCCATCGTCAAGGCTGCGGGTGGTCTCGTCTTCCCGGGGCATCCCTTGGGCTTGTCGGCGGACGAGTTGCACAAGGTTGCTGGCTATTGGCCGGACATCGAGAAGTCGCGTGCCGAGGCGCGCCGTCTGCTCAAGGAGGCCGGGCATCCGAACTTGAGTTTCACGTTCCTCAATCGGGCGACCGATCAGCCGTACACGATCGTCGGCACCTGGATGATCGACCAATGGAAGAAGGTCGGCATCACGGCGAAGATGCGCAATGAAGCGACGGCGGGCTGGTTCGCGGGTTTGAGAGCCGGCGACTTCGACGTCGGCGTTACCGCCAATTGCCAGTCGGTCGTGAACCCGCTGCTTGATGTGGCCTACTACCTGCCCACCGGCCGGTCTGGCCAGCAGATGGGCGTCTTCAAGGACCCGGAACTCGAGAAGATCTACGACAAAATGATCACGCTGGGCGACGAGGCCGAGCAGAAGAGGTTGATGGCGCAGTATGAGAAGCGCGTCATGGACGAGGAGGCCCACAACTTCCAGATATTCTGGTGGTATCGCATCATTCCGCACCGGAGCTATCTGAAAGGATGGAAAATCTCGCCGAGCCACTACCTGAACCAGGACTTGTCGGGACTGTGGATCGATCACGACTCGTGAGTTTGGGCGGGGCGGCGCCGGCCGGTTGTTAGTGGCCGGCGCCAACACCGATAGCAGCTTGCGATCCATCTGGCGGACCCGAAATTCATGGCTCAATACGTCACCAAGCGCCTGCTGCTGATGATCCCGACGTTGTTCGGGGCCGCGGTGCTGGTCTTTTTGCTCATGCGCGCCATCCCCGGCGACATTTGCTATCTCCGAATGGCAGGCGGCGGCGCCTCCGTGGATCTAGACGTCGTCCGCCAGTGCCGCGTCGATCTGGGACTAGACAGATCGCTGTGGGTTCAATTCTGGGATTTCATCTCGGGCTTCGTCGTCGGCGATTTCGGCAAGTCGATGTGGACCGGTCAGCCGATCTTCAACGAGGTCGCGCTGAGGTTCGAGCTTTCGCTGCAAGTCGCGATCATGGCGACCATCGTCTCGATCATGATCGCGATTCCGCTTGGTACCATCTCTGCCGTGAAGCAGGACACCTGGATCGACTACGCGGTCCGCACGTTCTCGATCGCCGGCATCGCGGTGCCGTCGTTCTGGCTCGGCATCCTGATCATTCTCGGCATTCTCATCGCCTCCAAGGCCTGGTTCGGCGAGTCGTGGATGCCGCCGATCACTTACAGGCCGATCTGGGTCGACCCTTGGTACAATCTGTCCATGCTGATCTGGCCCGCCTTGGCCACTGGCTATCGCTATTCGGCCGTGGCAACGCGCATGACCCGGTCCGCGGTTCTCGAGGTGCTGCGCGAGGACTATGTTCGCACAGCGCGCGCGAAGGGCGTCTTCGAGACGCTGGTCATTCGCAGGCATGCGCTCAGAAACGCCTTGCTGCCGGTGATCACTGTGATCGGCATCGAGTTCGCCTTCCTGATGGGCGGCCTCGTCGTCACCGAGCAGGTGTTCAATCTCAACGGTATCGGCAAGCTCTTTGTCGAGTCGGTGGAGAACCACGACTACAACATGACCCAATCCCTGGTGATGCTTGTCGTCGCGATCTTTGCCCTCACGAACTTCTTTATCGACATCTTCTACGCGTGGCTCGATCCGCGCATTCGCTACGTTCGCTGAGGTGACACCGAGATGACAACCGTAGAGGATTTCGCTGCAACCGACCGGATGCCGGCGCGAGTCTCGAAGCTGACGGCGGCGCTGCGCTTCGCGCGCAAGAACATGCTCGGCACGGCGGGCGCGCTGGTCGTGGTGATCATGATCTTCATGGCAATCTTCGCGCCGGTGATCACGAGCTACGACCCGACGGCGAACGACTTCGGCGTGATGCTCGAAGCGCCGAGCCACGAGCATATCCTCGGCACGGACCAGTACGGTCGGGATCTCTTCACCCGCATCGTCTTCGGCGCACGGACCGCGCTCCTGGTTGGTTTCGTCTCGGCCTTCATCGGCGCCTCGCTCGGGCTCGTACTGGGCGTCGCCAGCGCCTATTTCGGTGGCACGTTCGACCTGCTCTTTCAGCGCGTAATGGACGTGTTGATGGCCTTCCCGCTCATCATCCTTGCACTGGCGGTCGTCTCGATCGGCGATGCGCTGCCGGTCGGCGACGCGTTCAAGGTGATCCTGGCGATCACCGTGCCGTTCATCCCCCGCTGCGCGCGTGTCGTGCGCTCGAGCGCCCTTGCGATACGCGAAATCCCCTACATCGATGCGGCCCGCGCATGCGGCTTCAGTCATGCCCGGATCATTCTGCGCCACATGGTGCCGAACGTGATGGCGCCGTATCTCATTATCTTCACGGCATCCGTCGGACAGGCCATTCTCATCGAGGCCTCTCTGTCCTATCTCGGCCTCGGCGTGCAGGAGCCGACACCTGCCTGGGGGCTGATGCTGCGCGGCGGCGCCGAAGAGTACGCCGAGAGCGCACCTTGGGTCGCGATATTTCCCGGCCTCGCGATCACGCTCGCCGTCTTCGGATTCAACCTGTTCGGAGACTCGGTACGGGACGCCCTCGATCCGAAGCTGAGGCAGCTTTGACGCGAGGCCGTGCAGCGACCGGCAGGCCCATAGGGCTCACGGCTTCGGTTCGGCGAGTTGCCGCCGGGCCAGCATGTGGGAGCGAGGCTCGTTGACGGCATCCACGCAAAGCAGCCGGTCGGCCGCAAAGTAGGCCAGTGAAAAGCTTGGTTTCTCGGGATCGCCCATCATTTCGGTACGGTCATAGCCGTGGCTGAGGCCGGCAATCTGCAGCTTGACGTCATATTGATCCGACCAGAACCAAGGCACCGGATCGTACACGTCCGATGCGCCGAGCATGGCGGCAGCGGCGGCGCGTGCTTGATCGGTTGCATTTTGCACACTCTCCAGCCGGATGCTGCGGCCGTAGCGGCGTGAGTGGAAACGCGCGCAATCCCCGGCCGCGAATATGCCGGCGCCGGCATGGCATCGGTCGTCGACGAGGACGCCGTCTTTGGTCGCAAGACCGGCGTCACGCGCCAATTCGTCGTTGGCGACACTGCCGGCGGCCACGAGCACGAGATCGGCGGGGATCAATCCGTCATCGGTCTCGACTCCTTCGACACGGCTCTGCCCGACGATGCGCTTGACGCTGGCCCCGAGGCGGACCGAAACGCCCCTGCCGGCATGCAGCGCATGGAAGAAGTCGGAGATCTCTGGCCCGGCAACTCGCTGAAGCAGTCGCGCCTGCGCTTCGATCACCGTCGCTGCGTTGTTCATCTGGCGCAACATGGCCGCAACCTCGAGCCCGATGTAGCCGCCCCCGATAATGACGACACGGCTGAGGCCCTGTCGAATGCTCTGCATGGCCAGCACGTCGCCGATCGATCGCAGCATATGCACGCCGGGTAGCTCGGCGCCGGGGATCGGTAGCGCGCGGGGGCGCGAGCCGGTCGCCAGCAGAAGCTTGTCGTAGGCAAGCCGGCGGCCAGCGGCTGTCTCGATGCATTTTCCATCCCGATCGATCGCTACGACGCGCTCGCCCGTGACCAACTCCACCCCGGTGCTCTCGTAGTAGCCGGGGCCGTTCAGCCACAGACGGGCCGTGACGAACTCGCCCGAGAGAAATTTTTTCGAAAGAGGCGGCCTCTGATAAGGCTCATGCGGCTCTTCGCCGATCAGCAGGATGTCGCCGTCGTATCCGAGCCGCCGCAGCGTCTCGGCGGCCTTCGCGCCGGCTTGTCCCCCGCCAACGATGATGATCGGCTCGGCCATGGTGTCCCCTTGCCCAGTGGCTGGATCGTGCTCGATCGGCCGGCCCAGGGCACGCCCCGAAGGCTATGCGGCCGAGCAGACACCGCCGTTTCATCGATGGCCCGCTGTCCGTGTGCACCGGCGCGACCAGTGCCGCGCGCGAGCGCATCGTCGAACATCAAGCCGGAAGTCCGTGGAATCGGCTATGTCCCCGGCCTCCGGTTCTGCCGGTTGTCGACGAGATCGGTCACGACGGCCGGATCGGCCAGCGTCGACGTATCGCCGAGGTTCGAGAAATCATCCTCCGCGATCTTGCGCAGGATGCGGCGCATGATCTTTCCCGACCGCGTCTTCGGCAGCCCCGGCGAGAACTGGATCCAATCCGGCGACGCCGTCGGTCCGATGTGCTTGCGCACCTCGCCGACCAACTCCTTTTTGAGCGCATCGGAGCCCTTCTCGCCGGCGTTGAGCGTCACATAGCAGTAGATGCCTTGTCCCTTGAGATCGTGCGGAGCGCCGACCACGGCCGCCTCGGCGACCTTTGGATGGGCCACAAGGGCGCTTTCGACTTCGGCCGTGCCGAGCCGGTGACCGGAAACGTTGATGACGTCGTCGACGCGGCCCGTGATCCAGTAGTAGCCATCCTCGTCGCGCCGGCAGCCGTCGCCTGTGAAATAGAGGTTCTTGTACGCCGAGAAATAGGTGTCCATGAACCGCTGGTGGTCGCCGTAGACCGTCCGCATCTGGCCGGGCCAGCTATCCGTGATCACGAGATTGCCGGAAGCGGCCCCCGCGAGCACGACACCCTTCTCGTCGACCAGTGCCGGTTTGATACCAAAAAACGGCAACGTCGCCGACCCGGGTTTGGTCTTGGTTGCACCCGGCAGCGGCGTAATCAGGATGCCGCCCGTCTCCGTTTGCCACCAGGTGTCGACAACCGGACAGCGCTCGTCGCCGACCACGCGATGATACCATTCCCAGGCTTCTGGATTGATGGGCTCTCCGACGGAGCCGAGCAGGCGAAGCGAGGCACGGCTGGCGCGCTTCACGAAGTCGTCGCCCGCGCCCATCAGCGCGCGGATCGCCGTCGGGGCCGTGTAGAAGATGTTGACCTTCCACTTGTCGACGACATGCCAGAACCGCGAGGCGGTCGGATAATTTGGCACCCCTTCGAACATCAGCGTCGTCGCGCCGTTGCAAAGCGGCCCGTAGACGATGTAGCTGTGGCCGGTCACCCAACCGACATCCGCCGTGCACCAGTAGATATCACCTTCGTGGTAATCGAATACGTACTGGTGCGTCATGGACGCGTAGACGAGATACCCACCTGTGGTGTGCAGGACGCCCTTCGGCTTGCCGGTCGATCCCGACGTATAGAGGATGAACAGCGGATCCTCGGCGTTCATCGGCTCAGGCGGGCAGTCGGCGGACACCTTGGGCAGCTCGTCATGCAGCCAGATGTCACGACCGGCCGTCATCGGCACCTGGTTCCCGGTATGGCGCACCACGAGGACCTTGGCGGCAGGTTTCGCGCATAGCTTGAGCGCATCATCGGTGTTCTTCTTGAGGGCGATCGGCCGCCCGCCGCGGACGCCTTCATCAGAGGTGATGACGAAGCTCGATTGGGCGTCGTCGATGCGGTTTGCGAGGCTTTCCGGCGAGAAGCCGCCGAACACGACCGAGTGCACGGCGCCGATGCGCGCGCAAGCGAGCATGGCGTACGTCGCATCGGGGATCATCGGCATGTAGATGGTGACCCGGTCGCCTTTCCTGACGCCGTTCGCCTTCAGCACGTTGGCGAAACGCGAAACCCGCTCGTGCAACTGCTTGTACGTGATCGCCGCATCGACCGTCGGATCGTCACCCTCCCAGATGATGGCCACTTGGTCGGCGCGCTTGGCGAGGTGACGGTCCACACAATTGGCGCACACGTTGAGCACGCCATCCTCGTACCATTTGATGGACACCGCGCCGGGCGCGAAGGACGTGTTCTTGACCTTTGTGTAGGGCTTGATCCAGTCGAGCCGCCGGCCCATCTCGCCCCAGAAGCCCTCGGGGTCCTCGACGGAGCGCCGGTACATGGCTTGATACTTCTGCTCGTCGACCCAGGCGCGCGCGGCCCATTCGGCGGGCACCGCATAGACCTTGTCGGACATCGCAAATCCTCCCGGAAGCTGGCTTTTGCTAATCAATAGCGGGGCGGACGGGGCGCGCGCAATCGCCAGTTGTCCCGGCGAGTTGATTGGACGCGCGCCGGGGCCTGCACGTCCAGCGCCGAGCGAGCGGTGCGGCACGCACTCGTTACCGCAGACCAAACGCTCCGAGCATGGCGCCCTGGATGAGCATCACGCCCAGCCAATGACCGCCGTCGATGACCGTCAGGGCCGTCTTGCGCATTTGGAATTGATGGTTCACGACCAGGGTCGTCGCGATGAAGCCCAGCCAGATGAAAAAGCCCGAGAGCGCCCCGCTCCGCGCAGTCATGCCCATGCCGGAGCGGTGCAGGTGGAGCAACAAGCCTGCCAGCACCCACGCCATGACCGACTGCGCGACGAGTGTGATGGCGAACGGCGCCAGCGAGGCCCCTTTCCCGCTTTCGAATTGGTCTTCGCGAAGACCCGACGCCTCCATCCAAGGCTTCGACAGGAGACCGTACCAGATCCCGCCGAAGACGAAGCTGGCTGCCGCGGCGAGGGGGATAGCCCAGGACGAACGTCATCGGTCTGACCCTTCTCAACTGCGCCTTGAGGCTCCGACGGCCTGCCGGACAGACGCCTCGTGCCCGGACGGGTTGCCCTGCACCTGCCAGCCTAGACTACACGCCATTATGTGGGGTCGCCGCGATCCCCATGCGACCGGCTGCCATCCGGGGGGCGCTTGGCTTGTCCCGCGCCCGCGCTAAAGTTGCAGCATGGAACGCGTGCGTCGTGAGCAGATTATCGGGGTGATCCTCGCCGGGGGGCTGTCCAGCCGCATGGGAGGCGGCGACAAGGGGCTTTTGCCGCTTGGCCGCACCAGCATGCTCGGAGAGGTGGTGCGACGCCTTACTTCCCAGGTTGCGGGCTTGGTTCTCAGTGCCAACGGAGATCCGTCTCGATTTGCCGACCTCGCCCTGCCCGTTGTCCCCGATATGGCCGAAAGTCATGCGGGGCCTTTGGCTGGCATATTGGCCGGCATGCGCTGGGCCGAAACCAATACCTCCAGTGCGACGCACGTGCTATCGGTCCCCAGCGACGTGCCTTTTCTGCCGCCAGACCTCGTCAGACGCTTGGTATCGGCGCTTGAAGGCAGCGGAAGCCGCCTCGCCATGGCTCGGTCGGCTGGTGCGCTGCACCCCGTGATAGGGTTGTGGCCGGTCGATCTCTCGAACGATCTCGAGGCAAGACTGGGTGCTGGAGCGCGAAAGGTGCGCGCCTGGGCCGGATCGTATGCGGCGACGGTGGTCGATTTCCCGTTGCTTCCGATCGGCAAAGAGACCATCGATCCATTTTTCAACGCCAACACACCCGCCGAGCTTGCCGAGGTGCGTCGCCTTCTGGATGTAGTGGACCCATGACAACCCTCGTCGGCGGCAGCCCCACTCCGGTCGTCGCGATCGTCGGCTGGAAGAACTCGGGAAAGACGACGCTCGTCGTTCGTCTCGTGGAGGAGCTGGTGTCGCGCGGCTGCAACGTGGCGACGGTGAAACACGCGCATCACACGTTTCAGATCGACCAGGGGGAGTCCGACAGTGCTCGGCATCGACGCGCCGGGGCCCGGCAGGTGGCGGTGATCTCTCAGGAACGCTTGGCCATCATCAAGGAGTTCGCCGGTGCGGCGGAACCCGGTCTACACAGGATCCTGCAAATGCTCGATCCGTGCGACCTGGTCATCGCCGAGGGCTACAAGCGTTCAGCCATACCCAAGATCGAGGCGCGCCGGCACGGATCCGCCAGCCGCGAACCGTTGGCGAGGGACGATCCGCACGTGATCGCCATCGCCGCCGATCATGCGACCGAGGGGGACGGTCGCCCCGTCTACAATCTGGATGATGTCGCAGGATTGGCCGATTTGATCCTACGGGACGTGATGGGCCGGCGGGACCTGCAGCGGCCCCCATCGGGTGCGGGGTAGGGGCGGTGGCATGGACCGCGAAATGGGCGCTAGCCGGCTTTCTGGCGCAAGCGATCGTGGCTATCGCGTCGGCGCGGGCCTCAGATCCCAGGCTGGCGGCAGGACGTGATCCGGGCGGCATCGCGGTTGCCATCGTTGGCGCCGGGCTCGACTATCGCCGCCAAGAGCTTGCATCCCGCCTTGCGCGTGATGGTGAGGGGGAATTGATCGGCTGGGACTTTGTCGACGGTGACAGACTGCCGTTCGCGGCCTCGGGAGGCTTTGACGCGATCGCGGCTATCGTCGTCGGCGAAAGCGGCGCGCGGGCGATCCCGGTGCGGGTCGGGTCGGATGGCGGACGCCAGGTCGCCCAGGCGCTGCGGCTGCTGGGCGAGACGCCGGCACATATCGTGGTGGTGGTCGCTCGGCCTGCCAATCCGATCGATCGCGATAACCTGGCCATGGCGGCCCGCCAGTTACCGCGGATGCTGATCATAGTGCCGGCCGGGATCGTGCGATCGAATTCGACTCGCCGGCCTTTCGCAGCCGACGAAGCCGGTCTTCTCATCGTGGCCGCGCTCGGCTCTGCGACGCGACCGGACCTAGCGGTCGAAGGCGGTCGGGGAGCCGAAACGGCAGGTGCGCCGGGCACGCCTGTCGCGATCGACGCGGATGATGTCGCGGCCGCCCGCATCGGCGCGCTCGCCGCGAGGCTCGCCGACCAAGAGCCGGCTTTGACGGGGGCCGCCCTGCGCGCACGTCTTCTGCGGCTCGCCAGGACAGGCCCCGATGGTACGCTCGTGATGCCTGGACCAAAGCAACGTCCGTGATCTAGAAATAGGACGAACGGCTGGCTGCGTCGCGGCGTGCTGTTTCGGATGGGGTTTTGCTCGCACCATTCGGCGAATATCGGCGCACTGATGATCACGGGCGCCAGGAGGGGCCTGAATGGGTGACAGGATCGAGGTCAGCCGCCTGGTGCGCGGGCCGCGGGCGCCTTGGTTCCGCGGCCGGCGTCCGCCCGAGATCATCGCATGGGGTCTGGCGGAGAGCCCGCCGGCAGGCATCGGACACAACAATGGTCCTCCGATCGAAGAGCCGGTCAATGACGCCTTTGTGCGCTATCGCTGGCGCAAGGCGCATCGGGAGGCTTGGAAGAACCCGTCGATGTCCATCTTGCGCTTCCGCGTGGCACGCGCCGAGGCGGCCGGCGTAACCTACGAAGAATACGTGAGCGAGCTTCTCGATACCGGTCGCCATCTCCAGAAAGGCGACGAACGGGGCCCGAAGCGATAGGCGCAGCAATCTCGCTCGGATGCGGAGAGGAGCGCTCAGGCTCGCCGTTCCGTGCAAGGCGGACCTGCCGCTTCCGGCGCGTGGGCGTCGTCGCCGGCACGTGCAAGGCTTTTCCGCATGAAGACTACGGGAATGCCTTCGTCGTCGCCCAACGACTGAACGCCCTGCGACGTCCGCACGTAGCCGAGGCTGTCGAAGAAACCGGCATAGGCCGGAAACACTCGCGTTGCGAACTTGCGGTAGCCCGCCAGCGCGGCCCGTTCTTCGGTTGCTTCGACGAGGCAGCGGCCCACGCCGAGGCGCGTAAAGAGGGGCGAAACGCACACCGATGTCAGACGTGCCGTCAGCCCGCGGCCGTCGAAGGGCACCCATCCGGCCGTGCCGATGAGTTGGCGGTCGTACCAGGCGACGACAAAATCTTGCGACTGAAGCGTGAGCGAGTATTCCGGCTCGTAAATATGGTCGGTGAAGGATGCGAGCTGGTGCGGATCGGCCGAGAGTCCAGTCAAATGGCGCAGCGACGTGGCGTGCAGATTGCGAATCTCAGACCAGTGATCGAGGTCCGCCGAGCGGATTTCGAGCCCGGGCGCCCGGGCGCCCAAATTCCGAGAAGCAGGCATGCGTTATGGCCGACAATGAATGAACATCCTGGCGAATATCGTTCAAAAATATTTACGGAGTAAGACAATTCTGCGTCCTTGCCGGCAGCCGCGGACGGTGTTCCTGTTTATCTTTGTACCGCAATAGCTTAGTTGCACTCAAGGGCGGCGGGCTTGGCGCGATGGCGGCGGAGCTTCCGCCTTGCGAGCCCCCTGATCGGCCGGCGACGGCGTGTACTCGGATTGCTTGCACGAGCAACCTGAAATGAATTCCTTGCGATAGCGGAATGCCGATTTGAGGCTCGTGTACGGGCGCCGGTCGGTGACCGACACGGCCTGATCCATCGAGCCGCCCGGATTCTGGTGGAAATAGAGGTCCACCGGAGCGGCGCACTTTGACTGGCATGCCTCGGCGTCGCGGGAAAAGTGATTTTCGAGCGTCGAAAAGCTTATGGGGAAGTAGAACCCGTCGCACAAACGGACGCAGACCGTCCGATAGGTCGCAAACGGCATACTGCGGAATTCGTTGCCGCGTCCGGACTGGTCGGAATCCTCGTCCTGCCACAGCGATGAGAACGGATTGGTGGATTGGTGGCGGCGCGCGGCTTCCTGCTGGTACTGCGGGCCGCAATTGTTGCGCGCGAGCTCGCGAATGAGATCGTCCTGATAGCCACGGTCGCGCTGTCCGAGCCCTAGAATCTGCTTGCGCTGGGCATCGAGTTCGGCGAGCCGGCGGCGGTCATTCTCGAGCTGGCCGGCGGCATCCACGCATCGGCGCGTTCGGCGAAGGGACTTGGAGAACAGAAAGTAATCGTAGCAATCGGAGCGCTCGAGTTGACGCTCGCCCGATCGGACGTTCCGATCGAGCTGACGCATTTCGTTCTCGATCGCAGGAAGCTGGCCCTTCGATTGATCGCCGCCCCTCTGGAAGTCGACCAGGCGCTGTTCGAGCTGGAGGCACACGGTGCCACGCTGGGCAGGATACTGGCCGCCCGCGTAGGGCGCCTCGGCCGGCGGACGCCATGTTGGCGGTGGCTCGCGCCTGACCGGCGGCGGTCGTCGCGCGGGCTCGGATTCACTCGCCCACGGCCACCAGCCCGACTGGGCCGCCGCACGATCCGCCCGGAATACCTCGGGCGCAAGCGGTGCCGCGACGCCGAGCACAAGTACGAGCCAGAGCCCTCGCAGCCAGCCCGTTCCCGCCTTCGACATCCTGCCTCGCCCGTTCATCGAACCCGCACGCCCTCTCGCAATTTCATCGGGACGCTAGACACTGCTCTTTGGCAGCATCATGGTCACCGCGAGCATGAGGTCAACGGCTGGCGACAATGTGGCTGTGGAGGCGCAGTCCCGTGTCGGCTCGCCCGAGCACAAGGAGAGAGCAATGACCCCGGAACAGGCCGCGATGGCTGCCGACGAGCTTGCGCGGGCGCGTCGCGGCGGCAAAGCCATCGCCGCGATCTCCGACGCCTGCCGCCCTTTGACGGCCGAGGATGGCTATCAGGTGCAAAGGGCGTTCATTGCCGCATGGAGCGATCCGGTCGCCGGCTGGAAGGCTGGCGCCACCTTGAAGCCGGTGCAGGATCGATTTGGCCTGACGGAGCCGTTCTTCGGCCCCATCTTCCGCTCAACTCTGGTACAAAGCCCGGCAACACTCGAGTCGCGGACGCTGAACCTCGGGCCCGCGGACGCCAGCGGCAAGCGGGCTGTATCGGTCGAAGTCGAGTTTGCCTTCAGGCTGGGGCGTGATCTGGCGCCGCGCGCGGCTGGATACTCTGAATCGGAGGTGCTCGACGCGGTCGCGGCACTGATCCCCGCAATCGAGATCATCACGCCGCGCTTCGAGGCGGTTCCGGGCGGCACCCCGGGTCAGGCGCTCGCCGATTGCGGGCTCAACGGCGGCATCGTGCTCGGCGCCCCGGTGACCGACTGGCGCGACATCGACTATCCGGCTTTTGAAACGAAACTCGTGGTGGACGGCAAGACCGTCGTCGAGGGCACGGGCGCGCTGGTCCTCGGCCATCCCTTCAAGTCGCTCGTCTGGCTGGTCAACGGCCTCGGCCGTCACGGTCACACGGTGGCCAAGGACCAGGTGCTCACCACCGGCTCGATGACCGGCATCTATGCGGTCGAGCAGGGCATGCAGGCGGTCGGCGATTTCGGCGCGCTCGGCCAGGTGAGCGCCCACTTCGTGTGAGCGCTCTTGACCGTGACGGCCGGGTTCGCGCATAACGCGGGCATGACGCGAAGCACGCACAAACCGGCCGCCAGCATTTGCTGCGGCATTATTTCGAGCTAGCTGAACAGCTGGCGCGCGGCGCGCTTCTTTGCCCTCAACAGACAGAGAACAGCCCTCGCCAGCAGGCCGAGAGGGCGACATGGCGCTGCAACTCTACAATACGCTGACGCGCAAGAAGGAGCGGTTCGATCCGATCGACCCCACCAACGTGCGCCTCTACGTGTGCGGCCCGACGGTCTACGATTTAGCGCACATCGGCAACGCGCGTCCGATCATCGTTTTCGATGTGCTCTTCCGCCTGCTCCGGCATATCTACGGGGCGGACCACGTTACGTATGCGCGCAACATCACGGACGTCGACGACAAGATCAACACGCGCGCCGTCGAGCGCTTTCCGGACATGGAGCCGACGGCCGCCATCCGGCGCCTGACCGAGGAAACGACCGCCCAGTTCCACAAGGACATCGCCGCGCTCGGTGTCCTCCCGCCGACCGTAGAGCCGCGCGCAACCGATCACATCGCCGAGATGCGCCAACTGTGCGAGGCGCTGGTCGCCAACGGCAACGCTTACGTCTCGCACGAGCACGTGCTGTTCGACGCGACATCGATGGCGGACTATGGGCGCCTCGCCAATCGCAGCCTCGAGGAGATGGAGGCCGGCGCGCGTGTAGACGTGGCGCCCTATAAGAAGGGGCCGACCGACTTCGTCCTCTGGAAGCCCTCGACACCGGCGCAGCCCGGCTGGCCGAGCCCCTGCGGGATCGCAACGCCGGGTCGTCCGGGCTGGCACATCGAGTGCTCGGCCATGGCCGACAGATGGCTATGGTCGGAGCCGCAGAAGGCCGGGCAGCTTACTGCGGCGGGCCTCGCGCAGCCGCACGTCTTCGACATTCACGGCGGCGGCATTGATCTCGTCTTTCCGCACCACGAGAACGAGATCGCGCAATCACGCTGCGCGCACGGCACGCCGGTGATGGCGAACTATTGGATGCACAACGGCTTCCTGCAGGTCGAGGGCGAGAAGATGTCCAAGAGCCTGGGGAATTTCATCACGATCAACGAGTTGCTGGAGACGGACAATTTCGGCGGGCATCGCTGGCCGAGAGCTGTTCTAAGGTTGAGTATGATGCGGACTCATTATCGGCAGCCGATCAATTGGACCGTTGAAAACCTCTTGGAATCCAAGGAAGAAGTTAAAGAATGGGCGCTCGCGCTCCGCGAGAACCAAAGAACTCGGGAAGCGTTGAGAGAGGCGCGTCCATCGACTGATTTGCTCGATGCACTATCCGACGATTTAAATCTGCCAGGTGCCCTCGCGATAATAAGACAACAGGTTAACTCAAAGGATGAGGGCGAGAATCTATCGTTCGCGGGCAACATCGGCTTTCTTGGTCTCTTCAATTCCGACACTCTTGGAGCATATGTTCCAGGAATATCCACTGAAGGAGGTGTTTCAAATACGGTATTATTTTCCAACATCGCGAGAGGCGAGAATTTAAAAATAGCGATCGCTAATGGAAATTTAGAGGTGCAAGAGCTAATTATAAGTGAATTACAGGCAGCCAATCTTAATGTCCGCACAAAGGACGGCTCGGTTACTCTCTCGCCTCGTGCGGGGAATGCGGCGGTCGACGATCGAATTGGCGATTTAATCGCCGCCCGTCTCGAAGCCCGGAAGCACAAGGACTTCAAGGAATCGGACCGCATCCGCGACGAGCTCGCCGCGATGGGCATCCAGCTCAAGGACTCCAAAAACAAGGACACCGGTGAGATCGAGACCACGTGGGAGGTGAAGCGATGAGCAAGAGCCACCCGCTGCGGCCCTTTCTGCCGGCCGACATCATGCGGCTTCAGGACCTGTTGGCCCAATCGATCGAGGAGCTGACGCAGGACGACTACGACGAGGAGCAGCGCCTCGCCTGGATCTCGGGCGCCGCCGATGCGCAAGCCTTTGCCGAGCGCCTCGCCAAGAACCTGACGCTGGTCGTCGAGACCGATGGCGAACTCCTTGGCTTCGCAAGCCTCAAGGACAACAAGGACGTCGATCTGCTGTTCGTCCACCCCTATGCAGCGGGCGACGGAGTGGGCGCCACACTGCTCGATGCGCTCGAACGGCTGGCCGCGGCCCGCGGTACCGAGACCATGACGGCGGATGTCAGCGACACCGCACACGACTTCTTCGAAAGCCGCGGCTATGTGCCCACTCGGCGCAACAACATACCCCTCGGTGAGGTGTGGCTCGCCAACACGACGATGACGAAATCGCTGAAACCGAAGCAGGATGCGTCATGAGCGATGCGATGACCGGCGGATGTCAATGCGGGGCGGTGCGCTTTCGGGTGCATTCGCTCGGGCGCGCGTCACTCTGTCATTGCCGCATGTGCCAGAAGGCATTCGGCAGCGTCGGTGGTCTGCTTGTTCTGGTGCACGGCGTCGAGTGGACGCGGGGACACCCGAGCCACTTTCAAAGCTCCAATGTCGCGCGTCGCGGTTTCTGCCCGGCCTGTGGCACGCCGCTGACATTCGAGACCGACAAGGGGATCGATCTATCGGTCGCCGCCTTCGACCGGCCGGGTGACATCACGCCGGTGGTCCAGCTCGATCGCGAAAGCCGGCTGCCCTGGTTCGACGCGCTCCACGATCTGGCCGTGCCGAACGCCGAGGACGAGGCGAAGAAGGCGCAGCAGTACGCGACCATCGTCTCACGCCAGCATCCCGACCACGATACCGACCGTTGGAAGCCGGAAACATGAAACCGCCTGAGACACCGTTCCCGAGGCATTGGCTCTACTACATCGTGCTGAAGCTCGCGATCCTCGCGGCGGCTGCGGCACTGTTCTTCAAGCTGTACGGATATTGGTGATCCATGAGCACGCGCGAACGTCTCTATCTTTTCGATACAACGCTGCGCGATGGCGCGCAGACGCAGGGCGTCGACTTCTCCGCAGCCGACAAGCGGCGCATCGCCGAGGTGCTCGACGATCTCGGCGTCGATTATATCGAGGGCGGCTATCCTGGCGCTAACGACACCGACAGCGAGTTCTTCGCCAATCCACCCGCGTTCACGCACGCAGCCTTCACGGCCTTCGGCATGACCAAGCGCGCCGGCCGCTCGACCTCGAACGACCCCGGCTTCCAGGCCGTCGTGCAATCGAGCGCTATTGCGGTGTGCCTCGTCGCCAAGGCTTGGGACTATCACGTGCGCGTCGCGCTCGGGATCACCAACGAGGAGAATGTCGCGGGCGTGACGGAGAGCGTCGAGGCGGTGCGGGCGGCCGGGAAGGAAGCATTGATCGACTGCGAGCACTTCTTCGATGGGTATAAGGCCAATCGCGAGCAGGCGCTCGGCGTCGCCAAGGCGGCTTACGATGCAGGCGCGCGCTGGGTCGTGTTGTGCGACACCAACGGCGGCACGCTCCCGCACGAGATCGAGGCGATCGTCGCCGACGTCACCCGCAGCGTGCCGGGCTCGCATCTCGGCATTCACACCCACAACGACACCGAGCAGGCCGTGGCCAACACGTTGGCCGCCGTGCGTGCCGGTTGCCGCCAGATCCAGGGTTCACTCAATGGCCTGGGAGAGCGCTGCGGCAACGCCAATCTGACATCGCTGATCCCGACGCTGCTGCTCAAGTCCGATTTGGCCGACCGGTACGAGATCGCGGTGACACGGGAAAAGCTTGCGAGGCTCACTGCAACCAGCCGACTGCTCGACGAGATCCTCAATCGTGCGCCCGCCCGCCAGGCACCCTACGTCGGCGAGAGCGCGTTCGCGACCAAGGCCGGCATTCACGCCTCAGCTATTCTGAAGGAGCCGGAGACCTACGAGCACGTGCCGCCGGAGACTGTCGGCAACCAGCGCCGCGTGCTGGTCTCCAACCAGGCCGGCAAGTCGAATGTCGTTTCGGAGCTGGAACGGCTCGGCATTCGTGTGCCGAAAAGCGACGAGCGCATCGGTCATCTCCTCGAGGAGGTGAAGTCGCGCGAGGCGCTCGGCTATGCGTACGAAGGCGCAGACGCCTCTTTCGAATTGCTTGCCCGCCGGCTGCTCGGCGAGGTGCCCGAGTATTTCATTGTCGACAGCTTCCGGGTCATCGTCGAGAAGCGGCACAATGCCCTCGGCAGGTTTGTGACCGTGTCCGAAGCTTCCGTCCGCGTTTTTATCAGCGGTGAGGACGAGCCGCTCTGGTCCGTCGCCGAGGGCAACGGGCCGGTCAACGCGCTGGACATGGCGCTGCGCAAGGACCTCGGCCGCTACCAGGACTTCATCCGTGATGTGGAACTCGTCGACTACAAGGTGCGTATTCTGACCGGCGGCACCGAGGCCGTGACGCGCGTTCTTGTCGACAGCCGCGATCGGCTCAGCGGGCTTCGCTGGTCGACGGTCGGCGTCTCGTCGAACATCGTCGATGCGAGTTTCGAGGCATTGACCGACGCGGTAACCTGGAAACTCGTGCACGATGGCGCTGAGGCCGCGTGATGGCAAGCCGGCGCCGTCGTGCCGTGGAGGCGCGGCGGGAAACTGGACGGAGGGTGGATGTCGAAGTGTCGAACGGTCGTGCTCGCTCTGACCGGACTGGCGATTGCCATGCCACCAACTCTCGCGGCCGACGACGTCGGCTATCGCGCCCACACGAAGGCCGGCAAATTCGAGAACGTTCGGGACGACGCCAAGGACGCCATAATCGGCAGGGGCTTCGTCATCGACCATGTCGGACGACTGGATGACATGCTCGAGCGCACGGCGGAGGCGATCGGCAACGCCGCGCAGTCGCCATACAAGAATGCGGTCTATTTCCAGTTCTGCCCCGCCAAGCTGACCCACGAGGCGGTCAGTGCGACGCCGTTCGCGATCGCCAACTGTCCGATCGCGATTTTCGTTTTCGAGGCTGCCGTCGAGCCGGGCAGGATCCAGGTCGGCTACCGTTTGCCTGTCAAAACGGATGTCCCGGCCATGAGAACGGTGAATGAAAAGCTGGCGGCGCTACTCGACGAAATCGCTGCGGAAGCAACCGCAAAATAGACTGGGGCCGCGCGCGCCGGTCGTGGAAGACGCAGCGGCGCTCTCGGCCGATGCGTCCATAGTGGGCAAGCCGCCGAGCGCCGATTGGATGCTTATTCGTGCGCTCGCGCCTTGGCGAAGTCGGGCCTTCGCTTCTCCAGAAACGCCGCAAACGCTTCTCGGGCCTCGGGGCTCCGCATCAGCTCCGCGAAAAGCGCGCCTTCCCGAGCCATCTGCTCGAGTGCGCGGTCTTTGGCGCCTGCCCGCATCAGGTGCTTGGCAGCGACAAGGGCTGCCCTCGGCTTTTCGGCCAGGCGCATCGCCGCCTTCAGAGCCTCGGCTTCGAGGCGGTCGGCATCGACGATGCGGTTGACGAAGCCGGCACGATACGCTGCGTCCGCGTTGAAGGGCTCGCCCAGGCACAGAAGTTCGAAGGCCCTTTGATGCCCCATGATTTGCGGTGCGAGCCAGCTCGACCCGGCCTCCATGACCAGACCAAGGTCGAGAAATGGCGTGCGAAACGAGGCGGCGGGGGTCGCATAAACCAGGTCGCAGTGGAACAGCATCGTCACGCCGACGCCGATGGCGAGGCCGTCGACGGCGGCGATCAGCGGCTTCTCGAGACCCGGCAACGCCTGAATGAAACTCGAGGCGCCCCCTGCGGCGCCGAGGTCGGTGGCGCGTTTGGCAAAGTCCTGGATGTCGTTGCCTGCGCAAAAAACGCCATCCGTTCCCATGATGACGTGGACCGCGACGTTACGATCGGTCTCTCCGCTTCCGAGCGCCTGTGTCACGCTGTCGTACATTGCACGTGTCAGCGCGTTCTTCTTTCCAGGCCTGTTCAGGCGGATCACCTGAACCTCGCCGTCACGCCGGATCAACACATCGTCTGCCATGGGAGCACTCCGTGATAGCAGCGGTCATGTTGCGGCAGAGCCAGTCGCGTGTCGAGCTTGCACGGCAGACAAAAAATCACCGCAGGTGATCCCGCGGTGATTGAACCACTTGGCTCCGGCGAAGTCGCGTCAGCACTGCCGATCGAACTTGCGACAGGCCCAGTCGCGACCGTCCTCGCAACGGAAACGAAGCTGCCGGCAGCTCAGGCCGTCGTCGCGGTAAGCGGGCGCGGCTTGGCTCTTGGCGATCTCGTTCAGAATGAGCGCACCGGCGATCCCGGCAGCGATCCCCCCGGCGATCTTGCCGCCGCGATGCCGTCCGCCGGTATGACGTCCTCCGCCGTGGCCGTGTTTCGGTCCGGGTCCAGCTTTCGATTTGTGGGGGCCTTTGTGTATCTTTTGTTGCGCGACAGCGTCCGGTGCGGAGACGGACATGCCCAATCCCACTGCAAAGGTGGCCGCTATCATTGTGCGGAGAAAAAATTTCATCGGCTCAACGTCCCCTTCATCGCAGCCGCGGAGTGCGGCTCCGTGATTCGCAAGCAGCAGACTATCCCAAGTTGGTCGTCGCGGAGCCAATAATTCGATATCTCATTATCGGACGTCTGCGATTGTGGTGCCGACGCTCGCTGCCGAGTGCTGCGGCGTACGAATCTCGCCTGCTCTCCAGCGCCGGACATTGCCTCTGGCTTCGAGCTTCCCGGTATCGACCAGCGCGTAGACGCGCTGCGCCACGGCTTGTCCGCTCGTCGCCAGCCCCTGGAGCTTGGCCGCGTCTACGACCCTGGCGATGAATACCGCCATCTTTCGCCAGTCAGCATCCGCCGAGCCGAGCACGAGCGCATCGATCATGTCGTCGGTCGGTGCGGCCGGTATAGGGCCGGGATCGGTCATCGATGCCTCGCTCATGTCACATCGGCGCACGGCCAGGGCACGGCCTACGCAGGCTCCGGTTCTCGAGGCCCGGCTGCGGCGACCGCAGGCTCGAGTTTGAAGCCTTCGTATCCGCGCGCCGCGACTGTGTCGCATATGCGCGCGTATTTCGGCACGCCACCAGTGTACGGCATGAAAACACGGGGCTTCCCCGGCACATTGCTGCCAACATACCACGAGTTCTCATTGCCTCGCAGAGAAAGGCTCGCCTCGTCGGCCACGTGCGCAACCCAGGCGTCCTCCGCCTCGGCGATGGCCTCGATCGCCGCGATCCGCTTTTCCCGCATCGCCAGCAGGCAATCCCCAATCCATTCGACGTGTTGCTCGATCGACGGGAGCATGTTGGTCAAAACCGACGGGCTTCCAGGCCCCGTTATGGTGAACAGGTTCGGAAACCCGTGCATCGCCAGCCCGAGATAGGTCCGCGGACCCTCTTTCCACTTCTGCATCAGCCTTGATCCGCCGCGACCTTCGATGTCGATGCGCATCAGCGCGCCGGTCATCGCGTCGAAGCCGGTCGCGAGCACGATGATGTCCGCCGGATGCACCTGCCCGCCAACGACGACGCCCGTCTCGCCGATCGTTTCGATCGGCGTCGCCGACACGTCGACCAAGGTGACGTTCTCCTGATTGAAGGTCTCGTAGTAGCCGAGATCGACACAAAGGCGCCTCGCTCCAATCGGCGTCGCGGGCATCAGCCGTTCTGCTACCGCTGGATCTTTGACCAACTGCCCGATCTTCGCTCGCACGAAATCCGCTGCGGTCCGGTTGGCTTCGATGTCGGTCAGCAGATCCGAATAGGCACTGAGAAATGTCAGGCCGCCGCGTTGCCAGCGTCGCTCGTACTCGCGCTGGCGCCGTTCGGGCGGCGTTTCCCGAGCCGTCTCCGTGCTCGAGTCGAAGAGCACGCCGGTAGGCATCTGCTTGGCGCGGGCTCGAAGCTGCCGGTAGATGGCCTTGATACCCGTCAGCACGGACGGCGGCAGGGCTATATTGCGCGCCGGCACGGAGTATGCGGCCGTTCGCTGGAAGACGGTGAGGTGGCGGGCCTCGCGCGCGATCACCGGAATGGATTGAATACCGGACGATCCGGTGCCGATCACGGCGACCCGTTTGTCTCGGAAGTCGACACCGGCCTGGGGCCACGTCCCCGTGTGATGCACCTCGCCACCGAACGTCGAAAGCCCGGGAATGGCTGGCCATGACGGCACGGACAGGCACCCCGTCGCCATAATCACGACGCGCGAGGTGAAGCAGCGGCCGTCCTGGCACGAAACCCGCCAATGCTTGGCGGTCTCGTCGAACCGCATCGCGACGACGCGAGTCCCGAGCTCGATGTCGCCGCGGAGATCGAACCGGTCCGCCACGTGCTCGGCATAGCTCAGAATCTCGGCCTGCGTCGCGTAGCGCTCGGACCAGCACCAATCCTGCTCGAGATCCGGCGAGAATTGATAGGAATATTGAGTGCTCTCGATGTCGCAACGTGCGCCGGGGTAACGGTTCCA
This sequence comes from Hyphomicrobiaceae bacterium, assembly GCA_050187415.1. Classification (GTDB taxonomy): domain Bacteria; phylum Pseudomonadota; class Alphaproteobacteria; order Rhizobiales; family Hyphomicrobiaceae. The sequence continues at coordinate 53,141 of JBFWXN010000016.1, read as the reverse complement.
GTACCACACCCCGCCGACGCCGTGACCGGCCTCCAGGACTCGGGCGCGAAACCCCATCTGCCTCAATCGATGCAGCATGTAGAGGCCGGCGAACCCGGCGCCGACGATCAGCGCATCACGCTCGCTGCCGACGTCACCGGCATTCATAAGTCCCTGCTCCTGCGGGTCATCTTCACTTTTGGGAACGACCGTACGGCAATGGTCGTAGACAAGCACTGAGCTGCACCACCAGGCAAAACCTGATGAAAGATTACAGTTAGCGAAAAGCGTTAACAGTGAGGTGGTGACATACCGCTACGTTTTCGCGCACCATGGGCTGGTCCCGTCGGACCAAAATCGCTCGAGGGAGCAGCCCAATGCCCGATACTTCACACGAGAGGGTCTCATCCCGCATCAAGACGATCGAAACGCTGGCTGCGGATGCGGGCTGGCGCAACTACCACTTCGTCAAGGTGGTGACGGAAGACGGCGTCGTCGGCTGGAGCGAGTTCGACGAGGGCTTCGGCGCCCCCGGGGTCGCCACCGCGATCGCGCGCCTCGGCGCCCGGGTCGTGGGCAAGCCGGTGGGCGAGCACGAGCGCATCTACGCGGAGCTATACGCCTTGACGCGGCCGGCGGCGGGCGGCGTCGTTGCGCTGGCCCTCGGCGCCATCGAGAATGCGCTGCTCGATGCCAAGGCCAAGACGCTCGGCGTTCCCTGCTATGAGCTGTTGGGCGGCAAGATCCGCGATCGCATTCGCGTCTACTGGTCCCACTGCTGCACGTGGCGGATCAACCATCCGACCTGGTACAAGCCGGCGATCGGCGATCTCGATGGCGTCAAGGCCATGGGAGCCGAGGTCCGCGAGAAGAAATTCACGGCCTGCAAGACCAACATCTTCCTCTACGATCAGGACAAGAGGAATCCGAAGGGCTGGCGGCCCGGCTTCGGCTCGCCGAACGAGCCGCCGGTCAACGTCGAGCGGCACGTGATCCGGAACCTGCGTATGCACCTCGAAGCATTGCGCGACGGCGTCGGCCCTGATGTCGATATTCTTCTGGATCTCAATTTCAACGCCAAAACGGAAGGTTATCTGAAGATTCTTCGCGCCATAGCCGACCTCGACATGTTCTGGATCGAGATCGACAGCTACAACCCCGAGGCGCTGGGTCTGATCCGCCGGCAGAGCCCGCATCCGATTTCGTCATGCGAGACGCTGCTCGGCATCCGCGAGTTCCTGCCCTACTTTCGCGAGCAGGCGATGGACGTGGCCATCATCGATACGCCGTGGAATGGCGTCTGGCAGTCGATGAAAATCGCCAATCTCGCCGAGGCCCACGAGATCAACGTCGCCCCGCATAACTTCTACGGGCACTTGTGCACCATGATGAATGCGCATTTCGCGGCCGCCGTACCGAACTTGCGCATCATGGAGACGGACATCGATCGGCTGGAATGGGACCACGAGCTGTTTACTCACGTCCCCGAGTACCAGGACGGCCATCTCATCATGCCGTCGCGGCCCGGCTGGGGCACCGATCCCATCGAGGATGCCATCCGGGCCCACCCGCCCAAGGTCGGCGGTGGCTTGCTCACGTACGGCCAGAAGCAGAGTTGATCGCATCCGGGTGCGGCCCGAATGCTAAGGAGGACCAGGGCATGGATTATGGGGTTGCCATTTTCTTCACGGACTATTCGATCGGCCCGGTCGACCTCGGCCGCGCACTCGAGGAGCGCCACTTCGAAAGTCTCTGGGCGCCCGAGCACAGCCACATTCCCCTGACGCGGACGTCCCCATTCCCGCAGGGCGGCGACCTGCCGAAGAAGTACTACGACGTGATGGACCCGTTCGTCACGCTTTCGGCCGCCGCGGCGGCGACGTCGAAACTGATGGTCGGCACCGGCATTTGCCTGGTCGTACAGCGCGACCCGATCCAGACCGCAAAGTCCGTCGCCAGCCTCGACCAGATCTCGAACGGTCGTTTCCTTTTCGGCGTCGGCGCCGGATGGAACGAGGACGAGATGGCGAACCACGGCACGACGAACTTCAAGGGCCGCTTCAAGCTGATGGACGAGCGCATCGGCGCCATGCGCGAGATCTGGACGAAGTCGAAGCCCGAGTATCACGGCGACCATGTCGACTTTGGTCCGATGATGACGTGGCCCAAGCCCGTTCAGAAACCGTTGCCCGTCATCGTCGGCGGCATGTTCCCGTACGGAGCGCGCCGCGCCATCGCATTCGGCGACGGATGGATGCCACACGCGACACGGCCTGAGTATGGCGGCGTCGACGTGCTCGACCACGTCCCCAAGTTCCGCCAGATGTGCAAGGACGCCGGCCGCGATCCGAACGATGTGCCGATCACCACGTTCAACACCGCTCACGACCCGGACACGTTGAAGCGCTTCGAGGACGCGGGCATCGCGCGCGTCGTCTTCTCGGTGCCGTCCGAGAACAAGGAAAAGACGCTGACGCTGCTCGATACGCTGGCGAACAGCATGAGGAAGGCAGGCTAGCCCCGATGAGCACGTTCGACATTCAGCCGGTCCATCCTGACCTCGGCGCCCGCATCACGGGGCTCGATCTGCGCACCGCTCTCGACGAGGCGACCGTGGCGGCGATCCGTGAGGCGGTGGACCGCTACGCCTTCCTGGTGTTTCCGGCGCAGGCGTTCGACGACGCGGCGCAACTCGCCCTGACCCGCCGCTTCGGCGCGCCCGAGCCGAGCCACGTCGCCAAAGGCGAGGGCCGCCTCGAGTACTTCGGCACCATCGGCAACGTCCAGCCCGACGGCACCACGATCGGCAATACGCACAAGAAGACCGTCTTCCTCACCGGCAACAATATGTGGCACTCGGATGCCTCGTTCAAAGAGACACCCGCGTTTCTGTCGATCATGTGCGCCTACGAGACGCCGGCCGAGGGTGGCGCCACGCTGTTCGCCAGCACGCGGGCGACGTATGCCCGCCTTTCGCAGGTGCGCAGGGCCGAACTCGACCCGCTCGTCGTCATCCACGACTACGTCTACTCGCGTTCGAAGGTGGCGCCGGATGCGGTTTCGCCGGCACTCGCCGCGACGCTGCCGCCGGTGCGCCATCGCCTCGTTCGCCGCAATCCCGGTACCGGCGAGAAGAACCTGTTCATCGGCTCGCACGCCAAGGCTGTCGAGGGGTGGTCCGATGCCGACAGCCGGGCGCTGCTGGAGGGGCTGGTGGAAGAGACGGTCGGCGAGGCCCACGTCTACGCGCACCGCTGGCAGCCGGGCGAGGTGGTGTTCTGGGACAATCGCTGCCTGATCCATCGCGGCGAGGGCTACGACGCCGACAAATATCGCCGCTACATGCGCCAGACCCGCGTCAGCGGCGACCGCCCGACGCTGGCCGAAGCAGCTTAGCTCTCCCGCGCCCGGCGGCCGGCTCCCCGCAGGGGAGTCGCCGGGCGCAAACGAAAAACCACCTCCCGCGCCCGGCGGCCGGCTCCCCGCAGGGGAGTCGCCGGGCGCAAACGAAAAAATCCGGTCGCGAGGCTAACCTAAGCCCCCGTCACCACGTCCTGAGCCAATGCGCTATCTTTCGCGAGCTTGATGCGCGCCGAGCACAGCTCGCGCACATCAAGCTCGCGACTGAGATGAGCGCCTCGTTCGCCCGCTTCGATGCCGATCCAGGGGCAGGCCCGTCCCGCCGAAGGCGGGCATACAACGCAGCCCGGGGAGTTTGAGGGGCTGCGGCGCGGATGTCGTGTGGGCATCCGAAGCGCCAGCGCAACTTGCCCCTCATGGCCGAAGGCCCGCCCGAAACGCCGGTTAGGCCGACTCGACTCATGGTTAACATCGGGTTACGCATATTGGATTGCGTCGTGTTGCATCGCGTGGGGACGTTTTGATGCGGTGGGAAAGACTTTTCGAGGCGTGGGGTTGGCTGTTCGCCGAGATCGCCAAGCCGGGTGTCGTCACCGGGTTCCTCTTTATTGCCGCGGGCGCCGCGCTGGCGGTGGCCGCCATCTGTGGCGCACTTTGGCTGCTCTTGCGTGCCATTCGCTGGCTCATGGATCATCAGTTTCGTGAGGCCAAGGAGCACCTGCTCGAACGATACGCGATCCGGTATGGCTTTCTCGGCATCCCGCGGGCGCCTCTCATCCTGATTGCCGAATGTATGGCGCTTGTCCTGTTGGTGAAGATACTGGCCGAGCTGAGCGAGCCGTTTGCCGTCGTCTTCCTTTCCTCCGAGCTCTCGGTGCGCGTTCTTGGATTGGCGCGTTATGACTGGATTGTGCTGTCAGCGCTGTGCGTCCTCGTGGCCGTCTGGTGGTGGCGGTTCTGCTGGCGCGTGATGAAGCACGACGCCCGGATCGAAAACTCCAGGATCAACCGAAGCTGGACCCGGACCATTCGGGTGTTCGCTCGGCCGGCCTCTGCGTTGCTCTTACTGATGTTCCTGCCCGATCTCGGCCGCTTCGGCGCAGCGGTTGCTGCGGACTGGCTCAAGTCGTCCTATCCGGCATTTGCACGTGCCCACGCATCCGCCGATGAACCTCTGCTTGGGCGCAACTATGCCGTCGGATTGCAGGTGAGTGTGAAACTCGCGCCGAAGGAGCGCGTGGCGGGGGACGTGGGTCGTTGATCGAGACGGCTCGCGTCTGCGACGCGAAAGGGGCCGGCCCCTTACCCCGCTGGAGGGCGGAGCCCTCCAAACCACCCACCTCTTTTTGAATGTCGCCCGGCTAATCAGCCATGCTCTCAAATGCCGGTCCAGGGGCGGGGCCCCTGGCCTGGGAGTTTGAGGGGCTGGAAGCCCTTCATTGCCGCAGGCCTTATCGCGAAGGTCATTACTTGATGATCAATATTGTTTCATCGCTCTCGGCCAGCTCGAATTGCATTCGTCGCTTCAATTGCGGCACGTGCGGCGCCGCCGTACCCAGGAAATAGGCGGTTTGCGTCGTAGCCTCGCAGCCTAAGAATGCTCAATAACTCGGGCGCGGCCTCAGTTGGAAGATCGAACCGCATAAGGAGATCGCTTAAGGAGTTAGCTGAGTGTCCAAGAGCAAGCTTACGATTCTCCAGTGTCCTAAGTTTTTCATCGATGTCACTTAGAACCTCGCTTAGGCATCTACGATCAAGTCCTCCTGTCTTTTTGACGACAAGCGTAAATCGACCGCGTTGAGCTGCCAAATTTGGATTGCCGCTGTAGGGTGCATCGATCACATGGACCTCGAAATCAAGATTTGCACGCATACCTTCAGCTTTTGGCCCGCGGCTATTATCGTCTAAAAGAGAAATGCGACCCAAAGTCGTCGCTGAGAGCATCCAAACGCTCAAGGCGGTGTGACGATCTGCGGCTCTATTCAAAATATCATTAACAGCGGACGTAGCAGCAAAATATGCAGCTACCATCGGGTCGTCGGACCAATCAAGTAGCCTAGTCGGAATGCCGTAATGTTGAGCAAGCCCCAGTGTCGGCCAAAGACCGCCCGGTGGCCACCAAGCCGTCGCGTTGCCCAGCGTTCCGAGTAGACTGTGTTGAAAGCTTTCGTCCGTGGCCAGAGTAAGAGCTTTATGAAGTGCGTCTGGCACCCACGTCGGAATCGCTAACGCTTGTCGGTTTGCATTGCGGCAGAAGTGGATCAGTGCGCTCCATTCCTGATATGCAGCCAAAATATCCGCTCGATCAGGCTCTTGCATTGAGCCAGTTATTTCCAGGGCTTCACCGGTATCGAGTTGCGAGATGGCTTCCAAGCGACCCGCCTCTTGATCTCGCGCGGCCGCCGGGGTTAGAGGGTAACTCGATCGCCCAACACCGCGCCAAATGAGCTGGCTACCGGATCTCGAGCGTGACCAGAGCGTGTCGAGGGTAGAAACAAAACTGGAGGCTGAACAGGAACTGAGTTGCTTGAATAATATGTTTCCTTGCTGCATGTGTCGTTCACTCCGCCGCCTCCCGCTTCCCGCTGCTGCCGTTGCCGCGTCGGGCTTTCACGCGTGCCGGTTCTGCTTTTGCGGCGGCCTCGGAATCCGAGACCTTCGCGCTCTTGGCCCCAGCCACCTTCGCCCGCCGCGCCAGCAGCTCCTTCAGGAACTGCCCGGTATAGCTGTCTTTCGACGCCGCGATCTGCTCGGGCGTGCCGACGGCCACCACGCGGCCGCCGCCGTCGCCGCCTTCGGGCCCCATGTCGATGATCCAGTCGGCGGTCTTGATGACTTCCAGGTTGTGCTCGATCACCACCACCGAATTGCCGGCTTCGGCAAGTTCGTGCAGCACCTCCAGCAGCTTGGCCACGTCGTGGAAGTGCAGCCCCGTGGTCGGCTCGTCGAGAATGTAGAGCGTGCGCCCCGTCGCGCGGCGTGACAGCTCCTTCGCCAGCTTGATGCGCTGCGCCTCGCCGCCCGACAGCGTCGTCGCCTGCTGGCCGATCTTGATGTAGCCGAGGCCGACGCGGTTGAGCGTTTCCAGCTTGTCGCGGATCGACGGCACGGCGGCGAAAAAGGTCACGCCTTCCTCCACCGTCATGTCGAGCACGTCGGCGATCGACTTCTCGCGGAACATCACCTCCAGCGTCTCGCGATTGTAGCGCTTGCCCTTGCATTGGTCGCAGGTGACGTAGACGTCCGGCAGGAAGTGCATCTCGATCTTGATGACGCCGTCGCCCTGGCATGCCTCGCAGCGCCCGCCCTTGACGTTGAACGAGAAGCGGCCCGGGCCGTAGCCGCGCGTCTTGGCGAGGGGCAGCCCGGCGAACCAGTCGCGGATCGGCGTGAAGGCGCCGGTGTAGGTGGCCGGGTTCGAGCGCGGCGTGCGCCCGATCGGCGACTGGTCGATGTCGATCACCTTGTCGAGGAACTCGAGGCCCTCGATCCTCTCGTGCCGCCCCGGCGCCTCGCGAGCACCGCTCAGCTTGCGCGCCACCGCTTTGTAAACCGTATCGATCAGGAACGTCGACTTGCCGCCGCCCGAGACGCCGGTGACGCACGTCAGCACGCCGAGCGGGATCTCGGCCGTGACGTTCTGCAGGTTGTTCTCGCGCGCGCCGATCACCCTCAGCACACGTGCGCCGTCCGGTTTGCGCCGCGTCTTGGGCACCGGCACCTGGCGCTGCCCGGTCAGGTACTGGCCGGTGAGCGAGGCCGGGTTGGCCATGACCTCGGCCGGCGTGCCCTTGGCGATCACCTCGCCGCCGTGCACGCCCGCGCCGGGGCCGATGTCGACCACGTAGTCGGCGGTCAGGATCGCGTCCTCGTCGTGTTCGACGACGAGCACCGTGTTACCGAGATCGCGCAGATGGCGCAGCGTCACGAGCAGGCGGGCATTGTCGCGCTGATGCAACCCGATGGAGGGCTCGTCGAGCACGTAGAGCACGCCCGTGAGCCCCGAGCCGATCTGGCTGGCGAGGCGGATGCGCTGGCTCTCGCCGCCCGAGAGCGTGGCCGAGGCGCGCGACAGCGTGAGATAGTCGAGGCCGACGTCGACCAGGAACTGCAGGCGCTCGCGGATTTCCTTCAGGATGCGCGTCGCGATTTCGGTCTGTTGCGCCGTGAACGTATCCGGGATGTCGCGGAACCAGTCGTTGGCGGCGCGGATGGAGAGGTCGGTCACTTCGCCGATGTGACGGCCGCCGATCTTGACCGCCAGCGACTGCGGTTTGAGCCGGTAGCCGTGGCAGGCCTCGCACGGGTGTGCACCTTGATAGCGCGAGAGCTCGTCACGCACCCATTCCGAGTCCGTTTCGCGGAAGCGCCGCTCGATGTTGCCGATGACGCCCTCGAACGCCTTCGACGTGCGATAGGTCCGCAGCCCGTCCTCGTAGGCGAATTCGATTTCCTCGCCTTTCGAGCCGTAGAGCAGCACGTCCTGCACTGCCGTCGGCAGTTTCTCGAACGGCGTCGACATCTTGACCTTGTAGTGCCGGGCAATGGCTTGCAGCGTCTGCTCGTAGTAGGGCGACGTGGCGCCGGTTTTCGCCCACGGCCAGATGGCGCCGTCCTCGAGTGGCAGCGAACGGTCGGGCACCACGAGGTCGGCCTCGAATTTCAGCTCGGTGCCGAGGCCGTCGCACTTCGGACAGGCGCCGGCCGGTGCGTTGAACGAGAAGATGCGCGGCTCGATCTCCTCGATGGTGAAGCCGGAAACCGGACAGGCGAAGCGCGCCGACATGACGATGCGCTCGTGGGTCTCGTTCTTGTTGCGCAGAACTTCCTTGTCCGCGCCCGGCTTGTTCGCGGCGCCCGGCGGCCGGCTCCCCGCAGGGGAGTCGCCGGGCGCCAAGGAAAGAGGCTTGTCGACCATTTCCACGATGGCCACGCCATCCGCCAGCGCCAACGCTGTCTCGAAGCTGTCGGCGAGGCGCGAGGCGACGTCGGCGCGCACGACAATGCGATCCACCACCACGTCGATGTCGTGCTTGTACTTCTTGTCGAGCTTCGGCGCCTCGGAGATCTCGTAGACCGTGCCGTTGACCTTGACGCGCTGAAAACCCTTCTTCTGCCACTCGGCCAACTCCTTGCGGTACTCACCCTTGCGGCCGCGCACGACGGGCGCCATCAGCATCAGCCGCGTGCCCTCGGGCAGCGCCAGCACTTTGTCGACCATCTGGCTGATCGTCTGGCTCTCGATCGGCAGGCCCGTTGCGGGCGAGTAGGGCACGCCGACGCGGGCGAAGAGGAGGCGCAGGTAGTCGTAGATCTCGGTGACGGTGCCGACCGTCGAGCGCGGGTTCTTCGAGGTCGTCTTCTGCTCGATCGAGATGGCAGGCGACAGTCCGTCGATGTGGTCGACGTCGGGCTTCTGCATCATCTCCAGGAACTGGCGCGCATAGGCCGAGAGGCTCTCGACGTAGCGGCGCTGGCCCTCCGCATAGATGGTATCGAAGGCGAGCGACGACTTGCCGGAGCCCGACAGGCCCGTGAACACGATCAGCGCGTCGCGCGGAATCTCGAGATCGACGTTCTTCAGGTTGTGCTCGCGCGCCCCGCGCACGTGGATGGTCTTGGCCAGATGCGGGGCGGGGCGCGGTGTCGGCGTGTTCTTGCTCATGGTCGGCTTGGTACCGGAACGCGCGTTGGGCGGCAATGCAACCCGGCGTCTCACGCACAGGTGGGTTGCGCTGGTGGAGCTGTGGTCGCGGCGGGTCTCATCGCCGTGCCTTCAGTTGCTCGATGCGTGCCCGATACTGCAGTTCGACGCACCGCTTGTCGCTGCCGCACGTGTCGCGGGTTGCGATCCACTGGCGTTGCTCCACGATCAGCGACTTGCGCCGCTCGCCGGAGAGCCCCCGCGCGGCACGCACATAATCGGCATCGAGCGTCACGTCCAGCTTGGCGAGCCGCGCGTCGGAGCACACCGCGACTTCGGCGGGCAGCGCGTGCCGGGTGCAATCGAAGCTTGGCTTGGCCCGCGCGGCGGGGACGCTCAGCGATCTTTGTCCGGCCGCCAGGTAGGTAATTCGCGCGCTATAGGCGCGAGAGATGCAGCCGGCGTCTACGCCACAGCCGTCACGATCCGTGATCCATTGTCGTTGGGTCGACAGGATCGTCTCCTTGCGAGCCTTGCCGGCAGCATCGTAGGCGGAGACGTAGACGCGCGATAGTTCGTTGTCGAGGATGGCCAGCTCCGGACGGTTGCACACCGTCACTTCGGCATCCTTGTAATGTTGCTTGCAATCGAAACTCGGCTGCACCGGGCGCAGCGAGACGTTGGCCACGTTCGGGATGTAGCCGCCCTCGATCCGCACCTGCTGCGGCAAACCGGCCAGCGTGACACGTGCGCGCTCGGCAAACGGCGTATCGCTGTAGCGGCGGACGAATTCCTCGAGTAGCTCGCGGCTCTGGGTGGTCTTGATCCATCCCCAGGCTTCGGCCGCCTCGCTCTTCATCTGGTCGGTCCTGCTGGCGACCTTCTCCTCGCCGGTCCGGAAGAAGAACTTGTTGCCGAGGGCCGAATGCTCCCATGGGATTTGCGCGCCGCCGGTTGCCTGCGCCACCTCGTTGCGCACCGTCATCATCAGGTCGGTGATCGACTGGCCCGGCGTCTGGATGTGGCGCAACAGTTTATCCGTGAAGGGCGAGTTGCGGCCCGTGCCATCGCCCGCGACGTTGCCCGGCTGCGTCGCGTAGGCGATGAACGTGCCGAGATCGGAGGCGACCGTCACGGCAAGCCCCAGATTGTCGCTGACGGCGCGCGTGCCCATGCTCCGGGACAAGGTGCGCGCGAACGGATTGTTCCGACACGCATCCAGCATGACGATCTTGGTCCGAGCGGACTTCATCTGACGCAGCGCGAGATCGAGCGTGACAGCTTCGAAATCGAGGTCGCGTTCGCTGTCGAGCCGCGCATCGACGGGGATCAGGTAGTTCACGCCCTTGGCTTGCAGGCCGTGGCCCGCATAGAAAAGGAACGCCTCGTCTTTGGATCCGACACGATCGCCGAACGCCTTGAGCCGTTCCGCGAAGTCACTGCGGCCGAGATCGATACCCGTTATCACCTCGAAACCAAGCGCGCGCAGTGCCTTGGACACGTCCTCGGCGTCGTTCGCCGGATTGTCCAGCACCGGCACGTTGGCATAGTGCCCGTTGCCGATCACCAGGGCGATCCGCTTCTGCGCCAGGGCCTCGGTGGGAAGTCCTGGGATCACCGTTGAAAGCGCCAGCAACAGTGGCGCCAGCCCGAGCGACCGCAATGCAGCGAGCCTGAGCGCCCGCACCGATCCCGATCTCATCACTCACCCACTCGCGTCCGAAATGAGCCCTCGCGTCTGTTAACATGGCCTCTGGCGGTGGTCACCCGATGGTCGTCTCGGCGGAGGCGCCAGAAGTCGTGCGATGTGCCTTGAGCACGGATTGCCGCTCGAAGTCTGCTGTCGATGGCCATTGTCGGGTTCGGGGTTCCCGCCTAGGGTGTCCGGACAAATCAAGCGGATCGAGAACACGCATCACCGGTCTTCGCGACCCTCGGAGGAAGCGCATGCTCAAGTATTTCGACTCATCCTATGTCGGCACCGTCGACATGGAGAACTGCGGCTATCTCGGCACCCCGATCAATGATCGCGACTATTCCAACGAGGAACTCGCCGGCGCTCTCTACAAGGCCGAGAAGTACGCCCAGACCATGGACGGTCTCGGCTACGACACGTTCTGGATGGCCGAGCACCATTTCCAACCCGAAGGCACCGAGTGCATCCCGAACCTGCTGATGATGGCGATGCACCTCTGCGGCATCACCAAGAATCTTCGCATCGGCTGCGGCTTCAACGTGGTGCCCATGTGGCATCCGCTGCGGCTCGCCGAGGACTATGCCACGGCCGAAATCCTGACGCGCGGGCGCACGGTGTTCGGCGTGGCGCGAGGCTACCACACACGCGAGGTGGAAACCTTCGGAGCGCCGCTGACGGATCAGGATGCGAACCGCGAGATGTTCGAGGAAGGCTGCGATCTCATTTTCAAGGCCTTCAACGAGAAATCGTTCAGCCACAAGGGGCGGTTCTTCACCTGTCCGCCGGAGGTGCCCTATCGCGGCTATACGCTGAAGGAGATCACGCTGGTGCCGCGGCCGCTCAAGTTGCCGGTCGAGTGCTGGCAGCCGATCCAGTCCGGCTCCGACCGCGCGTTCGATTTCATGGCGAAGCACGGAATTCGCGGCGTGATCGGCGGTGGCTCGGCCGAGGGTGGCGCCGTGCAGCGCCATATCGACGGTTTCCGGGCAGCCTACAAACGGCGCGGCGTGGACCTCGTCCCCGGTGAGCGCATGTCGATCGGCTACCAGTTCCACATCGCATCCTCGCGCGAACAGGCGATGAAGGAGGCGGCGATCTATTACGAGGAAAACATGAAGATGTTTGGTGAGCTGCGCCTCGTCAGGGCCATCACCGAGGATCAGATGGCCGCCATGCGCAACCCCGCCCTGGTGCCGAGCACCAAGTTGCCGCGTATCGAGGATGCCGTGAAGGCTGGCGGGTTCCTGGCTGGAACGGCGGACGATATCATCGAGACGCTGAAGAAGACCGAAGAGGCGCTGCCGGGGCTCGAGCGTGTCGCATGCTCGTTGCCGCTAGGAACCCCGCTGTCGGTTGCCCTGGAGCAACTGGAAAGGTTCGCCAAGGAGGTCATGCCGGCCTTCAAGGGCAAGGTATCGGCCGCCGCCGAATGAGGCGGCTCTCGGTCGCTAGCGTTTGCTAGGCGACGCCGGAGCGGTGCCGGGCGGCGGAACGGTGCCGGGCGACTGCCCGGCGGCCGGGTTCCAACCGCCGGTGCCGACGACGCTGCAGTCCTCGTCGCCCGTGCTCCAACGGCCGACGTCGGCTATCATCAACTGCGCCTGTGACCGCTCGAAGCGAATGTTCTGAGCTTCGACGATCGAGCCCGAACCGGCCGGCGTGATGGCGATCGCAAAAGCCCGCAGGACGCCGTGCGACGAGCCTTCGGTGCGCGTGTGAACGGCGATCTCTGCTCCCTTGCCCGCCGATGGTGGATCGACCTTGGCGTGAAAGACGTACGTTTTTTTGAGCGAGCCCTCGGGGCCGAACCAACACTTCAGGGCGCCGCGGGCGATCCGCGCATAGACATCGACAGGTGGATCGGGCACGCTGACGGTGGTCGAAGCCGGCGCCTGAGGTGAGGAAAGCGCATTTGTGGCGACCTTCAGCGTCGATGTGTCGACCGAACACCCGCTGCAGAGCAGCGGAAGGATCACCAAGCATGGCCCCAAAATACGACGTTGCATTGCGGGTGGCATCCCCGAGCCCCTAGGCGGCGCGCGATCCGAACGCCGCGCACCTTTCCTGAGGGCAGCGCCCAAGACAAGTCCCTGCGTCGTTCGGACGAGGGGACAGTCGCAGGCCCGCACCGGGTGAGGCGAAAGCCTGGGCAAGTGTATCGTGGAGGTCAGCTACGGATCGCCAAGCATGCCGGCCAACTCACGGTTGAGTCCGGGATCGCGGCTCAGCTTTGGACGTCGCGGCCGACGGCGCCCCCTAGATCGGCGATCGCCGTGGCGTCTCGCTGCACGCTGGGCGACGATGCGCACGCGAGCAGGGAAATTCAGCCGGCGAGGGCATCGGAATTGCGTTCGCCGAGGCGGCGCGCACGTGGCGTCGCATCACGCGGCTCGGGCGCCTCTGCCTTGGCCAAGTCTTCCGCGGCAAGATCGCGTTCGGCCTGCGCCAATTCCAGCTTCGCACGCAATCCGTCGACGGAAAGCTGCAGATTGTCCCGCCGTTGCCGCGCGGCCTTTGCAAACGTCGAATAGGCGAAATGCTTGAGATCGCGCACGCCCGTACGCTCTTCCTCATTGGCAATCTGGCGGTCGAGGTCCTCGGCCATTGCCTCGAATTCTCGGATCATTGCCTCTAGGTCGGCAACCTTGCGGGCTTTCTCGCGGGCTTCGAACCGCATCAGACGAAGAGCGCTCTCTCGTGGCCTCATAACGCATTACCCCCACTCGCTCGATTTACTCTACGCCGAACCGCAAATTCAAATTCCATGCCACCATTTAGGCCGGCTTCTTCGCGTAGCGCAAGACCGTCGATTCTCCCGGCCGTCGCGATTTGGCACACGTCGTGCCAGACTTGAGTGTCCTGACCGGACAAGACACGCGCAGTGTGCCTGAAGCCGCTTAAGTTGCGGTAAAGCAACTGCCATCGGTGAAATCGATAGCCGGCCCGTCGCCGCTCGAGCGACTTTGTACTGTCTCAAACAGCGTCGCGATCAGTTCGTCAAGTAAGGAATCTCGGCAACGCTCAGTCCGTGTTCAGATTTTTACGCTGCGCTCGAGCCCGCCCCGGCCACTCCGCGACCTCGCCAAACTGCGCGAATCGGACCCCAGTCTGGAACATTCGACTAGGGACAGATGCGCAAATCAGATATTGATCCACTGGATAGTTATCGAGCGGTTGAGACGGTGGGGTGGCCTGTCTCAAACTGGCTCACGAGTAAATCCAGTCGGATGTAGGAAAAAACGACCGTGCGGCACGTTCGCAGCGGCAGCCAGCTTATGTTTGCGTGAAGTTTGTTGGGGTCAGGTTGGCTGCGCGCAAGGCTGGGAGAGTAATGATTCGAAGCCGGTCAAAAGGAGTTTGTTAACCTCTGGGTCCTACATTTCGAATTCGTGAATGGCGATGCGGGGCGAGCATCGCGAGGCTCGGGGCAGCGGGTCCGGCGCAGGTCGGGGAAGAGAGGTTCGAATGCGGGTCCTTTTGATCGAGGACGATAATGCCACGGCACAGAGCATCGAGCTGATGCTCCAGTCGGAAGGCTTCAACGTCTATACGACGGATCTCGGGGAAGAAGGCGTAGATCTTGGCAAGCTCTACGACTATGATATTATACTGTTAGATATAAATCTTCCGGACATGAGCGGCTACGACGTGCTGAAGCAGCTGCGGGTGTCCAAGGTGCAGACGCCCATCCTGATCTTGTCGGGTCTGGCTCAGATCGACGATAAGGTCAAAGGCTTGGGCTTCGGTGCTGACGACTACATGACCAAGCCATTCCACAAGGACGAGTTGGTGGCCCGCATTCACGCAATTGTTCGTCGTTCGAAAGGGCACGCCCAGTCTGTCATCGAGACGGGCGAGCTGAAGGTCAATCTCGATACCAAGACCGTCGAGGTGCACAGCCAGCGTGTGCATTTGACGGGCAAGGAATATCAGATGTTGGAGCTCCTGTCCCTTCGCAAGGGCACGACGCTGACCAAGGAGATGTTCCTCAACCATCTCTATGGGGGCATGGACGAGCCGGAGTTGAAGATTATCGACGTGTTCATCTGCAAGCTGCGTAAAAAGCTGCAGACCGCGACGGGCGGCAAGCATTATATCGAGACCGTTTGGGGGCGGGGTTACGTGCTCCGAGACCCGAGCGATGAAGGTACCGTCGCTGCCTGATCCACTTGCCCGGACACCAGTCGAGCCGATCGAGCGTTGGGGAGCCTTAAGGCTCCCTTTTCGTTTTGGGGCGATGCGTCCGGGTTTTCGCCTCATTTGGCTCGGATAGCGGCGGCAGGGTCCGGGTGGAGGCTGAGTAGGGTCTTATGACGGCTGACGAGACATCGCGCGCACAGCTCATGCTGGCCATGGCGGCCAGCGCGGGCGCCAGTGAGCGCTTAGCCGCTGTGCTGGCCGTGGTCTCCGCCGCATCCGTGATCATAACGCCGTCCTCCGATGAGGCCCTTGTCGCCGCATTGGTCTCCGAGGGGCAGCGCCGGGGTGCGGCAATGTTGATTGCCGAGGACCCCCATCTCGCCCGGTCGGTCGGGGCCGATGGCGTGCATCTTGGCTACAGCGAGACGCCCCGCGAGCGCTATGAGACGGCGCGAGCGCTTCTCGGCGGCAAGTCGGTCGTCGGCTGTGATGCCGGCAGGTCCAAGCACGATGCCATGACGCTGGGCGAGCTCGGGGCTGACTTCGTGGCCTTTGGTGTGCCGGAGTTCGTCAAGGATCGCCAGACGGCGTTCCATCGCCAACTCGAACTTTTGGCCTGGTGGTCGGAGATCTTCGAAGTACCGTCCGTGGCGCTCGATGCGGCGGACAGTCAACAGGCCCGTGCGATGGCAGCCGCCGGCGCCGATTTCGTTTGTCTTCGCTACAACCCGGGAACGGTCATCGGCGACATGATCGCCGACACCCGGTCCTGGGCGGAGGCTATCGCGGCGCCGGCAATAGGGCGCGGCTGAAAAGCGAGCAATGGAGGACGCCATTATGAGGGGGCTGCCCGATCGAGTGGGTCTCGGCTTCGGCCTGATGACGGCGCTCGTCCTGGCCCTTGTCGGCGCATCGCGTGGGCTGGCCGAAACCGGCAGATGGCAGCAGCGGATCTCGCCGGCACCGGCGAGCAAGCCTCGGCCGAGTGGCGAGGCGACCGTAAAGGTCCACGCCGTCGATCCGGCACAAATGCCAAAGCGTGGCCTGACGACGTCTGGCCCCATGGCAGGCGCGACGCCGTCGCTGGGCCCCACGACGACCACGGTTCAGGACAACGCCGAAACCAGCAAGGCCGGCAGCGACGCGGCCTACGAAGCATTCGACCAGGGAAAGTACCTGACGGCACTGTCGATCGCAGCAAAGCAGGCCAAGGACGGCGACCCCGTCGCCTACACCATGGTCGCGCGCATTCACGCGGAAGGCTTGGGCGTGCCCCAGAGCAGCAAGCTTGCCGCTCAGTGGTACAGTCGCGGCGCGGAGTTGGGTGACCCGGAGGCGGCACTCGGTCTCGGCGCACTCTATGCGCGCGGCGACGGCGTTGCTCAGGATTACAACAAGGCCGCCGAATACTTCGAAAAGGCAGCAGCCAAGGGCCATGCCGAGGCGGCCTACAATTTGGCGCTCCTATTCCTCTCTGGAAAAGGCAAGCCCGAGCTGCCCATTCGCGGCTTCATGCTGATGCAGTACGCCGCCGAGAAGGGCGTCATTCCCGCCATGTACGATCTCGGTACGCTTTACGCGACCGGCACGGGCACCCCTGCGAACGCGTTCGAGGCGGCAAAGTGGGTCGGCAAGGCCGCCAACGCCGGCTATCCTGCGGCCGAATTGGACTATGCCGTCATCCTGACGCGGAACCACGAGCTGCCCAAGGATCAGCTCGACCGGATGCGACGGCGCGCCGTGGAGCTGCTCCGTTCGGCCTCCCGCAAGGGCGTCGTCGCCGCTCAGAACCGGCTTGCGCACTGCTATTTCGCGGGCATCGGTACGGACAAGAACGCGATCGAGGCCGCCAAATGGCATTTGATCGCCAAAGCTGGCGGGGACAAGGACCCCGAACTCGACCAAGCCGTTGCCGCCCTCTCCCGCACCGACCGCCAGAAAGCGACGGTTGCCGCCGCCGAGTGGCGGGATCAGATGCTGCTCGAGTAGCCGCACGCCGGTCCGAACCGATGGAGGCTCCCGAGCAGGAGCCTCCGGCCGGATCAGCCGGTCTTGCTTCCGTCCGCATTTTGGTTGTTGAGGCGCGCAAGCAGGCTGCACGTATCCCACCGGCCGCCGCCGAGGCGCTGCACTTCCGAGTAGAATTGGTCGACGAGCGCGGACATCGGCAGGTGTGCGCCGTTCTTGCGCGCCTCGTCGATGGCGATGGAGAGATCCTTGCGCATCCAGTTGACGGCGAAGCCGAAATCGTACTTTCCCTCCATCATCGCCTTCCAGCGGTTTTCCATCTGCCACGAGCCGGCGGCACCCTTGGAGATCGTATCGATCACCATTGGAATATCGAGGCCCGACTTCTGGGCGAAGTGAAGGCCCTCGGCAAGGCCCTCGACGATTCCGGCGATGCAGATTTGGTTGACCATCTTGCAGAGCTGGCCGGAGCCCGCCTCACCGATGAGGTTCACGGCGCGCGCATAGGCGGCGATGACGGGCCTGGCGCGCTCGAACACAGCCTTTTCACCGCCGCACATGACGGTGAGCACGCCATTCTCTGCCCCCGCCTGTCCGCCGGAGACCGGTGCGTCGATGAAATCGAAGCCCTTGTCTTTGGCAGCGGCATTCAGCTCGCGCGCGATGTTGGCGGAAGCCGTCGTATTGTCGATGAAAATCGCACCCTTTTTGGTGCCGGCGAAGGCGCCATCAGGGCCGAGCGTCACCGCGCGCAGGTCATCGTCGTTTCCGACGCAGCAGAAGACGTAGTCTTGCCCCTTGGCGGCTTCGGCGGGCGTACGGGCGGCCTTGCCGGCGCCGTGCTGCTGGACCCACGCCTCGGCCTTCGAGAACGTGCGGTTGTAGACGGTGACCTCGTGCCCGCCCTTCTTCAGCAGATGACCCGCCATCGGGTAACCCATGACGCCGAGACCGATGAATGCGACGTTTGCCACTGTCTGTTCCTCCGGGGGTGAGGCGCCTGCGAGAGGAGGCGCGCGAATTGTTGCCATGCGGGCTTTAGGCGCGATCCGTCCTCGTTCGATCGCTGCCTGGGTGCGGACAACCCGTCCAGGGTAGTTTTCTAGCCAATCCGGGAGGCCTGCGCCCATCGAAATTTTGCCCGGTATCGCGGTCTGCCGCGAACACCGCCCCCGGCTTGCCAGAATTGGGTCAGGGTGCGAGCGTCGCCCGTAAGTCACCGGGAGAAATGTCACCATGCCAGCTCGCATCGTCGGAATGATCGGGGTGACGCCACCCAAGAGCGATGCGCAACTCATTATCATCGAGGGGGCGCTGTCACCGGACTACGTGGTCAGGAGTGCTCGCGCTCACGAGGAGGCCGGCTACGACATGGTGCTGGTCGGCTATTCGTCGTCGTCTGCCGAGGGCTTTCTCGTCGCGCTCCACGCGGCCAACGCCACGCGGGCCATCAAGATGCTGATCGCGCATCGTCCTGGCTTCGTTCAACCGACGCTGATGGCGCGCAAGATCGCGACGTTCGATCAACTGACCGGCGGGCGGCTCGCGATGCACATCATTACAGGCAAGACCGACGCCGAGCAGTGGGGCGACGGCGACTTCTCGCCGAAACCCGAGCGCTATGAGCGCGCAGCCGAATACCTGGCTCTGATGCGCCGGACATGGACCGCGACCCAGCCATTCGATTTTGAAGGGCGGTTCTACCGGGTCAGAGGAGCGGCGTCGGACGTGGCCCCCTATCAGCAACCAAATCCCGAGATCCTCTTCGGCGGCGCCTCCGAAGGGGCGCTGGACATGGGCGCCGAGCATTGCGACACGTATGCGATGTACGCCGAGCCGCTGTCTGCGGCCCGCTCGCGTATGGCCGAGATGCGGGAGCGCGCGGCGCGCTTCGGGCGCACGATCGGCTTCAACATTTCCGCCCGGCCGATCATCGCCGCCACGCAGACGGCCGCCTGGGAGAAGGCGCATGCAATCCTCGCCAAGCTCGAGGGTGGGGGCGCACGCGGCTGGAGCCGGCAGGAGGGCGGTCGCGAGGCCGTCGACAATGCTGGGCGGCGGCTGATGGGCTTTGCGGCCGAAAAGGATCTCCACGACACCTGCCTATGGATGCCGATCACCAAGGCGACGGGAGCTTTGGGCAATACCAGCGCCCTCGTCGGGACGCCACGTCAGGTGGCCGATGCGATCCTCGAATATTACAAACTCGGTGCGAGTTCGTTTCTGATCCGCGGCTTCGATCCCGAACGCGACACCACCGAGTTCGGCAAGGAGCTGATCCCGATGATCAAGGCAGGCGCCGAGAAAATCGACCGGGACAAGTACGGCGCAGGCGGGGATCGTTGATTTCTCCAATCATCTGGTAACCGAACGGACGATCTGAAGGAGATAGGAGCAATTTGATTAAATGCTTGCTCTCCGAAACGGCCAGGCCCGAAAGACATTTGGATTAGGGTCGTCGCGGGCAGGAGAGATAAATGATCAAAGCAGTCACCAAAAGCGACGCATTCTACATACGATCCGCGCCTGAGGCGCGGCAATCCGATCCGCTGACCGCCAAACGTAGCGAAGAATCCCGCCAACTGGCGATAGCAGCCGTGAATCAACAGCAACGCAGTAAGGTGCAACAGGCGGTTGCCAGTTACATGAGCGTTGCCCCGCCATCTCCCGCGGATGGCCAGCTATCAGTGGTGTCGCTGGCCTTGGCCAAGGGCGCCTATTCTGAGTTCTGATCTTCGAATAACCTCACACCTGTGACCTTCGCGTCAGCCCCGCGTTCGAGTGAACCTGGGCATTCTGGCGCGTCACGGTCGATTTCGGTAACGAGCCCGGACGGGCGGCGCCAAAGCCGCCCGTCCGACATTTTCCAGGTGAGACGTCTGTGGGCTCAGCGATACTTCGCAGCCGAGATGAAGGCACTGAAAGATTCACACCAGACCACGACCGTCGTGTACTTGCCGACATCGACACCGTCGGGGACGGGAAGCAGGAAACCGTTGAATGTCTTTACGTCGCCGATAAGCCGTGCCTGGCCTTTGATCTTGAGAAATCCGGATTTGTCATCCACGAAATCGGTCGTCAGATAGAGCTTGTAGTCAGGACCGGGCGCGAGACGGCCGTCGTGCCCGATTTTGTCGCGCGCAACCGAGACCTCGCCCTCGCCCCAATGCAGGAAGTCGCTGCCTTTCAAATTTCGATCGAAGCGCCCCTTGAAAACGGCCGCGCGAGCCGTTGCCTGAAGCGATGCCGCTTCGGGTCCTTTTGGGGCGGTCAGAATAGGCAACGTGTAGACGCCTGCCATGAAGCCTATGGCAGCCATGGCCAGGTGCGTGCCGGTGAGGACGAGAGCCTTGAGCATCGGGCGGATCCTGTTCGCAATTGAAGGCTGTTGTAAGCGTAGCGTCGTTGACCACGTCAATTACGACGGAGCGCCGGGGTGAGCGATACGAAACGACACGGAGACGACCGAGCCGGCGCCAGCATCGCCGTCAGGGCCCGGCGCCAATTCACGCTGCCTCGCAAATCATTGATTGGCACGTCATCGGAATATTCGGCAAACACGCGGGGGGTGGAAGTCTCTCTCGCAGCCGCTCAGCCAAGCCGATCGATCGTCCGATGGGCACGCTACGCATGACAACGCCCGTTTCGTCGCCAGGAGAATGGACATGATAAGCCGCCGCAACCTGATCTCGATGGCCGCCGTGCTGCCGATGGCTCTTACGCTGTCGATCTCTCACGCATCGGCCGAGGAAGCCTACACCGAATCGGCGTTGCAGGCCGCACAAAAGGCCGGCAAGCCAATTCTCGTCGAGGTCGCGGCACCCTGGTGCCCCACCTGCCACGCGCAGAAGCCGATCATCGAAGGGTTGGCGAAAGCCGATAAATTCAAGGGCTTCGTATTTCTCAAAGTCGACTTCGACAACCAGAAAGCCGAATTGCGCAAGCTCAACGCGCGGTCTCAGAGTACCTTGATCGTATTCAAGGGCGCTAACGAAGTGGGCCGGTCGGTCGGCGACACGAACGCGGCGTCGATCGAAGCGCTGCTTACCAAGGCACTTTGAGGGTATCGGTATGTCTGTGGCGACGCTCGGGCTAGCCTTGTTGGCTGGTATTCTATCGGTGCTCTCGCCGTGCGTCCTGCCATTGCTTCCGATCGTTCTCGGAACCGCGGCGAGCGAGCATCGCCTCGGTCCGGTGGCGCTGGCGGTCGGCCTCGCGCTCAGCTTCGTCGCCATTGGCATATTCGTGGCGACGATAGGGTTCGCGATCGGTCTCGATACGGATGTGTTTCGCATCCTTGCGGGTATCCTGCTGGTACTCATTGGATTGGTTCTGATCATCCCGAAGTTGCAGGAGGCTGTCGCCACGGTCGCAAGCCCCGTCTCGTCCTGGGCCTCGGCGCGATTCGGAGGGGGCAGCGCGAGCGGTCTGTCGGGCCAGTTCGGCGTGGGGGTCCTTCTCGGGGCGGTCTGGAGCCCCTGCGTCGGCCCGACCTTGGGCGCGGCGGCGGTTCTCGCCTCTCAGGGCAAGGATCTCGGTCAGGTCGCAGCGACAATGCTCGCTTTCGGTATCGGCGCCGCGTTGCCATTGCTCGTCCTCGGAACGCTCTCGCGTCAGATGATGCTCAACATGCGAGGTCGCCTGATGAGCGCGGGCGGCCCGTTGAAGGCTGCGCTCGGCGTTCTCCTGGTGGCCGTCGGACTATCGGTCGTGACCGGCCTCGACAAACGCGTCGAAGCGGCCCTCGTCGCGGCCTCGCCTGAATGGCTCACGCGCCTCACCACGAGCTTCTGAACGCGAACGCACTGCAAGCGTTCTCGTTTTTATATGAGGTACTCGTCATATTTGTGCGTTACTGTTCGAATCGCGAGTTCATTTGGATTCGAGGAGATGGCCATAGATTTAACTGCTCTTATTATTCAGGTAATCAGCGGCGCCATTGGCGGCAACGCAGCCGGCGCGGCAGCGAAGGGTACAAGCCTCGGCCCGCTCGGCAACACCATCGCAGGCGCCGTCGGAGGTGGCATCGGCGGTCAGATTCTCGGCTCGATCCTGGGATTGGGCGGGGCCGCAGCGACATCGGGCCTCGACATCGGTACGATCATTCAGGGTTTCCTCACTGGTGGCGTCAGCGGCGGGGTCACGGCGCTCGTGATCGGTTTGTTGAAGTCGAAGTTCGCGAGCTGAAAGGGTCTCTGCCGGCTTCCTTCAGGACGAGGTCCTCCTACGCGGGGTTCGGGATCCGGCGCTACGGCGCTAAAGACGCCGTGGCGCCAGCCCTACCTCGCTCGTGTTCGCTTCCCTCCTCAGCCTCATGCGCCCCCTGCGCACGTCTGGGTGGATGCAACTTGTGGGAAACACTATATCCACATACGCGGTCAGACCTGCCGCGGGCGAATCACGTTAGCAGTCGGCTCCATGGACGCTTATCTCGACCTCATGCGACGCGTGCGCGATCATGGCGTGCGCAAATCGGACCGGACGGGGACCGGCACACTGAGTGTGTTCGGGCACCAGATGCGGTTCGATCTCGGTCGGGGCTTCCCCCTCGTGACGACCAAAAAGCTTCATCTGAAATCGATCTTCCACGAGCTGGTGTGGTTTCTGGCCGGCGACACCAATGTCGCCTATTTGCGGGAGAACGGGGTTACCATCTGGGACGAGTGGGCCAACCGGGACGGCGAACTCGGCCCGGTTTACGGAAAGCAGTGGCGCTCTTGGGCAGCGCCCGACGGAAACACCATCGACCAGATCGGCGAGGTCGTGGAGACGCTGCGCACCAATCCCGACAGTCGGCGCATGATCGTGACCGCCTGGAACCCGTCCGACATTCCCGACATGGCGCTGGCACCCTGTCACTGCCTGTTCCAGTTCTATGTCGCTGACGGGCGACTTTCCTGTCAGCTCTATCAGCGATCGGCCGACATCTTCCTCGGCGTACCGTTCAATATCGCCAGCTATGCCGCTCTCACCATGATGATGGCGCATGTCACGGGCTTCGAACCGGGAGACTTCGTGCACACGCTGGGCGACGCGCACCTCTACCTGAACCATCTCGAGCAGGCGGATCTTCAGCTCTCGCGCGAGCCACGGCCACTGCCCCGCCTGCTGCTCAACCCGGACGTGAAGTCTCTCTTCGACTTCCGCTACGAGGATTTCCACATCGAGGGCTACGACCCGCATCCGCACATCAAGGCGCCGGTAGCGGTCTAGATCGCATTTCTCTTGCTTAACCGCAGCTTTTGTAGGCGATAGCGCATACTCGTCCGATAAAATTCTGTTCGTCGAAGAAGCGCAGCGCATTTCCTCGTGTCGGGGGGAATGATCAAACAACTGCCGAGCTGGCGCGTTTGAAAGGCGAGCTAGAAGCCGTCGAGAAAGCCGCTATTCAGAAGAACTGCGGCGTGGAGTTCCAACACAAGCCATTGCATCCAGGGAAGCGTGAACCGTCAACCTGATCAAAAAGCCATCGTCCTTGTCGTCGCGGCGACGCGCAACAGCGTGATCGGGCAAGATGGCGACATGCCGTGGCGCATGCCGTCGAGCCTGAAGCGATTTCGGGCTTTGACGATGGGCCGCCCGATGATCATGGGCAGGAAGACGTATCAGGCCATCGGCAGGGCTCTCGACGGGCGCGACACCATCGTCGTGACGCGGGACAAAGGCTTTGCGGCCCCTGGTGTCTTCTCGGTCGGAAATCTATTCGACGCTTTCGAGCAGGCTCGGAGATTTGCGGATGCCCGCGGCGCCACGGAAATCATCATTGCGGGGGGCGGTGAGATCTATCGGCAGGCGCTTCCCTATGCAACCGACATTCAATTGGACCGTATAGATACTGAGCTTGCGGGCGATACGGTTTTTCCTTCCCTCGACCCCGCCGAATGGCGCGAGGTCGCGCAACGGCCTATCGAGGCGGATCCACGCGACGAATTTTGCGCCATTGCCATTCATTTCCGCCGTATTGGTGCGCCACAAGCACCTCGTCGCGCTTGAACGGCCGCTGAATGTCACCATGTTTGACGTGCTGGGTTTGCGCATCCGGGAGGGCATGCCCTATAAGCTCCCAAGCGGGTTTGGCCGTGACCGGCAACGTAGGTACCCCGCGTCGCAGGCCGTCCGGGCCTCGTTCAGGCGCGTAGCGGTTGAGCGCAATCCACAATTGATGGCGGTGAATTTATGCCTTGGAGCAATCAGAGCGGCGGCGGCGGCTGGAAAGGCGGCGGCAGCGGCGGCGGTGGCGGCGGTCCTTGGGGACAGGGCCCCTGGGGCCAGGGTCCGTCGGGTGGCGGCGGTGGCCAGCAGCCCGATCTCGAGGAGCTCCTGAAGCGCAGCCAGGATCGCCTGAAACAGGTGATGCCGGGCTCTGGCTTGCCCGGCCCGTTGATGCTGCTCATTGCGGCGCCGATCGTGGCCCTGCTGGCCTTCTATCTGTTCACGTTCCGGGTCAATCCCGACGAGCTGGGCGTGGTGATGCGGTTCGGCGAATTCGTGCGTCAGGAGCCGCCCGGCCTGCACTTCCGCCTGCCACCCCCGATCGAGGAAGTGCGGCTGCCGAAGGTTACCCGGCAGAATATCATCGAGATCGGCATGCGCTCGGGCGTGACGACGCGCAACTACCAGACGACCGTTCGCGACGTACCCGAAGAGAGCCTCATGCTGACGGGCGACGAGAACATCGTCGACGTGGATTTCGTCGTCTACTGGCGGATCAAGGACGCCGCCGCCTATCTCTTCAACATCCAGCAGCCCGAGCAGACCGTGAAGGAGGTCTCCGAGAGCGCGATGCGCGAGATCGTCGGCAAGTCGAACATCGCGCCGCTGCTGACCGAAGCCCGCCAGCAGGCCGAGGCCGACGCCCAGAGGCTGATCCAGGCGACGCTCGACAGCTATGGCGCCGGTATCCAGATCGATCAGGTGCAGTTGCAAAAGGTCGATCCGCCGTCCCAGGTGATCGATGCCTTCCGAGACGTTCAGGCGGCACGCGCCGATCAGGAGCGGTTACAGAACGAAGCCTTTGCCTATGCCAACCGCATCGTGCCGGAGGCGCGCGGCGAAGCCGAACGCATCCTGCAGAGCGGCGAAGGATACAAGCAACAGACCGTCGCCGAGGCGCAGGGTCAGGCGGCGCGCTTCCTCAAGATCTACGATGAATATCTCAAAGCGCCTGAAGTGACGCGCAAGCGCATGTTCCTCGAGACCATGGAGCGGGTCCTCGCTGGCACGGACAAGATCATCCTGGACCAGAAGGGCGGACAAAGCGTGGTGCCCTATCTGCCACTGGATCAACTGCAACGGCCCAAGGCCGAGCCACGTGGGGGCAATTGAGCCATGCGTATCCTCCTTGGTATCGTCCTCGCATTGCTCGGTGTCGCTGCGACGGCAGCTTACTTTTCTCTGTTCATCGTGCACCAGAACGAGCAGGCACTGGTGCTCGAGTTCGGCAAGCCGAAGCGTGTGATCAGCCATCCGGGGCTTCACTGGAAGATCCCCGTCGTCGAAAGCGTCGACTACTTCGACAAGCGCATTCTCGATCTCGACACGCAGCCCCAGGAGGTTACGGCCTCCGATCAGAAGCGGATCGTTGTCGACGCGTTCGCGCGCTATCGCATCACCGATCCGCTACGCTTCTACCAGACGGTACGCGAAGAGCGGGTCGTGCGATCGCGGCTGGGCCCGATCGTCGAATCGTCCATTCGTCGCGTGCTCGGCGCCACGACGTTCATCGATCTGGTGCGGGACAAGCGCGAAGAGCTGATGAAGCGCATCGCACAGCATGTGAACACCGAGGGGAAGGACTTCGGCCTCGAGGTGGTCGATGTTCGTATCAAGCGCGCCGACCTGCCCGAGCAGAACTCGAAGAACATCTACGATCGCATGCGGGCCGAGCGCCAGCGTGAGGCGGCCGAATTCCGCGCCGAGGGTGCTGCCGCCGCCAACCGCATCCGCGCGACGGCCGATCGCGAGGCAACGGTGATCAAGGCAGAGGCCACGAAGAAGGGGGAACTGCTGCGTGGTGAAGGCGATGCGCAGCGCAACCAGGTGTTCGCCGATGCGTTCGGAAAGGACCCGGACTTTTTTGCCTTCTATCGGTCGATGCAGGCCTACGAGGCCGGCTTCAAGTCTGGCGACACGCGCATGCTTTTGTCTCCCGACAGTGAGTTCTTCCGCTACTTCAACGCTTCGGGCGCCAACCTGGCGCCCACGAAGCCACAGCCGCCGGCAAACCGCTGAGGCGCCTGACTTCAATGCGGGTCCGGATCGAAATGTGCCGGACCGGATCGCGGCGTGCACTGCCGTAGTGCCGCCGTGATGCTCGTTTCTGCTAAGCTTGACGATAGGCCCGGCAGCGGGTCAAGGGAGGCCATCCAGACTGGCCGACGTGTCGCGATGGCGAGGAGCAGTCATGATCGACCAAGTGCGGGCTAGGTTTGCGGGCAGTCGCGGCGCAGATGCAGGGTCCGCACGGGTCGGGCGTGCCTCGCTCGTGGCAGCAACCCTGTTGATGCTCACGGTGCTCCCGCAGGCGCTGAGCGCCAGGAGCGGACCGCAAAGCCTGGCTCCGCTCGCCGAAAAGCTCACTGACGCGGTGGTCAACATTTCGACAAGCCAGAAGGCCAAGGGGCCTTCCGGCGTTCCTCTGCCGAACGTACCGAAGGGCTCCCCCTTCGAAGAGTTCTTCGAGGATTTTTTCAATCGCAAGGACGGCGACAGGGGCAGCGGCGATCGCAAGGTATCATCGCTCGGCTCCGGCTTCGTGATCGACGGCAAGGAAGGCCTGATCGTCACCAACCATCACGTCATCGAGGGTGCCGACGAGATCGTGGTGAACTTCCACGACGGCACCAAGCTGAAGGTCGAGAAGGTGGTCGGTCGCGACACCAAGACAGACCTTGCGCTGTTGAAAGTCACACCGAAGAAGCCGCTTGCCGAAGTTCGTTTCGGCGTCTCCGAAACCATGAAGGTCGGCGATTGGGTGATGGCGATCGGCAATCCGTTCGGCCTTGGCGGCTCGGTCTCGGCGGGTATCATCTCGGCCAAGCAGCGCGATATCAACTCCGGCCCCTACGACGACTATCTTCAGACGGACGCAGCGATCAACAAAGGCAATTCCGGCGGTCCGCTGTTCAATATGGATGGCGAGGTGATCGGCGTGAATACCGCTATCATCTCTCCCTCGGGCGGCTCGATCGGCATCGGCTTTGCGGTGCCCTCCGATACGGCGTCATCGGTTGTCGACCAGCTTCGGCAGTTCGGCGAGACGCGGCGCGGCTGGCTTGGTGTCAAGATCCAGTCGGTGACCGACGAGATCGCGGAATCGTTGGGCGTCAAGGAGAATACGGGCGCCCTCGTCTCGGCGGTCACACCTGAGAGTCCGGCCGCCAAAGGCGGCGTTCAGGCCGGCGACGTCATCCTGCGTCTCGACGGGCGTGACGTCACGTCGGTGCGCAGTCTGCCGCGTCTGGTCTCGCGCGTTGCCGTCGGCAAAACCATCGATGTCGACATCATGCGCAAAGGCGAGCGACGCGTCTTGAAGGTCGTCGTCGGTCTCCTGGAGGAGGGCGACACGGACAAGGCGAGCCCGACGGGCACGCAGCCGGGCACCGGCACGACCTACCTCGGCATGACGCTGGCACCGATCGACGACGCGCTCCGCAAGAAGTACGGCATCGACGCGCGCGTCGCGAAAGGCGTTGTCGTGACCGAGGTCGGGCCGACGAGCCCGGCTGGCCGCAAGGGCCTGAAGGCCGGCGATGTGATCGTCGAGGCGGCGCAGGATCAAATCGCGACCGTGGCCGATGTCGAAAAGGCCATCGAAAAAATCCGCAAAGACGGCCGGCGTGCGATCTTGCTCAGGGTCGAGGACGCCAAAGGTCAGATGCGGTACGTCGCGGTGTCCGTCACAGAGCAGTAGGCGAGCCGCTGATTGGTCCGAGGGGGCACGGCGCGCGGTTGCTTGTCCTTGCGGCGAGACCGCGAGCCGGTTAGCACTGCGGCTTGTGTCACACGGCGCAGGTTGTGGCGGCATCTTTCTCCGGCGGCGAACGTTCGTGTTGCCGCCTCATGGCAGAGTTCCGGTCATCGCGTCCTCGCACACCCGCGCTGGACCTCGCGCGCGACCGTTGCGGGAGCACGATCCTTGGCTAGTCGTCATTCCATCTTCGACAGCATCCTGGCAAGTCTCGCGCCGGTGCATCGCGACGGACACAAGTTCATCACCATCGCTGCGTTGGCGGCGCTTGTTTTCCTTCTCGTCTGGCCCCCGCTCGGGTGGGCCCTGGTACTTCTGGCGCTCTTCATCGCCTACTTCTTTCGCGATCCCGAGCGTGTCACGCCGTTGCGCGATGGCCTCGTCATCGCGCCGGCGGACGGCAGGGTGTCGTCGATCGAGGTGGTCAGGCCGCCCGTGGAGCTTGGCCTGGGAGACGGCATGCGGCAGCGAGTCTCGATTTTCCTGTCGGTGCTCGACGTGCACATTAACCGGTCGCCTGTCGCCGGGCGGATCAAGCGATCGATCTATGTGCCGGGCGCTTTCGTCAACGCCGCGCTCGACAAGGCGAGCGAGGAGAACGAGCGCCGCTCGCTCGTGCTCGAGCAAGCCGACGGCACCGAGATCGCCGTGGTGCAGATTGCCGGCCTGATCGCCCGCCGTATCGTCACCTTCAAGGCCGAGGGCGAAAGCCTGGGTGTGGGCGAGCGCTTCGGTCTGATCCGCTTCGGCAGCCGCGTCGACGTCTATCTGCCGCCCGCACGCACCGCGCTCGTGGCAGTCGGACAAACGATGGTCGGGGGCGAGACCGTGATCGCGGATCTGAAATCGCTCGAGCCGGAGCGCGAGGCCCGCGCTGCCTGAGGTCGGGGCCGACACACGCCCTGCCGGCTGAGATTTAGGCCGCTCGAGGGGCGTGGACGGGTGGCAGCCTGGGCAGGACGCCGTTGCACGGATATGCAAGAGTAGCGCACTCGCAGACAGGGAGGTGCCGCGGACCATGGATCGCCACAGCTATCGGATGAGACGCGACGCGGCGCGCCGTCCGGGCATCCTTGCACAGCGTTTCGTCCCCGTGCGCTATCTGGTGCCCAACGTGGCGACGCTGATGGCGCTTTGTGCCGGCGTCACCGCCATCCGTGCCGCGATCGAGGCTCGTTACGAGCTGGCAGTCGGGCTTATTGTGCTGGCGGCTCTGCTCGACGGTGTCGATGGGCGGCTCGCCCGTGCGCTCAACGCCCAATCCCGTTTCGGCGCCGAGCTCGACAGTCTGGCGGACTTCGTGAGTTTTGGGGTCGCCCCGTCGATCCTGATCTACTCCTGGGGCCTCGGGCCGTTGCGCGGGCTGGGCTGGATCGCGGTGCTGGTATTCGCCTGCGCCGCCAGCTTGCGCCTTGCGCGCTTCAATGTCGCGCTTGACGAGGACCGTCCGAAATGGCGCTCCAACTTCTTCTCGGGTGTACCGGCGCCGGCCGGCGCGATCACGGTGATGTTGCCGATCTATCTCGAAGAATCGGGGCTGTTGGTCGTCCGTGACTGGCCGCTGGCGATCGTCATTTACGTCATGTTGATGGCGACGCTGATGGTCTCGACGCTGCCGACCTACTCCGGCAAGCTCGCCACCGAGCGCATCGCGCGCGAATATGTGGCACCGGCCCTGGCTGGCGCCGCGCTCGCCATCGGGCTTCTCGTTACCTACCCCTACCTGACGCTGGCGACGGTCACGCTCGCCTACCTCGCGCTCATTCCTTTGGGGGTGCGCCGCTTCTTGCTCAAGCAGCGCGCCTGGGAGGCTGGTTTGACGCAGTCGCGTCCGTCAGGAACGATTCCGCCCGCAGACGTCGGCCCTGCCGATGCACGCGATGAGCCGACACCGCCAACCGAGACGCGCCACTAGCTGGCGCGCCGCCTTAGGAACCCGCTCATGACCGCCCCTCCGTCGCGACAGATCCCGCCGGTTTATCATCGTCGCATCGGCGACATCGTCGTCACCGCAGTGAGCGACGGCACCCTCGAGCGAACTCACGAGATGATGTTGAACGTGGCCGAGGATGAAGCGAGGCGGCATCTGGCGGCCGCCAGCCGCACCTCCTTCGTTCTCTCGATCAACGCCTTTCTGATCCATTCCGGCGGGCGCCTGGCATTGATCGAAACGGGCTCCGGAAACTATCTGGGACCCGGCGCCGGACATCTGCTGGCCAATCTGGCTGCCGCGGGCGTACGTCCCGACGAGATCGACACGATCCTCCTCACGCACATGCATCCTGATCATTCGGCTGGCCTCACCGACATGACAACTGGAACGGCGAACTACGCCAACGCCGAACTCGTCGTCCACGAGAACGAGCCCCGCCACTGGTTCGACGATGCCGCGATGGCGCGAGGCACCGAGCGCGAGAAACGCCTCATGTTCCAGCAGGCGCGTGAACAGACCGCCCCTTACCGCGATCGCATGCGCACATTTGCAGGCGGCGAAGTGTTACCCGGTGTGACGGCACTTCCGATCCCGGGGCACACGCCCGGCCACACCGGCTTTCTGATCGAATCCGGCGGCCAACGCCTGCTGATCTGGGGCGACGTCGTTCACATGCCGGAGGTCCAGGTGCCGCGGCCCGAGGTATCGATGGTGGTGGACACCGACCCGGAAATGGCTGCGTCATCGCGCCGGCGGGTGTTCGACATGGTTGCGAGCGAAGGCTTGCTCGTGACGGGAATGCATCTGCACTTCCCTGGCTTCGCGCATGTCCTGCGCGAAGGCGCCGGTTATCGGCTGGTGCCGGAGGTTTGGCAGCAGACGTCCTGGGCCGCCGGTCCGGCAACTTGACGCGGCAAGAACTGCGAGAGTCGCACACGTTGCCTAACTCCGGACTTCAGTGTCATCGCTTGATCTCGTCATGAGGCAGCCGCTGGGCCACCACGCTGACCGGCAGCTCTCATCCACCGGTGCCCGCCCGTCGGTCGGCCGAGCCGCATGATGTCAATTCATCGAGTGCCCGCACCATCTGCGATCACGAGCGCGGCGAGCGAGCGGTACGCCACAAGGCGGGCCACGCCCTTCGCACCTCGTCGGAGCGGAGCCAGAAAATGTCACCAGAATTGCAAGTTTAATCGACGTTTGTCGGTGGCGCTGTCCGGCGGAAGCGGCCGAACCTATTCAACGCTCGAGCACAGCGGATTGTTTACCGGCCACGCGCATGACACGTGCACAGGTCGACCCATCGATTAGGGATCAGCGCCCTTTCCTGACGGCGCCAGCCTCACTCGAAGGCATCAATTATGAGATCATGGAAACGGTTGTGGCCCCTTTCCCTCGCAGTGATCTGCAGGCGCGCCGGGCGGCCCCACGAGAGCGTTGCAATGCCCTCGGCCGCAAGGTGGCGCTTAGGGTCGAGCCCCACCGGCGGTTCGATTTCCAATGCGAATATCGAATGGGCTTCGTCCTCGGCAATGGCGACACCGATCAGGACCCGTCCCGGCATTTGGAGGCTGTCGGCTTCCGTCACGATCAAGCGGCCGTCGGCCACGGCGACATGCAGATATTCGCCGAATGCGCCCGCGCCGGCGCTGTGCAAAATACGGCAGACCGCGCAACTTTCGTTAGCGCGCAAAAATAGTACGCGGTTTCGTTCGACCGGTCGCCAAGCCACCGCACCGAAGCTGGCTGTGGTGTTGGGGCACGGGTTCTCGTCGCGGTCGAGTTGATGATCGGGTTTCAGCGTTACATGAGTTGGCACTGTCGGGCCTCCCGGAACTGACCATTCCAGCAGTGGATCACCCGAGACGTGAATTTTGCGCGAGCGCCGACGCAGGTGCCTTGCAGGCGGGCGAACGGCAGTTCACGCTGGTTTCACGATGGCTGTCGGACCGTCCCGGCGACGACCGATCGTGGAGCACACAATCTGTGGATGCGCGCAACATCTGGAAGCAAGCGACGTCCCTGCACGAACGTCCGGTCCGAGCCGACGCAGCGATGCCCGACGCTCTGGAAGTCGATTTGTCCTCCGCCAACGGCTGCGATTTGCTGCGGGCGTTGGCGCAACGGCATGGTGAGCCCCTAGCCGCCGCCGCGCGTTCGTTGGCGCAGCTTTTCCTTTTGCGCGCACCCTGGGCGCCCGGGCTCAGGTTTGTGGGTGGGACGGTGAGGGCGACGCTCCCAGTCGGCATCGAACCGGCGCGTTTCGAAGGCGCCGATGTAACACTCAGTGTCGGGGGAGGTGGTGCCACGATCGAGGATGCGCTTGCAAACTGCATCGGCGAGGCGGTGGAGAGGCAGTCCCAGTTCAGGCGCCCGGGAGACATCGCAACGGTGGCGTCCGTGTGTGACGTCAGCGACCGTCTTCAACCCGGCATCCGCCATCGAATAGCGCGGCTTTGCAAGGCGGCGGGCTATGATCACCAGCGGACCTTCGACTGGCTCGAGGCCCGATTGCCCCTTACTCCGAAAACATGCCTCGTGCCTGCCGACTGGTGCCTGCGGTCGCAAACCAGTGGTCCGCTTGGCCTGCCGGGCACGGCGCTGAGCACCGGCGTGGCAGCGGGAAGGTCGTTCGAGGCAGCGGCGCTGAGGGCCGTTCTCGAACTGATCGAGAGGGATGCAGTTGCGCTCTGGTGGATCGGAGGGCGGCGGGGTCACGCTCCGTCGATGGAAGCGGCGGCGACGGGCGAGGCGCATGCCTTGCTGGGCGCATTGCGGCACGGTCGCCAGGACCGCGTCAGCTGGATACTCGATTTGACAAGCGACCTTCGCGTGCCCGTCATGGCCGCACTCTCGGCTGATCGAGACGGATACGGCTTGGTTTGCGGCTTTGCTGCACGCCTCGACGCGAGCGACGCCGTCCGCGCCGCAATCTACGAAATGTGCCAAATGGAACTTGGCCTGAATATCGCCGAAGCACGAAACGGCATGCAGGCGAGCCGCCCCCTTCCCGAGGACGATCGCGCACGCCTGGCGTTGGCCCGCGAGATCGATACCAGAAGCTGCGCGTTGTTGCATCCGGCCGGGACGGTCGCCGGCGCGGATTGCGCAAGCGCCTCGATGCAGACGGGTGAGGCCTTCCCAACATTGTTGCGGCACCTCGATGGTCTCGGAGTCGAGGTCGCGCTGTTGGACCTGACCCGGCCCGAGTTCGGCATTCCGGTCGCGGCGGCGGTCGCGCCGGCCCTGCAACTCATGCCTTCGGAATTGGTGACGGATCGCCTTGACGCCGCTATCGCAGCAAGCGGCGGCAGCGAGGGCTTTACGAAGGGGCTGCCGTTGTTTTAGCGCGAGGCGACGATCCAGGCGGCATCTTCGCTCGACGCGGACAGCGAAATCTTGAGTGCCACGGAGGCGGGCATGCATGGCATCAATCGGTCGCTCACCTTCGGTTGGACGCTTTCGCGAACATTCGAAGTCATGACGGCAGGCCCAGCCCCGCAATCCAGCAATCCTGTCTTTCGGATACGCAATATCGTGCGGCCGCCGAATGGGAGCGAACGCTTCTCGGCAGGCCGTCTCGTTGATGACGCGATCTCCGGCAACCCCGCAGGACTGCGCGTGCTGATGCGGAAGCTTTCGGCTCGGATTGCGCGTGAGCGCTGGACGACCCCCATCCGCGAAGGCTTGGATCCCGCTGACAATCCGCACATTCAAGCCGGCTACACGTATCTCCTTCAACTCATCGCCCATGACATGGCGCACAGCTCGGTCTCGCTGGCCGGCTCGGCGACTGGCGCTGTCGGCCTTGCCAACACACGCCTTTTTCCGCTGTCCCTCGAGACGGTCTATGGCGGTGGTCCGGATGTCTGCCCCCACCCCTACGAGATCGATCGCGCCTATCGCGATGATATTGGTGTCATTCCCCGTACGCGCTTTCGCGCCGGCCAGAGCCGCAGAATGGACGGCACGATCGCAGGTTGCCCGTTTCGCGACATTGCCCGGGCCATCCCGGCGCATGTCCGCGATTCAGGCCTCGACCCATCCGAGCAGCTCGATCTTTCGACAATCAACGCAAACCCGTGGCGGACGGAAGCCCTGCTCGCCGACCCCCGAAACGATGACCACGCGATGATTTCGCAGTTGGCAGGCCTCTGGCAGACGCTGCACAATTACATCCTCGATCTCATCCCCAAGGCACTGCCGATCGCGGTTCTTCCTCAGGCGGAGCAGGCCTATCGACGCTTCTTCGTTGTGCGGTTCGTCACCACGCTCATTTTCCGAAGCATCCTGGTGAAGGACGTTCTGCCGCTCATCCTGCATCCCGATATACATCGTCTGTATTCGGGATCGACATCGCCGCTTTTGGACGCGAAGCATCCGGGCGAGAAAGACGCGGTACCAGCCGAATTCCTGGCTGGCGCGTTCCGCTTCGGGCACGCGATGGTTCGGGACAAATATCTCGTCAATTCGGAAATTGGAATCGGCTCGGAGTTTGCCTTGCGGCAAAGTTCGCTCCGCAGGCCGAGCGATCTCCCGCTCAATGCCAACTGGCTGATAGACTGGTCGCGTTTTTTTACCGTCACGGATCGAGTCCCCAACAACAGCCATCGGATCGGGCCCGTCTATGCAGGCGCGCTGACCGACTCGCAGCTTTTCCCGCCGCTGACGGCCATGGACCGCGAAGGCCTGCCCGACCGCGATCTCGTGACGGCGTGCTATTCCGGCCTTTGGTCGGTGCCGGCCCTGTCCGCCGAATGCCGCGCGCAGGGTCTCGACACGGTGCTGCCCGACTATGCGAGCTGGAAAGACAAACTGCGCACATGGCTCGCCGCGCCGCCACCCGGCGGGCTCGATTTCGATCCCCTGTGCCCAGCTGATATCGACATTCTCGTCGAAGATCCGCCGTTGCCGTTCTTTATCCTGTTCGAGGCGGGGCAGGCGATCGGCGGAGTCAATGCGCCCACCGATGCAGCGGCGGGCGAGAGCCTGCACCTCGGCGCGCTCGGCTCGATCATTGTCGCAGAAACGATCTATGGCACTCTGGCGCGCACGCCGATCGCCTTCGAGGACGCGGGCCCGCATCTCAAGGATCAGATCGCTGCTGCTGCCGATGCGTTGCTTGGTGACGGTCGTGCACTCGCCGCGATCCCCGAAATCGCGACAATGTCGGATCTTCTGCTTTTCATGATCGGCGGCGGTGCGGTGCCGGCCCCCAAACCGAACCCATGAACCACCATCGATGACGGCCACACTGCACAGGAGGAGACGAAGATGAGACCGCGTTTCGAAGTCAACGACGAGATCAAATGGGGAAAGCTGATCAAATCGTTTGCCACCGGCACCAACTACATCCAGCCGGGTGGTCCTCCGATCCCGCTGCCCCGGACGCTGCAGCAATTAAAGGACACGTGCGTGGCCGTGGGCTTGGTCGTGACAATCCCCGACTTTCACACCGGGCTCGTGATCATCCAACTCAGCGAAGAGGTTTTTTCGATTCGCTTGCCGCCGAAATCGATGGTTGAGGAAGCGGAAGCCTTCCTGCAGGGCGCAGGCGAATACGCCGTCCCCAAATTCTACGACGACTTTTATCAAAAGACGCTCACGCTTACGACGCCGGCCCAGAAGCTCGACTTCCAGGCCGCGCGTATCGGCGACTATTCGGTTCGCATGTGTCAGTGATCGCTTGGCGATAAGGTGGGGAACCTGATGCCCTCGACAGGCGCGCCTGCTCGACCGAAGTCGTCGCGCAGTCGCGTCCAGGCGTCTTCATGTTTGATCGGAAAGGCCTGCAGGAACCATCGTGCAATGTGCTCGCGAAGCGGGGGTATATCGGTTCGCGCCCAGATCCGGGCGGCTGCTGCAAAAAATTCGTCGGCCGCCGCCCGAGCCTCGGAAACGCGATCGAGCTGCACGAGACAGGCGGCTCTCCAAACCAGCACATTCTGGATTGACGACTTGGCCTCCTCCGTGGCGTGAAGACACTCACGATAGTCGCCATTGAGATAGTGCACCATGGCTGCATAGCGCCACTGCGCCGGGCTCGGCTGCAGCGAGATCTTGGCGGAGCGATCGGCCAACTCGCGCGCCGCTGCGGTTTCGGAGCGGAACGCCGATCCGAGAGCCGCGGAAATGAGTGTCCAGGCATCGCTGTCGTTCAGTTCGGCGGCCAGCCTGTGGTGCACCTCGGCCTGATCGTGGAGTCCGGTCATCGCGTTTGCCCAACCGAGGCAGAGCTGGGATCGGGAGTCCATCGGATCCAGGCGGACGGATTCGCTTGCGAACCGCAAGGCTTCCGCCTGCGTGCGGGGATCTCGGTACTGCCCAGGATTGATGAAATGTCGCGAGTTCTGTAGCTGCGCCAGACTGGAATAGGCGGGCGCGAAATTCGGGTGTCGGACGATGATGTTCCGATAAAGGGCCTCCGCGTTTTCATAGCCGCTCGACTCGTGCGGAAGCTGTTGGTTCTGCCCCCGCAGCCACAAGTCGTAAGCAATCATGTCACTGGGAGACTTCGGACCGATCTGCGCAAGGCGTCCCGCCGAAACGTGGATATTCAGCGCGGCTGCGATACGCCGCATGACGGAAATCTGAGCTTCGCCCCAATCGACCGAATCGAGATTGACACCGTCGCCCCACAGATAGCCGTCGGTGGCGCATTCGCGCAGCGACAGCGTGAGCCGTGCCCCCTTCTTGAACGGCAATGTTTCGGCCTGCAGCACATACTCGTCGGCAACGTCGAGGCGTTCGCCGCCGGCTGGCCGCTCTCTTACCATCCACTCGCGAAAACGCGTCAGATGAGCGATCAACTCACTCCGAAAACCCTGCACCAGATAACGCCGGCTGGAGGGAATGGCGGCTGCCTCGAACGGAGCAATCGAGAGCACCAACTTCGTGCCGACCGGGCGCAGGCCCGCGACCGGGGCAGGCGACGGCGGCGATTTCGGCACCGCATCGGGAGGACCCGTCAGCGGCAGCGCCGCCTTCAACTCGGCAAACAGCGCCTGCGTCTGCTCGGTCGGCTCGACATCGTACTCGCGGTCGAGCAGCTCCCAAAAGTCGGTGTAGATCTTCAAGGCACCGCCGATATCGTCCTGCGCAGACCTGCATCGCATCAGATGGCGGCACGCGACCTCGTTCGTGGCATCGAGGTTCAGGATGGCTCGCGCGGCGTTCTCTCCTTCTCGCGATCCGACGACCGCGCCCTCGAGGATGCGCTCGAAATTGCTGATCAGGCGTTGATTGAGCGACTGCCGCCGCGCCAGCAGCCATGTCCTGAAAACCGGGTCGACAGTCTCGACGTCCTTCAGTAACTGATCGGTCAGATTGGGAATTTCGAGCAATTTCGGGTGCACCTCGTCCCGCTTCGCCTGCTCGAGGATATCCCACAGGTCCACCGTAACCGACGCAGGATCAAAGCCGAGCGTTTGGTTGTCGAGTTGCAATCCAGAGAACTTCGTCCCGCGCAACCCCAGGCGGATTTCCTTCAGGCAGTGACGCAGCGAGCCCCGCGCCTTCTCGCCATCAGACTCACTCCACAGCAATCCGACCAGATATTCCCGTGTCTCCTGGTGGCTCTCGTACACGAGCAAATAGCCGAGCAGCGCCCGCGCCTTCCGGCTGCCGATCATGATCGGCCGGCCGCCGAGCCACATCTCGAGACGACCAACGGTCGTAATCTTCATGATGGAGTGATCGCCCTGACCGCGAACAACAGTGCAACCCAATTATGCTATCGAGGAGCGGACCAGTTGTCACCGTTCACAACCCCGGAAATTCCGGAGCGGCGGACCTCGACGCCGTCCCGAGCCCGACAGGCACAGCCTCAAAATCGCTTATTGACGGCAAGCGGGGACGAGCGCGGCTTGGCTGATGGAAGTGCACGTCTTCGACGTCGCCCCCGCTTCGCGGGAAGCCGTGAGGCGCAAAAGTAGTCGATCCGGCTCGACCTCTGATCGAACGGATTGGAGGCGACGACGCGGATACTGAGACCATCGCCGAACTTGTCCCGCGAGCGGGGCGGACACAGGGGAGCTATTCTGTGAGCGAGCGCTATTGTCTTCGATCAGGGGGCGAGCGCCGAAATAGCGGACTTTGGCACCGCTGAAAATCACTCCAAGACCCGCCAGGGCCGGCCGCTCCAATTCGCACCGCGGGCGGCACCTCACCATCTTGGTCCACGACGCGACGAAACGACAAAACCGCCTCGTGGGCGGCTTTCGCCTAAGTCTTTGATTTGTAGAAGTGTTAGGATGGTTGCGGGAGCGTGCAACCAGCTTGATTTGCAGCTTGGGGAACTGCTTCGCGTGTGCTGTCGGACTAGAGCTTTTCCGACTTAGGTTGAAGCATAGCCGCTGTTGCGGAAGTAGTTGGCGCACTCGTCGGGGGTGAAGCGGGGGAGCAGGTCGCCGATATGATCGCGCACGGCATCGACGGTCCGCGCCTCGGCCTTGGAGCATTGTCTTCAGCTTGGCGAAGACCTGTTCGATCGGGTTGAGGTCAGGCGAGTAGGCTGGCAGGAACCAGAGGCGTGCTGCGGCTTCCCGGATGGCATTGCGCACGGCTCGGCTCTTGTGGCTGCCGAGGTTGTCCATGATGACGATGTCGCCGGGCGAGAGCGTCGGCACGAGCGCCTGCCGGACATAGGCCAGGAAGCTCTCGCCGTTGATCGGACCGTCGAAGACGCAAGGGGCGGTGATGCGATCGGCCCGTAGCGCCGCGATGAACGTCATCGTCCGCCAGTGGCCGTGCGGAGTGTGGGCCTTGAGCGGGTCGCCGCGGCGCCACCAGGTGTGGCGGCGGGCGATGTCAGGCCGGTTCTGCTCGCTGGCGAAGACGGTTTTTTTTGAAGCTGATGCCCTCCCGCTTCAGGAAGCGCCACAGCGTGTCGCACGACACGACGATCTCGCGGTCGGCCAGTTCGGCCAGCAGGGCGTGCAGCGTCAGGTCAGGCTTTTCGGCGAGCCGCGCCAACAGCCAGTCACGCTCGGCCTCAAGAAGATAAGGCCGGTTGCCGCCCATTGGTTTCGACGCGGCGCTGCCCGCCGTCCGCGAGCGCTGCGAACACTTCACGACGCTGGCCACGCTGACGTCGAACAACTCCGCCACCGCCCGGCAGCGCTGTCCAGCCGCGACCGACGCCACGACACGCTCTCTGAGGTCGAGGGAATAGGGTCGAGCCATGCATCTGGCCTCCGCCTCCAGCATGCAGCTTGAATCAGATCCCCGCTGATTTGGGAATCCCCCGCGATTCAATAAAAGTCCTGAGCACAACGCAATGCATCGCGCTCGAGCCGTCGCACGTGGTCGCGCAACACCTCGTTCAGATCGTGGTGCTGACGGGCGTGGCCCGCGCCGATGGCCGCGTCAACTGCGCGCCGGTTTCTTTCCCGCTGAGCTTCATCGATACCTACAGCTGGCGCGAGGACCGCTGGCAAATGGTGGCGTGGTAGTCAACGCGCATGCCCGGTGCCGAGGGCACAGGTAAGTGAGGCACGGCAGCGAATTGAGGTCCGTACTGTCTGCGCCCGCTGTCGCCCCGACATCGTAGCGGGGGGTGTGTAGGGGCCCAAGGGAACCCTCTCGCGGGGCGGGCCCCACGGTCCGCTACCGGAAAAACACGTATTTGACGAGCGCGGCGATCACCAGCAGCACGATGAGCACACCCAGGAGGTGGACCCATCCCATGCCCCACCACATGCCGTCGTACATCATGGCTGATTCCCTATCTGACGATGGCCTTCTCTCACCCGGTCAGGACGCCGCTATAGCGGCGTCGCCCCGATGAAGCGTGCGTATCGACTGGTGGTGCCATCCGCGAACAGAACGACGTCGTATGGCTCCGGACGCCCGCCTTCCATGCCGGGCGAACCCACCGGCATGCCGGGCACGGCCAATCCGCGCGCCGCGGGCTTCTCGGTGACAAGACGCGCTATCGCCTGTGCGGGGACGTGTCCCTCGATCGTGAACCCGGCAATCTCGGCCGTGTGACACGAAGCTAGCTCGGCGGGGACACCACGCTCCGCCTTGATCGCCTGGACGTCGCCGGTCTCGATCATCGTTACGGCAAAACCATTATGGCGCAGATGCTCGACCCAGCCGCCGCAGCATCCGCAATTGGGGTCCTTCCAAACCGTGATCGAAGGTTGCTCTGCGGCCCAAGCCGCTCCGCCCAGCAGCATAAGGCCGCCGAGGGCGAACTGGCCGAGCATCAGTCTCCTGCCACGATCGATCGGATCTCTGTTCATCATTTTGTATTCTCGCACGCTGCGAGACCTCCATGTCTGATCGCTGTCAACGACGTGCCCTTTGCAGGAGCTCGATAAGCTCTGCCACCTTCTGACGCTGCTCGGTGGCATTGCCGCTGGCGATCGCCCCCTCGACGCAGTGGGCGATGTGTTCCTGGAGCACCTCCTCCTCGACCCGTGCCAGTGCGGCGCGCGCGGCTGCGATCTGGGTCACGATGTCGATGCAGTAGCGGTCCTGCTCGACCATGCGGGCGATGCCGCGCACCTGCCCCTCGATCCGGCTGAGCCTCTTGATACGGGCTGACTTGGGTTCTGTGTTCATGCTTGACGCATACCCCTGTTGGGTATATCAGTCAAGTCAAAATACCCCCATAGGGTATCAAAGATGGGATAATGAAGAATGACGAGGAGAGCGGCCATGGCACAGCGCGAGAGCCACACACACGACCACCACCACCATCAAGGCCACGGGGCGCACGGTGCCGCAGGGCACGGCGTCAAGGACCCTGTCTGCGGCATGACCGTGGACCCGCACTCCGCCAAGCACCGGCATACCCATGAGGGGCATCCCTATTATTTCTGCTCGGGCAAGTGCCGTGAGAAGTTCATTGCCGAGCCGGCGAAATACCCGAAGCCGGAGACGAAGCCGGCGGCGCCCGTTCCGGCGGGCACCATCTACACCTGCCCGATGCACCCCGAGATCCGGCAGGAAGGGCCCGGCTCGTGCCCGATCTGCGGCATGGCCCTGGAGCCGGAAATCGTCTCGGCCGACAGCGCACCCAATCCCGAGCTTGCCGACATGACGAGGCGGTTCTGGATTGGCCTTGCGCTCGCGCTGCCCGTGTTTGCCCTCGAGATGGGCGGGCATCTGACGGGTTTGCACCAATGGCTCGGGCAACAGACCTCGAACTGGATGCAGCTCCTGCTGGCGACCCCCGTCGTGCTCTGGGCGGGCTGGCCGTTCTTCGAGCGCGGCTGGGCGTCGCTCAAGACGATGAACCTGAACATGTTCACGCTGATTGCCATGGGCACGGGCGTGGCGTGGATTTACAGCGTCATCGGTACCGTGTGGCCCGGTCTGTTCCCGGCCTCGATGCGCGGACACGACGGCTCGGTTGCGATCTACTTCGAGGCGGCGGCCGTCATCACCGTGCTGGTGCTGCTTGGCCAGGTCCTTGAGATGAGGGCCCGCGAGCAGACCAGCGGCGCCATCAAGGCGCTGCTCGATTTGTCGCCGAAAATGGCGCGGCGCATCAAGCCCGACGGCTCTGACGAGGACATCAGTCTCGATCAGGTCGTGTCCGGCGACCGGCTGCGGGTGCGCCCCGGTGAGCGCGTCCCTGTCGACGGCGAGATCCTCGAAGGCCGCAGCGCGCTCGATGAATCGATGGTCACGGGCGAAAGCATGCCGGTGACCAAGAGTGCGGGCGAGAACGTCATCGGCGGCACGATGAACCAGTCGGGCGGCTTCATCATGCGTGCCGACAAGGTTGGCCGCGACACCGTGCTCTCCCAGATCGTGCAAATGGTGGCGCAGGCGCAGCGCAGTCGTGCCCCCATCCAGCGGCTCGCCGATCAGGTATCGGGCTGGTTCGTGCCCACCGTGATCGCGGTCTCGGTTCTGGCCTTCATCGCCTGGTCGGTTTGGGGGCCTGAGCCCAGGCTCACGTTCGGGCTTATCGCCGCCGTGTCCGTTCTGATCATTGCGTGCCCGTGTGCACTCGGGCTCGCGACACCGATGTCGATCATGGTCGGCGTCGGCCGCGGGGCGCAATCCGGCGTGCTGATCAAGAACGCCGAGGCGCTCGAGCGGATGGAGAAGGTCGACACCCTTGTCGTCGACAAGACGGGCACGCTCACCGAAGGTCGGCCGAGCGTGGTCGCGATCAGGACAGCGGAAGGCTTGGCGGAAGCTGAACTACTGCGCTTGACCGCGAGTCTCGAGCGGTCGAGCGAGCATCCGCTTGCGGCAGCGATCGTCCGGGCAGCCAACGAGCGATCACTCACGCTCGTGCAGCCGACGGAGTTTGATGCGCCGGTCGGCAAGGGTGTGGTCGGAACGGTGGAAGGCCGTTCGCTCGTCATCGGCAACCAGCGGATCATGACGGAAGGTGGAATCGATACTGCCGCATTGAGCTCAGCGGCCGATGAGATGCGCAAAGAGGGCGCGACCGCCATCTTCGTGGCCATCGACGGCAAGTCTGCCGGCATCATCGCGATTGCGGACCCGATCAAGGCAAGCACACCTGCAGCGATCGCCGCACTGAAGGAGACCGGCATTCATGTCGTCATGTTGACGGGTGATAATCGCACGACGGCCGAGGCCGTCGCCGCTAAGCTCGGGATCGACCAGATCGAGGCCGAGGTCCTGCCGGAGGACAAGAGCAAGATCGT
Source organism: Hyphomicrobiaceae bacterium (assembly GCA_050187415.1). Taxonomy (GTDB): domain Bacteria; phylum Pseudomonadota; class Alphaproteobacteria; order Rhizobiales; family Hyphomicrobiaceae. Next base: position 10,811 of record JBFWXN010000016.1, on the reverse strand, counting down.
AGAGCGCTTCCGTAAGGACGGCCGCGTGGTCGCGATGGCCGGTGACGGCGTCAACGATGCCCCGGCACTCGCCGCGGCGGATGTGGGCATCGCCATGGGCACCGGGACGGATGTCGCCATGGAGAGCGCGGGCGTGACGCTTCTGAAAGGTGACCTGACTGGCATCGTGCGGGCGCGGCACCTTTCGTCAGCCACCATGGCGAACATCAGACAGAACCTGTTCTTCGCCTTCATCTACAATGCGGCGGGCGTACCGGTCGCAGCCGGCGTGCTTTATCCGCTCTTCGGCATCCTGCTGTCGCCGATCATCGCGGCCGCGGCAATGGCTCTGTCATCGGTCAGCGTGATAGGCAATGCGCTGCGCCTCAATCGCGTCAGGCTTTGACCTTGCGGCTGATCTACCAACCGGCCATGGCCGATCTCTAAACCTACCGGGAGCTCGGCCATGGCCATTGCAGAAGATTGGACAACGGTTCTCCGCCGCTATCTACCCGCCGCCTTCGGTCTGCATCTGGCGTGGGAGGTGGTGCAGCTACCGCTCTACACGATCTGGTCCGACCCCGTTTCGAAGCAGGCGTTCGCGGTGCTTCACTGCACGGCCGGGGATCTGATGATCGCCGGCCTTTCCCTGCTCGTCGCACTCGCGCTCGCCGCGACGCCCGATTGGCCACGATCGGGACTGCGGCGCGTTTGGGTCGTCCTGCTTATCCTTGGTGTGGGCTACACGATCTACAGCGAATGGATGAATGTAAACGTGCGTGGCAACTGGGCCTACGCACCGGCCATGCCTACGCTCCCGGGAATCGGAACAGGACTAGTCCCGTTGCTGCAATGGATCGTTGTTCCCACCGCCACACTGTGGGCCGCTGCCTGCACCCCGCCCTGGAGACCGACGCGGTCGGCCTGAAGCGGGCCGGTCATCACCGCCGTCTCCGATGACGGCCTTCACGATTTCCCCATACGCGTCCTGTGGTTTCGCGCAAGCCGTGCAAAGACCGCAGGGAACTCTCGTGCGCCGCGGCCCGTTTAATACCTAACCAGGGTATTGGAGCTGCCGATGGCGGGAGACCGAAAGAAGGCCAAGAGGTCCCGCTTTACGCGCATTGCGGGGCAGGTGCAGGGCATCGCCCGGATGATTGATGAGGACCGCTACTGCATCGACATCCTGCATCAGATCAAGGCGGTGAAGTCCGCTTTGAGCCGCGCCGAAAGCGAGGTGCTGCGGGACCATGCGGCGCAATGCGTTCGCGCTGCGATCGCCTCGGGCGACCGCGCCGATCAAACGCGCAAGCTCGATGAGCTGGTCGACCTGTTCGAGCGCACCAAGCGCTGAGAATGCACACTGAAAGTGGCCATATGATGCAACAGCCAAAGGACGCAAAGCTCTACCGGATGGTGACGAACGCGCATGTGTGCCCGTTCGGTCTCAAGTCGCTCGATCTGTTGAAGCGCGAAGGTTTTGCGGTCGAGGATCACCCCTTGCGATCACGCGCAGAGACGGACGAGTTCAAGGCCCGTCACGATGTCGCGACCACGCCGCAGACCTTCATCGATGACGAGAGGATAGGCGGCTACGACGATCTGCGCCGCCATTTCGGACGGTCGGTTAGCAATCCGAAGGACGTGACCTATCGACCCGTCATGGCCGTCTTTGCGATGACGTTGTTGATGGCGATGGCGGCAAGCTACGCCGCATTCGGCTCGATCTGGACTGTGCGCACGGCGGAGTGGTTCATCGCAATATCGATGTGCGTTCTGGCCATCCTGAAGCTGCGTGATATCGACAGCTTTTCCAACATGTTTCTCGGATACGACCTGCTTGCGCAGAAATGGGTGCCGTATGCCTACATCTACCCGTTCGGCGAGGCTCTGGCCGGCGTCCTTATGATTGCCGGCGCCCTTCTGTGGATCGCCATCCCGGTCGCCCTGGTCATCGGCACGATCGGGGCGGCGTCTGTGTTCAAGGCCGTCTACGTCGACCAGCGTGAATTGAAATGCGCCTGCGTCGGCGGCGACAGCAACGTCCCGCTCGGATTCATATCCCTGACCGAAAACCTGATGATGATCGTCATGGCACTCTGGATGCTGGTCAAATTGTGAGAACTGGAGATAACGATGTCCTATGGCCGCTTTGCTGCAATGATTGCTACTTCGACCGTGGTTATGTTCGGGCTGATGTATCTCAACACGTACGCGCTCGACCACGCGACCTTTAGCCAAACCAGAACGTGGATGGCGCTGCTGATGGGCGCGGTCATGGCTGTGATCATGATGGGGTTCATGTGGTCCATGTACAAAGACAAGCGGCTCAACGCCGCGCTCATCGGTGCAAGCGTCGTGGTGTTCGCGGTCTCGCTGTGGCTCGTGCGGAGCCAGGAGACCGTCTACGACGTGAGCTATATGCGAGCCATGATCCCGCATCACTCCATCGCCATCATGACCAGTGAGCGCGCTCACATTAGAGATCCGCGCGTGAGGAAGCTGGCTGACGGGATCATCGAAGCGCAGGTGCGCGAGATCAAGGAGATGAAGCAGCTGATCGCCGAGCTCGAAGCCAAGCCGGTACCCGACAATGCGCGTGACATTCCACCCGTCCAGCCGAAGGGCTGGTAGAACTTCGCCGCGCGCCAAGAACGCCAAGCACGGCAAGCGCCAGCACGTGGACAATGAGTACGCTAGTAATGATGTAGGCATGCGGCGCTAGCAGCGCCGCAATCAGCGGAATCGCACCGGCCACTGAAAAGGTCGCACCTCACGCAAAGGCCTCCTGCAGCGGGTTGGCCGCAAGGTGCCGGACAGCTCTGTACCGGCGAGATGCGCGGCGATCTCGCCCCAAGGAGCGTAGGCGCGCAGGCCATTGCCCATCGGCGTGCCATTTGCCGGGTCGGCGCCTTCGCCATCGAATGCCGCGATGCACCATCGCAACTACAAACCCAGCATTATGAGCTCGCTGGGGCGGCGCGGCTTTCCACTGAGGAGCGGCCTTCGACTGTGCCAGAACGGTGGCTTCCCAGACGGATGCCAGTGTCAGGCTCAAGGCAAGCACGAGTCGAAGCATCGGTTCCCCCTTCAAACGACGGGGACTGAGCCTATGCCATCCCGATGCGGTCATAGCCACATTGGCTATGTCGAGGTAGCCATAACGTCCATCGACGGTGGGGGCAAGTCCATGAACAAAACGGCATCATGGACATTTTCGCTGCCAATCTGCGCAAGCGGATCGCGGATCTTGGGCTGACACAGGCCGAGGCTGCGCGCCGTTGCGATCTCGAGAATCGCCGATTCCATCACTATTTGGTCGGTGACCGCGAGCCCAATTTGTCGACACTCATGCGCATCTGCGAGGTGCTGGGGACGACGCCGGACGCCTTGCTCGGCATCAAAGCGACTACGCCCGTCGGCAGCGACGAGGCGAGCCGGCTCCGCGCAAAATTGTCAGCCGAATTGGCCGGCATGGATCCAGCGGCGTTACGTCTACTCACCATGCTTGTCGACGGCGTAATTGCATTCGCTCGGGATGGCGGCGTGTCGAGAGCCCGCTCATTGCAGCAGGCCGGTCCGCGGCCCAAGCGACGCACCAGGTGATCGGGAGCGGGGCCAGCCTAATGTCACGAATTTCGTTCAACGAAGCTGCGACGTGGCGCCTGGGTCGTCGCACTCCAATGGGAGAACTCGAGCAATTTGCGGCAATCTGCGAAGAACTGGAAGTTTTGGCTTGTCGATGCAGGCCGATCTGGTCCGATTTCGTCAAAGACAAAAAGGGTACCGTAGTCTCTGGCGTCGGCCTTCCGATAGCCATCTGTCGGTTTATGTCACCACACGACGTTGTCGACCTGATGGGGCATCCTTGCGAGCACTGGCCGGCGCCGATTGTCGTCTGGGTCAAAGCAGCGCATTCACTGAAAGAAGATCTTGACAAGGGTTTCGCCGCCCACCGCGCAGCGGTTCAGGCTTTGATGGTTCATGCGCGAAACGGCGACATTGATGTTTATGGCCGACGAGACAGGGAGACCCGGCACTTCCAGCTCAAACCGGACCAGCTCCTGGAGCCGTATCGGCTAAGTGGAGATTACCGAAACCTCGTACCACACGTTAGCGGGCAACCATCGGGTCTCAATGATGCCTTGAATGGGACGAGAGCAAGCTACTACGACGTCGAGGTCCCTGAAGCCCAGGTTGCGTGGCTGTTCGGCGAGTGTGATGACGTCACGGGTTATCTAGAGGACAAAATTCGGGGCTGGTACGCCGACGTGCATGTCGCCGAGTATCAACTTTGTGGCGGCAAGCCGAGTCGCTCAGCATCCGTTGACGCGGCCAAGGCCGTGTTCGGCAACGTGGCAGGGTTGGATGCGATCTTGCGCGTTTGCCGTAGGGACCTCGCGCCCGATCACTGGCATAAAGGTGGTCGTCCACGGAGAGGGCGCACACGAAGCGAGTAATTTGGAATCGGTTTCCAAGTTACGCGCCAAACTCTGGATCACCAGATTGTCCCTCGCGCGCTCGGCGCCGAGCCTTGCCCTCATCATTTGAGCCAGGTTCATCGAGGATCCAGCACATCGGCGAGATCCTTTTCAAGACCCATCGTCAGAGCACTTAAAGCTGATCCGTTTTAGACAACGCATCATTGCGTCTGCCGTTGTCGAGGTGCCGCACGGCGAAACGCGGCTGCAATTGTGAAACGTCAATTAAATAATTTGGAATTCACCAACCAGTTTTGCGCTCCAAGTTTGCGAGACCTAGATCAATTGCCGGTCGCGCCCGTTGGGCGCTCGTATCGGCGAACGCGAGTGGACAAACCAATCAAAAGCGGCGAGCCGTTTCGGGCCCGTGCATCGGGCCCAGGAGCCGACGTGCGCGGGGGACGCGATCTCTTCGATGAGTTGGTGACGCTACTTGCTCGACTCGCTGTTCGAGATGCGCTGGACGGTAGCGGTTTTGCGACGGCTTCGAAGCCGGCGGGGGGGCGCCCAAGAAGTCCGCGGTCTGCCCGCTCGAAGGGTTCGGACGCGAACGTAAAGGCGATCGCATCCGCTGAGCCATCGAATGTGCAATGCGCGACCGCGTCGGTCGCTATGCACGGTAGGCGGCGACATGATGAAAGGTGATGCAGCTCAACATCAGAACTACGGCGCAACCTACATCATCGGGTTCCTGTCGGTTCACGGTAGAACGACACGTCGTCACGGCATGTTTCATGCCGTACGCGACAACGACATCTTGGACACCAAGGAAAGGGCGGCGTGCGGTCTCGTCCCACCCGCCACAACCCCAGGCTGGCGACCGGAACTGTCCGCGCTCGAGTTCGTCGAGTGTCAAGCCTGCCAACGAGCTCTCATGGGGCTCGGCGCTCCGAGGGCATTGTGGAACGCGTGGCTGGATGCGGGACTTAATTCTGGCCGCGCCGTTGAGCGCGGGACGAGCGTCGAGCCCTCCCCGTCGGCCCCGACCTCGTCCCCAAACGCTGCCCCCCGCTTTTCAGAGACCGAAATCCTGACCGACGAGATCCGGGCGATCCGCGAGGGCATCGCCTCGGGCCGGTCGATGTTCGTCTGCGGCCGTGCCGGCGTCGGCAAGTCGCGCCAGCTGATGTGGGTCAAAGAGTGGGCCGCCGAGAACGGCATCACCACCGCCTGTCTGGCCCCGACCGGCGTCGCCGCCGTCAATGTCGGCGGCCAGACCATCCACTCGTTCTTCCGCTTTCCGATCGGCGGCCTGACCGAGGCCGACGCCCGGAAGGTGGTCAACGCCACCTCCGACCGGCTCGGCGCCATGCGCCGGCCGCAGCTGTTCGTGATCGACGAGGTGTCGATGGTCCGGGCCGACCTGATGCACGCCGTCGATCATGCCCTGCGCACCCTGCACGGCGACCCCGACACCCCGTTCGGCGGCCGGCAGGTGGTCTGCTTCGGCGACGTCTATCAGCTGCCGCCGGTGGTCAAGCGCGACGACGACGAAGCCGCTTATCTGGCTCAGGTGTTTGGCTCGAGCATGTTCTTCGCGGCGCCCGGCATCCGGCACTTCCGCCTCGGCGAGCTCAGCCACATCTTCCGCCAGCGCGAGGTCGCATTCGCCGAGGCTCTGAACGATGTCCGGGACGGCCACTACACGGCCCGCGCCCGCAAGATCTTCGACGCCCGGGTCGGGATGCGCGATGCCACCGCCGTGACCTTGACCACGACCCGCAAGAAGGCCGCCGAGATCAACGACCGGGAGCTTCTGTCGCGGGTCGAGAAGGGGGCCCGCAGCACGGTCTTCCAGGCCAAGCTCGAGGGCACCGCCAAGCCGAGCGACTTCCTCGCGCCGGAGACGCTCGAGGTGTGCATCGGCGCCCGCGCCATGACGCTCTACAACGACAAGGACGGCCGCTTCCGGAACGGCACGGTCGGCACCGTCGTCGACTTCGGCGACGGCTGGGTCAAGCTCGCCCTCGACGACGGCCGGGACGCCGACAGCTCCGAGCCCGCCGAGGTGGTCTCGGTGACCCAGATGGACTTCGAGAAGACGGCCTACACGTGGAGCCCGGGAGCCGACACGCTTGGCCGCGAAGTCGTTGGAAAGATGACACAAATTCCGCTTCAGCTGGCCTGGGCGGTGACCATCCACAAAAGCCAGGGGCTGTCGCTCGACCGGGTTCACGTCGACCTGCAGTTCGGCGCTTTCGAGGCGGGTCAGGCCTATGTGGCGCTCTCCCGCTGCCGCACGCTCGCCGGGCTGACGCTCGAGCGGCCGCTCTGGCGCAAGGACGTCATGCAGCACAGGGACGCGGGTCGCTTCAGGGAACCGTGCGCGCCCACCGCGCTGCAGCGCGGGCCGGGCTCTATCTCGCGTGGCTCAGGCCACGCTCGACCGAGCCGCCGCAAGGGCGCCGTCTCGGCCCTTCGGGTGACGATCCCTGGCGCGGCGCCCGCGGCACCCGAGGCAGATCATCCGCTAGCACTGAAATCGCTGAGCCGCCCCGGGCGGTCCTGGTGACGAACGACTCCAGCAATAAATCCCAGGAGGAAGAACGATGAGCAACAGTAAGCCTTCTCAACACCCAGACCACCAGGACCAGTCCGAGCAAGTGTTGCCGTCGGATGCGGCGCCATTCGACGTGATCAGCACGGCGACGCAAGCACTCGCGTCGCACCAGCGGAGCGCTGCCATCGCAAACGCGGTCAATTCGAGCATGGTTAGCGGCGCACTCAGCTCTGTAAATCTGCGAATCTACTGCGCATTGCTCGAGCGGTTAGATTGGTCCATTGGCATGACCTCTGCCACGACCATCGCCGATATTTGCTGCGCGACGCATTACACGGTGCGCACGGTGACACGTGGCCTCGAGGTGATGGTGGATCGCCGCATGCTGCTACATGAGCTGGTTCCGACAGAACTATCAGGTCGCGCGCGATACTATGCCTTTCCGGCGCTTGCGGGGCTGGCCAGGGCTGGAACCGCATCTGTCGTTCCGCCACGGCAGAAAGTGGCCAAATTGCGTGCAAGCGACGACACACCGCGGCTGAATGAAAGCCAAGTCCAACGGGCAGTTGTGCAGCACCTCATGTCGCGCGCTGTCGCTCAAGTGTTTTGGTTCGCCGTCCCGAACGGTGGGTGGCGAACCAAGGCCGAAGCCGCGATCCTCAACGGCCACGGCGTTATCGCTGGGGTACCGGACCTGATTGTGATCGCGCGCGGGCTGCCTTACGGCCTCGAGCTCAAACCGAAACACGGCGTGTTGTCGAGAGTTCAGCAGGAGACCCACGCCCGCATGCGAGAGGCCGGGGCAATCGTAGCAACCACGTACGGCCTCGACGACGCGCTGCGGCAGCTCGAAACGTGGGGCGTGTTGCGTCCCAATGCCAGCAGCCGTGCACGGTGACAAGGCACGCATCTCCGCTGAATGGTTCAACTACAAAAAGGTGGCTGCATGTCATCGACATCAACCGACGCAAAATTCGAGGAAGATGCCGAGAGTACCACATCTTCGTCGTCACTAACGCCGGCCGCCGACTCGATGCAAGATCGCGTGAGGCCAAGCGAACAGACCATTGCCAATAGCCAGATTGGTCGCGATTGGGTGCGCGAAGCGCGCGATCCGTTAGCTGTGGCGCGACTCTTTCGTGACTATCTTGGCCGCGATGCAACGACGTTCGCCAGCATCGTCTACGTTTTTGACGGCACCAAGTACGTCGTCTTACCCGAAGCGGATCTTCGCCGCGCGATTTACGCGTTTCTGGACAAGATTCGAGTACCGAACCCCAATCGTGTGGCCATTCCAAACATGGCCAATGTCAGAGAGATTGCGAGCGCCTTTAAGGCTATTACTTTGCTCGCATCCGCAAAAGCTCCTCCCTGCTGGAAGAACCAAGGAGGCCCATGCGTCGACACGCTGGTGGTCTGTTCCAATGGCGTTCTAGATCTCGAGACACGTCAACTGAGTTCCGCTACGCCCGAGTACTTCTCTCTGACGGCGCTCGACTACCCCTACGAGCCGTCTCGCGCACCTCCGCGGATCTGGCTGGAGTTCCTGGGGCAGGTCTTTGCCGACGATCTCGCGTCCATCGAGCTCCTTCAGGAGATTTTCGGGTACCTGCTGGTGCCCGATACCTGTCAACAAAAGATTTTTGCTTTTTACGGCCCGCGTCGCTCGGGCAAAGGCACGACATTGCGCCTGCTCACCCGTCTCCTCGGTCGTGACAATGTCGCGGCAACCGACCTCTTTGCGCTCGGTGAGCGATTCGGCTTGGCGCCTTTGCTCGGGCGTCATGTCGCGACAATCGGCGACGCCGGCAGACTTGGCAATTCCGGTCGTGCGCTTCAGCGGCTGCTTTCAATCAGCGGCGAGGATGCGGTGATGATTGATCGCAAGCTAGACCCAGAGATGTGGGGCGGTCGTCTCCCGATTCGCTTCGTCATTGCGACTAACAGCATCAGCGAGCTAGCCGATCCGCACGGAGCCTTGGCGTCGCGACTGCTCGCCGTTCCGTTTCGCCACAGCTTCGAAGGACGTGAGGATCCGACGCTCTCCGACCGGCTCGCAAATGAATTGCCCGGCATCCTCAATTGGGCAATTGAGGGATGGGTCCGCCTCCAACGGCGCGGTCGATTCGACGCGCCCGTCGCGTCTGTCCTCAAGAGCAGCCTGCCCGCGGGGTTCGATGCTCGCGTGGTACGTTTCGTCGCGGAGTGCTGCGAACTCGGTCCGGCACACGCGGCGAGCAAAAACAGTCTTGTCCATGCCTGGGTCGAGTGGTGCCGTGCTCACGGCATAGAATCCGCAGATCCAGCTAGATTCGGAAAGGCATTGCTTGCTGCTGGCAAGGGTGCAATCCGATCCGCAAAGCCGCGCCTCGGCGCCAAGCAAAGGACGCCGATGTATACCGGCATTCGTCAGCGCGAGCGACCCTGCCAGGATGACTGATCTTGTCTCCAGTCGGAGTTGGAGAATTATCGCACTTTTACGGACCATCCGTGGCGATGTTCTCTCAGCACCGCGCCTAATCAGAGGCATAGTCATGCAACTGCGTCGGCACGATCATGTCGGTGAGGCGGGCCTGCCGTGAAGGACTAGTATGGCCCAGCGCGTTAGCCTCTTGCACTTGAGACCCGAGCCGACTTCCCTCACTTCTGGTCGTGGATCGCTAGCGCATGTTGTGGCAAAAGGAGATCGGCCTGCGCGCCTTCGGGATGCCGGTTGCCCGCATCCGGCTGCAAGCGCGGTAAAATCGACCCATCCCGTGGCGGTGGCGCGTCACCGGGTGTGCTGTCGGACTAGCCCTTCCAGCTAATGCAATCGCACTGCAGAGGTTGGGGATTCGACTCTCCTCAGCTCCACCAATTAAATCAGTAAGTTAGATGCCTTCTCCCAAATCCTTCCAATTCTCGGTACACCCGCTGTGTGTGCTGCGACGTATTTTGTGGTTACGCGATGTAACTGGTGAGCGGCGGCAGTCCGGTGCGCGCGTGGCCAAGTTGAGTTACTGTCAAACGTGATCCGGAACTGCCCCCTTTGCGTCACAGAGAACTGCCCCCTCCTTCGGGTTGACGATGACGATTACTGGTCGCCGGTGACGGGGCGTAGGGAGGCGGAGCCGACCGGAGCGCCGTCACCGGCGGGCGCTGCCTAGAGCAGCACGCTCCGTCGCTTGGCACGGAGGCGGTAGCTGTTGCCGCGGATCGTCAGGACATGGCTGCGATGCAGGAGCCGGTCGAGGATGGCTGTCGCCACCACGGCGTCGCCGAAAACGGTGCCCCACTCGGCCACGTCTGCCAATTCGCACCGGTGCAAAAGTTTAACATTCGGTAGCGGATGTGAACAGCCGTAACAGGGCCATCGAAAAAAATGAGGCGGTTGCTTAGCGTGACGGGCCGCCAGGGTCTGCACAAAAAAGACAATTCAGTCGGCCCAGCCGCAGCGATGGAACGCCTGTCGCACCGCCGGTGTTAGCTACGAAAGTAGTATGAGGCTGAACCAACCATGATCTTCTTGCCATTTATCTCCCTTCTTAGCTTGGTCATTGCCGCGCAAGCGGCTACTTCAGCGCATGCGCAGCAAGTGCGTCTGGCCCAGGGCTCTCGCCAAGCTGATGAACGCCCCCCTATACAAGAACGCGATAAGCGAGGCGGCGAAGGTGAGCAGCGCGGCCGGGGCGAGCGGGAAAAGCAGAAAGCCGGCGAACGCGACAAGCAGGAGCGGGCCCAGGAAGAGCAGCGCGGCCGAGCCGAGCGGGAGAAGCAGCAGGCTGGCGAGCGCGACAAGCAGCAGCGGGCTCAGGAAGAGCAGCGCGGCCGGGGCGAGCGGGAAAAGCAGCAAGCCGGCGAGCGCGACAAGC